>DATHRD010000076.1:0-79352 GCA_035482045.1 Thermoanaerobaculia bacterium
CGCACCGTCGTCACCCTTTCGCTCTTCGTCTTCGCTGCCTGCGCCTCTGTGCCGCCTCCGCCTACCGCCGTCATCCCCGCCCTCCCACCCGCCGCCGTCGCTCCAGCCCCCGCCCCGGCCCCTCCGCCCACGCCCTCGGCGAATGCGATGACGCCGGTAGCCTCGGTGGCGAAGACGATTGCTGCACCGCGTATCCGCGTGGGGATCGTCAGCGACCAGGCGACCGTCACGTTTCCGCGCCTGCCCGGCGGCTACTACATCGTCAGCGACACGAGCTCGGCTACGATCCGTCGCGGCTTCACCTTGACCGCGCCTGTCAGCGACGCGCCGGCACATTACGCGGTACAGGTCAGCACGATCGTCGACATCGCCAGCGCCAATGCCCTCGCCGAAAAGCTGCGCGCCGAAACGCGGCAGCGTGTCAACTCCGTGTACGACACGGCCGGAACGGCCTATCGCGTCATCGCCGGTGATTTTCCGACGTCGAACGATGCCCAGCCGTTGCGCGATCAGCTCACCGAGGGTGGCTACGGCACGAACCTGCCCATCGTCAAACGGCCGAGCGATCAGCCGTTCAACAAGAGACACGAGCTGGTCGACGACGAGGGGGAGCACTCCACGATCCACGGCGAATCGGTGCTCATCATGCCGGTCAGCGCCGAGACGCTGACGATCGCCGACAAGCCGTACCGGACCGCGGCCCGTGTTTTCATCAACAGCCGAGGCACGTACAACGTCATCAACGAACTGAATGTCGAGGACTATCTCCGCGGCGTGGTTCCCGCGGAGATGGGCCCTAGGATTTACGATGAGATCGAGGCGCTGAAGGCGCAGGCCATCGCCGCCCGCACCTACGCGGTCCGCAACCTCGGGCAGTACAAGTACGAGGGCTACGACATCTGCGCCGGCCCGGCTTGCCAGGCGTACAACGGCGCATCCGGCGAGGATGCGCTGACCGATCGTGCCGTGCGCGAGACAGCCGGACTCGTGGCCACATACAACGGCCAGCCGATCGATGCGCTCTACACCGCTGCGTGCGGCGGCGAGACATCGGATGTCGGCACGATGTTTCCCGGCCGCAGCGAGCCATACCTGAAGCGCGTCCGTTGTGTCGAGGACCAGGTGCTGACGATCATCGGCCACGAGGACAGCGGCATCCTCACCGAGCAACAGGTCAATGCCCGCCTCTTCGCGGCCGTCGCCGGGTTGCCGGATGCCGGAACGTCATGGAGCGCGCGCGAGGTGCAGCAGGCGGTGACCGCGGCGATGCAGAAGCTGCGCTTCGATCCGCGCAGCACCGTGGCCCCGGCTTCCTCGCGCCGAGGTGACGTTCTGGCGTATCTCGCCGCGACGTTGGATCTCGATCGTTACTCGGCGGTGGTGACGATGCCGGAGGATCGCACGTACTACTTCCCGCGGACGGCGGCGAAGGAAACGACGCCGTACCGCGCCGCCGCGTTCCTCATCAAGTTCGGATTCCTGCCGGCCGAGGGAATCGATCGCCTCGATATGAATGCGGCCATGCCCCGCGATGAGTTGTACGGACTCCTCTACTCGTGGCTGCGCAAACACGGGGTGAGCAGCGATGCCACCGGAAGGATTGTGACGCTGGCCGGATCCGGTGTGACCCTGAAAATCGACGGCAAGCTCACGCGCTTCACTCTGCCGGCAAATGTCCGGGTCTTTCGCAAGATCGGGGACCGCTATCAGGAGTACCGCAGCGCGCCTGTGACGATCGGCGATCGAGCCACCATCACATCCGACGCCGGCAAGACCCCTGTGGCGCTGGTGATCAATGCCTATCTCGACGGCGCATCGTTCGATCGCAGCTCGAGTTTCGCGAGCTGGACGCGCAGCTTCCGGGCGGATGATCTGGTCGTTTCGATCAACAAGCGCAATCCGATCCGGCAGCTTCAGGGCATCCGTCCGCTTACGATCGACGCATCGCAACGGATCGCCGAGCTGGAAGTCACGGCCGAGAACGGCCGCACCTTCGTCCTGCGCGGTCTGCCGGTGCGCTGGTCGCTCAACCTGCCCGACAATCTCTTCGTCTATGAGAAGACGCAGGACACTGACGGCATGGACCGATACACGTTCTACGGTAAAGGCTTTGGCCACGGCGTCGGTTTCTGTCAGGTCGGCGCCTACGGCATGGCCACCCGCGGCTGGACGGCCCAGCAGATACTCACCCACTACTACAAGGGGATCGAGATTGAGCCGATGAAGTAGGCCGTTAGGATGGACCTCGAAGAGCGCGGTGAACCGTGCATCCGCGCGATCGAAAGTAACCGTAAGCCTGACTCATCGGTCGACGTCGTGTCGAACGGTCTCGCTTTTGGTTATTGATGACGCACTTTTCGATATCAATGACAGATTCATCGGCATTTCATCGAGCGGATGGCCAGGCCGTGGACGTTCGGCCCGAAGAGGCCATGCCTCCGAGCGACGGGCTTTCGATTCACCGCCGCTTCACGTAGATCACCTTCTCCACGGCCGCGTGAACAACGCCCGCGTCGTCCACCAGCTCGACGCGATACGTCCTGTCGACCGACTCGCCCCCCGGCGGTCGCGGCGCGGATGGCGTCGAGCTCCACCTCGTCGATGGTGAAGGTCGAGTGGAGCGTTGTCCGGCCTGGCCTGCGGAAGCGGATTGTGGCGACCTTGTCCCAGACGACGTAGTCGGCGCCGAGGAGTCGGATCAGCATGATCATGAAGATGGGGTCGACGGCGCCGTACAGGCTGCCGCCGAAGATCGTGCCGACGACGTTGCGGGTGCGCCACGAGAGCGGGAGGCGAATGCGCACCTCCCGGAAGTCGGCGGCGATGTAGGTGACGCGTGCGCCCGTGCCGCGATAGGCGGGGAAGAGGTTGAACTTCCATCGCATGAGGCGGGAGCACGATGACTCAGGCATATCCGATCCGCAGCTTACCCGGATGGGCGAAGATCGAGTGCGACGCGGGTTCACGTTCTGCGCTCATCTGCGTCATCTGCGGATCATCCATGGTGGCCCGAGCCGGGCGATCTCGGCGAAGACGGGGCACGACTCGTCGTGCGCGCCGGGAAGGTAGCCGATGCTGAGCAGGAACGAGCTGGTGATCTCGCCGCCGGTGAAGAGGAAGGTTTGACGAAAGAGCTTCACCCAATCGTCCTTGCTCCGCGGATGGTGCGCGTCGAGCCAGGCAGCGAACCCACCATGCGACTTGCGCAGTTTGATGATGCGGCGGGCGTTCTCGATTGCGGCATCGATCTTCAGCCGGTTGCGGATGATGCCCTCATCGTGCAGCAAACGCTCCCGCTGCCTGGTTGTGAACCGGGCCACGCGGTCGATCTCGAAGCCGCGGAACGCCGCCCGGAAGGCCTCCTGCTTCTTGAGGATGGTCATCCAGGACAGCCCGGCCTGATTGATCTCCAGCACGAGGCGCTCGAACAGCCGGTCGTCGTTCATGATCGGAAAGCCGTACTCATTGTCGTGATACGGACCATGGAACGGATGCCCGCGGGCGATCTCGCAATAGCTCATCCCACCATCCTCTCCTCGACCGTGGTCGAGAACGACTGGTCATCGACGTCGAGATAGAGCTGACGCTCGGTGATTGTCAAGGAAAGAGATGCCCGGCGCGGGATGACCGCCGCGACGCGTTCGATGAAGCCGCGGCCGAAGGTGTAGATCGGGATCCCGGCAGCGCCGTGGATCTTCTTTCCGGCGAGCTGATCGAGCACCATTCCGGGATCGCGATGGGTGTAGACGGCCACGCGGCCGGCCAGTTTGCTGCCGCGGTGAAGGCGGGCGGCATCGGGCGCGCCGACTTCGATCCAGGCAGTGATGCGTCCGGTCAGGTCGCGCACCAGCACCGCTGGCTCATCCCCTGACGCGACCCCCTCGGTCAGTGCAATTCCGTCGGTATATTCGAGGCACCAGGCCAATACGCGCGTCAGCATGTACTCGGCCGTCTCCGAGGGTTGCCGGGCAACGTGCAGATCGAGCGTTTCGTAGACGCCGCGATCGACGTCGGAGAGCTGAATGGTGAATCGGTACATCGTCGCCGTGAGCGCCATTGGAGTAGACCTACTCCTCATCCATGTGGACTTTGTGCATGAGCCGATGGATGAATGGCGCCAGCAGCAAGCCGAGAATTCCGATGAAGACGAGGCCGGAGAAGAGGGCGTAGAACGACGCGAAGACCTTCGCTCCGTCGGTTTTCAGCGGGTCGACCGGACCCATCCCGCCAAGGATCATCGATGCGTTCAGCAGGGAATCGATCCAGTTCAGCTTGGCAAGATAGTGATAGCCAGCCATCCCCACGAACAAGGCGGCTGCAATCACGCCGAGGGCGAAGCCGATGTGGCCGAGCACCCGCCTCGCGAACTGAGCGGGGGTGAGCATGCGCCGCTTGCGGTTTTCGTACATGGGGGGATTAGACCACTGGTCGTGCGACCGGCGGATGCAATAGATCGCGTGGTTATTTGTTATCATCACGTCGTCCAAACCAAGATCGGAAACCATCTATGAAGCGACTGCTCCTCTCGATCACCGTTGCCCTTGTGTTCGCTGCTCCGATGCGGGCGGCGAGCGCGTCCGACGCCCTCGTCGCCTCGCTCGTCACGCAGGCGCCCGGCTTGCGCCCGGACGTTCTGAAGCTTGCCCTCGCGGCGGCCAACCGCGCCGGAGATCAGGGACTCGTCCCGCGCCGTAACCTGTTGACCGTTATCGACTACTCGTTGCCGTCTTCACAGCCGCGTCTCTTCATTTTTGATCTGACCGCGCACAAGCTCCTTTTCCGCGAGCTCGTTGCGCACGGGAAGGGGAGCGGCGGCAACCTGGCCAACGTCTTTTCGAACAGCCCCGGCAGCCTGGCTACGAGCCTCGGCCTCTTCGTCACCGCCGATACCTACACCGGCGGCAACGGCTACTCGCTCCGGCTTCGCGGTCTCGAGGAAGGGGTCAACGACATGGCGTGGGATCGCGCCATCGTCATGCACGGTGCGTCGTATGTCAGCGAAGCGGCTGTCAAAGCGCTTGGCCGCCTCGGCCGGAGCTGGGGCTGCCCGGCGGTGTCGGCAGAGGTCTCCCAAAAGATCATCGACACCATTCGCGGAGGTAGCCCGATCTTCGCCTACTACCCTGACAAGAGCTGGCTCTCGACCTCGGCGTTCCTGAGGCAGGTGGCCGGCACGGTGGCGAGCGCGGCGCGGTAGCCCAGCAAGGGCCGCTGTGTTCGGAGCTCTCGGGAGTGGGGAGCACAGACAAGAGTCTGTGCTTCCCCACACCCCACACCCCACTCCCTCTATCTCACAAACCGCACCCGATGATTCGCCGGATCGAATGTCACGACGAGATCCTTCAGGAAGCGGAATCCGAGGTTGCCGACGGGGAAGATCTCGACGAAGTCGAGCTGCGGATTCGTCAAGGTGATCGCGCCGACATGCGCCTCGCCTTTCAGTGGTGCGCCATAGATATCGAAATCGTTGCCGACCGTCCGTCCATGTCCGAAAACGCGCGGCTCCTCGGCGAGAGGCAGCGATTTGGCGAGTGACAGCGGAACGGAAAGCAGCGCCGGGCTGCCGCTATCGATATCGGTCTTCACCTTCACGCCTGCGACGTCGACCTCAATCGTGGGGATGCCACGCTCCGCGCTGTAGGTGAGGATCTTTGCCCCGTCGGCGGCCGGAAGCCCGCCGCCGTCGACTTCGAAGCGGCTGTTTGGGTAATCGAATGTGACGATGAGCGAGCTAAAGAGCTGCAGTCCGATGATGCCGTCGGCGCCGTCGAGATGCCGTCCGCTCTCCTCCCCGACTTCGACCTGGCCGAAGTGTGCCTCGCCGATGTCAACCGACTCCGCATGGAGGATGCGCACGGTCGCCTGATTCTTGCCGCTCGGGTCGCCGCCGATCGCCTCTCCGATGACCGGCAGCGCCAGCTTCTGCGCGAGCGCGGGAGTCACCTGCATCATCCCGCCAAAGCCGCTGTCGACGGCGAAACGGAATGGTCCTTTGCCATTGACCTTCGCCTCGATCACCGGGATGTGGTTTGTCAGATCCATCGGAATCCGCACGTGTCCGCCGATCAGAACCTCTCCCGGTGTCTCTGGGCCCCGCCGCTTGCGCTCCATTCCGCCGATTCCGAGCGTTTTCCGCGCCTCGCGCCCGATCTCCTCGGCGGACGGCGGGTCGTAGTTCGACAGCACGACGAGCGTGTACGGCGGTTCGATCTCGAGCAGGGCGTTCACGCCCGGCGAGCCGCCCGCGACGCCGATGTTGCGATGCGTCGCCGCGTCGAAACTGCCGGTGAAGAGCCAGTCGGTCCACCGCTTCGGCAGCAATTTGTTCGCGAGCAGAGCCTGCGAGAAGCGGAGCAGGTCAGGGGCCGTCGAGTAGCCGCCGCCGGCCGAGCTGCCCCGTGCCGGCTGCATGACGGTGTTGCTCTGCCGTGCCGGCAACGGACCCTCAGGACCGCGTTTAGTCAGCCCGACAGCGCGGTTCGCGACGTCGTCGTCGACGGCGTACGAGGCGGTGTCGGTCATCCCGGCTGGCTTGGTGATGTGGTCGCGGACATAGTCGTAATAGGTCTGCCCGGAGACCTTTTCGATGATCAACCCGAGGACGACGAAGCCGGCGTTCGAGTAGCGCTGCGACGTCCCGGGCTCGAACTCGAGCGGCTTGTCGGCAAACAGCGGCAGGTAGTCGGCCACCGTTCGCAGCGTTGCATGCATGGTGATGAACTTCGGACCGAAGAAGTCCCCGAGTCCTGACTTGTGCTGGAGGAGTTGCTCGATCGTGATCTTGTCGGCAACCGGCGACGGATAGTCGGGCAGAAGCTTGCGGATGGTCTGGTTCAGCGACAGCTTGCCGGCCGCGGCGAGCTGCCCGATGGCGACGTGCGTGAAGAGTTTGTTGATCGATCCGAGGTTGAACTTCGTATCCGGACGGTTGGCGATCCCTTTGGCTGGGTCGGCCATGCCCCAGGCCCGCGAGAGCAGCGGTGTCCCGTCCTTGGCCAGCAGAACAACTCCTGAAAAGCGATCCTCGGCGACAGCTTTGTCGACCGTGGCAGTGATCTGAGCGACTGTTTTATCAATCGGTTCCGCCGCGATGAGCGTCGATGCCATCAGCAGCGCCAGTGTGGAAATGAGAATCTTCATGAGGGGCCTCCTGTGGTCAAAGTACCCGGGGGTTGTGAAGCAATGATGAAGGTGCACGGCCGTTTGTGGCACAGACGGCACAGACACTCTTGTTCGTGCTTCTTTAGATCGATATCGGCAATGTGAACGAAAACACAGATCCCTTCCTCACCTCACTCTCCGCCCACACCCGCCCGCCGTGGGCGGCCACGAGCTGGCGGACGATGGGAAGGCCGAGGCCGGCGCCTCCGGTGGCGCGGGAGCGGGAGACATCGACGCGGTAGAAGCGCTCGAAGATGCGCGGCAGTTCATCGGCAGGAATGCCGACGCCGCTGTCGATGACGCGGATGACCGCGTCGCCGCCGCTCCGTTCCCAGGTGATGCGTACCTCGCCCTGCGCTTCCATGTGCGCGACGGCATTCGCTAGCAGGTTTGTGAGAATCTGCACGGCTCGGCGGGCGTCGGCGAGGACGACGAGGTCGTCGCTGACGTCGCATTGAATGTTCACGCCGCGATCCCGTGCCCGAGTCTCCATGCCGGCGGCGGCCCGTCGTGCCAGCGCGGACACGGCCATCGGCTGCGCGTTGATCTCGAGCCGGCCGGCCTCGGCCAGCGCGAGGTCTTGCAGATCGTCGACGAGACGGGTGAGCTGCATCGTCTCGTCATGCAACGACGCGATCCGTTCCTGGGTCGGCGTCGTCAGGCCGTCCTGCATCGACTCCAGCTCGCAGCGGATGTTGGTCAGCGGTGCGCGGAGCTCGTGAGCGACGTCGCTCACCATCCGCCTGCGCTGCTCTTCGTTGCGGTCGAGCGCGGCGGCCATGGCGTTAAAGCCGTGCGCCAGCTCAGCCAGCTCCGCGCCGCCTGCTGGCTCCACACGCACGGTGAGATCGCCCGATTCCATGCGCCGCGCCGCGGCGGTCAGCCGCTCGACCGGGACGCTGATCCATCGCGCGATAGCGATTGCCATGAGAATACCGAACAGCGTTGCCCCAAGGAACGTCCAGAAGAACGAGCGGTCGAGTGAGCGCGTTGCCGGCAGCTCGGGCGCGTCGCTTTGCAGCGGCAGCATGAAAATCGAGCCAGCGACGTTGCCTGCTTTGTCGCGCACGAGCATCTGCGGACCGCGAATCAATTGGTGCGCATTACCGGCGGCGGTAAGACGTTCGATCGCCAGCGTTCCGTCGGGCGACAGATCGAGGTGTGCGTCGCGCCACACGGCACTCGATGTCGCCACGAGCCGTCGCTGCCCGTCGAAGAGGAGGATGTCCAATCCGGCCGCACGAGCGGCCTGATCGACGACTGGTCCGACCCCGGTCCATGAGCCGTGCGCGCGGTAGTAATCGCCGATTGCGACAGGCGCGCCCGGACGTCCCGCGCGGACCTCGACGTCGAACTTCCGGATCTCGTAATGAGCGACCCTCGTGGAGATCACGGCCACGCTGCCAATCATCACGGCGACAAGCGCCGCGACCATGGCGATGAGGCGGCTCCGCAAAGTGGCAGAGGGCATCAGGCGTCCAGTTTGTAGCCGATGCCGAAAACGGTGACGATGATCTCCGCCCCCACCTTGCGCCGCAGGTTCTTGATGTGCGCATCGATCGTCCGTTCGAGACCTTCGAAGTCATCGCCGAGAGCGAGGCGGGCCAATTCATCGCGGCGGAAGACGCGTCCGGGTGAGCGGGCCATCGCCAGCAACAGGCGCAGCTCGGTTGCGGTCAAAGCCATGGGATCGCCGTCCACCGTCACCTCGCATCGCTCCGGGTCGATCATCAGCGCACCGGCGATGATGCGCGGCGTTTTCTCGGTCGTTCCGGCCCGCCGCAACACCGCCTCCACGCGCGCCACAAGCTCGCGCGGGCTGAACGGCTTCGTCAGGTAGTCGTCCGCGCCCAGAGCGAGGCCCGTCAGCTTGTCGTGCTCGGTCGTCTTCGCGGTCAGCATGATGATCGGGATCGCCGATTTTTCGCGCAGCATCCGGCAGATCTCCAGCCCTCCGATGCGAGGCAGCATCAGATCGAGCACGACCAGATCGGGCGCGAACGTCTGCACCATCTCCAGCGCCTTCGCGCCATCCTGCGCCGAGGCTGTGGCGTAGCCGGCATGCGAGAGATAACGGTCGAGCGTCTCGCAGACTTTGGGGTCGTCATCGACGATGAGCACGCGGCGCATGGCTCCATCGTAGGTGGGGTTGTGAATTTGGGGTGAAGGGCAGGTCGAAGGCGTCGCCCCACCAGACTCGGTTACCCAGCCCACCAGAGCCCTACAATATGCCCCATGCGGTTTCGCTTGCTCGCCTGCTTCCTCGCGCTCGGCACCGTTGCCACCCTCTCCGATCGGCTGGAGGCGGATCAACTTGGGAGGGCTCGGCAGCGAATTCACCCTGCGCCTTGCGGGCCGGCGACAGCGGTGGCTGGAGCGGCGGGGGTCAATGATGACCCGCGTCAGGTGTATCTCGAGGATTGGGTCGTGGTCTCCGTCTGTCATCTCGATACACTCCTGCACGATGCCGAGGCGCAGCAGCAGCCGATCACGCTTTTCATCCAGGGTCTCGACAGCGGCAACGAGCCCTCGGGGATAGATCTCGATAGCGGTACTCTGACCTTCGTGCTCGGTCGGAATGAAAAGAACAAGGAGATCTGGCGCCAGTTTCTGTACGCGCCGCTCTTCGATCCGTACAGCACGTTGCATGTCAGCGTCGGCATTCGTGGTGACCGGCCGTTGCCTCGGGCTGATGGCGCGAACATGGAGCTGCGGCTGAAAAAGCTCTACATCGATCCATGGATCGCTCTTTGGCTGATACTCCTTCTCGTCGTCGCCATCGCGGTGCTCGTATATGCGCGGCGCAGCGACATGCTGCGCGACGGGCCGGCAATCGACGGTGTGCGTCAGCCGTATAGTCTGGCGCGGGTGCAGATGGCGTGGTGGTCCTTCCTCCTCGTCGCAGGCTACGTCTTCATTTGGCTGGTTACCGGGGAGCGTGACTCGATCGCGCCGTCGCTGCTGGGCCTTGTCGGGATCAGCGCCGCGACGGCTCTGGCTGCGGTCGCCGTTACGCCGAACCGCCAGCCGGTTGCCAGCGCCGGCTTGTGGCGCGATCTCGTCACCGATGATCGCGGCATCGTCGCTCTCGACCGCGTCCAGGTCGTGGTCTGGACATTCGTCCTCGGCTCGGTTTTCCTCTACTCAGTCCTGTGGGACCTGACCATGCCCGAGTTCAGCGCCACGATGCTGGCACTGATGGGCATCAGCTCGGGGACGTACATCGGGTTCAAGCTTCCGATGCGGGAGTCGGGAGCCGGGAGTCGGGGGTCGGAGTAGCGGTTGCTGAGTTGTTGAGGCGACCCTGTAACTCTGTAACCCTGTAACTCAGCAACCCAGCAGCCGCTCCACCCCACGCCACCCTCATCCATGGTCTGAAAGCTGCACTTCGTCCGGCGGCACAACTGCCGGCTTCGGGAGGACCAGCGCGTCATGAGCACGGGAATCGGTATCGAAAAAGCGACGGAGATTTCGCCGAGGGATTTCGAACGGCTGTTGTTGCGGACGCTCTCGGCCATGAAGAAGGGCGACTTCAAGGTGCGGATGCCGGTGGAGTTCACTGGCGGCGCTGGGAAGATCGCCGACACGCTGAATGAGATCCTCGATCTGAGCGAGCGCTCGGCGAACGAGGTCGAGCGTATCGCCAATGTCGTCGGCAAGGAAGGGAAGCTCACCCAGCGCGCGCAGATCCCCGCGGGGGGCGGACAGTGGG
Source organism: Thermoanaerobaculia bacterium (assembly GCA_035482045.1). Classification (GTDB taxonomy): domain Bacteria; phylum Acidobacteriota; class Thermoanaerobaculia; order Gp7-AA8; family Gp7-AA8; genus JADGNZ01. The sequence goes on from DATHRD010000076.1 coordinate 10,874, forward strand.
CCGTGATCGCCGACTCAGTGAACTCGCTGGTGAGCGATCTCGTGCAACCGACGAACGAGATCTCCCGCGTCATCGGAGCCGTGGCGCGAGGCGATCTGTCGCGCACGATGGCTACCGAGTTCGACGGCCGTCCTCTCAGAGGCGAGTTCCTTCGCATGGCGAAGACCGTAAACACGATGGTCGCGCAGCTCGCCTCGTTCGCCTCGGAGGTCACACGTGTGGCCCGCGAGGTTGGTACGGAAGGAAAACTCGGCGGACAGGCCGACGTCAAGGGCGTGGCCGGGACGTGGAAGGACCTCACGGAGTCGGTCAACTCAATGGCTTCGAACCTCACCGGTCAGGTCCGCAACATCGCCGAGGTGACCACCGCGGTTGCGCTCGGCGATCTCTCCAAGAAGATCACCGCCGAGGCGCGCGGCGAGATCCTCGAGCTCAAGAACACGATCAACACGATGGTCGACCAGTTGCGGTCGTTTGCCTCGGAAGTCACGCGTGTGGCACGCGAGGTGGGGAGCGAAGGAAAACTCAGCGGACAGGCCGACGTCAAAGGCGTCTCCGGCACATGGAAGGATCTGACCGACTCGGTCAACTCGATGGCTGCCAACCTGACCTCGCAGGTTCGCAACATCGCCGAGGTCACGACCGCGGTTGCGAACGGCGACCTTTCGAAGAAGATCACCGCGGAAGCGCTCGGCGAGATCCTCGAGCTGAAAGAGACCATCAACACGATGGTCGATCAACTCCGTTCGTTTGCCTCGGAAGTCACACGCGTGGCGCGCGAGGTCGGTACCGAGGGGCGGTTGGGCGGGCAGGCCGAAGTACCGGGCGTGGCGGGGACGTGGAAGGACCTGACAGACTCGGTCAACGCCATGGCTTCCAACCTGACGGGACAGGTGCGGAACATCGCGGATGTTACGACGGCCGTTGCCACCGGTGATCTGTCGAAGAAGATCACGGTCGAAGTCCGCGGCGAGATGCTTGAGCTGAAGAACACCATCAACACGATGGTCGACCAGCTCAACTCGTTTGCAGCCGAGGTCACGCGAGTGGCGCGCGAAGTCGGCACGGAGGGAAAACTGGGCGGGCAGGCTGACGTCAAAGGGGTCGCCGGCACCTGGAAGGACCTCACCGATTCCGTGAACTCCATGGCCGGCAACCTGACAGGCCAGGTCCGCAACATCGCCGAGGTGACCACCGCCGTTGCCCTCGGCGATCTCTCGAAGAAAATCACCGCGGAGGCGGAGGGCGAGATCCTTGAACTGAAGAACACCATCAACACGATGGTCGATCAGCTCAACAGCTTCGCGGCCGAGGTCACGCGCGTGGCCCGCGAGGTCGGTACGGAAGGTCGCCTCGGCGGTCAGGCGGAGGTGACCGGAGTTGCGGGCACGTGGAAAGACCTGACCGACTCGGTCAACGCCATGGCCGGCAACCTTACCGGGCAGGTGCGAAACATCGCCGAGGTTACCACTGCCGTCGCGCTCGGCGACCTCTCGAAGAAAATTACGGTCGACGTCCGCGGCGAGCTGCTCGAACTGAAAGTCACGATCAACACGATGGTTGATCAGCTCCGCTCCTTTGCGGCCGAGGTCACGCGCGTCGCGCGCGAGGTCGGCACGGAAGGGAAGCTGGGCGGCCAGGCCGAGGTGAAAGGTGTGGCTGGCACATGGAAGGACCTGACTGACTCAGTCAACTCCATGGCCGGCAACTTGACCGGGCAGGTGCGCAACATTGCCGAGGTGACCACCGCGGTCGCGCTGGGCGATCTGTCGAAGAAGATCACGGCCGAGGCGCAGGGAGAGATTCTCGAACTGAAGAACACCATCAACTCGATGGTCGATCAGCTCAACTCGTTTGCGGCCGAGGTCACACGCGTGGCGGGCGAAGTCGGTACAGAAGGGAAGCTGGGAGGCCAGGCCCAGGTGCGCGGAGTTGCCGGTACGTGGAAGGACCTCACGGACAACGTCAACTCGATGGCCTCGAACCTGACCAACCAGGTGCGAAACATCGCCCAGGTGACCACGGCGGTCGCGAACGGCGATCTGTCGAAGAAGATCAACGTCGACGTCAAGGGGGAGATGCTCGAGCTGAAGAACACGATCAACTCGATGGTCGATCAGCTCAACTCCTTCGCCGCCGAGGTCACGCGCGTAGCCACGGAAGTCGGAACGGAAGGGAAGCTGGGAGGCCAGGCCCAGGTCAAGGGAGTCGCGGGAACCTGGAAGGATCTGACCGATTCGGTCAACTCCATGGCTGGCAATCTGACCGGCCAGGTGCGCAACATTGCCGACGTCACCACGGCGGTCGCGAACGGAGACCTCTCGAAGAAGATCACCGCGGATGCCCGTGGCGAGATCCTCGAGCTGAAGAACACGATCAACACGATGGTCGATCAGCTCAACACGTTCGCCGGCGAGGTCACGCGCGTGGCGCGCGAAGTGGGCACGGATGGGCGGCTGGGCGGGCAGGCGCAGGTCAAGGGCGTCTCGGGCACATGGAAGGACCTCACGGACTCGGTCAACTACATGGCCTCGAACCTGACCAACCAGGTGCGCAACATCGCCCAGGTGACCACGGCGGTGGCGAACGGTGACCTGTCGAAGAAGATCACGGTCGACGTGAAGGGCGAGATGCTGGAGCTGAAAGACACCGTCAACACGATGGTCGATCAGCTCAACTCGTTCGCCGCGGAGGTTACCCGCGTGGCGCGCGAGGTCGGCACGGAAGGAAAGCTGGGCGGGCAGGCGCAGGTCAAGGGTGTCGGCGGTACGTGGAAGGACCTCACCGACAACGTCAACATGATGGCGTCGAATCTGACCAACCAGGTGCGCGGCATCGCCAAGGTCGTCACGGCCGTGGCACGCGGCGTTCTGAAGCAGAAGCTCAACGTCGAGTCGCGAGGGGAGATCGGCGAGCTGGCGGACACGATCAACGACATGATCGACACCCTGGCCACATTCGCCGATCAGGTTACGACCGTGGCGCGCGAAGTGGGTGTGGAAGGAAAACTCGGCGGGCAGGCCAACGTTCCGGGCGCATCGGGAACGTGGCGTGATCTGACCGACAACGTCAACCAGCTCGCTGCGAACCTCACCACCCAGGTGCGGGCCATTGCCGATGTGGCTACGGCCGTGGCCAAGGGTGATCTGAGCCGGAACATTACGGTTCAGGCCGAGGGTGAGCTGGCGGCGCTCAAAGGCAATCTCAACGAGATGATCCGCAACCTCCGCGAGACGACCTCGCGGAACACCGAGCAGGACTGGCTGAAGACGAACCTCGCCAAGTTTACCCGCATGATGCAGGGCCAGAAGAATCTGACGACCGTCTCGCAGCTCATCCTCTCCGAACTGGCGCCGGTGGTGGGAGCCAAGCACGGCGTTTTCTATGTGATGGATGCAAACGGCGGCGGCGAGCCGGTCCTCAAGCTCGCCTCGACCTACGCGTATAAGGAGCGCAAGTACCTCAACAAGCAGTTCCGTGTCGGCGAAGGAATCGTCGGCCAGGCCGCATTCGAGAAGCAGCGCATCCTTCTTCAGCACGCTCCCGATGACTACATCACGATCAACTCGGGCCTCGGCGAGGCGAAGCCGATGCAGATCGTCGTGCTGCCGATCGTGTTCGAGGGGCAGGTGCTGGCGGTGATGGAGCTGGCGTCGTTCATGCCCTTCAACGACACCTACATCTCGCTGCTGGATCAGCTCACCGAATCGATCGGCGTGGTGCTGAACACGATCCAGGCGAACATGCGGACGGAAGAGCTGCTGGCTCAATCGCAGTCGCTGGCCGAGGAGCTGCAGGCGCAGCAGGAAGAACTGACGGAGACCAACAAGCGCCTCGAACAGCAAGCCAAGTCGCTGCAGGCATCCGAGGAGCTTCTCAAGACGCAGCAGGAAGAACTGCAGCAGACGAACGAGGAGCTGGAAGAGAAAGCACGGCTACTGCAGACGCAGAATGAAGAGGTCGAGCGGAAGAACCGCGAGGTCGAGAATGCCAAGCGTCAGCTCGAAGAAAAGGCCCGCCAGCTCGCACTGACGTCGAAGTACAAGAGCGAGTTCCTGGCGAACATGTCACACGAGTTGCGCACGCCGTTGAACTCGCTGCTGATCCTGGCCAGGCTGCTGGCGGATAACCCGGAGAACAACCTGACCGGCAAGCAGGTCGAGTTCGCGTCGACGATCCACTCGTCGGGTGTCGACCTGCTCACGCTCATCAACGACATCCTCGATCTTTCGAAGATCGAGTCGGGAATGATGACCATCTCGCTCGGCGACCTGCCGTTTACCGAGCTGGCCGACTCGATGGACAAGACCTTCCGGCAGATGTCCGATGACAAACGACTCGACTTCAACATCGAGCTCGATCCCAGCCTGCCGCGCGCGATTCACACCGATGCCACGCGACTGCAGCAGGTGCTGAAGAACCTGCTCGGCAACGCCTTCAAGTTCACGGAGAAAGGGGGCGTAACGCTCAAAGCGGCGACGGCCTCGGCGGGCTGGAGTCCCGGACACGAGACTCTCGACAGGGCTCCGGCCGTCATCGCTTTCACCGTGTCCGACACCGGCATCGGCATCGCTGACGAGAAGCAGCAGATCATCTTCGAGGCATTCCAGCAGGCCGATGCATCGACCACGCGCAGGTTCGGCGGCACAGGGCTGGGACTATCGATCAGCCGTGAGATCGCCCGGCTCCTGGGCGGCGAGATCCGCGTGACCAGCGATGAAGGCGTCGGCTCTGCATTCACCCTCTATCTGCCGCAGAGCTACGTCGTTCCGACGCGGCGACGCGAGGAAGAGCGCAACGGCTCGACGATCGAGGCCGCTCTGACGCCGGATGTCTCCTTGCGCCACGCCGGCGATCGGCCGTCTCTCGAGACGCGCCGCACGCGCCGCGACGACGGAGGTCCTTCTGGAGAAACGCAGCTCATCGTCGAAGAACAGGTGACTGACGACCGCGGCGTGATCACCGAGGACGACCGCGTCGTGCTGATCGTCGAAGACGACGTCACCTTTGCCGGCATCCTTCTGGAGATGGCGCACGACAAAGGATTCAAAGGCATCGTGGCCACGCGCGGCGAAAGCGGTTTGCAGCTTGCCAGACGCTATCGTCCCGACGCCATCACGCTCGATATCGCTCTGCCGGACATGGAAGGGTGGACGGTGCTCGATCGCCTGAAGCACGACAAGACGACGCGCCACATCCCGGTACATATCATCTCGGGCGACGAGGAGAGCGCGCGCGGATTGAAACTCGGCGCGTTGGCGCAAGTGCAGAAGCCTGTGACGAAGGAAGCGCTCGACGAGGCCTTCGCGAAGATCAAAGGTTTCGTGGAGCGGCCGAACAAGTCGCTCCTGATCGTCGAAGACAACCCCGAGCAGCGCTCGGCGATTGCTGAGCTGATCGGCGGCGATGGCGACGTCGATATCGCCTCGGCGGCGAGCGGAGGGGAGGCCCTGCAGATCCTGCGCGAGCGCCACTTCGACTGCATGGTCCTCGACCTCGGCTTGCCCGACATGAACGGCTTCGAGTTCATCAACCGAATGAGGAACGAGCTGGGCGTCGATGACATCCCCATCGTCGTCTACACCGGCCGCGAGCTGACGAAAAAGGAGGAGTTGGAGCTCAAGCGGATGGCCGAGGCCATCATCGTGAAGGATGCACGCTCGCCGGAGCGGCTGCTCGATGAAACGGCGCTCTTCCTCCATCGCGTCGAAGCGAACCTGCCTGAGCAGAAGCGGCAGATCCTCGAGCAACTTCACGAGTCCGATCCCGTCCTGGCCGGCAAGAAGGCGCTCATCGTTGACGATGACATGCGCAACATCTACGCCCTGACCAGCCTTCTGGAGCGGCACAAGATGGATGTGGTCTACGCCGAGAGCGGCGCCGACGGCATCGAGCAGCTCCGCAGCAATCCCGACATCGATGTAGTGCTGATGGACGTGATGATGCCGGAGATGGACGGCTACGAAGCCATGCGCCGAATCCGGGCCATGGACGAATACCGGAACCTCCCGATGATCGCCCTCACGGCGAAGGCGATGAAGGGCGACCGCGAGAAATGCATGGAGGCCGGAGCCAGCGACTACATCACCAAGCCGATCGACGCGCAGCAGTTGATCTCGTTGCTGCGGGTTTGGCTGTATTTGTAGGTTGCCGGGTCCTCGCGGATTGCAAACAAAACAGCCCGCGCCCTTTGGTGGGCGCGGGCTGCGGATGGCGTGGCGAGACTGGCTAGTGGTGCTTGAGCACCGTCGTGTTCGGGACCACCTCGACCAGCTCCATCATGCCGCGGTCCTCGTGCGCGAGGATATGGCAATGCAGGACGTACTTGCCGGTGTAGTCGCTGAAGCGGCTGCGGAAGACGAAGTATCCCTTGATGACGTTCGTCGTTGCGCCGGTCGGATCTTCCCTCGCGCCGGGCATGCCGAAGACGTCCCACCAGACATACGGCGGCTTGATGGCCGTCAGGGCGCATGGGTGCCACGTGGTTGGGTCCGTCGGATCGACGAAGCAGTTCTTTCCGGGGACGTAGCTGGCCTTGGTGAAGACGTACGTCGAATCCCACGGGTTGAACACTTCGACGATCTGGAACGGGTTGATGTGGATGTGGAAGGGATGCATGATCGGCCCGGGCGAGGCGGCGTCCGACGTTTCGTTGATGATTTTCCACTCCTCGATCGTGTTGAGGATCATCGACTGGTCCACCGTGTCGCCGAACTTCTCGCCGTTGATGGTGTGGTTGGCGCCGGCCGCGTGGCCGGTGCTCATGAAGACCAGGTCACGGTGGATCTTCGGCTGCGGGATGTCAGCCAGGAACTCCGGGAACGTCGGGAACTTGTCGGGGGTAATGAATGGCATCGCTGGCGAGGGGTCACTGCTGCCGGCGGCCGAAACATTGATCGTGATCAGGGTGAACGGTGTTTTCTGCGCCGTGCCCCCGGGCATCTCGGTGGCCTTGACCACGTCCAACGCCTGGATGTTGTACTTGCCTGCCGGGGTCCCGGCAGGAATGCGGACGAGAAGATCGACACGGTTTCCGGCGGACATCAGGAACCCGTTGCTCGCGCCGCCGGCGACGGGCGCCGCATAGTTCGCCACGTTGAGCTGGACGCCGTCCTGGGCGATCTGCGCCCACTGAATCTGGCTCGGGTTCGGCGCCACGAAGAAGACGCCGCTGCGGTGCGCGCCGTTCACGATGCGCCAGAGCTGCACCTGCCCGGGCTTCATGGTCACGACCGGCTGCCTGCGGCCGTTGATGGAGAGCTCCTCGGCGCTCTGCTGGTTTGGGCCGCGCTCCAGGTTCGGCGTGACGCCGACCTGCTGGATGACCAGTACCTGGTCGGCCAGGCCCCAATTCTTGTGATCGGGGGTGCTCTTGTAGAAGTCCTTGAGCTGATCGTCGTACGGCCCTTCGATGATGAACGCGCCGATGAGCGAGTTGGCGATGTTCAGCGTAGTCGAGCCGTGCTTGTGCATGTGGTACCACTGCGTCCCCGGCGACTGCCCCATCTGGAGCCCGGCCGGCGAGGTCGGCTTCTGTTTGTATTCGGGGAGCTGGTAGCAGGTCGGATAGGCGCCGATGTAGAACTCCGGCCACTCGTTTTCGTCGATCGCCTCCTGGTTGGGCGGCCACAATTTGTGCGGCTCGGTCACAGTCGTGTCGTAGTCCGTCAGCAACTGTTTCTGACTGGTCCGGTAGAACTCGGGGAGCTGACCCCAGAGCTTCGGCCAGCCGCTGGGGACGTGCTGCAGCTCCGCTTCGCACTGGTCGAAGAAGGTCTTGAAAGCGTCTTTGTACGTCTGCTCGGTGACGACGGGAGCTCCGTTCTTCCGCGGTGTGGGCCGGATCTCGAGCAGCACGTTGTCGCCGGTCGAACCGGGATTGGTGTGTGTGCCGTGGAAGTGGATGTTCGCGGTGCTCGATCCGTGGAAGCAGTTCGGGTAGGTGTCGTTGATCGCGCCGCCGGTCGATGCGTTGCTCGGATAGATGCCGGCAGTCTCATCGCAGCCCGTGCCCTGACCCCTGTCGGCCCGGTCGAAGTACAGGCTGTTCGGGAAGTTGGTCACGTTCACTTCATTGAAGAAGCTGATCTCGATGATGTCGCCGACGCGGGCCCGGAGCGTCGGCCCCGGCAGCGGCTCGGCCAGCCCGTTCGAAACCGGCCATTTCTCGTTCGGGTTCGTGAGGCTGTAGCCCTCGAAGTAGCGCAGGTGCTGGGCGGCGCAGAAGATGGTGCCGTTGGTACCGGCGGAAGTGGCCGGCGGAAACCAGACCATCCGCTGCTGATCGCTGACCTGCATGACGGCTTTGAGCGTTTTCGTTGCCGGATCGCGCGTGAGCTCCGGGACGCGAAGGAGCGTATCGCCGTACGGCGGGCACTTCACGAAGCTCTGCGCCTGGGCGTGAGCGGGGTGGATGAGCAACGCTACGGCCGCGGCCGTGGCGAGTACGAGACTCTTTGAAGACATGAGACTCTCCCTCTCTGTTGTCGTTCGTTCAACTGAAGGTTGGCGGTGCGAGGAGGACGTCGAGCGTGCCGACCTCGGATGGCACGTCCGGATGGATCTTGCAGCAGTACTTCACGGTCGTGTTCGCGGTCGGGGTGTCCACCGAGTACGCGGGGTTCGACGACTCGCCGGCCGGAACGGGGTCGACTCCCCAGCCGGTCGCTGCCGGTGTCTTACCGTCCGCCCCGAGGGGCCACGGCTGATGCGTGCTGCCGGTCTGGTTGTTCCAACTGATGTTGTCCGAACCGAGGCACTGCTGGGTGGCGGGGTCGAACTGCGCTGGGCCGGTGGGATTCGACGGGGAAACGGGGGTGATCTTGATCGACCAGTCGGGCATGAGCTGCCTCCTTATGTTTTGCCATGGCCGGCACCGCGAGACGCTGCCCTGACCCGGGAAATCGTGGTGACCGCCGGTGATCCGTTGTCCGAGATATGGATACTCTCGCAGGATAGGAGAGTCATTGCAACCTTATTTCCCTACCCGCAGATCCTCGCTGGACAATCCGGAATGACTCCGCTATATCCGCACGCATGACCGCTAACCTCCCTCCCGACACGCCGCGCGCCACGCCGCATATCTTCTACGACGACGTCGGGGCGGCCATCGACTGGCTGGTGAAAGCCTTCGGATTCGGCATCCGGCTGCGGATGACCGACGACAACGGGAACGTCGTGCACGGCGAGCTGGAGATCGATGACGACGGTCTGGTCATGCTCGGTCTGGCCGAAGAGAACGATGCCTGGGAGAGTCCGCGCACGCTGAACGGCAAGATCACCTCGCGGCTGTACATCTACGTCGACGACGTCGATGCTCACTGCGACCGCGCGCGCGATGCGGGAGCGACGATTTTCCGCGAAGTGGCCGACCAGTTCTACGGCGACCGCGTCTACGAGTGCATCGATCCCGAGGGGCATCGCTGGAAGTTCGCGCAACATCTCCAGGATGTCGACATGCGGACGCTGAAGCGTCCTTCAGCCTGACACCTACACGACCTCGGCGGGTTGCATCGGGCGCGGGAGGCGCCGGGCGCGGAGCTGCCGCATGACCTCGGCCGCCCATATGCCAGAGAAGCTGTCGCGGGCGATGGTGAGGTTGCCGACGAGGTTCCCTTCGGTGGGGATGCCGATGACCGCGATGTCGCGGTTCACCACTCCCTTGCGTCCGACGACGAAGCGCGACCCTTCCGTCATGTCGATCGCTCCGGTGTTGTAGCCGCCGTCCGTCGACCGGTTCTCGTACGGCCGGACGATGCCGCGCCGTTGCAGATTGCGGTACAGCGGTGTGGCATCGCGCGGGAGGTCGTTCGACGGATAGCGGGCGTCGATGAGTACCTCGGCGCGCGCGACGGCGGCGATGTCGTCGCAGCGCAGCTCGAAGCAGCCGCGATCATCGTCGGTCGTCACCTGGGGACTGCGCGCCACGGACCAGTCGAGCAGCCCGGCGCGGACGAGCGCGAGGAGCTTCTCGATATTGATGATTGGAGGGCCGAAGACGACGCGCTTGAAGCGGGGGTAGTAGTGATCGACCAGCTTCCGATGCGATTCCGGGGTGAGGCCGCCGAACGGCAGAAACTGTCCGAGGGTGCAGCGCACCTCGTACCAGATTGCGATGGCCGACTTGATGCCGCTGCCGGCCTGGCCAAGGCGCGCACGGGCGATCTCCTCTTCCAGGTAGTGCTCGACGAATGACGCGAACTCCCCGCCCGAGGCGAGGCGGCGGTCGCCGATAGGGTCGAGAATCTGACGGAAATCGAAGGGATAGTCCGCCATCACCCGCCGCGCGGCGACGGCGTCGTTGCCGCACGCCTCGAGGCGCTGCCGGTCCTCGGCAGTCATGACGATGCGGCAATAGTGAAGGTGCATCTCCAGCTCGATGAGCGGCAGCAGGTCGCGATCGAGATCGAGCTTTCCGTTGCGGCGCTGCATCTCCGCCAGCGCTGTGGTCGTGAAGAACGTCAGCGGCCGTTCGTCGGGAGGGTGGTCCTGCGCCTTCGGCGTCATCGGCAAGCCGCTGCGGCAGAAGGGGAAGATCGCGCGCGGTTCGTTTCCGCTGGCAATGTATGCGAGCGCGCCGCCGTCGTGGCGCACGAACCGGCCCCCGCGGCCTTCCGTCAGTTCCAGCACGGCGTCGATGAACGTGAGCCCGGCTCCCAGCATGGCCACGCGCGCGCCTGCCTGAACGCGCGCCAGCGACGCGGCCACCGGATAGACGAACGGGATGAACGCCGCGGCCGGATGCCGCGCCGCGAACGACGCGTAGAGCGTCTCACGCGCTCCCGGCAATACGCGCGAGTGGCCGGTGGCCAGCAGCACCTTGTCGGCACGGATTTCCTCGCCGTCGAAATCGAGAAGATAGCCGCGTGTCGCGGGGCGGATGTCGACGACCTCGCCGACATGGCATGACACCGTGACGCCCGGCGGCAGGTGATCGACGATGCGCCGGAATCCCTCGATGAGGTATCGCCCCACGACGGCGCGCGCCAGGTATTCGTCGCCGGTCAGCGGCGTGGCCGGCGCAAACGTCTGGTTGTACCAGTCGACGAAGCTGGGTCCCCGCCCGCAGGCAATCGGCGGATCGTCCGCGTTCCAGAGATCGATCTCGGCCACGCTGACGTTGACGAGGATGTAATCCGGCTCCGCGGGGTCGTAGATCGGGCTCGTGCCGAACTGCGCGGAACGGTTGAAGACGTGGATGTGCAGCGGATCGCGCAGCGGCCGGGCGGCGTATTCAGCGCAGAGCCGCTCCAGACAGTAGAGGCCTTTCGGGCCGAGACCGACGATCGCGACCGAGTGCAATCAGGCTCCGAGAACGTCTTCCATCGTGGAGTATCCGTATCGCTGCGGGCAGCGGGTTGCGCTGATGTCCTTTCCCGACAGACGTGGACCGACAAGATACTCCTTGCCCAGTTTTTGCTGGCTCCAGCAGAGCACCGTGTCCAGTTTCGGCGTCGGCACACCGGCGATCTCGGCGATGCCGCGGATGACGACGAGACCAAACGGCACATCCTCGGTGAGGAAGCGATGCGTGAAATCGGGGACGAGCTTTCCGTCCTCGGTCTCCACCATCGGATGCCGGATTCCGGCGTAGGCCCCGTTCGTCCGCATCGCCGTCAGCAGGGTGGTCTTGTCTTCGATGACGTTGCCGTAGCAGCCAACGTCCCAGTCGTAGAGCGGAATGACCTGGGAGAGGTCGACGCCGGGGTAGTCGGCCATGATGCGCCGGCTGGTGTTGACCACCTCTTCGCTCACGTCTTCAAGCAGGGTCACGGTCTCTTCATCCACTCCGCTGTAGAAGAACGGCGCCTCGTCGAGCCCGGTGCCATCCCAATCCTTCCAGCGGCCGAACATCATCGGCGGATGGCAGTAGGCGTTCGGGGCGCGCAGGGTGATGCCCAGCGGGTGGCCGGAAATGGTCAGCTTCGGCGGCGCGCCGAAGAGGCGCTGCAGGCATGCCAGCGGATCGGAGATGTTCGCTCTGCCGAGATCGCCGTTAGCCGCGCCGAGGAGCTTCTCCTTGTGGCCGGCGATGTTCGCGTAGCGTCCGAACTTGCCGGCCCGGCACACCCACGGCAGCGACTCGAAATTCAGCATCGCGCAGCGCTTCAGCCGCGAGCCCAGCGCCTCCCGCACGTCGTATTCGAACCCGTTCTGGCCCGGCAGGCCGACGATGATGCAGCCGTCGTCGAGATACGGCGCCAGACACTTGAGGTAGGTCAGATGGACGAACGCCGGAACGGTGAGGATGACGATGTCGCATCCGCGCGCCGCCTCCCGTTCGGCCGTGATCGTGAACGGACCGGCCTTCAGGATGGTGCGATGGCCGTTGTCGCCGTCGATTCGGACGGCGAAGCCGTCCCGGTCAATCGATTCCTGCCAGCGCCGCGCCTTTTCGGCGCTTTGCGAGATGACGCGCAACTCGACGTCCGGCTGGCGCGAGATCACCCCCGCCAGGACGTGCGCGCCGGCCCCGGTACCGCAGATGAGAACGCGTGTTCGCTTGCTCATGGTGTGTGGGCCGTATACAGAGGAGAGTAACTGATTTGGGAAAACCCTACCCTGGCGGACGCATTTTGTTTGCCTGAGCACGAGGTTTGCTCTCAGACGGTCAGTGACTACCCGCTCCTTTCCGGCAGCCGAGCAGCACGAGAAGGTCGATCTCGAGGGGATCGAGGTAGACCTCCTCACGCGGGGCATCTACCAGCACTACGGCTTCGACTTCCGCGACTACTCGCTCCCGTCGCTGCGCCGCCGGCTGTGGAAGCGTGTCTATGCGGAGGGGCTGGCCACGATCTCGGCGCTCCAGGACAAAGTGCTGCACGACCCGTCGTGCATGGAGCGGCTGCTCCTCGATCTCTCGATCAACACGACGGCCATGTTCCGCGACCCGTCGTTCTACCTGGCCTTCCGGCAGAAGATTGTCCCGCTGCTGCGCACCTACCCATTCGTTCGCATCTGGCACGCCGGCTGTTCGACGGGAGAGGAGGTCTACTCGATGGCCATCCTCCTACAGGAAGAAGGGCTGTACGAGCGCAGCCGGATCTACGCGACGGACATCAACGAAGCGGTCCTGCAGCGGGCCAAGGACGGCATCTTCCCGCTGAACACGATGCAGGAGAACACGGCCAACTACATCGCCGCGGGCGGCAAGGGGACGTTCTCCGAGTACTACACGGCCCGTTACGACTACGCGCTGTTCCGGCCGTCGCTGCGCGAGAACGTCGTCTTCGCGCAGCACAACCTCGTGACCGACGCGTCGTTCAATCACTTCAACGTCATCTTCTGCCGCAACGTCCTCATCTACTTCAACAATCAACTGCAGGACCGCGTGCAGGAGCTCTTCCTCAACAGCATGGAGATGTTCGGCGTCCTCGGGCTGGGCAAGAAGGAGACGATTCGCTATACGGCGGTCGCCGGCAACTACGAGGAGCTCGACGCCGAGGAGCGGCTGTACAGGAGGGTTCGATGAACTGCCCTGTGCGCGTTGTCTGTTGTCGGTTGGCTATGCCGCTGCGCGGCACCTTGTCAGACGTTTCGACGCGGCGAAGCCCCGATGCCAGCGAAGCTGGCTTAAGCACGCCGGAGGCGTTCGGTAGATTAGCCGGTGGCAAGCGCCGCAAGGCGCGCCGCCACCGGTTACCGATCCACGCAAATGTCGTACCCCGGCAGGGGTACCGAAGGGTCTGCGCATGCCGAAACCGACATCGAGTTCGAGAAGCGTTTCCTCTGGTGACGCGTGCGCTGTACGCGACCCCTTTCGGGGTCGGTTGTACTGCAGCGATTCCTATCCGGTGGCGGCGCGTCCTTCGGCGCTTGCCACCGGCTGATCTACCGAACGCCTCCGGCGTGCTTCGTGCTGGCTTTGCCAGCGGAAACGTCAAATTCCAGATACGCACCTTGGAGGTCCAAACGCCCGCGCGGCGAAGCCGCAACCAACCGACAACCGACAACGCGGTTGGGGGCCTCACGTGATCGCGCGCAGCCACACTTGGTCTCCGGTCATCGAACGGCGCGACCCCGCAACCGCGAGACCGCGCAACCGCAAACCCCAACTCATCGCCATCGGCTGTTCCCTCGGCGGGATGAATGCGTTGAAGGTCATCCTGACCAGTCTGACGCGCGACTTTTGCGTGCCGATCGTCGTGGCGCAGCATCGCCACAGGAGGTCGAACGAGCAGTTGCCTGCCTTCTTGCGGCGGCAGACCGATCTCCGGGTCGTCGATGCCGAAGACAAACAGTGGATCGAGCCCGGCTGCGTCTATCTCGCCCCCGCCGACTACCACCTCTTCGTCGAGCGCAATGGCACGCGGGGAGAGCTGAGCCTCTCCGTCGACGAGGCGGTGCGTCATTCGCGGCCGTCGATCGACGTCCTCTTCGAGTCGGCCGCCGAAGCCTATGGCGACAGGCTGATCGGCATCGTCCTGACCGGCGCCAACGACGACGGCGCGCGGGGCGCGGCGAGGATCAAGGCGCACGGAGGCATCGTCGTCGTGCAGGATCCGGCCACGGCCGAAGCGGCGGCCATGCCGCGCGGCACGATCGACGCCGTGCAGGTGGATCGAATCTTGCGTTTGGAACAGATTGCCCCATTCCTGGCAGAGGCCTGCCAGACCGCTTGAGCCCATTCATGCCCCTGATCCCTGATGACGAGGTGAACGTCCTTCTGGTCGACGACCAGACGAGCAACCTTCTGGCCCTCGAGTCGATCCTCGCGGACATGGGGCTGAACCTCGTCCGCGCCGAATCAGGGCGGGATGCGCTGAGAGCGCTGCTGGCCCGCGAATTCGCGGTGATCCTGCTCGACGTGCAGATGCCCAACCTCGACGGCTTCGAGACGGCCGGCCTCATCCGCGAACGCGACAAGTCGCGCGGCACGCCCATCATCTTCCTCACGGCGCTGAGCTTCAGTGAGCCGCATGTCTCCCGCGGCTACGAGCTCGGCGCGGTCGACTACATCTTCAAGCCGTACCAGCCGGAGATCCTGCGCTACAAGGTCAACGTCTTCGTCGAGCTGTTCCGGAAGACCCAGGCCATCACGCGGCAGGCCCGCGAGCTGGCACGGCTCAGCCGTCAGAACGAGCTGATCCTCAATGCTGCCGCCGAGGGAGTGTTCGGGGTCAACCTCGAAGGCATCGCCACCTTCGTCAATCCGTCCGCCGCGCGGATGATCGGGCGCGCCGCCGGAGACGTCATCGGACACAAGGTCCATCCGCTGCTCCATCCCTCGTTTCCCGGCCTGGCCACGTGCGGGATCGAGCGGTGCGTGCTGCATGCCGCGTTGCACGGCGGCCATCTGCACGAAGAGGCCGAGGACACGTTCTTCCACGACGACGGGACCAGCTTCCCGGTCGAGTTCTGCGCCTCGCCGATGCTCGATGAGGACGGCCACACCGTCGGCTCGGTCATCACCTTCAGCGACGTGACGCAGAAACGCGCGGCGGCGCTGGCGGCCGAGAACGAGCGCCGCTACCGCGAGGCCGAGGCGCAGAATCGCGCCAAAGACAACTTCCTGGCCACGCTCTCGCACGAGCTGCGCACGCCGATGACGTCGATCCTGGGCTGGGTGCAGTTCCTGCGCACCGGCGACTACTCGCCGGAAGAGCTGCGCGAGGCGCTGCACATGATCGAGAACAGCGCGCAGTTGCAGAAGCGCCTCATCGACGACATGCTCGACGTCTCGCGCATCATCCTCGGCAAGTTCCAGGTGGACCTGCGGCCGACGCATCTGTCGGAGATCGTCGAAGCGGCCGTCGCGAACGCGCGTCCCGGCGCGGCCGCGCGCGGCGTCCGCCTGACGTCCGACCTCATCCGCCCGCCCGACGACCTCGTCGAAGCCGACGCCTCGCGGCTGCAGCAGGTCATCGGCAACATTCTCGCGAACGCCATCAAGTTCACACCGCCGGGCAACCAGGTCGAACTGCGCCTGGACCGCGTCGATCACCAACTGCGGATCAGCGTGGTCGACGAAGGGGAAGGGATCGAGCCGTCCTTCCTCCCCTTCGTCTTCGAACGCCTCCGCCAGGCCGACGCCTCCGCGAAACGCAGCGGCCTCGGCCTCGGCCTGGCCATCGCCCGCCACATCATCGACCTTCACCACGGCGACATCCATGCGGAGTCGGACGGGCTGGGCAAAGGCGCGCGGTTTACGGTGACGCTGCCGGTGGTGGAGCAGGCGGAAGTGATCGCGGGGCCGGAACGCGGCAACGTGATCAACGCGTAGCGCGGGGGGGGAATCGTCCAGTCCGGGCGGTGACTCTTCGATGCCGGGCGGCGACTCTCCCATGCCGGACGGTGACGCTGCCAGGCTAAGCGGTGACGCTGCCAGGTTGTGCCGTGACGCTGGCATGCTGCGCGGTGACGCTGCCAGGTTGTGCCGTGACGCTGCCAGGTTGCGCGGTAACTCTCCCAGGCTACACGGTGACGCTGCCAGGCTACACGGTGACGCTGCCAGGCTAAGCAGTAACTCTCCCAGGCTGCGCGGTGACTCTTCCAGCTCGGGCGGTGACGCGGCTGGCGTGCACGAAGAGTCATCGGGCGTGCGCGAAAAGTCATCGGGCGTGCACGGAAAGTAGTCGGGCGCACACGGAGAGTCATCGGGCGTACACGGAAAGTCATCGGGCGTGCACGGAAAGTCATCGGGCGTCCGCGGAAAGTCATCGGGCGTGCGCGGAAAGTCGTCGAGCGTGCACGGAAAGTCATCGGGCGTACGCGGTGAGTCATCGGGCGTGCGCTGTGAGCCGGCGGCTCCCTCGGTGAGTCGGGTGGCTGCACCGCGGAAAGCAGGGCGCGGACGCCCGCTCTCTATGGCGCATCAGATTTTTTCGGTTGATCATCGCCCTGATCGCGGCGCAGGCGTACAGCATCGGCACGCAGTTGGCCCGCGATCCGGCCAATGCCGTGCCTGAAGGCAGGGATCGCCAGCATGCGTTTCTTCTCGGAGGGACCGCTTCCCAGCCGAGAGGAGTTGCATGATCGCGGTTGACACGAACTGCTTGAACCTCCGTGCCTGACGCGGCAAGCCAGGGGACCGATGTGGCACAGACACTCTTGTCTGTGCTCCGGCCGAAGCCGCGTGGCCCTGAGAGCTTGCAATCTCTAGTCGTGGCGAGACCCAGCACAGACAAGAGTGTCTGTGCCACATCGGTCTCCTTATTGGCTCATCTCCGCCTGTAGCAAGGGTATTCGGAGCAATGTGCCAGGCCATGACGGTCCCGCGGGCAATTCCACTCGTCGTGTGAATGTGCAGGCTAAAGCAACGTACACGCCTCTTCGAATGCCAGCCGCGGATGGCGTGGCGGCACCTTGGCGTGATCGCCGTAGCCGAGGTTGATGAGGAAATTCGACTTCACATGGCCCTCGGGGAAGAACTCCTGATCGCAGTGCTCGCACTCGCGGCCGGCGTCGAAGAGCTCCCGGTCCAGCGCGGCGTTGTCGAAGCCGGACATCGGGCCGCAGTCGAGGCCCAGGGAGCGGGCGGCGATGATCAGGTAGGCACCCTGGAGGGAGGAGTTGCGGCGCGCGGTCGTCTCGACGAGCTGTGGATTCGAGGCGAACAACTCGCGCATGGACGGGCTGTGCGGGAAGAGCCGCGGCAGCTTCTCGTAGAACTTCAGGTCGTAGGCGACGACGACGGTCACGGGCGCGGCCATCGTCTTCTGGACGTTGCCCGGCGCAAGGATCGGACGAAGGCGCTCCTTTGCCGCTTTACTGCGGAGGAAGACGAAGCGCGCGGGACTGGAATTGGCGCTCGTTGGGCCCCACTTCATCGTGTCGTAGACCTGATGCAACAGTTCATAGGAGACTGGCTTGTCGAGCCAGGCGGAGTAGGTGCGGGCGTCGCGGAAGATGAGATCGAGACAGGCGTTGTCGGCGGTGGGCATGCGTGCTCGCTTGCACATCACAGGCCGGAGCGCTGGCGTCGCGAGGTCTCGCGGTTGCGCGGTCTCGCGGCGAGTAACCCTGTCATCCTGAGGCTGCCGCAGCCGCGCCTCGAATTGTGGTGCGTGCGCAGATGAGAATTCGCGGCGGAGGACGCCGAAGGACCCCCCGCGAGCTTGCCGGAAAGGGTGAGCTTTGACGAATACCGTGGCGTGAAGCCGGTGCGAGCATCGATGAACGACCGCCACCCGACCCGGCAAGCTCGCGGGGGGTCCCCTTCGGCTGCGCTCAGGGCAGGCTTTCGGCGTCCTCCGCCGCCGGAATCAGATTGCGGTAAACACCAACAATTCGTACCGCGGCTGCGGCAGCCTCAGGATGACAGATCCGGCCTTCACGCCGCGCGACCCCGTAACCGCGCGACCCCGCCGCAACCGCGTTACTCCGCTGCCGCGATCTGGTATTGCTCGATCTTCCCGTCCGGCATGATGAAGGTGGTCAGACGCAGCGTTTTCGAGGCGAACTTGATGCGGTAGCGGCGGAGGGTCATGCCGCCGCGGAGGGCCTGGCCGGCCTGGGCGAACTCCTGCGGCGTGCCGAGCGGGCCGAGGCTCGAGGCGAAGTCCTTGACGGCCTGATCGTCGAAGTAGGCGTTGGCGTTGGAGGTGAATTGCGCGCGGTCGATGCGGCCCTTCTGGATCTCGTCGAAGATCTTGCGCATCTGCTCGGTCGTCTTCGGCGTGGCGGGATCGGTTGAGGCGAAAAGCGCCTTGGAGATGCTGCCGGCGATCTGTTCCGAGGCGCCGGTGGCGTCGAGATTCGTCAGCACGACGATGGCCACGCGGTCGTCGGGATAGACCTCGTTGCGGGCGGTGAATCCGGATACCTCGCCGCCGTGCGAGAGGATGCGGCGCCCGTCCGCCGTCCCCACGCCGATGCCGAGAGCGTAGTGGGAGCCGACGCCGTTGTTCAGCTCCACTTCCGTCTCGAGCGCGCGGTACGACGACGGCTGCAGGACGGTCTGATCGATCACCGAGATGTCCCACAGCGCCAGGTCGTGGGCGGTCATGGCCAGCTCTCCGGCGGCGAACATCCAGCCGCGTCCTTCTTTCGGAGCGGGACGAAGCGGCCCGAGCGCGTAGCGCAGATAGCGCATCGGATCCTCGGGGCCGAGCGGTGCGGCGTCCGTGTTGGAGACGGTGGTCATATGCAGCGGCACGAAGACGCGCTTTTGCAGAAAGTCGAGCAGCGGCACGCCGGCCACCTTCTCGGCGATCATCCCGGCGATGACGAAGTTCGTGTTGCTGTACTGCCACTTCGCCCCCGGCTCGAAGTCGAGAGGTTTCTTGGCCCATCCGGCCGCGATCTCTGGCGCTGTGACCGGCTGGAGCATCATCGGCATGACGTAGTCCTGCGGCCAGAAGTCCTGGTAGCCCGATGTCATCGAGAGGATCTGGCGGATGGTGACGTCGCCCGCCCGCGTGAGCTCGGGCAGCCAGCGGATGACTTTGTCGTCGAGCGAGAGCTTCCCTTCTTCGGCGAGCAGGAGCAGCGCCGTGGCGGTGAACTGTTTGCTGATCGACCCGATCGAGTAGCGCATCTCCGATGACGCAGGCAGCTTCGTCTCGAGATTGGCAAGCCCGTACGCGTGCGTGTAGACGATCTTGCCGTCACGGACGACGGCCACCGAGGCGCTCGGCGCGCCGGTCTTGGCGAGGATGTCAGTGGCGGCCTTGTCGATGCTGGCCCGCATGTCGGCAGGGAGCTCCTGCGCGCACAGGGCGGTGGTGAGGGCGAGTGCCAGGAAGGTGAGGACGATGTTGCGCATGGGGGCGGATTCTATGATGGTTGGGGTTGTCGGTTGTCGGTTGTCGGTTGTCGGTTGTCGGGAGTCGGTTGTCGGTTATCGGTTGTCGGGAGTCGGGAGTCGCGTGTCGGAGCAATGACGACCTTGCTACCGACAACCGACAACCGACAACCCGACAACCCGACAACCCACAACCCGACAACCGACAACTCGCGACAACCGATTACTTCTTCGCCGGCTCCTCTTTCAACCCTCTCTCGATCAGTAGCGGTTCGACGATCGGGTCGCGGCCGCGGAAGGCGCGGTACATCGCTGCCTCGTCCTGTCTGCCGCCCTGGGAGAGGATCATCTCGCGGAAGTGCTGGCCGTTTTCACGCGTCATGCCGCCGTGCTCTTTGAACCAGTAGTAGGCGTCGTCGTCGATCAGCTCCGACCAGAGGTAAGCGTAGTAGCCGGCCGAGTAGCCGCCGCCCCAGATGTGCGAGAAATAGGTGGTGTGGTAGCGCGGCGGGACCTCGGTCATGGCGATGTTGAAGCGCTTGAGCGCCTCGGGCTCGAAGACGTTCACATCCACCTGCTCGGCGCCCGGCGCCTGCGTGTGCCAGGCCATGTCGAGCAACGCGGCGGCCAGGTACTCGACCGTGGCGTAGCCCTGGTTGAACGTGCGTGATTTCTTGATGCGGTCCACGAGCTCCTGCGGCATCGGTTTGCCGGTCTGGTAGTGCTTCGCATAGTTCGCGAAGACCTTCGGCTCGAGCGCCCAATGCTCGTTGAACTGCGACGGGAACTCGACGAAGTCGCGGGGCACGTTGGTGCCGGCCAGCGTCGGGTATTTCACGTTCGAGAGCATGCCGTGCAGGGCATGGCCGAACTCATGGAAGATCGCTGTGACGTTGTCGAACGTCAACAGAGCCGGTTGGCCGGGGGCGGGCTTCGTGAAGTTGGTGACGTTGAAGACGACCGGCCGGGTGCCGATGAAGCCCGACTGGTCGACGAAGCTGTCCATCCACGCGCCGCCGCTCTTGTTCGAGCGCGCGAAGTAGTCGCCGTAGTAGAAGGCCATCGACTTGCCGTCGGCGTCGAAAACTTCGAAGACGCGGACATCCGGCTGGTAGACCGGGATGTCGTGACGTTCCTTGAATGTCAGGCCATAGAGCTGGTTGGCGGCGTAGAAGACGCCGTTCTGCAGGACGTTGTTCAGCTCGAAGTACGGCCGGACCTGAGACTCATCGAGGTCGTACTCGGCCTTGCGGACCTTCTCCGCGTAGAGCTCCCAATCCTGCGGGCCGAGCTGGAAGCCGCCTTTCTCGGCGTCGATCACTTTCTGCATCTTCGCGGCTTCGCCGCGGGCCTTGGCCGTCGACGCCGGCACCATGCCGCTCATCAGCTTGATGGCGATCTCCGGAGTCTTGGCCATCTGATCGTCGAGCGAGTAGGCGGCGTAGGTCGAGAAGCCGAGGAGCTTGGCCTTGGTCGCGCGAAGCTGGGCCAGGCGGGTGACGATGGCCTTGGTGTCGTTGGGGCCGCCGTGATTGCCGCGCTGAACGGATGCGTTGAACAACCGCTCGCGCACGGCGCGGTTCTGCAGATAGGTGAGGGCGGGCTGCTGGGTTGTGTTCTGGAGCGTCAGGACGTACTTGCCTTCGAGCTTGCGCTCCTTGGCGCGGTCGGCCGCGGCGGCGATGTCGGAATCGGGCAGGCCCGCCAGCTCGGCCTTCGTGTCGACCACGATCGCCGAGGCGTCCGTGTCGGCCAGGACCTTCTCACGGAACTTCGTCGTCAGCGTCGACTCTTCCTGATTGAGAGCGCGCAACGTGGCCTGGTCGGCGTCGTTGAGCTGCGCGCCGGCGCGGACGAAGTTCTTGTAGTAGCGCTCGATCAGATACTGCGACTCGGCGTCGAGCCCGCTCGTGGCGCGTTTGTCGTAGAGCGCTTTGACGCGGGCGTAGAGCTTCGGGTTCATGTAGATCGCGTCCTGGTGGGCGGCCAGCTTCGGCGACTCCTCGGCTTCGATCTTCTGGAAGGCGTCGTTCGTATTCGACTGCGTCAGGGCGAAGAAGATCTTTGCCGCGCGCGTCAGCAGCTCGCCGGAGCGCTCCATCGCTTCGATCGTGTTTGCGAAGGTGGGCGAGGCGGGATCATTGGCAATGGCGTCGATCTCGACGAGCTGACGCTTCATCCCTTCCTGGATGGCGGGCTGGTAGTCGGTGTCTTTGATGCGGTCGAACGGCGGCGCCTGATATTGCAGAGGGCTGGCCGTGAACAGCGGGTTCTGGCCTGCCGGCGGGGTGGCGGGTTGCGTGTAGGCGGTCAAGGTCAATGTGAGTAGAGCGATGGATGTGACAATGCGCATCGGGCGATTCTATCGGAGTGGCGCCTCAGGTGCCTGGAGCGCAGACAAGAGTGACTGCGCCTCATTGCCTTGGTTACTTGATAGAGACTGGCGCCTATGCGGAGTCCAATGTGGCACAGACAGACACTCTTGTCTGTGCCACGTCCGATCAACCTTTATTTTCCCGTCAACCCTCTTTCCTCGAGCAACGGCTCGACCTTCGGATCGCGGCCTCGGAATGCCCGATACATCACGGCCGGATCTTCCGTGCCGCCGCGCGAGAGGATCATCTTGCGGAAGCGGTCGCCGTTGGCGCGGGTCATGCCGCCGTTTTCCTTGAACCAGTAAAAGGCGTCGTCGTCGAGCACTTCGCTCCAGAGGTAGGCGTAGTAGCCGGCCGCGTAGCCGCCGCCCCAGATGTGGGAGAAGTAGGTTGAGTGGTAGCGCGGCGGGACCTGAGGCATGTAGACGTTGTACTGCTTCAGCGACTCCGGCTCGAAGGCATTCACGTCCTGAAGCGGCGCGTCGGCGGGGATGGTGTGCCAGGCCACGTCGAGCAGCGCCGCGCCGAGGTACTCCAGAGTGGCGAAGCCCTGATTGAACGTGCGCGCCTTCTTCAGCTTCTCGATCAGCTCCTTCGGCATTGGCGCGCCGGTCTGGTAGTGCTTGGCGTAGTTCGCGAACACCGCCGGCTCCATCGCCCAATGCTCGTTGAACTGGGATGGGAACTCGACGAAGTCGCGCGGTACCGAAGAGCCGGACACGGATGGGTACTTCACGTCCGAGAACATGCCGTGGAGGGCATGGCCGAACTCGTGGAACATCGTCGTCACCTCGGTGAACGTCAGGAGCGCGGGCTGGCCGGCTACCGGCTTGGTGATATTCTCCGTATTCGTGACGACCGGTTTTGTCCCGAGCAGTTTGCTCTGGCCGACGAAGCTGCTCGTCCAGGCGCCGCCGGCCTTGTTCGGACGGGAGTAGAAGTCGGCGTAGAAGAGCGCCAGCGGCTTGCCGTCGGCGTCGAACACATCGAAGACCCGGACGTCGGGCTGGTAGACGGGGATGTCGTGCCGCTCCTTGAACGTGATGCCATAGAGCTTCGTGGCGGCGAAGAAGACGCCGTTCTGGAGCACGTTGTCGAGCTCGAAGTACGGTCGCACCTGCCCCTCGTCGAGATCGAACTCGTTCTTGCGCACCTGCTCGGCGTAGAACTGCCAGTCGTACGGTTCGAGCGTGAAGCCGCCCTTCTGTTCGTCGATCAGTTTCTGCATCCGGGCGGCCTCGCCATGCGCTTTCGCGTTTACCGCGGGGACCATGTCGGTCATCAGCTTGATGGCGTTCTCCGGCGTCTTCGACATCTCGTCGTCGAGGTTGTAGGCGGCGAAGCTCACGGCGCCGAGGAGCTTCGCGCGCTGGGCGCGGAGCTGAGCCAGCCGGGCGATGATGGCCTTCGTGTCGTTGTCGCCCCCGTGATTGCCGCGGGCCACCGACGCGTCAAAGAGGCGCTTACGGAGGTCGCGGTTCTTCAGATAGGTCTGCTGCGGCTGCTGCGTGGTGTTCTGCAGCGTGAGGAGCCACTTCCCGTCCAGGCCGCGCGCCTTGGCCCGCTCGGCGGCCGCGGCGATGTCGGAGTCAGGGAGGCCGTCGAGGAGCGACTTGTCATCGACGATGATCGCCGAGGCGTTCGTGTCGGCGAGAACGCGATCGCGGAACTGCGTGGTCAGCTTCGACTGTTCCTGATTCAGCGCCCGCAGCGCGGTCTTGTCGGCCTCGTTGAGCTGCGCGCCGGCGCGGATGAAGTTCTTGTAGTAGCGCTCGACGAGGAACCTGGACTCCGCGTCCAGGCCGAGCGTGGCGCGCCGGTCGTAGAGCGACTTGATGCGCGCGAAGAGCTTGGCGTCGAGCACGATGGAGTCGCGATGCGCGGCCAGCTTCGGTGCCATCGCCGATTGCGTTTTCTGCAATCCCGGATTCGTGTTCGACTGCGTGAGGCCGCCGAAGACGCGCTGCACGCGCCGGAGCATCTCCCCGGAGCGCTCCATGGCTTCTATCGTGTTCGCGAACGTGGGAGCCTCGGGGTTGTTGGCGATGGCCTGCACTTCGGCCAGCTCGCGCTTCATGCCCTCCTCGATGGCCGGCTGGAAATCGCTGTCTTTGATCCGATCGAACGGCGGCGCCTGGAAGGGCAGCGGACTCTTCTCGAAGAATGGATTGGCGGCGGGTGGATCGTCGGCAAAAGCGACAAGCGGCAGGAGCAGGAGGAGAGCGGCGGTGGCGTAGCGCAATTTCATGCGCACGTTATACACGCGGTTGCGAGGTCGCGCGGTTGCGGGTCGCGCGGTGGGTTGCTGAGTTGCTGGGTTGCATGGTTGCTGAGTGCTGTTCATCTCGAATTGTTGCAGGTCGGTAACCGTGCCTTGGTTGCTGGGTTCCTGAGTTGCTGGGTTGCTAGAGGCACAGCAGCTTGCAACCAAGCAACCTAGCAACTCAGCAACCCAGCAACCACCGCGAGACCCCGCCGAGACCCCGCGATATCATCCGCCGCCATGCGACTGTTCCTCCGCTGCTTCGTCCTCTCACTCATCGCCGCGAGCTCCTTCGCCGCGGTCGATCCTTCACTCTTCCAGGACCTTCATTGGCGGCTCCTCGGCCCGTTCCGCGCCGGGCGCTCTCTGGCGGTTACCGGCGTGCCGGGTGAGCCGGATCACTTCTACTTCGGAAGCGTCAACGGCGGCGTGTGGGAAACGCACGACGCCGGGCGGACGTGGCAGCCGATCTTCGACGGTCAGCCGATCGGCTCGATCGGTGCGATTGCTGTGGCGCCGTCGAATCCGCGCGTGCTCTACGTCGGCAGCGGCGAGGCGGACATGCGCTCCGACATCTCCCAGGGCAACGGCATGTACAAGTCGGCCGACGGCGGCAAGTCGTGGACCCACATCGGTCTCACCGACTCGCAGCAGATCGGCCGCATCGTCGTCCATCCGTCCAATCCCGACGTCGTCTATGTCGCCGCGCTCGGGCATCCATACGGTCCCAACAATGAACGCGGCGTGTATCGGTCGAAGGATGGCGGGATAACCTGGCAAAAGGTTCTCGGTCGTGCTGACGGCATGTTCAGCGGCGGATGGCTCGGAACGATCTGGGACAACGACACCGGTGCGATCGACCTGGCCTTCGAGCCGGGCAATCCGAACGTTCTCTATGCCGCGCTATGGCAGACCCGCCGCACGCCCTGGAGCGTCTATCCGCCGTCGAACGGACCGGGCAGCGGCCTGTTCAAGT
This sequence comes from Thermoanaerobaculia bacterium, assembly GCA_035482045.1. Classification (GTDB taxonomy): domain Bacteria; phylum Acidobacteriota; class Thermoanaerobaculia; order Gp7-AA8; family Gp7-AA8; genus JADGNZ01. Next base: position 36,172 of record DATHRD010000076.1, read on the forward strand.
CGGCCGACGGCGGTGATCACTGGACCGAGATCACCGGGCACGGTTTTCCGGCGAAGCCGGGCCGCATCGGGATCGCCGTCGCGCCGTCGAAGCCGCAGCGCGTCTACGCCGTCGTCGACGCTCCCGAGGGGGGCATGTACCGGAGCGATGATGGGGGAGCGAATTGGGTACGGGCCAGCAGCGACTCGCGTGTCTGGTCGCGCGGCTGGTATTTCGGCGGCGTGACCGTCGAGCCGAAGGACGCAGATACCGTCTATTCGATCAACGTCAATGTCTATCGCTCGGTTGACGGCGGGCAGACGTTCGTGCCGGCCAAGGGCGCGCCGGGCGGCGACGACTATCACCAGCTCTGGATCGATGCCGACCATCCCGAGCGCCGCATCCTGGGCGTCGATCAGGGGACCGTAGTCTCCGTGAACGGCGGCCGCACGTGGAGCAGTTGGTTCAACCAGCCGACCGGCCAGTTCTACCACGTCGTCACCGACAGCCGTTTCCCCTACTGGGTCTACGGGGCGCAGCAGGACTCCGGCGCAGCGGGGGTTCCCAGCCGTACGAGCACGATCGACGGTATCTCCATGATGGAGTTCCGTGAGAGCACCGCCGGTGGTGAGAGCGACAACCTCGCGCCCGATCCGAAGGACCCCGACATCCTCTACGGCAGCCGCGTCGAGAAACTCGACCTGCGCACGCATCAGACGCAATCGGTCGATCCGACGCTCGCCTATCCCGGAACCGATCGCCGCACGTGGACTCTGCCGCTCGTTTTCTCGCCCCGGGATCCGCGCGTCCTCTACTTCGCGAATCAGCGCCTCTTCCGCACGGAAGACGGCGGGCAGCATTGGACCGTCATCAGCCCCGACCTGACGCGCGAGAATCCGGCCACGCCGCCGAATCTCGATCCGATCACAGCGGCGGACAAGGCCCAGCCGGGGCCGCGGCAGGGAGTCATCTACGCCATCGCGCCGTCGCGCACTGCCGATCATGAGCTGTGGGCGGGAACCGACGACGGCCAGATCTGGCGGACGCACGACGAAGGCGCGCACTGGGTGAACGTGACGCCGTCCGCGCTCACGGCATGGTCGAAGGTGGGCATCATCGACGCGTCGCACTTCGACGGCGAGACCGCGTACGCCGCGATCGATCGCCATCGTCTCGACGACTCCAAGCCCTACATCTACCGGACGCACGACGGCGGCAAGTCGTGGCAGCTCGTCGTGTCCGGTCTCGGCGAGACGGTCAACGTCGTCCGCGAAGATCCGGTGCGGCGCGGCATGCTCTACGCCGGCACCGAGCGAGGCATCTACGTCTCGTTCGACGACGGCGATCACTGGCAGACGCTCCAACAGAACCTGCCGGTGACCTCGGTGCGCGACATCGACGTTCACAGCGACGATGTCGTCATCGCCACGCACGGCCGGGCCTTCTGGGTCATCGACAACGTGACGCCGCTTCGGCAGGACGTGCCTGCCGGCGACTTCCTCTTCAAACCGGCCGTGGCGGTGCGGGAACGGCCTGCCGGCTTCACCGGATCGCCGATGCCGAAGGACGAGCCGATGGCTCCGAATCCGCCGTTCGGCGCCTACATTGATTATGCGCTCCGTGCCGCCGCCGCGCAGCCGGTGACCCTGGAGATTCTCGATGCGAGCGACGTGCTCGTGCGCCGCTACAGCAGCGCCGATGTTCCCGCGCCGATGGACCTGAAGAGGCTGGGCACGGCTCCGGAGTGGTTCACGACGCCGTCGACCGTCTCGGCGGCTCCGGGCATGCATCGCTTCGTCTGGCCGATCCGCTATCCAGCGCCGGCGGGTGTTTCCGGTCGCCGCTCGGGCGGCGGCAGCGGCGCGTTTGCGGACGGTGTCTGGGCACCGCCCGGCAATTACAAAGTGGTGCTGACGGTGAACGGGCAGAAGTTCACGCAGCCGCTGACGATCGTTCCCGATCCGCGCGTCAAACTGCCGGCCAGTGCCTACGCGGAGCAGTTCGCCTTCGCACGCGAGGTCGAGCAGACGCGGGCGACGCTCGCCGCCGCGCTCACGGAAGCGGCCGCGCTGGTGAAGCGGAAGGACATCTCCGAGGCGTTGCGTCTCAAGGCAGTCGAAGTCTCCGGCACCATCTCCGGCGATGATTTCACCGCCCCGCCGCCCTCGGAGTCGTCAATCCGTTTCATCAACCTGGCCCTTGGGAAGCTCGCTAACGCCATCGACAGCGCCGACGGCGCACCAACCCCGGACGCCCGCGCAAGCTGGGCGAAACTGAAACCTGCCGCGGATGTGGCGTTGGCCGCATGGGTGGGTGTGAAGAGGGAGGCGGGTGGCGGGAAGTAGATTGATCTTTAGACGACCCGGAGTCCATGAATTGACTCCTGGAGTCCATGAATGGCCTCCTGGAGCCCATGAGTGGCCTCCTGGAGCCCATGAATGGCCTCGCGGAACCCATTAATGGCCTCCCAGATCCCATGAATGGCCTCGCGGAACCCATTAATGGCCTCGCGGAACCCATTCCATGGCCTCCCGGAACCCATGAATGGCCTCCCGGAGCCCATTCATGGCCTCCCGGAGCCCATTCATGGCCTCGCGGATGTCGGCGGCTGGAGATCTGAGTTGCCCGGGTGAGGGTATCCGTCCACTAATCCACTATCTTCCTCAGCTTCTTCGTCTCCGCCCGCCGCTTCTTCTCTTCCAGCCGTCTGCGCTTCTGCGCTCGCGAGATGCGCGTTGGCTTGCGCGTTTCCTGCTCGGTAATGGCGTCGCCGAGCAGTTCTTCCATCCGGGCCAGGGCCCGGTCGCGGTTGGCGAGCTGGCTGCGCTCGACCTGCGACGTCACGCGCAGCACGCCGGCTTTGTTGATGCGGCCTGCCAGGCGTTCGCGGATGCGCGCTTTCCGATCATCCGGCAAGGGCAGGGTATCGACATCCACCTCGATCGTGACACGCGTCTCCACCTTGTTGACGTTCTGGCCGCCCGGACCTCCGGCCCGCGACGTCGCCGCACGGAGAAGACTTGCTGGAACGACGATTCCGTCGCCGAGGTCGAGGTCACGCATGGCCCGTAATAAGCCTACTCGGTAATCCCCAGCCTGACCCGCCGTATCGCTTCGTGCAACGGCCGGTCGGCGAGGAGCGGATCGACCAACGCGCGGATGCGCAGGTAGAGATCCGCGCTGCCGTGGCCGAGGGATTGGGCGATGTCGCCGGCGCGGCCGGTGACGGCTTCCTGGAATGCCTTCGCCTGAATCTCGGCGTCGGCGAGGGTGTGCGCTTCCGGAACGCCGCGCATCATCGCCACGCGCCACTCGACGGCCTGCGCGGCGACGATCAGCTCGATGGACAGGACGCTCTGGGCATTGCCGAGAATCGTTCGCATCTTCCGCGCGGCGTGCGTCGACATCGACACGTGATCCTCGGCGTTGGCTCCGGTCGGAATGGAGTCGACCGAGGCGGGATGCGCGAGGACTTTGTTCTCCGAGACCAGCGAGGCGGCGGTGTACTGCATGATCATCAGTCCCGAGTTCACGCCGGGGCGGGTGGTTAGGTTCGGCGGCAGGCCGCGATTGTGATCGCTGTCGAGGAGCATCTGCGCGCGGCGCTCGGAGATGTTGGCCAGCTCGGCCAGGGCGATGCTGAGAAAGTCGGCGGCCAGGGCGATGGGCTGGCCGTGGAAGTTGCCGGCGGAGTAGGCGAGGCGTTCATCGCCGCGGTAGCCGGCCGGCCAGTTGTCGCGGAACTGCACGTCGAACGGCTCGGATTCACCTTCGAAAAACAGCGGGTTGTCCGTGGCGGCGTTGATCTCATGCTCGGCCACCTCGCGCGCGTAACGGATTGCGGCGCGGGAGGCGCCGTGGACCTGCGGAGCGCAGCGCAGCGAATAGGGATCCTGCACCGCGCCCGCGCGCTCGACGAGTTTGCTGCCGTCGATCAGCGCGCGCATCCGCGCGGCGCTGGCGATCTGGCCGGCGTGGCCGCGGGCAGCGTGAACTTTCGCGTCGAGCGCGCGCGTGCAGCCGCACATCGCTTCGAGCGTGAGCGCCGCGGCGGCGTCGGCGACGTCGGCGAGCCGTTCCGCGTCGGCGACGCCGAAGGCCAGCATCGACGCCGAGAAGTTGACGCCGTTGACGAGCGCCAGGCCTTCCTTGAACGTCGGTTTGATCTCATCAGTGGTAAAGCCGAGAAGGGCGGGCAGCTCGGAGGCATCGTGCAACTCCGTGGTGCCGGCGAGATAGAAGCGCCCCGATCCGAGGAGAGTAGCGAACGTGTGCGACAACGGGCAGAGGTCGCCGCTGGCACCGACCGAACCGCGTAGCGGGACGACCGGGATCACGCCGCGGTGGAGCATGGCCAGGAGGACGTCGACGAGCGTTCGTCGGACGCCGGAGTGTCCCTGCAGAAACGAATTGAGCCGCGTGGCAAGCACGGCGCGTACGACGTCGGCGGGGAAATAGTTCGACAGATCGTCGGGATCACAGTTCTCCCCGACGCCGACCGAGTGCGAGAGCAGAAGATTGCGCTGGAGCTGTTCGAGATCGGCCGGGGCGATCGGTTTGTCCTTGAATTCGCCGAAGCCGGTGGTGACGCCGTACTCCGTCGCGGCCGGTTCGCCCGCTTCCCATGCCCGGCGGTAGTTCTCGACGATCCGGGCGATGAGCTGTTCGCCGGCGGCCACGCGCGCGTCCGTGGAGCGATCGATCTCCACGCGCACGCTCGCGTCGCGGGAGAGGCGCACGAGCTGTTCGATCGTGAGGGAGTGGCCGTCGAGAGTGATGGTGCCGGTCATGACCGAGAGGTTGGCGCCGCGTCGATCTCCGCCAGCAATCCTCTGATCCCTTCCAACAGCCATTCCCGCGGAATCGTCAGTTGTCCGGGCCGCTCTGCCAGCCATCTGCTGCGGTCGTTGAGCGCCTCCGCCTTGGCTCGTCCTGCGGCCATGTTCTTGACCGTGACTTCGCCCTTCGCCTTTTCATTCGAGCCGCAGAGGATGGCCAGCGGGATGTCGTACTGGTCGGCGTACTCGAGCTGCTTGCCGAGGCGCTTGGCGGTACCGATGTAGAACTCCGTGGGGATGCCGGCGCGGCGCAGTTCCCAGGTGATCTGCAGGTAGTCGTCGGTGAGCGACTTATCCATATTCGTGACGAGCACGCGCGCTGTCGCTTTGCGGGTGTCGATGCGGCCGAGGTGTGCCAGCGCGGCCAGCAGGCGATCGACGCCCATCGACGCGCCGACCGCGGGAATCGCTTCGCCGAGGAAACGCATCACCAGGCCGTCGTAACGGCCGCCGCCGAAGACCGAGCCGAACTGCGGCGCGTCGAGCAGGATCGCTTCGAAGACCGGGCCGGTGTAGTAGGCCAGGCCGCGGGCGATGGAGAGATCGAGCGAGACGCGGTCGTCGTCGTAGCCGAGGGCGTAGAGGTGATTGGAAATACGCTCGATGACCTCGATCTGCGCGGCCGCGTGATCGAGTCCGGCGAAGAGATCGCCAAGCCCGGCCACGACTTCGCGGCGCGAATCGGCTTTGATATCGAGGAAACGTTTGATCCGATCGACCTGATCTTCGGCCAGCCCGACGCCGCGGATCGTGTCACCTGACTTGTCCTTGTAGCCGGTCATCAGTTCGCGCGAGACCTTGTCAAGGCCGACTTTGTCGAGCTTGTCGAGGACGCGGAAGACGTCGGCGCCCTGAGCACTGTCGACCGAAGCAAAGTCGAGGAGAAGGTTCAGCACGGCCCGGCTGGAGAAGCGGACCAGGTATCGCCCGACGTTCAGCTCCGAGAGCGAGTCACACATCCCGGCGATGATCTCGGTGTCTGCCACTTCCGAGACGGTTCCTACGGAGTCGAGGTCGAACTGGGTGAATTCGCGGAAACGTCCCTTGTCCGGCTTGTCGGCGCGCCAGACTGGAGAGACCTGGTAACGGCGGAAGGGGCGCGGCAGGTCGGTATACTGGGCGATGACGCGCGCCAGCGGCACGGTCAGGTCGAAGCGCAGGCCGAGCGCTTCATTCTCGGGATTGGTGACGCGGAAAATCGACTGCTGCGCCTCCTGCCCCGCGCTACCGGAGAGGACGTCGAGGAACTCGATGGCCGGCGTGCTGAGAGGGACGAACCCGTACAACTCGTAGACGCGGCGGATCGTATCGATCATCGTCTGCCGCGCCAGCATCTGGTCGGGCAGGAGGTCACGCAGACCGCGAGAGATTCTTGGTTCGACGGTGTCGTTCATTCGGCGGGGGAGGCCGAATGTTGAACGTTCCATGTCGAATGTTCACTGTTGAATGACGAGAGACCATTCAATAGTGAACATTCAACATTCGGCATTCAACATTCCGCGAAGCGGTTTGGTACCGAGGGCCGGGATCGAACCGGCGACCCCCAGATCCACAATCTGGTGCTCTAACCAACTGAGCTACCTCGGCACAGGAGCGGAATGATACTCAGAAACAGCCTGAGGTGCGAGTGAGAACAGCGGGCGGGTGGGATGCATTCTGGCAATCACCGACACCGACAACGCGGCGAAGCCGCAGACAACGCGCCGCGGAGCGGCGCAGTTACCCAGCCACCATCAACAGATCCGCGAAATACCCCTTGCTGTCGCACCACCGCCGGGTGATCGTGAATCCTCCCGCCTCAGCGAGGGTGTGAAGGGTCTCCTCATCGTATTTGTAGGAGTTCTCCGTGTGGATCGACTCTCCCTCCGCGAAGGCCACGTCGTAGCCGTCGATGAGGACGCGTTGCGCTTTTCTGCTGACGAGGTGCATCTCGATCCGTCCTTCGGCCTCGTTGTAGAACGCGCGGTGGACGAACGTGGAGAGATCGAACGTACCGCCGAGCTCACGGTTGATGCGGGCCAGGAGGTTGCGGTTGAAGGCGGCGGTGACGCCGAGGGCATCGTCGTAGGCCGGCTCCAGGATCGCGGGGGACTTGCGCAGATCGGCGCCGAGAAAGAGCGCGTCGCCGGGAGCGAGAGCGGTGCGGAGATTGGCCAACATCGCCGCGGCCGCGGCAGGGTCGAGATTGCCGATGCTCGAGCCGAGGAAGAGGACGATCGTCCGGGTGCCGTTCTCGTTTGCGGATGGCAGGTGTGGGCGAAGCAGCGAGGCCGGCCTGCGGAAGTCGCCGCAGATCGCCGTAATGGAAAGCCCCGCGTAGTCGTTCAGCAACTCGTGACCGCTTGAGGTGAGGATTCCGGGATCGACGTCGACGGGGAGGAAGTCGAGAGCCGTCTGCCGGGCCAGAATGGCTTCGATCAGATGCCGTGTCTTGTGCGCGTTGCCGCTGCCCAGCTCTGCCAGGCGGACCCGTGATCCGAAGGCCGCGGCGATCTCCGTGCCCTTCGACCGGAGGATCTCATCCTCGGCGCGCGTGACGTAGTACTCCGGCAGCTCACTGATGGCCGCGAAGAGCGCCGAGCCGAGCGCGTCATAAAAGTAATGAGGTTGGAGGAACTTCGGGGTCGCGGTCAGCCCGCGGCGGACGTCATCGGCGAAGCTGTCTGAAGAGGAAGCCCCGACTTGGTGGAGAGCGAAACGCCCGCGCGTCACTGGAGGCGCGTCGACAGCGAGCGATTGATCCATCGATTCGCGATTGTATCGGATCGAACTGTGCAGCGTAGCGTTGGCGGCCCGCCGACGCTACGTTACCGAACGATGTATCCCGCGGCGCGCAACGCCGTCGACGCATCTTTCAACGCAGCATCGCGGACGAGAACATAGTCGGTGTCGTACGTCGAGATGACGAAGAGGGCGATGCCGGCGTCGGCGAGGACACGCGTGAAGGCGGCGGCGACGCCTGTCTGATCGAGTGGGAAAGGACCGGCCAGCTTGAGGCAGCACCAGCCGCGGTCGGCCACCACGTCGGGAACGCCTCCTTCGTTGCAGACGATCGAAAGCTCGTCGCTCGTGCGCGTGATCGAAACAAAGGCCCCGTGCGCCCACTGTGGAATGGCGGCGTCCGCCTGCAGGCGGACGATTGCGTAATGGCCGGCGATCTGAGTAAACGTCGGACTCATGATTCACTCATGCGGCGGACGGCATCGATGAGCTGGTCCGCATCAAACGGCTTCTGCACTACCGTCTCCACCTCCCTGGACAGGGAACTGATGAGGGAGCCCGGCGATGCGGTCAGGAGGATCGACCGCTTCAATCCGGCTGGATCGTTAACGCGGAGATGGCGGATCACGGTCATCCCTCCCTCGTGCGGCATCATCAGGTCGAGGAGGATGACATCGTACCGCTGTCGCCCGAGCGCGGCGATGGCCTGGTTGCCGGTGAGAAAGACATCGACGCGGAAGCCGTTCTTTCCGAGGATGAGCGCCACGAGGCGGCGCATCGAGGCATCGTCGTCGAGCAGGAGTACGCGTTTGCGGCGTTTGAAGAGGGAGCGCATGGAGGGTCGGGAGCCGGTCCGCGAGATCGAGGAGCGTTACCACCGACTACCGCAACACTCGTGCCGCATTACGCAAACGTAGCGTTTGCGTAGAACACTCCTCATTTGAGGATACACAGAGCGACCCAAGGCACCAGGTTGAAGAGCATGATTCCTATCTTGAAGATGCTCATCCCCGCGTAATGCAGGGCGTCGAACTGGTCTCGGGACAGTTGGAACCATCTGCCGTGCAGACGCTGCAGCCAATCGTGCGCAAATGCGAAGACCAGGAACCAGATCAGTAATACCCCGTAGTTGATGACCGTACACCAAAGCAGAAAGCTACGGATGACTTCACTGGTCATGTCTTGGAGCTTTCATCAGGCCACGTTCCGGCTTGGTGCGGGGTACCGGATTCGAACCAGTGACCCTCTGCGTGTAAAGCAGACGCTCTACCGCTGAGCTAACCCCGCATGGGTGCGAAGAGTAGCACGGGGGTCGGGAGTCGGGGGTCGGGGGTCGGAGAGCGAAACCCAACTCCGACCCCCGACCCCCGACTCCCGACCCCCGTTTATCCCGCTGGTATCACGTACGTGAGAGTGTGGTGTGCGAGAAGCTGCCCGCCGGGAGAAAGGCACTCCGCGACGCCGAAGGCAGTGCGCCGGCCGAGGCTGAGTACGACAGCCTTGCAGGCAAACTCCTCGCTGCGGGCACTGTTCAGGAACTGTGTCTGCATATGACTGGTGACGGATGGATCCTCGATGCCGCGAAGGGTCTTGATTGCCAGCCACATGGCGACATCGGCTGCCGTCATGAAGACCTGGCCACTCACGATTCCGCCGGGTCTCTCGAAATGAGGGAGATGAGGAACCTGCAGCGTGCAGGAGCCGGGCGCGATTTCCGACACGACGAAACCGTAGGGCTTGGTGAAGGCGGTGTCGTGCGAAAGAAGCTTCTGCAACTGCTCGACGGTGACCTGAATGGCAGCGCCTGATGTCATGCGATGTCTCCTTGCGCGGGGTCGGGAGTCGGGAGTCGGGGGTCGGAGCAAGAGCTCGGAGTTTGGGTTCGGCTCGTGTGACCGACAACCGACAACCGACAACCTAACGACCCCCGACTCCCGACCCCCGACCTCGTCACCTCTTGAACCTCTCCGGCACCTCCACCCTCCCCGCCACTCGCTCCCACGTGATCGAGCCACTGCCTTTGTGGCCGACGCGGAAGTTGCCGCCGACATCCGAGACCTTGACGTTGCCGGAGCCTTTATTGCCGATGACGACGTCGCGCTTGATGTTCCGGATATCGACCCAGCCGCTTGTGTCGTCGACGATCTCCACGCTGCCGGCGACGTGGACGGCGATGCCGCCGGAGCCGTCGATGATCCGCACGTTGCCGGTGACGTTCTCGATGGTCATGTCGCCCGAGCCGTCGTGAACGGAGAGGTCGCCGCTGACATTGCGGATCGTCAGGTCGCCGGCTCCATCGCTGACCTCGGAGGGGCCGACGTTCTCGATGGTCATCTCGCCGGGACCGTCCTCGATGCGCAAGGGGATGGTGTCGGGAATGACGACGACGAAGTCGAGCCTGGCGCTCCCGAGGCTATCGTCGTCAGGCATCACTGCCTCCACGCGCAGCTCCGAGCCGCTGCGGCTCAGGACCAGCTTCGTCTCGTTCAGCCTGCCGCGGCTCGACGCGCACGCGGTGCCTTTGGCCATCACCTGCGGCGCCCCGCGATGGCCACCGATGTGAAGCGTGCCGCTGCGGCCGATGATGACGATCCGTGCGATCCCGGCCGCCGAGGTAGCTACGCTCCGTTTCTCGCTGAATGAGCAGTCGCCTGGGATGTCGGCCGAGGCCGCGGCGGCGGTGAGGAGCATAGCGAGCGACGTGAGTGTGCGCATGTGGGTAGGGTACGAGCGGTTGGGTTCGGCGTTTAACGGGGGGGAGCGTAGCGCCGGCGGCCCGCCGGCTGGACCGCCGCCGGCTCGGCGGCGATGCGGAAGCGCCAGCGAGCCGCTGGCGGCCCAGCCGCCGAGCCGGCGGCGCTACTAACCCTACTCCCTCCCCCAATACAACGCATTGAAGATCATCGGGAACGTCGCATGCGTCTGGCCGCGGTGCTGGGGGCGGAAACCGAAGAGGACGATGCGGCCTTTGCCGAAGGTCATGGCCACGGCGGCCGCTTTGCGCGTCAGCTTCTCCTCGCCCGTGATCCAGCCGGAGGCGAGGATGTCGCGGGCGTCGTCGGGGTAGGTCATCAGAACCCAGCGTTGCATCTCGCCGCCGGGGACGGTTGTCTCGAAGGCGATGGGGTGATCGATGAAGATGGCCGCCTCGTCCGCCATGCCGGCCGTCACCGGGTGGTCGGTGCGGACGTGGACATGGACCAGCGAACCTGGAACAGAGAAGTCGGCCGCTCTGGCGAGCACGTTGCGCACCGGGATGTTGAAGTTGTCGATCACGTAATCGCAGCCGGCGTTGAAGGCCAGCAGCGTGCCGCCGTTCTCGACGAAGGTCCGCAGCGCCTGGGCTCCCTCTTTCTCGAGCGCGCCGCGGTTCTCCGGAGGGAGCTCATCGACATACTTCATCGATCCTTCGCCCCCCGCGCGCCGGCCGGTGGCGATCTCCTCTTTGTCGATGTCGGGAAGGATGAAGACGTCGAGATTCTGCAAACCTGCTTTCACTTCCTGCGGATGGAACGACTTCGGCGTGAAGCCGTAGGTGTCGAGGAGCCAGCGCGTCCATCCCTCGTCGAGCGCGCCGCCCCACGGGTTGTAGATGCCGATGCGCGGCTTGGGCTGGGTGGCGTGCCGGCGAAGAACCTCTTTCGTCTCCGGCTTGATCTCGGTCACCGGCTTGTAGCCCTTCGCCGGCATCGTCGTCTTCTCGACCGTTACGCCCATCGCCAGCGGCAGGGTCCACGAGGCGACGTCGTACGGCCGGAGGATTTCCTTCCCCGCCTGCAGCCGGACCTCGGGATAGCGCTGCGGCTCGAGCAGCTCGACGAGGAACCGCGAATACGGCTGTGCCATCGGAATCCAGTAGTCGCCTCCCTCGGACTGCTGAATCTCGACGCCATGCTCGAGCAGCAGCGCCGCCAGGAACTGTGCGCTCGGCCAGTCGTGCTGATCGTGCGGGATGCGATAGGCCTTGGTCCCTCCGAACGCCACGGCCGCGCGGGCGCGGACCGCGACGTCGCGCAGCAGATCTTCGCGGCGATCGGCGGCCGTCTCCAGCAGTGCATCCGAGGCGATCCGCTCGTAATCCATGATGTCGCGCATCCGCCATGTTCCGCCGGCCCATGGATGCGGATGGTTGATGGTGGCCTTGTAGTCGATCAGCCCTTTCTGTCCGCCGCGCAGCTCGCTTGGATCGATCGTGATCGGCGAGGCGATGCGCGCCGAAGCCGTCTCCAGCAGCAGGCCGGTGTTGTTCTTCCACCACCCCGTGTTGCGCGTGCCGCCGAGCCAGTAGGCATCGAACGAGTAGCCGTAGATGAGTCCTGCCTTGTTCTGCTGCTCGAGCCGGAAGGCCATGTTCGTCCCGATCAGGTTGGCCTCGCGCCAGATCAGCGGATGGACCGTGGGATCGACAGGATCGGCGAACGGAGGGATGAACATGCGCGGGCCGTCGGTGCCCATCTGATGCTCGTCGACCCACACCTGCGGATACCACTCGTGATAGACGGCGCGGTTGACCTCTTTCGTCTCGACCTGCGTGAGCATGAACCAGTCGCGGTTGTTGTCGTGGCCGACGTAGTGGTGGTAGAGCCAGGGAAGCCGCCCGCCCTCGTAGCGCGTACCGAGGAACTTGCGGTAGTAGTCGGTGATCATCATCTGCCCGTCGGGATTGAGGGAGGGGATGAGCAGGAGAACGACGTTGTCGAGGCGGCGCCTCGTCTCGGCATCGCCGGCGGTGGCGAGCGCGTGCGCCCACTCCATCGCCATCTGGCTCGATGCGATCTCCGACGAGTGGATGTTGCACGTGACGATGACGATCGCTTTGCCCTCGCGGGCGAGCTGCGCCGTCTGCTCCTCGGAGAGTCCGCGCGGATCAGCGAGTTTCTTCGCGGTCTCGCGGATCCTGTCGAGGTTGCGCATGTTCCCCTCGGAGGTGATGACGGCCATGATGAAGTCTTCGCCGAGCGTCGTCTTCCCGAGCGACTCGACGCGCACGCGCGGCGATGCCGCGGCCAGGGCGTGAAAGTAGGAGACGATCTGCCGGTAGTCGGCGAGCTTGCGGTCCGCCCCCACCTCGAACCCGAGGAACTGGGAGGGGGACTGGACGGTGGCGGCGTTGGCGGCGGCGGCGAAGAGAAGGAGGGCGAGGAAGCGTTTCATGCCTCGCGGATTATGGGGGATGGATCGTCGGGCTGGTAGCGTCGGCGGCTCAGCGGCATGCAATTCTACGGGAGGAGGGGAGGTTCTGAACCGGACTGACGTAGCTGGCCCCTTCTCTGGCTGCGGGCGGGATTGATTTTGACTTGCGCCGCTGTTATGGTGTCGCGTTTCAAAGCGGACGATTGGATTCAGAAGGGTTTAAGTCTTAAGGAGACATGATTTTGCCGACCACCAAGCAGCAGAAAACGGAGCTCATTTCCTCGTATCGGGTTCACGACGTCGATACGGGGTCGCCGGAGGTGCAGATCGCGCTTCTGTCGAATCGGATCACCTACCTCACCGAGCATTTCAAGACCCACGCGAAGGATCATCACAGCCGTCGCGGTCTCCTCAAGCTGGTCGGCCGCCGTCGCCGCCTTCTCGACTACCTGAAGAAGACGGACCAGGACCGCTACCGTACCATCATCGACAAGCTCGGCATCCGCAAGTAACCAGATCGGGGCGCGGACAGCGCCCGTGGCAAACGGGCGCACGCGAGTGCGCCCGAGGTTTTTCTGGCGCGTGCCTGAAGGCACGCGCAACCCCCTCCGGCCGGATCCCATCGTCCGGCCACCAGCGGACAAATCAAACGCATCGAGGTGATGAGTGGCCTCGAGCACCAAAGGAATCAAATGCACAAGAAGGAATTGGAGATCGGCGGGCGAACGCTTTCGCTCGAGACCGGTGCGGTCGCACGACAGGCCAACGGCGCCTGCGTGATCCGCTACGGTGACACGGTTGTCCTGGCTACGGCCTGCTACAAAGAAGGCGCCGTCCTCGGCGATTTCATGCCGCTCACGGTCGATTACAAGGAGTACACCTACGCCGGCGGCCGCATCCCGGGAGGGTTCTTCAAACGTGAGGGACGCCCCACCGAAAAAGAGATCCTCACCTGCCGTCTCATCGATCGTCCCCTCCGCCCGTCGTTCACGAAGGGCTTCCGCCAGGAGACGCAGATCATCGCCCTGGTCCTGTCTGCCGACGGTGAGAACGATCCTGACATCCTGGCCATCAACGCGGCTTCCGCGGCACTGGTGATCTCCGAGATCCCGTTCCCGAATCCAATCTCCGCCGTTCGCATCGGCTACATCGACGGCAAGATCGTCGTGAATCCCACCAACGCCCAGAGGGACCTGTGTGACCTCGACCTCGTCGTGGCCGGTACACCCGATGCCATCGTCATGGTCGAAGCAGGAGCCCGCGAAGTCGACGAAAGCGTCGTCCTCGACGCCTTCGAGGCCGCGCACAACGAGATCCGCCGCCTTTGCGCACTCCAGCTCGAGCTGCGCGCTGCCGCGGGCAAACCGAAGCTCGAAGTGACCTACACGCCGAAGTTCACCGAGGAGTTGGTGAACGAACTGATGGGCCAGTACGGTGCCACGCTCAAAGAGGCGATGCAGACAAAGGGCAAGTTCGAGCGCTACGCCGCGCTCAAAGCGCTCAAGGCCCAGATTCTCGGAGCCGTTCCCGCCGAAGACACCGAGCGCCTGGCAGCCGTCGGTGCCGCCTGGGGCGAGATGGAAGTGCAGATCTTCCGCAACCTCATGCTCAAGGAAAACCGCCGCGTTGACGGCCGTTCGTTCACCGAGATCCGTCCGATCACGATCGACCTGAGCGTGCTCCCTCGGACGCACGGCTCGGCCATCTTTACGCGCGGCGAAACGCAGGCGCTCGTTACCGTGACCCTCGGAACGCCGCAGGAAGCGCAGAAGATCGAAGACTTCGAAGGGGAGACCTTCCAGCGCTTCATGCTCCACTACAACTTCCCGCCATTCTCAGTCGGCGAAGTGAAGTTCATGCGCGGCCCGGCCCGTCGCGAGATCGGCCATGGCAACCTGGCCCGCCGCGCGCTGGCCCCGATGCTTCCGCCGCAGGAAGATTTCGCCTACACCATCCGCATTGTCAGCGACATTCTCGAGTCGAACGGCTCGTCGTCGATGGCCTCAGTCTGCGGCGGCTCGTTGGCTTTGATGCAGGCCGGCGTGCCGCTCCAATCCGCCGTCGCGGGTGTGGCCATGGGTCTCGTCACCGGCGAGCACGCCAGCGAAGTGGCCATCCTCTCCGACATCGCCGGCATGGAAGACCACGAAGGCGACATGGACTTCAAGGTCGCCGGCACGCGCAAGGGCATCACCGCCCTGCAGATGGACATCAAGGTAGCGGGTCTGCCGCGCGAGATCATGGCCCGCGCCCTGGCACAGGCCAGGGAAGGGCGCATCCACATCCTCGACAAGATGGATGCGGCGATCTCGGTTCCGAGCGCCGAGCTCTCCGAGTACGCACCGCGCCTCTACACCATCCAGATTCCGAAGGACCGCATTCGCGACGTGATCGGCTCCGGCGGCAAGACGATCCGCTGGATCGTCGAAGAGACCGGAACGAAGATCGACGTCGAGGATGACGGCAAAGTCACGATCGCATCGAGCGATGTGCTATCCGCGCAGCGAGCCATCGACATCATCAAGGGTCTCACCGCGTCCGCGGAGATTGGTAAGAACTACAAAGGTACCGTCAAGCGCATCGAGCCGTACGGAGCCTTCGTCGAGATCCTCCCCGGCCAGGACGGCCTGTTGCACATCTCCGAGATGGCCCACGGCCGCGTAGGCCAGGTGACGGACGTCATGCAGATCGGCGACGAAGTCGAGGTGCAGGTCGTCGGCATCGAGCCGGACAGCGGCAAGATCCGCCTCTCCCGCAAGCCGCTCCTTCCGCCTCCCACCGAGGAGGAGGCTG
Source organism: Thermoanaerobaculia bacterium (assembly GCA_035482045.1). Lineage (GTDB taxonomy): Bacteria > Acidobacteriota > Thermoanaerobaculia > Gp7-AA8 > Gp7-AA8 > JADGNZ01. Next base: position 51,636 of record DATHRD010000076.1, read on the forward strand.
CAGCCGCCGCGCGCGCACCGCGCCGTGACGGTCCGGGCGGTGGCGGCGACCGCGGTGGACGCGGTGGATTCGGCGACCGCGATCGTGGTCCGCGCCGTGATGGCGGCGGCGATCGTGGCGGCCCCCGCGGCCCGCGGCGCGATCACGACCGCGGCCCGCGCCGCGACTCCGGTCCGCGCCACGAAGGTGGTCCGCGCCACGACGGCCCTCCTCGTTTCAACAACGAGACCGGTTCGCGCGGCGGGTCGGATACTCCGAAAGGCGGCGGCGGGGATGAGGGTGGGAACTCGTAGTCACATCGACAGGTGATCACTGACGCCGCCCTCGGGCGGCGTTTTTCTTGCTGCGATCACGGTGACCGGAGTCATGCACTTCGGGTTGATGTTGTCATGGACGGCACGCTTCCAGCGTCGATACTTCCATCGTCATCGACCTCCGGCTCAAATCGGATACAATCAACAGGCGTCCATCTCCAGGAAAACTCAATGAACCGGTTCGCTGTTCGTCTCGCACTCGCACTCTGTCTGCTCGCGGCCACTCCTCTCTTCGCCATTACGCGCACATGGAATGGAGTTATAAGCGCCTACTGGTCCGAACCCGGTAACTGGACTCCCTCCGGCACGCCGGACCCGTCAGATAATCTGGTCTTCCCACCGAACGCGTGGAATGTTGGCATGACGAACGACCTGCCGCCAGGAACGTCGTTTGGTCCGATGTCGTTTGATGGCATCTCTTCCGTGCGCGGCAACCCGATGACGCTGACGGGGAATGTGTACCGAATAATCGCATACGCCGATCTGAAGCTCGGGTCTTCGGTGGTGTTGTCCGGGACCGTTAACGGAGCGATCGACATCAACGGCCAGACGTTGTTTGTGCAGCATGCGTGGTTCTTAGGCCCGATCAATGGAGATGGAACCATCATCTCGGAGACAGGGAGCCCCCCCAACATCACGCTCCTGGGCAGCGGCAACTTCAGCGGAACGATTCGAGGAGGCCAGTATGGTGGGGCTCTGCTCTTGGAAGCGGGAGCATCTCTTCCGAATGCAACGGTCGCAATTGAGATGGTCGTACAGTTCGGCAGCGGTGCAACGCTGGGGGATTTGACGATCAAGGCCCAGAACTTAACCTCCGTCGCGCCGGGGGACGATTCAGTGCTTTATGTGAGGTCACTTACGCTTTCGCCCCCATCCATCGGCGCAAATGGGGGAGGCGTGTCCGCTTCCATGGATCCGACTGGCAACAGTCAGATCGATGTGATGGGGGCTGTGGCGCTCAATGGCGCACTGCTGTGGATCTCTCCCAGTGGCACACTCGTTCCGGGACAGAGTTTCATGATCATCAAGAACGACGGAACCGGCCCGGTAAGCGGTACCTTTGCGGACCTACCGGAAGGGACGGTTCTGGGCTCGGGGTCCTACCGGTTCCGCATTTCATACGTTGGAGGAGACGGCAACGATGTCGTCCTGACGACTCTTGCCAACACGATTACCGAAGTTTCGCAGAGCGCCGGCGACACGCAGTTCGGCGAGCCGCTGACGGTGACCGCAACAGTAGCCGCGCAATCGGGCACGCCCACCGGCTCCGTTGTGTTCACGGCCGACGGCGCGACCATCGGCACCGCGCCCGTGCAGAACGGAGTTGCGGCCCTCACGTTGACCACACTCAATTCCGGCACCCACGCGATCGTCGCGACATTCCTCGGCACGGGCCTTTTCGTCGACAGTGTCTCGGGCAGCACCGCGCACGTCATCACCCATGGACAGACGAAGACCAACATCGCTCCCAATCAGCCGGATATCCTCTATGGACAAGCGGCCCGCTTCACTGTGACGGTCGGTGTTCAGGCGCCGGCAGCGGGACAGCCCACGGGAAGCGTGACTGTTCTGGCCGACGGCGCGCCTCTCGGAACCGCGCCGGTCGTGAATGGAACTGCGACCTTCGACACGGCCGCGCTGCATACCGGTGTGAGGTCGATCACAGCCACCTACGGTGGCGATACGAACTTCGACGGGAGCACAGCGTCCGCGATTCAGCAGAACGTCGGTAAAGCGCAGACCGCGATCGACGCGCGGCCACGCACGCCGCTCTTGGTCGGTGAGATGCCCTTCATCACCGTGTTCGTGAACGTCGCGCCGGGAGCCGCGGTCGTTCCCACGGGTGCGGTCTCTATCACCGAAGGTGGAACAAACCTCGGAACGCAGGCACTCATCGGCGGCGTAGCGACCTTCACCCTCAATCCATTAGCCGTGGGCGATCACACACTCGTCCTCAACTACAGCGGCGACACGGATTTTGAAGCTAGCAGCGCGACCATCATCCAGAGCGTGGTCGTGCCGGCCATCTCCATACAGGGAACGCGCACCATCCAGGGCAACAGAGGAGTCGCCTCCGTCTCGCTCATGGTCAGCCTTTCGGCGCCGATCTCACAAACGGTTCGCGTCTCGTTCTCGACGGTCGCCGGCAGCGCCACGGAAGGCGAAGACTACGAGAGCGCCAGCGGCGTGATCGAGTTTGCGCCGGGTGAACTGACGAAGGCGATCGAGATCCACATCCTCGGCGATGCGTTGCCCGAGGGTGATGAGACGTTCTCCGTGTTGTTGTCCGACCCCGTGAACGCCACCATCGACACGCCTTCCGCGGTGGTCGTCATCGTCAACAACAATCCGGTGCCCCCGCGACGGCGGGCAGCGAGACACTAGGGCCGTCATCGCGCATCGGAGGAGAAGCGCCCGACAGATTCTCGGGTGGGCTCGATCCTTGCTCAGAGCGACACTATGAAAAGACTATTGCCCCTCTCATTCGCACTTGTTCTGGCGTCCTCATGCGCCATTGGTCTGTATCCCGACCGCCACGGCAGGGACGTCGTCGTCGCGGCACCTGAATTCTACGGAACGGTGACCTACGTCGACGCCGGCGCTCATCGGATCGACCTCGACTATATCGAAGGTGGAAACCACGTCACGCGCAACGTCTACTACGACGAAGGCGCCACGCGCTGGAATGGTGTCCGCTACAACGAGATCAAAAACGGTGATCGAATCACGGTCCGCGGCCGTCAGGAGAAAGGCCAGTGGCGCGCCGACGAAGTGCGTCGCCACGATTGAAGCGACGATCCTGCCGTTCGGTGAAAGAAGCGCCTGTCAGGAAGGCGCTTCTTTCGCATCACTCGTTGTCCGTGCTGATGAGAACGAACGGCGCCCAATAGAAGGGATGACGGTACGCGGGCCTCTTCATCAAACGAAGCTTGGACGAACGGAGAGCATCTGTGGCCGAGTGATGCTGATCGTTGCGGAGCGCGGCATGAAAATCCACCATGAGATCGCGGGTTGCCAGCGAGGCAACGGCCCACTGACTGGCGATCGTTGAGTGCGCACCAGCCACGAAAAAAGCCCATGCCATTCCCACGACCCCTTCACCGGCTCCAACGCGGCCGCGGGCGGTATCGCACGCGGAAAGTACGACCAGGCTCGCGTTTAAGTCGAGATTCATGATCTCCCACGATTGAAGCATACCGTCTTCACCGGATGAGGGATCCGCGGCCAGAAGGAGTCGTGAATACATGGGATTGCGGTCGTCGAGAATGGCGTGCGTCGCGAAGTGGAGGATCCCGTAGTTGGATGCGATCGCCTTGACCTCGGCCTTCGTGGCGTCGGTCCCGATCAACCGTTTGCTTCCAGTACCGTACATCCGGGCCACGACCGTGGCCTCATCTGCGGCGTCCGGAAGACGTCCGAGGGACATACCGCGATAGAACGCCTGGAGTTGCTTACGCGTACCGCTTTCAATGACCGGGTCGCCGCAGGTCAGGATCGGATTGTTGCTTGGTTTCAATTCATGGCCGGCCAGCCGTACGGCGATCGAGGGAGCATACGAGACTGAGAAACGCTCGATCAGAAACCGCCCTTGCCGGTCGACGAGCGACTCGAAGGGAATGCGCCAGAGCGCATCGGCCGGGATGATCGAAAGATGATGAATACCGGACAGTCCGGCCAGTATGGGCGCGATGACGATGTTGAATAATGCACGCCCATCCGCTCTGTAGGAGCCCTCGCGGCGCGAGAGCTTCTCCTGATAACGGCCGGCCAGGGTGCGGAGTTGCTCGCGGTCAATCAACCGTCGTTTCGCGATCAGGCGCGGGCTGCCGTCGGCGCCGCGGCTCAAGACGAAGACGTCGAGGGAATCCGGCGCGAGGGAGTACTCGATGTAGGCGGCGCCGGGCGGCAGGCTCGCGGCCATGGCAGCGGTGTCGGGGATTGATGGGGAACCTCGCATGGTGCGAAGCTGCGGATGGCGGGCAAACAGCCGAGCTTCGAACTGTTCGTATTCCAGTTGCGCGTTCGCAAGTTCTGGCCTGATCCCGGTCGCTTCGGCCTCCGATTCCGCGTCTGCCAGTCTGCGGTTCAGTGCCGAGAGCACCTCCGCGAGGCGCCTCTCCTCATCCTTTTCCTCGACGGACATCGACTTGGAGATGTCATGCCTTCCGTTTCGAGCGATCTCCAGCAGCGCCCGGCCCTTCTGCATCTCGGAGATCCGCAGAGCGTCCGCGGGGCGGTTGAGCTCGATCAGCAGATCCGACAGCTCGGCGTAGGCGTCCGTGTAGTGCTCAAACAAATCCGTTTGCGGGCGCACTTCCCCGGCGAATCGGTCGCGGTATGCCTCCGACTCCGTGACCGCTTCGCTGAGCGCGGCCACTGCTCCATCCTTGTCGCTCTGCGCACGGAGAGCACGCCCTACCATCACTTGTTCTTCAACGAACCGGTACGAGCTTTTGTGGCGAGCGGCCTCTGCTGCCGAGCGCGCCAGGCTGAGCGCCGTTGTAGAGTCGCCGTTCTTCAAGGCCGCCTCAGCCCCACTATCGAATTGATCGCTTTCGCTATGTCTGGCGTATAGAGAGTCCGACATGAGGAAGGCTTTCTCGGCTTTTCCGTATTTGTGCTCCTTCATGTACAAGTGGCCGAAGCCGTCGTACACGTTGGCCCAATTCATGTCGCCTCCGACCACCTTTGCTATCCGAGTTGCCCGTTTCAGTGTTTTCGCGGCATCCGCCAGCCTCCCTGCCTGCGTATAGGAGTCGGCCAACTGAGCCCATAGAATCGGCTCGTAATAGGAGCTGGCGGAAGTGGCGAGTGCCGCGCGGAGGTGCAGGCTCTGGAGGTCGTGCTCCCCTTCCAGGTCATATGTGTCTGCGAGGTTGTTCTCGCACGCCGTAATGCCTACCCGGTCTCCTTCCGAACGCGCAATTTGAAGAGCCCGCTCGTAAGTAGCCCTCGCCGAGAAATAGTCGGCTCGGTTGGTATACAAATTGCCGAGGTTAATCAATGCCCGGCAGATGATTGTTTGATCGTCGACTTCGTGCTCTAAAGCGCTCACTTGCGCGAACAGCGCGAAGGCCTCGGTCGAGAATGCATCCCGATTCCACAGCGCCCGGCCCATGTTGGTGAGCGCACGGGCGAGCACGTCGGGGTCACCGCTTCGTTGCGCGAGAGCGAGACTCTCGCGGCAGAGCCGGAGTGCCTCTTCACTCGCGCCATCGTCGCGACGGAATATGGCCTGAATGCCAAGAACCAGCGCCTGCGCGCCGGGATCGCCGATTCGCCCGGCCAGGTCGCTCGCCAGGGCATTCAGCGACTCCGCGGTCGCGCGATTGTGATTCGTGGCTTCCCACGCCCGCATGGCCAGGAGCCGGCCTGCTTCCGGACTCAGGAAGGCCTCATTCGATGCCAGAAGGAGACGGCGCTGAGGCTCCGCGGCGGCGATGAGACGGTCGATGAACGGTTCCTCCACGGGAGCCCAGCGATCGATCAGCCACCTCCCGCCCGACCGGTGCAGTTGGACAGTCGTCCCCTCGGTGCGGTTACGTTCCGGCGAGCCATCCTTGCCCGGTTTCGTGACGAGCGCGGTGGCCGTGACCGTCGCGTGATCGCCCGTGATCTCCCGCGCATCGATGACCACGCTTTGGACAAACCAGCAGCGTCGGGTGATGGCTTTGCTGAGCGTCGGGATCGCCGGGGCTCCCGGCGTGCTGATCCGCTGGACGATCGCGGGATCGCCGCTTCCATAAGCCGCATAGGCGCCGCGCACAGTGGCCTCGGGTGAGCTGGTCTCGCCGCCGAGCACTGGGACAGCCGGCCCGATCAGAAAGACTGCCAGGAATGCCCACGAGGCGCGCATGCCCTTGCCGAGGTGCTCAGTCATTTTTCCGTGTTTCCCGGATCTGCAATGGTGACCACACTCCTTCGGAAGCCGGCGAGAAACAAGATCACGCCGCGATCGAGAGACCCGCGCGAGAAACCACCTGCCTATGGGAAGACGGAACATCATGACTCCTTATTACCGGGAAGGTCCACTTCGATCGCATTCTTCGCCGGGCAACTCGTGCCGTGGATCGCCCCGACGCCCACCCTTTCGTTTGTGGTAAACATGCGCCCCTCGGAGGGAGAGCGCATGATTCATCGTCTGCGACTGCTGTTCGTTGCCTGTTTCCTGGTCACCGTTGCCAACGCGGCAACGCCGTCCAAACCAGCACCACCCGCATTGCCGGACGCCTCGATCCTGAAGGGGATGCAGTGGCGCGAGGTGGGGCCGTATCGCGGAGGCCGGGCCGACGCGGTCGTCGGCATCGCCGATCAGCCGAACGTCTACTACTTCGGATCGACGGGCGGAGGGGTCTGGAAAACGACCGACGGCGCGCAGACCTGGAAGCCCGTCTCCGATGGTTTCTTCGGCGGGACGATCGGGGCGGTGGCCGTGGCGCCATCCGATCCGAGCGTCGTCTACGCCGGTACCGGCGAGGAGACGATCCGCGGCAATGTCTCGCCCGGGGCCGGGATGTGGAAATCAACCGATGCCGGGAAGACCTGGACCCACATCGGCCTCGACGACTCGCAACAGATCGCCCGCATCCGCGTCCATCCTTCGAATCCCGATCTCCTCTACGTCGCCGCGCTCGGACACGCCTTCGGGCCGAACGACATGCGCGGCGTCTATCGCTCGCGCGACGGCGGCAGGACGTGGGATCGCGTCCTCTTCGTCAACCGCGATTCCGGGGCTGTCGATCTGAACATGGATCCGTCGAACCCGCGCATCCTGTACGCCGCGACCTGGCGATTCCGCCGCGGCGCATACTTCTTCGACAGCGGTGGGGACGGATCAGGGCTCTGGAAGTCGACCGACGGCGGCGACACCTGGAAGGAACTGTCGCGCAACAAGGGGATGCCGAAGGGCACGCTGGGCATCATCGGCGTCAGCGTCTCGCCGTCCAACACACAGAACGTCTATGCCATCGTCGAAGCGAAAGAGGGCGGTGTCTTCCGCTCCCGCGACGGCGGCGATACGTGGGCGAGGACCAGCGACTCGGCCGACCTTCGCCAGCGCGCCTGGTACTACTCGCGGATCTATGCCGATCCAAAGGATGAGGACACGGCGTACGTCGTCAATGTCCGCTTCCACAAAACGAAAGACGGCGGCAGGACGTGGAGCGCCATCAACACGCCGCACGGCGACAACCATGATCTCTGGATCGCGCCGAACGATCCGAAGCGGATGATCGAAGCGAACGACGGCGGCGTGAATGTCACGACCGACGGCGGGTTCAACTGGACGAAGCAGGACAACCAGCCGACCGCGCAGTTCTATCGAGTCTCGGTCGACACCGATTTCCCCTACCGGCTGCTGGGACCGCAGCAGGACAACACCGCCGTGCGCATCCGTCATCGCAGCGGGGGCGGCGGTATCGGGCCGCGGGACTGGGAGGAGACGGCGGGCGGCGAGAGCGGCTACATCGTCGCCGATCCGAAGAACCCCGACATCGTCTACGGCGGCTCATACGGCGGCCTGCTGACGATCTTCAACCACCGCACCGGCGAGGAGCGCGACGTCAACCCGTGGCCCGACAATCCGATGGGATGGGGCGCGGCCGACATCAAGCATCGCTTCCAGTGGAACTTCCCGATCTTCTTCTCGCCGAACGATCCGTCGAAGGTCTACGCGGCTTCGCAGTTCCTGATGGAATCGACCAACGCCGGCCAGAGCTGGCGCACCATCAGCCCCGACCTGACGCGCAACGACAAGGCGAAGGAAGGTCCCAGCGGCGGCCCGATCACCAAGGACAACACGTCCGTCGAGTACTACGACACGATCTTCTACGGTGCCGAGTCGCCGGTGGAGGCGGGCGTGCTCTGGGTCGGTTCCGATGACGGCCTCGTACACGTCTCGCGCGATGGCGGAGCGCACTGGGACGACGTCACGCCGCCGAAGTCGATCATGCCCGAATGGATCATGATCAACGAGATCGACGCCAGCCCGACCGACAAGGGCGCGGCCTATGTCGCGGCCACGAACTTCAAGTGGGACGACTTCCGTCCGTATCTTTACAAGACCGCCGACTACGGCAAGACCTGGACGAAGATCGTCGACGGGATTCCGGCCAGCGAGTTCACGCGCGTCATCCGCGCCGATCCGAAGAAGCGCGGCCTGCTCTACGCGGGCACGGAGCGCGGCATCTACGTTTCGTTTGACGACGGCGGGCATTGGCAGTCGCTTCAGTACAAGCTGCCGATCGTGCCGATCCACGACCTGCTCGTTCACGAGGACGCGCTGATCGCGGCGACGCACGGCCGCAGCTTCTGGATGCTCGACGACCTCGAGCCGCTGCGGCAGCTGACGCCGGACGTGGCAGCGAAACCGGTGCATCTCTTCACGCCGGCGCTGACATGGCGGACGGGCGGTGGGGGAGGGCGCGGTGGTGGAATGGCGGGAACGAATCCGCCCAACGGCGCCATCATCGATTACTACATTCACGATCAGAAGCCGGGGACCAAGGTCGCAATCGCGGTCGTCGGCGGCGACGGCAAAGTGATTCGCGAATACACCGGAACCGTGCAGGCCGAGCCGGCCAAGCCGCGCGAAGCCAGCGGAACGCCGGCGGCCTCGCCGGCTGCAGGCGCAGCGCAGGCCGAGGCCGAGCAGCCCAAGGAAGCGGTCAAGTCGGAGGGTGATGCGGCCGAAGAAGAGGGCGGCGAAGAGGGCGGACGGCGCGGCCGCGACGCCGACAAGCTGACGGACGTGGTCAACGGCCACAACCGCTTCGTCTGGAACCTGCGCACGTCGGAGGCGAAACGCTTCCCCGGCCTGGTGATGTGGAGCGGCGGCACTCTTGGACCGCGCGTCGCGCCGGGAACGTATCAGGCCCGGCTGACTGTCGGCGATCAACCGGCCTTGACGACATCCTTCGAGGTAAAACAGGATCCGCGCAGTACGTCATCGCAGGCCGATCTGAAGGCGCAGTTCGATTTCGTCACCAGCGTTCACGACAAACTCTCCGAGGTGAATGGGCAGATCACGCGCATCCGTGAAGTGCGCAAGCAGCTCACGGACGTGAAGAAGCGTGTGGCCGACAACAAGGCGGTCGTGGCCGCGGCGAACGATCTCGAGAAGAAGATGACAGCGGTCGAAGAAGCGCTGTACCAGACCAAGAACAAGAGCTCGCAGGACCCGCTGAACTATCCGATCCGGCTGAATGACAAGCTCGCCGGCGTCGGCGACTCGGCGGCCGGTGGTCCATACAAGCCGACGGCACAGCAGATCGAAGTCCGCGACGAGCTGGTGGCACAGATCGACGTGCAACTGGCCAAGCTGAAGGCGATCTGGGATACCGATCTGCCCGCGTTCAACAAACTGGCGGCGGGGATTCCGGTGGTGAAGTGAATCGGCATGCTGCGCGCGCGTTCGCGCGCGCAGCATGCGTTCTCGGTTGTCGGTTGATGGCGCGCGACGCGGGGTGACCTGTCATCCTGAACCGGCGGCGCCCCGGAGGGGCAAAGCGCGGTGAAGGACCCCCTTCTTGCATCCCGGTTGGCGGTGGCTGCCGATCGTGCGGAGTGGTGCCGATGAGCAGGACCGATGTGGCACAGACACTCTTGTCTGTGCGGGGTCTCGCCCGACTCGAGAGACTGCAATCGTTCACGGCGCGCGGCTTCTGCTTGAGCACAGACAAGAGTGTCTGTGCCACATCGGTCCCTGGCTTGCGGCGGTCGCAGGGAGGCTCAATCAGGTCGTGAGAAATGCGGGCTAACGTTTGGTGGCTTCGACGTCAACCGGGGCGTCGGCGTTCCAAGATGACTGCTCAACACCCACCCACGCTCCGCCGCGCGCGTTTGACGCGCGCGCGGCGTCGAGCACGCGTTGCTGCGCCAGACCGTCTTCGAACGTTGCGGCGGTGGCCAGCGCGTCGCGGTCACCGTCATCGAGCGCGCTGCGAAGGGCGCGGCCGAGGTGAAACGTTCCAGTCCCGAAGGCGCCGCCCGCGGAGTTGCCTTTGCGATCGGAGCGTCCGGCGCTGATGGCGACGGAGAACGGCTCGCCGCGCATGGCGGTCAACAGCTCTTCGCCCACGAGGCGCATGGCTCCTTCTTCGCCGTGGATCGTGAGCGTCGCCGGCTCGTCAGGGCCGGAAGCGACCGTGCTGAGCGTCATCGACACGATGGCGCCGCCGGCCAGGAGCCCGCGCGGCAGAATATTCGGAGCGCGACTGTCGGCCGAGCCTTGGGCAACCAACGCTGCCGGCTGTGCCGGCCCGGCGAGGCGAAGGTGGACGGCTGAGAAGTCATCGGAAGTTACGTTCCGCTTCCCGTTCTCGAAAGGCCGCTCGCCGACGATGGTTTGCAGCGTGGCCTGGACCGCCTCGATCTCCATGCCGAGGAAGCGGAGCGTGTCGACGAAATGCGAGCCGACCGCGCCCCAGATCCCGCCGCCCTGGCCGGCATCGCTCCACCAGTTCCACGCCCTTGACCGATCGCCTCGGCTCGGACTGGCGTAGCGCACCTCGGCGTAACGAATCCCGCCCAGCTCGCCCATCCGCTCGCGCGCCGCGCGGAGCGACGGAAGGAAGCGCAACTCGTGATCGATCAACGCGAATCGATCGGGATGTTTGTGTGCGGCGGCCACAAGCTGTTCCGCCTCGACGACGTTGAGCGCCGTCGGCTTCTCGCAGAGCACATGCTTGCCGGCGTCGAGCCCGGCCCTGGCCATCGTCAAATGCTCCGAAGGAGGCGTGACGATCGTGACGAGATCGATGTTCGCGTCGATCAGAGCCCGCCAGTCGTCAAACGGCTCGATGCCCAGGTCGCCGGCAACGCGGCGCGTCCGTTCCGCGTTGTGCCCGGAGATGGCCACGACCTCGAGGCCCGCTTCGCGAAAGGCCGGGACCTGGACCCGCGCGCCCCATCCGGTGCCGATGATGCCGACGCGAGCCATGTGGCGTTATGTCGCTTCCGCGGCCAGAGGGGTGCCCAGTCCGCAGAAGAGGCCGACCATGTCGAGCAGCTCGGCGACGTGGCACGGCTTCTCCAGAATCACGGCAGGCTTGAGGTCCTCATCGCTTGCATCGAGTTTGTATGCGGAGATGATGATGACCGGCGAATCTTTGCGGTGACCGCGGAACCAGCGCAGCCATTCGCGCCCGTCCATGCGCGGCATGGACAGATCGAGGATGACCAGCATGATGTCGGGATGTTGCTCGACGAGCGGGATGGCTTCCAGCCCGTCGCAGGCGGTCAGGATCTGGAAGCCGTAGGGCAGCAGGAGATCGCGATACGAAGCGAGCGTTTGCGCATCGTCGTCGATGACCAGCAGCTTGCGGAGTTTGAACGGCGTTCGTCGCGCTCGAATGCTCACCTGTGCTCCATCGATGGTGTGAAACGTTGAGGTTCCGAATGCGGTAATGGCAATTGCAAGTGGCGTACCGCAGGGACAGTATGAGGGGTGTGGGGGGGGGTGGGTTGCTGGGTTGCGGGGTCTCGCGGTCTCGCGGTCTCGAGGTGGCGAATCGAAGCGGATGCGTTATGTAGGTCGGACTGAGAGTCCGACCTACGTTGAAAACCAACCATCACCCTACAATCCCCCCATGCTCGACGTCTCGCTGCACGACCTCTCGTTTTCCTACGCCGGCTTCGCGCTGAGGGACGTAACCCTTACGTTCGCCAGGTCGACGCATACGGCTGTGGTCGGACCGGCAGGATGCGGGGCGTCGACACTTCTGAGAGTCATCGCCGGCGAACTGCGGCCGGAGTCGGGCGAGGTGCGAATCGGCTCTCGCGTCGTCAATGAGCTGAGGCGCCGGCGGCGGCCGCTGCTGTTCACGGCAGCGGCGATCGACGCGCCCGGGCGCTGGTCGGTGCGGCATCTGCTCGTCGCGGCGGCACGGCAGCGAAGCATCGATCGCGAAGACCGGCAGCACGAGGTCGAGCTGGCCGTGATCAAGTGGAAACTCAGCGCGCTGCTCGACCGCCGGATCGATACGCTCTCATCGACCGAGGGAACGAGGGCCAACCTGGCGCGGATCGAGATCCTCAAGCCGGCCATTCTCATCGCCGATCGAATCCTTGAACCGGTCAATCCATCGGAGCGCGTCGACCTCGCGGATGATCTCTACCGGACCCTTCGCGTGCTCGGTACGACCGTCATCACCGCGCCCAGCTCGCTCGTCGAGCTCGGCGCGACCGATCAGGTCGTCGTGCTCGACCGGGGCCGCGTCGTGCAGGTGGGCATTCCATCCGAGATCTATGGCGATCCGCAAAGCGCCGTCGCCGCGGCTGCCACGGGCGACGTCAGCATCGTCCCCATCACGATCCGGGGAAGCGAGGTCGAGTCCATCATCGGCTCCTGGGAGATCACTCCGCCTCCGTTTCAGGGGAGCGGCGTCGCCCTGATCCGGCCGGACGATTTTTCCGTGGCCGGCGCCGGCGAAGGATCCGACCTCATCTTCAGCGTCGAAGAGGCGAGCTTCTACGGCGGCGCGTGGCACGTGCGCGGAGTGCTCAGCGGCGCGTTTCTGCTCCGCATCACACTGCCCGGGAGCGTGAGCGTTCACAAGGGAAAGCTGATGGCGCTCCGGTACGACCCGAGGCGGTTTCGGCTGATAAGAGCGAAGGATGAAGAAGGGTGAAGGGTGAAGAGTGAAGAGTGAAGGGTGAAGAGTGAAGAGTGAAGAGTGAAGGGTGAAGGGTGAAGGGTGAAGGGTGAAGGGTCAACCGCTAAACCCTTTCACTCTTCACTCTTCACTCTTCACCCTTAGTTTTTGTTTCTCCCGCCGCCGTTCTTCTGGCGCTGCTGCGCTCCGCCGCCGATTTTGTCGAGATCGTTGCGCATCCGGCTCCATTGCGAGTCGTTCAGCACGGCGCGCATGTCCACGAGCATGGTCAGCTCGCGCTCGAACAGGCGGGCGCGTGCCTCGGACAGTTTCTGCGCATCGCGGCGGATCGTGGCCCGATCGAGCTGAGACTGATCGAGGTCGCCGCGCAGAGCGATGTTCTGTTTCTCCACCTCACCGCGCAGGTCGATCAGATCGCTGGAAGCGGTTCGGAAGATCGCTTCCAGCTTGTTCTGCTGGTCCTCGGCCAGGTTCAGCGACTGGACGATTTCCGGCCGCCGCCACCACTTGCCGGGTGGAAGATTCGCTTGCGCAAACGCCGACGTGGCGATTGCGAACGTCAATGCAGCGAAAACCAGTCGCTTCACAGCGAGCTCCCCTCGACGCCGTTCGCTTTGTTGTCAGGCACCCACGCTTCCCACTCCACGACGTTGTGGAAATCCTTCAGCTCGTCCGACTGCCACGCGTCGTGAAGGTCGCTCGCGCCGGACACGGGAGCGGCTGCTGCCGACGGCGCTACGTGGCGCACAGGCGCCTGCTGCTGCTGCGCCGTCGGGTGCTGTGCCGGCTTGACCGTTTCATAGACGATGGCGCCGCCCAGGAAGAACGAGAGGATCGCCGCCGCGGCCACCCGCAACGTGCGGGCCACGGTGATGGCGTGCTCATTAGTCGCATCGATGCGGTGCAGGATCTGCAACCGCTGCCGCGACCAGAAGGTGGCCGGTTTCTCGGTATGGCAGACGGCGGACTCGCGCAGCTTCCGCTCCAGCCCGGCGTAACGGGCGGCGCATTCGGTGCAATCCGCCAGATGCATCATCACCGGCATCGACTCTCCGGGTTGCGTGTAGTACGTCTCCAGTAGATCTGCTTCGCTATAGTGTTTCATCGGGTGTTCCCTCTCTCGTCGTCACCCACTCCGCAAGCTCTTTGCGGATTTTGTGGATGGCACGGAACAAATGCGCCCGGACCGTTCCGGAACGCAGCCCGAGGAGCTCTGCAATCTCCTCGAGTGAATGATCCTCGTAGTGTCGCAGCCGGAAAATGATCTTCTGCTGCGATGATAGCGTACGCTCGGCGCGGAGAATGGCCGCGCGGAGCTGGTGGGACAGGAACTGCCGTTCGGCGTCGGGAGCCCCGTCGGCCGGCTCGATGACGTACTCGCGGTCGTCGCTCTCGGTGTTGTACGAAAAGAGACTGACGAACTTGCGGCGCCGAAGCCAGTCGCGCGAGCGGTTGATGGTGATCCGCGTCAGCCACGTCTCCAGCTCGGAGCGGCCCTGGAACCGGGCCAGGTGCGTATAGGCCTGGATGAAGGTGTCCTGCGTGATCGTATCGGCCTCGGTGTCGTCCCGGACGATGGCATACGCCACCCGGTAGATCTTCCGCTGGAAGCGGTCGACCAGGATTCCGAAGGCGCTGCCGTCCCCACCCAGCGTTCGAGCGATGAGCTCCTGGTCTGACGGGGCGGATTCGCTGATCGGATTCACGCGGAATGTCGCTACGGTACCCACGGTCCTTGGACGGCCATCTCCCTCCGGCGTTTACGCGATTATGATGCCAGCCGTTTGCAAAAGCATCCCAGCCCGCTCCTCGTCCACGGTGTCATGGCCTCCGTGGCCGTGCTTTTCTCTCTCAACTACATCATCTCCAAGTTTGGGCTCCATTCCTTCAACCCACTGACATTCGCCTACTTACGGGTGCTGGCCTCGGCCATCATCCTCAACTTCGCCGTTCACGAGCGCAACGCCGCCCCGCTCGGGCCGGGCGACGGCCGGCGGCTGGCCGGCTTCGCCATCCTCGGGGTGGTCATCAATCAGTGCCTCTTCCTGGCCGGGCTTGCCTTCACCAGCGCCCACGTCGCGGCCATCCTCATCACCACGATCCCTGTCTTCGCCCTGGCCGCGGCAATCACGATGGGGCGCGAACGCGCCACGGCCGCCAAGCTTGGGGGGATCGCTCTGGCCGCGGCCGGCGCGATCCTCGTCGTCGGGGGTGAGGGCTTCAGCGGGACGACCAGGTCGCTCATCGGCGACCTCTTCATCGTCGGGAACTCGCTGTCGTATGCCTTGTATCTCGTGACCTCGAAACCGACCATGGCCCGCCTCTCCGCGCGCCGTGTGATCGCCCGGATGTTCGCCGTGGCCGCGGTGGTGATGCTCCCGATCGCGGCCTGGCCGATGATGCACGAGCAGTGGTCCCTGATCCCCGGCCGGGCCTGGGTGGCCCTGGGCCTCGTCATCGCCGGACCGACCGTGGCCGCCTACCTGATGAACGCCTGGGCGCTGAAACACGCCGACAGTTCCGTCGTCGCCGCCTACACCTACCTGCAGCCCGTCTTCACCGTCTTTCTCGCCGCCATCTTCCTGCACGAGCAGATCCGCTCCATCGCCATCCTCGCCGGTGCGATGATCTTCGCCGGCGTCTACATCTCCGGCCGTCCGGCCCCCGCGGCGGCAACCGACGCCGCGGTGCCGGGGAATCCGGATTGAAGGTGGAATCGCAGGCATTGGGTTCTCGACGGGAATCTTCGAGTCCGGTTCTGTGAGGGGCAGGATGGAGCAACCTGCCCTGCCTACTCGAACACAGTATTACTTGCGTATTCAGCGTGTGAGAGATCGATGCGCTCGAAAGTCCTCCCTCTCCCATTCTCGGCACCGCCCTCCCATCGAGCGCCCTTCTCCCCCAGCGCTTTTCAGCTGGGGGAGAAGGTGGCGACAGCCGGATGAGGGGGCAGGTTCTCGCGCGATCTGAGGCACTGATCGATGGCCGCCTTGATCATTTCGACGACGATCTCCGAGTCACGAATCAATTGCTCGTTCGGAATGCGAAGCATGTGCAGGCCACCTTGACAAAGGTAATACGTTCGCCGGTCGTCGTACTCGTCCATTCCCGGGGAACGATGATGAGCTCCATCGAGCTCGATCACCATCTTCAGCTCCGAGCAGTAAAAGTCGACGATGTACCGTCCGATCGGTACTTGCCGCCTGAACTTGTAGCCGAGAAAGTGGCGGTTGCGCAGCCAGGACCACATGCGGCTTTCCGATCGAGTGGGATTTCGGCGCATCACACGCGCATGCCGTTTCATTCGTGAGGACACTCTGGGCATCGACACAAAAGTACCTCGGTGCCTGGCGTTCTACGACGAGTAGCGCGCGCGGGAGGGGCGCGTTCCCGTGCACCGCTCGCGTGAAGCGCCCCCTCATCCGCCTGTCGGCACCTTCTCCCCCAGCTGAAAAGCGCTGGGGGAGAACGGCGCTCGATTAGAGAGCACTGAATCTTGGAACGGGAGTACGAAGATGCAGTTGGCGTGAATGAATTTGCGAATCAGCAGAGTCTCGGCGAACCTCTACCGGTTGTGGATGAAAGGCTCTCGACGAGGTACAAGGTGAGGACGATTGCATTGAGAGTGTGAGAATTCCGGGCCAGCCGGCATTTCTCACAAAGGCTCACCGTGATGGTACCTATCGAGAACCCTCTCCCCGCGATCGAGCGGGGAGAGGGTGGGCCCCTTCGTCGCTATCGCTCCTCAGGGCAGGCTCCGGCCGGGTGAGGGGACGCGCGGCTGCCGATCTGCGAAGTGACGGGCCGGGGGAAGCGCATGAAAGGCAACCAACGCTGGCGGCCCCTACTCCTCCACCCACGTATCGAAATACCGCACCGCCGGCGGCACGAGCGAGGTGCGCAGGCCGCGGACTTCAGGCTTCTGCATGACGAAGAAGCGCTCGTGAAACAGGGGGACCAGAGGTGCTTCCCGGACCACCATCTGATTGAGTTGCCGGTAGATCTCGGCACGGCGCTCCGAGTCGTTGGAGCGGCGCGCTTCGACCACCTGGGCGTCGATCTCGGGACGATGGAAATAGAAACCGCGCACCGAACGCGCCTCGCTGTGGAAGAAGACGTAGAAGAAATTGTCGGAGTCCGGGAAGTCGGCGTACCAGTTGCCGCAGAAGACCATGCCGTGCCCGGGCCGGAACAGAGGCTTGCGGGCCTCCACGGCCGAATGCCTGGTCACATTCACGTCGATGCCGATGGCGGCGAGGTCCTCGACGATGAGCGGGAACTGGCCTGAGTTGTTGAACTCGTCCGTGTCCCACGTCCGGTACTCGACCCGCAGACCGCCGCCGAAGCCGGCCTTAGCCATCAACGCGCGGGCGTGGTCCGGGTCGTAGTCGTTGCCGCGGAGGTTCGCGTCGTAACCGAGGAGTCCCGGAGGGAGCAGCGACTTGGCGGTGACGCCGAGGCCGGCAAAAACGCGCTCGTTGATCCGCTTGCGGTTGATGGCGTGATTCACCGCCTGGCGCACTTCCACGCGATTGAACGGCGCCACCGAGCAGTCATATCCGAAGTACGACGTATGCAGCTGAATCGTCGTCAGCATGTACGGCGCGATGCGCGGATCCTTGCGCACGTCGCTGACGATATGCAGCGGCACGCCGTGGGCGACGTCGATCTCGCCGCGCAGGAAGGCCTCGGCCACTTCCCGGAAGCTGTGCAGATCGAGCCGGAAGTCGAGCTCGTCGAGGTGCGGGATGCCCGGGATGAAGTAGTCGCGGTTCCGGTGCATCTGCACCAGATGCCCTTCGGTCGCTTCGGCCACGCGGAACGGCCCGGCGCCGACCGGGTGCAGGCGGAACCGCTCCGGGTCGCGCGCCTCCTCGGCCGGGATGATGGCCGCCTCGTGCATCGTCAGCAGCGACAGGAAAAACGCCAGCGGCTCGTCGAGCGTGATGTCGACCGTGTGCTTGTCGCGCACCTGAATGCCCGCCAGGATCCGTGTGCGTCCCTCGATCACGTCCATGGCCCCGTGTACGTCGCGCATGATCCAGCTCGACGCCGAGTTCAGCTCCGGCAGCAGCAGACGGACCAGCGAATCGTGTACATCCTTCGCTTCCAGGCTCCGGCCGTTGTGGAAGTGCACGCCCGGCCGCAGGTGGAAACGGTAGACATGTCCCTGCTCCAGCACTTCCCAACGCTCCGCCAGGCCGGGGATCAACTCCGCTCCTTCGCCGTACATGACGAGATGGGCATGGACCGCCTTCGACATGTAGCCGAGGGCCGCCGCGCCGATGTGGATCGGGTCGAGCGTTAACTGCTGCCAGAGCACCGTCGACGTCGTCAGCTTGCCGCCCTCCGTAGGTGTCGGCAGCGTGAAGCGGTCCAGCTCCGAATTCAGGAGAGTCGACTCGTGAGACAGCGTGTTCGCCATCTGATTCAGATCGCCGATGGAGACGTTCGACTCGCGCGTGGATTGCTGGATGACGCTCATGGCCTTCACGATGGCCGAGCTCTCCGTGGCCAGCACCGACGTCGACTCCAGCACGTTCTGCACGAGGCCCATGATGTTTTCCATGGCCCGGCTGATGGCGCGGCTGCCCGTCTCCTGCTCCGCCATGGCCCGTTTGAGGTGCTTGGTGTAATCGCGCACCATCGACGTCTGCTCGCCGACCTTGCGCGCCGTCTGCGACTGCTGCTGCGTGGCGCTGGCGGTCTGCTGCACCATCTTGGTCACTTCCTCGATGGCGGCCGTGGCCGCGGCGCTGCCGCGGGACTGTTCCGCGGTGGCTCGGGCAATCTCGGCGATCGAGTTCGTCGAGCGCGCCGTGATGTCGAGGATCTTGTCGAGCGTCTGCTCGGCCCGGGCCGTGAGGGCCACGCCGTCGAAGACCCGCTCGCCGCTGATCGTCATCTGCTCGGCGGCGCGCTCCACGGCGCGCTGCACGTTCTGAATGAGCGTGCGGATCTCGTCCGTCGACACCGAGGTGCGCTCCGACAGATCGCGGATCTCGTCGGCCACCACGGCGAAGCCCTTGCCGCGCTCGCCCGCCTGCGCGGCGATGATGGCCGCGTTGAGCGCCAGCAGGTTGGTCTGCCCGGCGATCTCGTCGATCACGCGGACGATCTCGCCGATCTCCTGCGAACGGTCGCCAAGATCGCCGAGCGCGACTTTCGCCTCGTCGACGGCCACCTGGATCTTGCGCATCCCTTCCACCGTGCCGCTCACCGCCACGCGCCCTTCGTTCGCCGCATCCTTCACGTACCGCGCGAGCTCCGCCGATTGCTTGGCTGACTTGCCGATCTCCTCGGTGGTGGCATTCATCTCCACCATCGAGCTGGCTGTTTGAATGGCGAATGACGAGAAACTCTCCGTGTTCGTGGCCACCTCGTTGATCGAGGCGCTCATCTCCTCGAACGCCGAGGCCGTCTGCTCCACGAACTCGGCCAGCGTGTCCGCGATGCGGCTCACCTCTTCGATCGAGGCCGACATCTCCAGGATCGAGGTCGACGTCTCCTCCGCGTTCGCGGAGAGATCCTCCATCGACGTACGGACGTTGTTGATCGACTGATCGATCTGGCCCACCGACGCCGAGGTCGACTCCGTCGAGACCAGTTGCTCGGCCGCGCCGCGCGCCAGCACGCGGGAACGTCCGCTGATCTGACCGCTGGCCGTGGCCACGTCCGTCGCCAACTGCGCGAAGCGGCGGATGGTCCGCTCCAGGTTGGAGACCAGCGCCCGCAAGGCCGCCGACATCCGCGCCGACTGCGTGGCCAGTTGGATCTCCCGCGCCGGCAGCGAGAGATCGCCGCCGGTGATGCGGTTCAGGAGCTGGATCGACGAATCGCGCCGCCCCAGGACAGCGCCCAGCCACCACTGGAAGGCTGCGATCGTGATGGCGCTGGCCACCAACGCCGCCACCAGCGACGGCCACCACATCCTGAACGTCATCCCCGGCACCAGCCACAGGAAGAGCGAGAACATTACGAAGCAGGCAGCGACAAGCACCCACATCTGTTGGGCGCGCCCGAAGTGTCTTAGGTTCATAGAGTTCCCGATGCCGAGGAGGGCCGATGCTACCATGCACCCCGAGTGAACGACTACTTCGCCGCGCGGCGTGCGCTGATCGATGAAACGCTCAGAAACATCGCCGCCCGCGCCGGCGCGCCCAAGCCGCTGGCCGCTCCCCTGAAGCGCGCCCTCACCTCGTCCGGCAAGCGCGTCCGCGGCGTCCTGTTGATGGCCGTGGGGGAGTCGGCCGGCTGCAAAGCGGAGAAGCTCGCCGACGCCGCCGCGGCCATGGAGATGATCCACGCCTCGTCCCTCATCCTCGACGACCTGCCGTCGATGGACGACGCGCTGCTGCGGCGCGGACAGACGACGCTGCACCGCGAGTTTGGCGAAGACCTGGCCATCCTGTCATCCGTGGCGCTGTTGAATCACGCCTACGGACTCGTGGCCAAAAACTACGCCGCCCTCACCCCGCGCCAGTGGCCCATGCTGCAGGTGATCAAGCGCGTGGTCGATGCCGTGGGCTGGGACGGCACCATCGCCGGCGAAGCCGTCGACCTGCACAACGAAGACTCGCCCCTCGACTTCGACACCCTCGAGTTCATCCACTCCCGCAAGACCGGAGCCCTCTTCGTGGCCGCCGCCGCCGTCGGCGGCATGCTCGCCAACATGTCTCCCGCCGCCCTCGGCCGCATCGAAGTCTTCGCCAAGAACCTCGGCCTGGCCTTCCAGATCACCGACGACATCCTCGACGTCGTCGGCACCCCCGAGGCCCTGGGTAAGGACGTCGGCAAAGACGCCGATCGCCTGACCTTCGTCAAGCTGGCCGGCGTGGAGGGGGCGAAGAAGCTCAGCGACGAGTTGGTGGAGACATCGCTGTCGTCAATCGCCAACCTCGGCCCGGGGGCGGCACCGCTGCGGGAGCTGGCGACGATCGTTCGCGACCGCGTGAGGTGACCTGTATCTCGGACAAGCTGATTGAACCTCACTGCCTGCCGCCCCAAAGCCAGGACCAATGTGGCACAGACACTCTTGTCTGTGCTCCGGCCGAAGCCGCGTGGCCCTGAGGGCTTGCAATCTTGAGTCGTGGCGAGACCCCGCACAGACAAGAGTGTCTGTGCCACATCGGTCCTGCTCAACGGCACCCTCCGCGGTGAAGTTGCGGCCAAGGTTCGAAAACGCGCCGCCCCCCCGCCCACGCGCGGACGAGGGGACGGCGCAAAACGCGGGATTACTCCTCAGTCACGTCGCGAAGCGCTTGTTCGAAGCGGTCCGCCACGTCCTCGGCCTCGTCCTTGTTCGTCGCGCCGAGGTTTGACGCCAGGAAGCCCTGGGCGCCGGCCGGTCCGGCAGGCTTGGCAGGGCCGGGGGTTGGAGCCGGCGCCGCGGCCGACTTGCGATGATTCATCGTCTTCTTCACCGCACGCGACATCTGATCCACGTACGACTGCAGCACCTCGCCGCCCGGCTGTTTGACGACGTGTTGCGCCCATCGGTAGGTCTGAAGCGCCTGCACCGCCACGTTGGACAGCATCGTGTCGATGGTGTACTGGAGGTCGACCGCAAACTCGGCGAACTTTTCGGCCAGCGGGGTGAGCTGATCGTCGGACTCCTTGGCAAGCTGACCGGCGGCGACGTTGAACAGGACGGGGTCTTTCTCCGGCTGGACCGTGGTGATCATGGTGACGGTGGGCATGATGGACTGGGCTCCGAACTTCGCGCTTGCGGAGATGCGCGGGGACTGGCGCTTATCGTATTTCAGAAGACCGGGCATGATCGACTGCAGGTTGGCGAGGGCGGTGAGGAGCTGCGCCGCGATCGTCTCGGTGGCTGTTGCCGCTGTGACTGCCGGACCGGTGGTGGAGGCTGGAGTGTTGCTGGTGTCTGTCATTGGTGTTTTCCTTTCCTCATCGATCTGTTTGCCCACGAAGGGCGTTTAACGGTTCATGCCGCCAGCGGACGCGCTGACGACGCGGTATGAATCGGCCGCGGAGAGGTCCGGAGGCGGCCGGGGCTTTCGTTGCGTATCTGCGTTCGTTTTTTTCGCGAGCATGATGTTTTCCTCCTCCTTGTGAGCTGCTGTGACGCGGATCGGTGTCTTGACGCGGCGCGGCGAGACCTCGCCGCTCACGCAGACCTCATTGATCGGCTGGGTCCTCCTCCGGGAAGCGAAAGGCCGCGCGGAACGCGGGCTCGGCGCACAGGCGTTCCAGGACCTCGGGATCGAGCGTCAGCTCCAGGTGGCGGGCCACATAGGCCTCGACGGTCAGCCGCGATGCCGTCGTCGGATCGGCGGCTCGCTCGCCGGCCACGAGATGTTCAAGGGCGATGAGCAGGTACGCGGGGAGACGCCACGTCACCGATGACACCCGCAGCAGGGCGGGGAAGCCCGGCGATCCGCCCGCGAGCGCCTCCAGCTCCGCCGGCGTGAGGGTTTCCCTCACGAGCACAGCCATCTCGCCCCACTGGATCCCCTGCTCGGGGTGCGGGACCGCGACCTCGTCGAGTTGCGCGATGACCCAGGCCGGGTCGCGGCCCAGGAGAGCCGCCGCCTCCCGGAGGCTCACCTCACGCCGGTCATCGAAGAAACGGCGCAGGCGCGCCCACGGGACGCCTGCTCGTCTTCTATCCTGTGCGCTCACATCATGGGTGGGTGCGCGGGCGGGAAAGACCTACCTGACCGAAAATCTGTCGCCAATAGGTTCCATCGCGATAGCAAAACGCGCGGGGGGGTGGGTGTGGAGCGGTTCCTCCGGCTCAGAGGTTGTGAAAAAAAATCGGAGCCAATTTGTCATCCTCGAACACACCGACGATTGGAATTGCCGCAGCCTGCCTGCCGATCGGGCGGAGTGGTGCCGATGAGCAGGACCGATGTGGCACAGACACTCTTGTCTGATGTGGCACAGACACTCTTGTCTGTGCGGGGTCTCGCCCGGACTCAAGAGACTGCAAGCGCTCACGGCACGCGGCTTCGGCCTGAGCACAGACAAGAGTGTCTGTGCCACATCGGTCCCTGGCTCGCGGCGGCAGCCAGGAAGGCTCAATCAGGTCGTGAGAAATGCAGGTTAGTTTCGCGGCGGAAGCCTGCCCCGAGCGCAGCCGAAGGGGAGGCCGAAAGGCCCTCCGAACGTAACCGCATTTCTCACAAGGCTCACCGTGATGGTACCTATCGAGAACCCTCTCCCCGCGATCGAGCGGGGAGAGGGTGGGCACCTTCTCCACCCCGCAAGAAACCGCGGGGGGAGAGGGACTCTCGACGAAAGAGCGTGGCGAGAAAGCGAAGCAAAACTGTGAGAAATGCAGGTCAACGCTCGCGTCCGGAGCGAAGCCTGCCCTGAGCGAAGCCGGAGGGTCCTCGCCGGCTCGGCGGCGCCTGCCCTAAGCGGCGTCGAAGGGTCCCGCCGCAGACTGGAGATTGGACGTTACGACGCCGCGATAGCGGCTCAAGAAGGTAGCCAGGGGTGCGAGCGCTTTTTGCGAGCAACCCCTGGTCAGCGGTGTCACTCGAAAGCGTGCCGCGTCAGCGGCACTGGACGGGTCCCCGATTACTCAAGTGCCGCTGACGCGGCACCAAGCACGACATCTGTTTACCAGGGGTGCTCGCAAGAAACGCTCGCACCCCTGGCTACCGTCTTGTTGCCGCTAACGCGGCACTTCGACGGGGCCCGCCCTGAGCGGCGTCGAAGGTCCCGCCGCCGGGTTACCAGCAAATGCGCGGAGTCTTGCCGAGCCGGCGGCCGGGACCCTTCGTCGCTATCGCTCCTCAGGGCAGGCGCCGCCGCGCCAGCCGCCGAGACGGCAGCGCTCCGTTTTCAATCCTGACGCGACAACTAACCCGGCGGGAACGAGTACTTGTCCAGGAGGTCGTCGAGGATCGTGGCGATCCAGCCTTTCGGCTTGGATTTCTGCTGGTTCTGCACCTTGCTCGGCGGGTTCGGAACGCGCGGACCATCGTTCCGCCGCGCCGCGATCGCAGTCCCGGTGGCGCCCAGCACCGCGAATAGAGACACCACGGCCACATACCTACGAATCCTCTGCATAGACCCTCCTCGGCCTGACCGGCAGACGACCGGTCAACGGTTCAGAGGGCGCCCTCGGGGGAGAGGTGCCATCAGCGGGACAAACTATGAGATTTTTCTTCTACTGTCAGATCGGGGTTGAAACCGGTGGTTAAGCGCCTCGAACACACGACGAGCGCAATTGCCCGCAGTCTGTCTGCCGATTGTACGGAGTGGTGCCGATGAGCAGGACCAATGTGGCACAGCCAGACACTCTTGTCTGATGTGGCACAGACACTCTTGTCTGTGCTGAGTCCCGCCCGACTCGATAGACAGCAACCGCTCACAGCACGCGGCTTCGGCCTGAGCACAGACAAGAGTGTCTGTGCCATGCCACATCGATCCCTGGCTTGCGGCGGCAGGCAGGGAGGCTCAATCAGGTTGTTTCCCCCTTTCGTCACTTCAAAAAAAACCCGCTGGGGTTGCCCCCAGCGGGTTTCGGATACTGCGGAGAAAGGATGACTAGAACGAAATGCGCGCGCCGAGACGGTACACACGCGGCGAGAGAACTTCCGCGACGTGATTGCTCGTCGATGCCGCCGTGCAGGTCGCCGCCGCCGTGGTCCCGCTGCAGACCGAAGAGACGTTGCGCTGCAGGATGGTGTTGGCGTTGAGCATGTTGAATCCGTCGAGCGAGATGGTGAGTCCGACGCGAGAGAGGCGAATGTCCTTCGCCAGGCGCAGGTCGAGCTCGGTCACGTTCGAGTCCCGGAAGGCATCGGTCTGGCTCTCGAGAAGAACGGCCTTCGTGCCTTCACCCGTGGTCGTACGGACGTTCGCGACGTACGGCAGCGCGTAGCCCTGACGATCGTTGAGGTTGAAGCCGAGGGAGCTCTCGATGACCGGGATCTGGTAGCTGCCGGTCAGGCTGGCCGCCCACTTCGAGTTGATGTAGACGTTGCCCTTGCTGCCGCTGCCGGTGCTCTGAACGAGAACCTCGGTGCCGTTGCAGACGTTGCAACCGGTGGTGCCGGAGCGCAGAAGCGACGGATCGACGATCGCGGCGGCGCTGACGTGCTGCGTCCAGTCCTGCAGGGTGAAGTTTCCACGGAGCATCCAGCGATTGGCGAGCCGCTTGGTGGCCGTGAACTCGAGACCCTTGTAGTTCTGGTAGTAGCCCGGAGTGTTCCGGATCACCGAGAAGATCGGCGCTGCATCGCCCGGCTTGAGAAGGTAATACGGCTCGGAGACCGTGGTTCCGTTCGGGAGCTTGGCGGTGATCGGATTCGGCGCCAGAACGTAGTCCGCGGAGGAGTAATAGTCGCCCGCTCCCTGTGTGTGCTCGCCGACGGTGCCGATGAAATCGCTGAGCTTGCGATAGGTACCATTGACTCCGACGCTGAAGTCACTCATCAGCTCGCGCTCGAGACCGAGAGTTACTTCATCCGTGTGCGGAGCCTTCAGATTGCTGGCATAACGGGTTCTCGACGTGGCGGCCGTCGTTGCCGGCAGTGGGCGCAACGGTCCGGCGGCAAAGTCGATCTCGCCCGGATCAGCGGCGAAGTTTCCGTTCAAATCGTTGTAGTAGTACGACTCGAGCGCGTACGCGCCGGCCGACGTCGGCGTGACGATGCCGGCGTTGATCTGGTTGACGTACCTGCTGTAGGCACCGCGCAGGAGGGTACGGCGATCCGCACCGAGAGCGTAGGTCAATCCGAGTCGTGGAGAGACGTTGGTCCACTTCAGGGTGTTCACACCCGCGAAATTGAGCGTCGGCTCGATCGTGGGGATGTTCGGGTTGGCAGGAGCGGTACCCGCACCGACGAAACCCTGCTGATTGTCGTACCGCAGCGCTGCCTGCACGGTGAGGTTGCCCATCAGGATCGTATCGCCCGCGTACAGATCGCGGTTCTTTTCACCGTACGTCGATATCGGAGAACGCATGAAATACGCGACACCAGTGTCCCTGCCGTTCGGTCCGAGGTGGATGCCCGCGATCGCGTAGTTGTCCGTCCTCTGGGCGCCCGGCCATGCCGTCAGCGTGGAAACGGTCGCTTCGCGGTAGCCGTATCCGAACTTCAGCTCGTGGCTGATCGAACCGGTGTTCTTGAATGCCGAACCATCCAACCGGTACTGTTTCTGCGGACGGTTGGAGACTTCGCTGACGTAACTGCGGGTGTAGGTTCCTGCCTTTTCGTCGTAGTACGCGGGGAGGGAATTGAGTCCGCACGCCAGCGACTGGCAGCCCTTGCCGTTGTCGGCGATGAGCTGGAATCCACCCTGGACCTTCGAGTACAGGCCGGTCAGGTAGAGGCTCGACCCGATGAGCTGCGTGTCTTCGATCTTCCAGAGCGTCGGGCTCCGGAGGCTGCCGACGCCGCCGTTGTAGTAGTCGTTCTGATTCCAGGCGGTCTCAGGAAGACGGGTGGTGCCGACGCTGCGGCCGAGCTTGATCTTCGCGCCGTACTGATCGACGGCGGTCAGGCTGTTCGAGGACGTGATCTGCGCATTCAGCTTCGTGTTCTCGTTCTTCAGCTCGGTCGTATCGTGGAAGCGCGAACCGAAAACGATCGAAGGCGTCAGGATGTTGATGTTCTGCTTACCATAAGCACCCCAGAGCCACAGCCTGTCCTTGATGATCGGTCCGCCGACCTCGCCCTCGTTGTCATCGATCTTGTCGATCTGGTTGACGGTCGAGAGGTAAGCCGCTGCTTCGGAAGGAATCTTCGGGGTTGACTGGTAGCTGCTGCCCGAGTGGAAGGAGCGCACCGAACCCTTGAAGTCGTTCGTGCCGCGCTTGGTGACCATGTTGAGCTGCGCACCAGGGGTCTGGATGCGCGGATCAGTGCCGCTGGTCGAGATCTGCATTTCTTCGAACGCGTCGAAGTCGAAGTAGCTCGGCGACGACCCCGTGGCCGCGAAGTCGGTGATGTTCACACCATCGACGTTCCAGGTGGCCTGGGTCTGAAGCGAACCCTTCGAAACGTAAACCGACTGCTGGCCGGACTCGTTACCGCCGACGTTGTTGCGGTCCATCAGGACGCCGGGGGTCTGCTGCAGAATGACCCAGGGGTCGCGAGCGGTCGGCACGTTTTCGAGCTCGACCTTGGAGACGTCAGCTCCCGAACCGGTCTTGCGAACGTCGAGCAGCGGCGCTTCCGCCGTGACGACGATCGATTCGGCCGCGGACGGATTCAGCGTCATCGTCACATCGGCGTTCCGGCCGAGGTTGACGCCGACACCTGCACGCGTCGACGTTCCGAATCCCGAGAGCTCGGCCTTCAGGGAGTACGTCCCCGGGGCCAGACTGAGGAATCGGAAACTGCCCGTCGCGTCCGTGACGGTCGTCTGCGTTCCGGCGCCGGTCAGCGTGACCGTGACACCCGGAAGGGCCGAGCCGTCCTTCGACTGGGTTTTGCCGAAAATGTTGCCCGACTCAGTCTGGGCAAATGCACTTACGGCAAGTAAGGCGATGAGCACCATCGCGGCGATTGTGGCCGCGCGAAACCTGGGTGAGTATCGTTTCATATCCGCTCCTTTTCCTTGAATCCCTGTCCTGTTGGTTTGAAGACCCATCGAACTCCCACCTTGTGCAGATCGGCGGCCCATCACCGTCAATCTGACAAATCTCGTATATTCAACGACTTACACCAAATCGAGCAAACCGCCACCGGCTGGTGAATTCAACCAGACGTTCGAAAACGTACCGTTTTT
This sequence comes from Thermoanaerobaculia bacterium, assembly GCA_035482045.1. Classification (GTDB taxonomy): domain Bacteria; phylum Acidobacteriota; class Thermoanaerobaculia; order Gp7-AA8; family Gp7-AA8; genus JADGNZ01. Next base: position 79,279 of record DATHRD010000076.1, read on the forward strand.
CGAATCTGCGGAAGCTCATCGGTGCCGGAAAGTTGCGGTAGCTTAGCAAACTTTCTGTGAATTCCAAACGAGAA
>DATHRD010000077.1:0-80296 GCA_035482045.1 Thermoanaerobaculia bacterium
GGGAGTGCGTTAACGGACTCTGGGAGTGCGTTAACGGACTCTGGGAGTGCGTTAACGGACTCTGGGAGTGCGTTAACGGACTCTGGGAGTGCGTTAACGCACTCCGGGGTTGGGCTGACTCACCATATTTGGTGCGTGGCACCATCCTCCTGGGGTATGAATCGAACGAACTACTGCCCGATCAGCCTCACCACGGCGTCGTGCAGGGCCTGGATGCTGGCGGCGGACGACTCGACGTGCGGCAGATGGCCGTGTTTGCGAATGGCGTCGCTCGTGGTCGGGCCGATCGAGGCCAGCAGGGTGCCATCGAGATCGGCCTTCATGGCCGCGAAGAAGTTGTCGACGGTCGAGGCGCTGGTGAAGGTGACCAAATCGATGTCGTGCAGCTCGTCCGCGTTCGCCGGGACCGGCATGGTTCGGTAGGCGACCGCGAGATGAACGTCCGCGCCGCGGCGGCGCATCTCGTCGATGAATTCGTCTCGCCCCTCGGCGGCGCGGATGACAGAGATGCGGACGCCTTTTTGATCGGCGAGAAAGTGCGGGATGAGCGCGGAGGACATGAACTTCTCCGGCACGATGTCCGCGGCCACTCCGTGCGCCCGCAGCGACGCCGCCGTAGTCTCGCCTACGCAGGCGATGCGCGTACCGGCCAGGGCGCGGACGTCTTTCCCCTTCGCGAAAAGGCGCTCGAAGAATGCGGACACGCCGTTCGTCGATGTGAAGACGAGCCAGTCGAAGTGCCCGTCGACAGCCGAGTCGAGCGATTCGTACGATTCCGGCGCGGCGATCTCGATCGTCGGAAACTGCACGACCGAGGCCCCCGACTCTTCCAGAAGCCGCTTCAGCTCGGAGGCCTGTTCGCGCGCGCGTGTGACGACGATCCGTTTGCCGAAGAGCGGCTTCGTCTCGAACCAGTTGATGACTTCGTGCATCCTGACCACGTCGCCGACAACGATCAGCGCGGGCGTCGGCAGATTGGCCTCGGCCACTCTCGCTTCGATCGTCGACAGCGTGCCGGTCACGGTTCGCTGCTCGGGCGTGGTGGCCTTCGAGATCACGGCCACCGGCCGGTCCGGCGACACACCATGTCCGGTCAGTTTCCGGGCGATCATCGGTAGATTGGCGAAGCCCATCAGGAAGACGATCGTGCCGTCGAGCTGCGCCAGAGCTTCCCATTTGATGCCGGTCGACGAATCCGACTCGTGGCCGGTGACGAGCGTGAGCGAGGTCGCGTACGAGCGGTGCGTGACCGGGATACCTGCGTAGGCAGGGCCGGCCAGCGACGAGGAGATGCCCGGCACGATCTCGAAGGCGACGCCGGCGGCGACCAGCTCCTCCGCCTCCTCCCCGCCGCGTCCGAAGACGAAGGGATCACCCCCCTTGAGGCGAACAACGGTCTTCCCTTTCTTCGCTTCGTCGATCAGGAGCTGGTTGATCTTCTCCTGCGGAAGGGCGTGCTTCGAGGCCCGCTTGCCGACATAGACGACTTCGGCGGTGGCCGGCACGCGGTCGGCGATCGCATCCGAGACAAGCGCGTCGATAGCGATGAAATCGGCTCGTGCGATCAGCTCCGCGGCCCGGATGGTAAGAAGGCCGGGGTCGCCTGGGCCGGCGCCTACGAGAAAGACTTTGCCGGTCATGCCGACCTCCGAATGTGCATGGGTGTGGCGGGGGTCCGCCAAGGAAGTATTACGGGCGATGCGGTCGACGCGCGAAGGCGCGTCCAACAATCCAGCCCCGGGCTCTGCCCGGGGTCGGCGATCATGAATTGAAGTGCGGCCGCGAAGGCGGTCGCCACATTCGCGCATTCTGTGGCGGCCGCCTTCGCGGCCGCAGACTGGGGAGACCTCGCATTCCCCCGGCAGAGCCAGGGGCTGGATTGCTGGACGCGCCTTCGCGCGTCCTCAGTGCGAGCAAATCGACCAGTCGCGGTCATGCCACCAGCGCCATTGCCCCTGCGCTCACCAGAGCGTCGTAGACGTCACCAATGACCTCGTCCGCCTCGCGCCCGCTGCGCTCCACCCGAACGATACGGTCACCTTCGATCTCGCCAAAGAACGCGCGAATCGTTATGTCTCCGTCGTCAAACGTTGCGTGGACGGCGCAGGCGGAGTAGCAGTCGAGGAGCGTGCCGAACTTCTGCAATACGCCGCGCTCGCAGTAGGCGGCGAGGGCGGTAGGAGCGTGATCGATCGATGCGGCCATTCCGCGCCCATCGCCCTCGCGGAGCGTTTCGATGGCCACGATTCCCTGACCGCAGGCGGGAAGCATCTCCTCGGTCGAAAAGTAAGATGTGATCTCGCTCGAGCGTCCGAGCCGGGTCAAACCGGCGCTGGCCAGAATCGCGCCGTCGTAGAGGCCGGCGCGAAGCTTGTTGATGCGGGTGTCGACATTTCCGCGGATGTCGTCGATGCGCAGCTTCGGATAGAGCGCGCGAAGCTGGGCGCGGCGGCGCGGCGCGCTCGTGCCGACGACAGCGCCGTCGTGCAACGTGGAGATCGGTTTCGCATCGAGGTTCACCCAGGCGTCGCGTGGATCGGCGCGTTCGAGGAAAGCGGCCAGGACGAAGTCGTCGCCGATGATCGACGGCACGTCCTTGAGACTGTGTACGGCCACATCGATGGCTCCGCGAAGGAGCGCTTCTTCCAGCTCCTTGACCCACAGCCCCTTGCCGCCGATTTCCGCGAGCGGAACGTCCTGACGTTTATCCGCGGTCGTTTTGAACAGGATGACTTCCGGCCGGTAGCCGTTCTCGGAGAGGCGTCTTGCCACCTCATTGGCCTGCCAGAGCGCAAGCTGGCTGCCGCGGGTACCGATGCGAACGGGCCGGCTCATCGCAGTCCAAAAATCTTCCGGATCGTCTTGCGCAAGGTCTCGCGTTCGGCCGGTTCCTCGGCCTCCTTGAGCTGCAGGATCGGATAGTGGAGGATCTTGTTCACCATCTGCGTGGAAAGCTGCTCGATGGCGGCGCGCTGATCGGCGTTCATCGGCCCGATCTTCCGGAGGCACTTCTCCAGTTCGGCGGAGCGGATGGCCTCCAACCGCCCGTGCAACTCGACAATGGTTGGTACCGCATCCTGGGCAATGAGCCGCCGGCGGAAGGCATCGACCTCCCGCTCCACGATCTGCTCCGCCTCTCCCGCCTTCTGCATGCGGATCTCGCGGTTTGCGTCCGCGACCTGCTGCAGATCGTCGATGTTGTAGAGGTAGGCGCCGTCGATCGAGGCGATGCCCGGCTCGATATTGCGAGGCACGCAGAGATCGATGAGGAAAAGATTGCGCCTTCTGCGCGTGGCCAATGCCCGTTCGACGTGCGCGCTTTCGATGACGAAGTGGGGTGCCGCGGTCGAAGCGATGACGATGTCGCACGTAGCCAGGTACGGCTCGATGCCGTCAAACTTCACAGCCTGTCCGTGGAAGCGGTCTGCCAGCTCGACGGCGCGCTCGTAGGAACGGTTGGCGACGAAGATCTGCTCGAGGCCGAATGCGGATAGATGTTCGGCGGTCAGCTCGCCCATCTCGCCCGCGCCGAGGAGGAGGACCTGCAGGCCGTGCAGGTCGCCGAAGATCTTCTTCGCCAGCTCGACAGCCGCGTAGGGCACGGAGACGGCGTGCTCGCCGATGCCGGTGTCCGTACGCACTTTCTTGGCAACGCGCATGGTCTGATCGAAGACCTGCGAGAGTAGCGAATCGAGCGCGCCGCGCTCGCGGCTTGCCAGGAAGGCCGCGCGCACCTGCCCGGCGATCTGCGGCTCGCCGACGATCATCGAGTCGAGCCCGGAGGCAACGCGGAAGAGGTGCTTCAACACATCGCCGTGGCGAAGGATGTAGACGTGCTTTTCCAGCTCCGCCCGGCCGGTACCGGAACGTTGTGTCAGCCAGCCGACGATCGGCTCGATGACGTCCTCGCCCGTGGCAGAGACGATCGCCTCGACGCGGTTGCAGGTCGAGAGGACGGCCGCTCCGTCGATACCGTCGAGGGCGCGAAGCTCATCGAGCGTCTCCAGCAGCCGTGCCGGCGCCACTCCGAGCCGCTCGCGCACGCCGACCGGCGCGGTGCGGTGATTCACCCCTACGGCGATCAGCGGCATGCTGCCCTCACGGTCGCGCGGTCGCGCGGTTGCGGGGTCGGGGAGCCGAAACGCGGCGTGAACTTCGCGGTCTGGCGGTCGCGCCGTTGCGCGGTTGCGGAGTTGAGAAGCGGCTCTCGCGCGGCAACACTGCGGGACCGCGAAACCGCGAGACCGCGAGACCGCGGATCACACATGATGGATCCCCAGAATAGCCACGACGATGGCGATGAACGCGCAGGCTCCGATGACGACCGTGCGACGCGTGCGATAGGTGTCGTTGATGTAGGACTGCAGCACGATGGCGAAGAGCACCCAGGCCACGAGGGCGCCGACCTGTTTGACGTTGAAATCCAACAGCTCCGCCGACGTCCGGTACGACCAGAGAATCCCGGCCAGGATGCCGAGCGTGTAGATGCTGAAGCCTGTGGCCAGAGCGCCATAGCTGACCGTGTTGCAGACGTTAAGGCTGGGAATCCACTCCCACAATGCTCCGCGCTGCTTCGACTTCAGAGCCCGGTCCTGCGCCCATGCCAGAGCGCCGAAGGCCAGGCCGATCAGCAGGCCGGCCACGCCGATCGTCGTCAGCAGAATGTGCGTGACGAAGAGCCGCGACACAGCAGCCGCGCTCTTCACGAACGGTTCGTGCACGACCGCGGAGAGGGTCAGCAGCATCAACACAAGCGGATAGACGAAGAACGACGCGGCATGAACTCGATAGCGAACAAAAAGCGCCAGCTCGACAGCGAAGACAACCCAAGCCATGAAGCCGGCCGTTTCCGGCAGGTTCGTCAGAGGCGGGTGATGCGTCTTGACGCAGATGGTCCCGATCCAGACGGTGTGGGACAGGAAGCCCACGATCATCAGGCCGAGGGCCACATGCTGCGGCCGCTTCTCGCGCATGAAGAGCGTCGCCAGCGCCACGATGGTTCCGGCGGCGTAGAGGACCAGCGCGGCGTATAGGGTTAGGTTCGGGCTCATGTCAGCCTGGCGTCAGTTTCTTGCAATAGACGATCTTGTCGGTTTCGATCCGATAGAAATCCTTGATTCGCGAGATCTCATCGTAGCCGCTGCGTTCATAGAACCGCAGCGTCGGCGCGTAGCTTTCCTTCGACGACGTCTCGATCAGCAGCATACGTCCGCGCTGCCGCCGCACCTCATTCTCCACGAACCGCAGCAGCAGTTGCCCGATCCCCTGCCCCTGCTGTTTCGGATCGACGGCGATCCAGTAGAGGTCGAACACCCCCTCGGTGAGCGGCGTAGGTCCGTAGAGGACATATCCCTGCACGAGCTTTTTCGGTCCGCTCTCCGGTTCCTCGAGAACGTGGACGATGTACTCGCCGCGCTCGGGATGCTCCAGAGCCTGATCGACGAGATCCATCGCACCGCGCACTTCCTCTTCAGTGAAGCGCGCCGTTGCGACCAGAATCTCATGGATGCGGTCTCGGTCGCGCAGCTCGGCGGGACGGATTTTCATGAGTGTTGTGCGCCGGCCATCATAAGCGGTAGGCCCGCCGGGGTTGGGGAGGGGGATGCAGGTTCTGTATCGACAATCCATGGCTGGCCCGCTGGCGAATCCGACAGTACGGAAAAGAGGGGACGGCGGACGTTGGCGATGTCACTTGGTGATGTGATCTTCGACACAGGGAGTCGGGGGTCGGGGGTCGGGGGTCGAAACTGAAGAGAGCTGCCGCGGCATGACCCCTCTCCGACCCCGACTCCCGACCCCCGACTCCCGCGTTCCTCAGCTCACCTTCGCCGGCTTCAGCAAACCGACTGCCGCGTACGCTTCGAAGAGGTGGAGAGCATCGCGGGGAATCCAGGCCGTGATGAGCATGGCCCGGTCGGTCACGCGCTGCTCGTAGACCTGCGCCAGGTCGTGCAGCTTCGCGATCACCCTGGCGTCATTGTGCGGGATCTCGAGCTGGATGATCTCCCCGTTTTCGAGCTCGCGCTCGCGGATGATTTCGATCAGGCGATCGATGGAGCGGCCGGTCAGGGCGGAGACGGTGCACCGTCCGGGGGTCGGGGGTCGGGAGTCGGGAGTCGGAACAAAGAGGTGAGCTCCGACCCCCGACTCCCGACCCCCGACCCCCGGTTCCGTCAAATCAGCCTTGTTGTAGACCTCAATGACCCGATCCATCTGCACACCGAGCTCTCGCAAGACAACGTCGCCGACGGCGCGCTGGTCTTCGTACTGTGGGTGGCTGGAGTCGATGACGTGCAGAACGAGATCGGCGGCTACCGCCTCTTCCATCGTCGATCGGAAGGAGGCCACGAGGTGGTGCGGCAACTTGCGAATGAAGCCGACCGTGTCGATGATCACCGTCTCCCGCGGCATCGTGAAAACCGCCTTGGCCGATTTGGCGTCGAGCGTGGCGAACAGTTTGTCCGCCGCTTCGGCCGAGCCGCTCGTCAGGCGATTGAAGAGCGTCGACTTGCCGGCGTTCGTGTATCCGACCAGCGCGACCGTAAAGACAGCGTTGCGCGACTTGCGCTGCGTCTCCCGTGTCCGCTCGATCTTCGTCAGTTCCTCTTTCAGGCGGGCGATACGGTTGCGGATGATTCGCCGGTCGAGCTCAAGCTGCGTCTCACCCACACCCCGCGTTCCGATGCCGCCTGCCTGCCGCTCGAGATGCGTCCAGGCTCTTGTCAGCCTCGGCAGCATGTACTCGAGCTGGGCCAGTTCCACCTGCGTGCGCGCTTCACGGCTGCGGGCACGTCCAGCGAAGATGTCGAGAATGAGTCCGCTCCGGTCGATCACCTTGACCTCGGTGATTTTCTCGAGGTTGCGCGCCTGAGCGGCCGAGAGGTCGTCATCGAAGACGATCAGCGTTGCTCCGCTCTTTGCGACCAGCGACTTGATCTGCTCGGCCTTGCCGCTGCCGACGTAGGTGGCGGGATCGGGACGAGGCCGTTTGGCGAAGACGCGATCGACGACGGTGCCGCCGGCGGTCTCGATCAGTTTTTCAAGTTCGAGGAGGTGCTCTTCGGCGACGCTGCGGGTCAGGTCAGGAAGAAGGAGAGCGACTGCGATGACGTTTTCGGGCACGTTACGTTGAGGTTCGAATGATACACGCAGGGAAACAAAAAGGCGCCGCGGACCGCGGCGCCTTTTCGCACTTGCTGCAAATCTGCAAATCGGAGTCTATTTGTGATCGTTGAAGAACGTCCACTGCGCGACCGGCGTCCCGGCCTGGAGAAACTGCGCCTGCAGGTAACCATCGATCGCCGCGACCACGGACACGAGCACAGAAACCGTGCCGCAGGTGAAGAAGAGTCCCAGGATCCAGGCGATGACCGCTACGATCCCTTTCATCTTCTGACCGATCATGAAGTAGCCGAGGCAGCCGGCCACCACGGCATTCAGCACCGCGATCAGCACCGGATCCTTCGGCGGCTGCTGTGGATAGACGATGTCGCCGCCACCTCCACCCGGAGCGGACGGCGTACCACCCGTCGGGGGTGGCGGTGGAGGAGTGTAGGAACCGCCCGTCGGGGGCGGCGGTGGAGGAGTGTACGAACCGCCTGGCGTATCCATGAAACTCTCCTTTGGCTACATCTTCTCGGCGATGTCGGTGATGAGCGGGATGCGGAACCGTTCGCCCTTGATGGCCTTCATGATCGCCATGATGGAGATCGCGAGAAAGCCGAGCCAGATCAAACAGGTGACGAGCGATATCCCGCATCCGACGAACGGGATACGGACGAAAATCAGCATGATCCTGAGGATCACCAAAATGATTTCCGCGCCGAATAGCGCCGTGCCGTTCTTTGCGTGCCACTGAACCTCGGGGTCGTCTTTCTTGATCAGCAGCGGTATGAGGCAGAGGATGCCGAGATATGACAGCACCAGCATGATGGTCCGGTCACTGTTCGGAGCGGCACCACCCGGAGTGCCACCCGGCGGAGGAGGCGGCGGCGGTGTGTAACTTCCACCAGGCGGGGGTGGGGGTGGAGGCGGTGGCGGAGTGTATGAAGATGTCTCGCTCATTGCTTCTCCTTCAGCGATCAATTGTGAGTTCGTGGCGATTCTAACGACTTTCGGCGAGCGCGGTTAAACGTTTTTCCGCGGCCATGAGAGGAAACACGCAGAGTGCGATCGAGAGTGTGACCGCAGTCACCAGGGGAATGAGATCGACGGCCAACGCCTCGCTCTCGATGCCGAAGAATCGCGAGAAAAAGTAACGCGTCACCGGCTTGGCCATCAGCATCATGATGCCTCCGACGTATGCGAGAGCCGCGCCCATGTAGGCAAAGCCGCCCAGGGAGAGGCCGACCTGCAGAGGATTCTCAGCCGCGAAGTCGGGCGATAGCGCGCCGAGGCCGACGCCCATGCTCACCAGCGTCACGCCGAGCATCGACGCGCCGAAGAGGGTGAAGGTCCAGACGACACGGTTGGCGTCGAGCAATACGTCAGCGAACACGGTGAGCAGGAGCGAAAGAATCGTCAGAGGAGCACCGTAGACGAGCACTTTGACGAGGAGCAGCCGCCGGTAGGAGACCGGAGCGCTCTGCAGCATCCAGAAGGCTTTCCCCTCTGAGGAGATCGAGGGGTATGCGAACCGGAGACAGATCGCCGCCACGACGAAGCCGGCCATACCGAGGTTCGCGTAGGCGACGATCGTGGCCCGGGCGTCGCCGCTGAGCGGCAGCATGCGAATGTTGTAGAGGTACAGGAATAGCAGCGCCACCATCAGAAAGAGCTGCGACCATTGCGCGACATCACGCGTCAGTGTCCGTACTTCCTTGCCGATCATGGCCCGTGTCGGCGCGGAGAATGGCGCCAGCAGGACGTCCGCCGTGTGCGTCAGACCGGTCGCTCCGAGCGCGGCCGGCGCCATGCTTTCGCGCGCCCGGACAAATGCCGCGAAGTAAATGCGCCTGGCGACGAGTACGAATGCCACGAACAGCGCAACGGCGGTCACCGCGATCCTCGGCGGAAGCATCGCCGCCGGACGGCCTTCGGCCATCGCCACCATCACGTCCGCCAGCGCTGTTCCCGGGTAGCGGTCGAGCGACGGCAGCTCGACCGAACGGAGCACGCGCGTCACATCGTCGGTGTTGATGCTGGCGAAGAGGCGCTCCGGCCGGCTCATGCGGAAGGCGACGACAGCGACGGTAAGGACGAGGATAGCGATCGTGGCCACGATCTGGCTTACGCGCCGGATCGGGAAGAAACGGACGAGGATGATGATGATGAGCGCGCCGATCGTCACGGAAATGGTCAGCAGCAGCGCCAGATTCACCAGCGCGATCGGATAGAGACGCATTGGCGTGTGATAGCGCTGCGCGAAAGCCACGAACATCGGCGCGATGAAGACGTAGATCATCGTGGCGCTCTGCGCGAAGGTCTTTCCCCATCGAGTGATGATGAGGCGCGTTTTCGACAGCGGAGCGGCGTGGAACGTGTCGAGATCGAGGTCGCTGAAGAAGGCTCCGATCGCCGAGGTCATGGCCGAAGAGAAGAGCATGACGAACGCCGCCAGGAAGACGAGCGCGAGAAGATTGCGGAGCAGCCCCAGGGCGAGAAACGGCGAGGCCGCCTCCACCTTGGCCATCGCCGCGAACAGGCGGCGGAAGAGGGCAAAGTCACCGTAGAGAAACGCCGCGAACAACGCCACCACGATCGAGGTGCGGGTGATCGAGGCCGCGGTGAAGGGCCGGAGTTTGGAGTATGCGATGCGAAGTGGCCAGAACATGGGGGTTCGCGGTCTCGGGGTTGCGGGGTCTCGGGGTTGTCGGTTATCGGTTATCGATTGCCAAGTTGCCAGGTCGCCAGTTGCTCAGTTGCCAAGCAAATGAGATCGAATGAGATCCGAAGCTCGGCAACCCTGCCAACTTGGCAACCCCAACCGACAACCACCACTGCGAGACTGCGCGACCCCGCTACCGCATCAGCATCACACGATCCCCTTCACTTCATCGAACCATTTCATCGCGCTCTCCTGTCGCGCGGTGCGGGCGCGGAAACGCTCGATACCGAGCTCGATCAAACGTTCGATCAATCGTGGGTACTTGAGCTCCGTGGCCTCCCACAACTTGGGGTACATCGAGATCCTCGTGAACCCTGGGAGAGTATTGATTTCGTTCACATACAGCCGGTTCTTGCCGCGCTCGAGGAAGAAATCGACGCGAGCGAGACCGGAGGCACCGATGGCCTTGAAGGCCTCGACGGCCAGCCGGCGGAACTCGTCGATCTTCTCCTTCGGCAGCTTGACCGGGATGACGAGCTGGGTCTTGTCGTCGATGTATTTATCCTCGTAGTCGTAGAACTCGCGGCCGGCGATAATCTCGCCGGGCATGCTGGCCCGAGGGTCGTCGTTACCCAGGACGGCCACCTCGATCTCGCGGGCGTCGATGCCGCGCTCCACCAGCGCCTTCTCATCGAAGCGGAAAGCCTTCTCGATGGCCGCGCCCAGGTCCGCGTCGTCCTTGACCTTCGTCACACCGACGGAGGAGCCGCCGTTGGCTGGTTTCACAAAATACGGCAGCCGCAGCGCGTTGTGGACCGCCCTAATGATCCGCTCGCGCTCGTTGCGCCAGTCGTTCTCGTACACCTGAACAAAGTCGACCAACGGCAGTTTGGCCGCGGCAAAGGCGTGCTTCATGTTCCCTTTGTCCATTCCGATCGCCGACGCCACCACTCCGCTGCCGACGTACGGCAATCCGAGGATTTCGAGATACCCCTGCAGCGTCCCGTCCTCGCCGCCCGTGCCGTGGATCAATGGGAAGACGCAATCGATCGCTGATTCACGCGCCCACGACTCCATCGAAAACTCATCATCGCCGTGGTCGCTCTTCTCGCCGCCCTCGAGAATGCGCGCGCTCCGCTCCGGTGCGACGAAGCGGCCGTCCCTGGCGATGCAGACCGGCACGATCTCGATGCGCGGCTTCGGCGCGGCCACGGCTACCGAGCGCGCCGAGAGAATCGATACCTCATGCTCCGCGCTGCGGCCACCGAATAGAAGGATCGTGCGGGTGGGCATGGGGGGAGAGTGTAACTGTCATTGCGAACCAGGAGGCGAAACCAGAAATCAGAAACCAGAAACCAGAAAGGCTTCGCTCGGCCGCAGTTCTGGTTTCTAGTTTCTGGTTTCTGGTTTCGCCTCTCACCCCCACAACCCCCGCATCACGCTGTGCCCGAACGACTCCAGCAACTCCGCAGGCAGAAGCTCCAGCGCAAAGGCGAGCTTGAGAACTACCGTCAGGCTGGGCACCTTGTCGCCGCGCTCCACCTGGCCAACATAGGTCGTCGTCAGGCCCGCTTTGTCGGCGAGATCCTCCTGCGTCCATGCGTACTCCTTACGGACCCGGCGGACGCTTTCCCCGAAGATTGCTGCCTCGCGCGCTTTCGGCACGTGTGGAAGTAACAATTGCTACTGGTTCCTTGTCCAGTAACCACCGTTACCTACCGCCGCAATCGGCGCGCTCCCTCGGTTCTCCCAACCTGGATCCGCGGGGGCTCTCCACGGGTCGTGGATTGCACTTTTTCAGAGGAGAATGAGGTCGCCGGCGCTCACCGCGAGCGTCTCGCCGCCGTGGCGCAGGAGTGCGTGTCCGTGCTCGTCGATTCCGTCCCACGTTCCCTCGACATTTCGCTCGCCGACGAGGCACTGGATCCGGTCGCCGGTCTTATGAATTGAGTATCCACGCCATTCCGCGAGCACCGCTTCGCGCTCCATCGGACGCCCGAGGCGCTGATCGAGATGCTCGATGAAGGCCTCGGTGGCCACGTCGATCCCACGGAAATCGCGGGGAGAAGCTTCCGAGATGGTGATCGCATTCGGCCGTAACTCGTCCACGACCGGCTCGACGTTGATCCCGGTCCCGATCAGCAGGAAGGCGCGCTCCTCGCTCATTCTCGCCTCGATCAGAATGCCCGCGATCTTTCGGCCACCGACGAGAATGTCGTTCGGCCACTTGACACGTGCGTCGATCGCGAAAACCTCGCGAAGGTACGACGCCACGATGTTCGCCATCTCCAGAGGCAACAGAGGCAACAGGTCGGCCGGCATCGAGAGCAGCGTCGTGGCGTAGATGCCTTTTCCCGCCGGCGACGACCATTGCCTGGCATTGCGCCCGCGCCCGGCGAACTGCTCGCCCGCGATGATGATCGCCTTCGGCAGCAGCAATTCGTTCTCGATGCACTCGTTCACGATCCGCCGCCCCACCAGGTTCGTCGATGCCACACGCGGGATGACGGCAATCGATTCGAGCGTCGTGAGACGGCCAACGATGCGGCGAGTGTCGAGCGTGATCATGGTTGCCGTCTTGCGGGTCGCGCGGTCTCGGGGTGTCTCGGTCTTGCGGAGATCAAGCTGCGGGAACGGCGCAACCGCGGAACCCCGCGACCGCTACTGGTTTCGCATCAATTTCTCAATCCTCGCCCGCAGCTCGGCCTGTCGCGCCTGAGCGCCCTGCACGATGGCCGGCGGAGCGTTCCTGACGAACTGCTCGTTGAGGAGCTTGGCGTCGAGCGATTCGAGCTCTTTGCGGCTCTTCTCCAATTCGCGCTCCGTCCGATCCTGCTGCTCTTTCGTGACGACCTTCTCCGGAAACTCGATGGCGATGTCAAAGCCCTCGACGACGTCGTGATGCGCCCCCGCGGGCGGCTCAGCGTTGACGATGACCTCGGTCAGCCGGGCCAGATCGATCAGCAGATAGGCATAGTCGTCAAAGAACGCCGCGTCGCGGCCGTCGCCACGGACGTACAGTTTGAAACGGTCTTTCGACGTGAAGCCGCGCTCGGCCCGAGCGTTGCGCACCGACGTGATCATCGCCTGAACCGCACGCACCATCCGTTCCGCCTCCGCGTCTTCGAGCGTTTCCTCCACTACCGGATACGGCGCCACCATGATTGATGGCTCAACCCCACCGAGCTTCTGCCAGATCTCCTCGGTGATGAACGGCATGAAGGGATGGAGCAGCCGCAGCGAACGGTCGAGCACCTCGAGGAGCACGCGTTTCGCGCGCTGCTGGTCGGCCTCACTGCCGTGCCGCCCGAGAAGCACCGGCTTGACCATCTCGATATACCAGTCACAGAACTCGTGCCAGAAGAACTGATAGATCGCGTTGGAGGCCTCGTCGAACCGGTAATCGGAGAGCGCTCTGTTGACGGTTCGCGTCGTCTCGTTGAGGCGGGAGAGAATCCAGCGCTCGATACTCTTCATGCTGTCGCGATCGATGGCTTTCACCGATCCCAGCGTGGTATCGATGTGCATCATCGCGAAGCGCGACGCGTTCCAGATCTTGTTTGCGAACGCCGCGTAGCCCTGCATGCGCGACCTGGCCAGCGGAATGTCGCGTCCGGAGGCGAAGATGGCCAGCGTGAAACGAACCGCATCGGCGCCGAACTCGTCGATCACGTCGATCGGATCGATCACATTGCCCTTCGTCTTCGACATCTTCTGGCCGAACTCGTCGCGCACCAGACCGTTCAGGAACACCTGGCTGAAGGGCGCCTTGCCGGTGAAGCGGAGGCCGAACATGATCATCCGCGCCACCCAGAAAAATAGGATGTCGAAGCCCGTGATCAGGACGTCGGTGGGATAAAAGATGTGCAGATCCTGCGTGTCGTCCGGCCATCCCATCGTGGAAAACGGCCAGAGTCCTGACGAGAACCAGGTGTCGAGTACGTCGGTCTCCTGCGTGACCTCCGTCGAGCCGCATTGCGGACACGCCGCTGGGGCGTCCGTCGCAACAGTCACATGTCCATTGGCGCAATAGAACGCCGGGATGCGGTGGCCCCACCAGAGCTGGCGCGAGATCGTCCAGTCGTGGATGTTCTCCATCCAGTTGAAGTACGTCGCTTCCCAGCTCTGTGGGAGGATCCGGATCGTGCCGTCGCGCACCGCGTCGATTGCAGGTCTCGCCAGCGGCTCGATCTTCACGAACCACTGCCGCGAGATCATCGGCTCGATCACCGTCTCGCACTTGCCGTGAATCCCGATGGAGTGGTTGTAGTCCTTGACGTCGTGCAGCGCGCCCGAGTCGCGCAGCATGGCCACGACCTTCGTTCGCGCCTCGAAGCGATCGAGTCCGGCGAAGACGCCGGCCGCTTCGGTCATCCTCCCGCCCTCATCGATCACCTGTAGTTGCGGCAGGTCGTTGCGCTTGCCGGCCTCGTAGTCGTTCTTATCGTGTGCCGGCGTGACTTTGACCACGCCTGTGCCGAACTCACGATCGACGAAAATCGGATCGGCGACGATAGGAATACGCCGGTTGGCAATCGGCAGGATCGCTTCCCGGCCGATCACGTCCTTGTATCGCTCGTCGTCCGGATGCACGGCCAGCGCGGTGTCGCCGAGCATCGTCTCGGGGCGTGTTGTAGCAATCGTGAGCACGCGGGCGGAATCGGCGACCGGATAGTCGATGTAGTAAAGCTTCGAGACGCGCTCCTCGTACTCCACCTCAACATCGGAAATCGCCGTGCGGCAGTGCGGGCACCAGTTCACCATTGCGATCCCGCGGTAGATGAGGCCGTCGTCGTGAAGCTTCACAAACGCGGTGCGTACGGCGCGCGCGAGACCCTCGTCGAGCGTAAACCGGAGGCGGGTCCAATCGGCTGAAGCGCCCAGGCGCTTGAGCTGGTCGATGATCTGGTGGCCGTAGGATTCTTTCCACTCCCAGACTCTCTCCACAAACTTCTCGCGCCCGAGGTCAAAACGGGATACGCCCTCCTTGGCCAGCTCACGGTCGACGATCATCTGCGTAGCGATGCCGGCGTGATCGGTCCCGGGAAGCCAGAGGGTGTTGAACCCGCTCATCCGTTTCCAGCGGACGATGATGTCCTGCAGCGTATTGACGAGGGCGTGGCCGATGTGCAGCCGCCCGGTGATGTTCGGCGGAGGGATGACGATGGAGAACTTCGGACGCTCCGGGTCGAGCAGCGGCGTAAAGAATTCACCCTTCTCCCAGAATTCGTAGAGACGCTGTTCGATGGTCGCGGGTTCGTATCGTTTCGAGAGCTCTTCGGGCATGGAGGCGCGGATTATAAGGTGCGGTTGCTGAGTTACTGGGTTACTCAGTTGCTGGGTACTCAGTTGCTGTGTTGCTGGGTTGCAAGGCGGCTGAGACATGCAACTCAGCAACCTTGCAACACAGCAACCCATCCATGATCCTCGGCATCGAAACCTCCTGCGATGAAACCTCGGTCGCTCTGCTCGACAGCGACGGGACCGTGCGCGTGAACCTCATCGCCTCGCAGATCGCGCGGCACCAGCCCTTTGGCGGCGTTGTGCCGGAGATCGCTTCACGCGAACATCTGCAGCACCTCTTCCCCCTTGTGACTCGCGCTCTGAATGATGCCCAGCTCGACTGGAGTGACATCGATGGCATCGCCGTCACCTCCGGTCCCGGACTCATCGGCGCCCTGCTGGTCGGCGTGGCTGGCGCGCAGGGGCTCGCGTACGGTCTCGGCGTACCGCTCCTTCCGGTCAACCACCTGGAGGGCCACATCTTCTCGGCCTATCTGCAGCGCAAGGGAAAATCGGTCCCTCTTCCTGAGCGATTTCTCAGCCTCGTCATCTCCGGAGGCCACTCGTCGATCTACGACGTCCGCCACGGCGTCATCACCATGCTCAACCGTACGCGCGACGACGCCATCGGCGAGACCTTCGACAAGGTCGCCAAATTCATCGGTCTACCCTATCCGGGAGGGCCCCAGATCGAGAAGCGCGGGGCCGAAGGGCGTGCTGACCGGAAGCGATTTCACTTCCCGATGCCGCAATTCAACGATAAGTCGGTCGACTTCTCTTACTCAGGAATCAAGGCCGCCGCGATCCGGCTTGCCCGCGACCACAGCATCAGCGCGAGCGGTGATTCTCGCCTGCTGGCCGATTTCTGCGCCACATTCCAGGAGGCGCTCCTCGATCAACTTTTCGACCGGCTCGACACAATCTGGTCCCGCCTCGATGCACCAAGACCAGTCGAGGTCGTCCTGGCGGGCGGAGTGGCCGCGAACGGCACGCTACGCAACCGGATTGCCGCATGGGGCCGCGAACACTCGGTCGTCGTGCGGGCGCCGGAAACGTGCTACTGCACGGATAACGCCGCCATGATCGCGTTCGCGGCCATGCAGAAGCCTGGCGCAGCGACCGATCCGCGGCGCGTTTCCGCACGCTCCCGAGTGCAGTGAAACCTTTTTGTCGGAACTCCCGTCCAAGACAGTGAGCGCGAACAGATCTCTTCTCCTACCCCTCTCTCGCCCCGCCCTGCTCAGGCGGGGCACTTTTTTAGGAGGACAATGAGCGGATGAGAGTCGTCATCGCCGGAGGGAGCGGGTTCATCGGTGAGCCGCTCGTTCGCCGGCTTCTCGCCGCGGGTAATGACGTCGCCGTCCTTACGCGTAACCCGTCGAATATCGGTTCCGGGCGCGCCTTGACGTGGAATCCGCCGTCGCCGGGAACCTGGGTCGATGATGCCGCTAATTCTGATGTCGTCATCAACCTCGCCGGCGAGAACGTCGGCGGCGGTCGTTGGACAGAAGCGCGGAAGGCGAGAATCCTGAATAGCCGTGTCGCCGCCACGACCGCTCTCGTCTCTGCGATGGCGCGCAATCCGAACGGGCAGCGCACACTCATCAACGCCTCGGCGATCGGCTTCTACGGTGATCGCGGCAACGAACCGCTCGACGAAGACTCTCCTGCTGGCACCGGCTTCCTCTCGGAGGTCACGAAGCGATGGGAGGAGTTGGCCCTAACCGCTGAACCGATCGCCCGCGTTGTCATCCTGCGCCTCGGCGTCGTCCTCGCCGTTGACGGCGGCGCCCTGGCCAAGCTTCTACTGCCGTTTCGCCTCGGCGCCGGCGGTCCGATGGGCAGCGGCCGCCAGTGGATGTCATGGATCGACCGCGAGGACGTTCTCCGGATGATCGAGTGGTCCATCGGCCACGACACTGTCCGCGGCATCTACAACGCCACCGCCCCTACCCCGGCCACCAACCGCGACTTCGCGAAAGCCCTCGGCCGCGCCCTTCACCGCCCCGCCATGCTTCCCACCCCCGCTTTCGCCCTCCGGCTGGCTCTGGGCTCCGGGATGGCGGATGAGATGCTCCTCGGCGGGCAGCGGGTACTCCCCATGCGAGCAACTGACGAACGGTTCGAGTTTGCCTATCCGGAGCTGGATGCTTCCCTCGCGCACGCGATATCCGGTCGGAATTACCGCTAACTTACGCTTGACTTTCGCTTTGTTACCGCCTATATTGGCTCTAACGAGGCGGAAATGACGTATTTGACTGAGCGCCAGCGCGACATCCTGCAGTTCATTCGCGACTTTCAGAAGGAGCGGGGGGTTACTCCGACCCACCGCGAGATCTGCGATCACTTCGGGTTCTCCTCCTACGGCACCGTCTACAAGCACCTCTCACTGCTGCAGAAGAAGGGGCTGATCAGGCGCGACTGGAATCAGAAGCGGGGGGTCGAAGTCGTCGAACAGGAAGCAAAGCCGGAAACCACCGTCAGCGGCGTTCTCGAGTTACCGCTATTCGGCTACATCGCCGCCGGCCAGCCACTGGCTGTGGAAATCTCGGACGAGACGATCACGGTCCCTGAGCGGCTCACCAGCCGCGGTGAGAACTACGTGCTGAAGGTCCGCGGAGACTCGATGATCGACGACGGAATCATGGATGGCGACTACGTCATCATCGCCCGGCGGGAGAAGGCCGAAAACGGCGAGATGGTCGTCGCCAACGTCAGCGGCGAGGTCACGCTCAAGCGTCTCTACCGCGAAGGCGAGCGCATTCGCCTCCAACCCGCAAACTCAATGATGCATCCGATCTACGCCTCTGCCCGCGACGTCGCGGTGCAGGGAGTGGTCGTCGGTCTGATGCGCCGTTTCTAATCGCGAAAGTGAGGATTCAACATGGATCTCGTACTCAAACTTCGTGAAATCCGCCGGATCAAAGGCTTGAGCCAGAAAGATGCGGCCCGTCTCTCCGGCGTCGGTGAAAAAACGATCAGCTCGTTCGAGACCGGTGAACGGGTGGGCTCGATGAAGCTCTCCCAGCTAAAACGGCTGCTCGCGGTTTATGACATGACGGAAGCCGATTTCTTCGGCGGCGGTGTGGAGAAGCAGATCGCCCCGTGGGAGCTTGACCAGGAACAGTTCGCAACAGCCCGCCTTCTCGACGAGCTCCACTCACTTCCCAAGCCGTCGCAGCGGAGCCTTCTGGCTAAGTTCCAACTCATGATCGAGACCCTCTCGGAGATCAACGAGCCGAAGGAAAAGCGGCCGCGTTACCTTCGCGACGATCCCGACTGGCAGATGCTGGCTTCGCGGAATTGAATCGAAGGCGAATCTGGGAGCGTGCGCGGCTATTACGTTCCTGGAACCACCGTTGGCTGGAGCCTTGGGCAACCCGCCGCCGGTCGTGCCAGCCTAGTGGGTCAGCTCCGTTCCGTGCATCGCCACGTTCCACATCTCGACACGATTCCGGCCATGGTGTTTCGCCGAATAGAGGGCCTGGTCGGCTCGATCGATCAGCGTAGACGGGCTCAGGCTCCCTTCGCTTTCGGCGGAATCGATTCCGGCGATGCCGATGGATGCCGTAACCACCACCGAATCGGCTCCAACTTCGAATCGGCTGGCGGCGAGGCGCTCGCGGATGCGCTCGGCGACCACCGTCGTATTGCTGACCTTCGTTTCCGGAAGAACGATGCAGAACTCTTCGCCGCCGTAACGCCCTGCAACGTCGTACAGGCGGCAACTGTCACGAAGCACTTGACCCACAGACTGCAACACACGGTCGCCCGCGCTGTGACCGAACGAATCGTTAACGCGCTTGAAATGGTCGATGTCCAGCATGATCAGCGAGACCGGGCTACCGTGGCGTAGCGAACGGTTCATCTCGCTGTCGATTTTCTCCATCACGTACCAGCGGTTGTAGAGACCCGTCAGAGAGTCGCGGGCCGAGATCTCGGAAAGCGCGCTGTTCTTCAGGAGAAGGTCGAGGTTGGCGCTCTCCAGGTTGGCCACACGCTCCTTCAGCTCGTGAACCCGCGCATCCCGCTCGCTGGCGAAGCGAACAAGGGACGCAATCTCGGCGAGAAGATCCAGCGGCGCAGCCGCGATCGCGCCGTCGGACTGCACTGATACCGTCGGTGTCAGCGCAACCGAGCAGCCGGCGTCAGCCGCGGTGGAGTCCACGATCGTCAGTTTCTTCTCAAGCAACGTGGACAGCGACCGCACAATGCGGGCTGCCGCGTTTTCGGCGAACCTGCTCATTCCTCACACTCCCTGGTTGGATCGGCGGAGTATCCGCAGACGACCGTGCCGCGTCAAGAGGGCGATTATGGTCACGACGGAGGGGTGGAATTAGGAGGGATGGAACTATCTGTGTTCGATACGGAAACGGTTGACGCCCGCCCGAATCTCGTCTCCGCTGTGCACCTTCGTGTTCTGTGCCGGGAGCGTGTTCAAAAACGTGCCGTTCCGGCTACCCAGATCGCGAACGCGGACCGTCCCATCGGGATCCGGACCGACCTCGAAGTGACGGCGGGAGAGAAACTCGTCCGGGACGCGGACATGCCCTTCCCGGCCGACCACGAGACCGCTCGACGGAATCTCGAACTCCTGCCCATTCAGCGGCCCGCCGATGCAGATGAGCACGGGGCGGGTCGCCGCCGTGCTTTGCACGGCCGTGCGCTGCGTAATCCTGTGGGCCAGCTCTGCCTCATCGACCGTTCCCCCTGAATCCAGACGGATCGGCTCTACCGGAACGCCGGCTTCTCCCGTCGGCTCGACGCTCACCAGAGCGCTCCCGACGCGCAACAGATGCGTGCCTTCGCTGATCGTTGCCTCGGTGATCTGCTGGCCGTCCAGGAACGTTCCCATGTGCGACTCGGCGTCGCGCACAATCAGTTCGTCTCCTCTCAAGGAGATCGCGCAATGGCGGAGCGACAACTCCGCCTCCGCCAACTCGACGTGGCATCCCTTCCGGCCGATCCAGAGCGGATGAGCCCCGATCGTGAACACGGTGTTGACCGACTCCGTGGCGCCGCGCGCGATCACGCGGACCGATCGCGGCTGGCCCGGCGACCGCGGCTCGTGGGCCGACGACGCGGGCGGCGTATCGACGGCACGATCGACCCTGTACGGCTTCAGATCGATCTCCTTGATGTCGTCCGGATTCATCAAGCGCGCAAGCAGGGCCGCCTTGCTGCCCGAAAGCCACTCGCCACACTCGCATGTGGCGATGGAATTCGGGAGGCGAACGGCGATCACGCCCGGCACGTCGTACGCCTGCCCGCATTTGGCACAACGAATGAGGGGCACGGCGCGATGATAGCGCAGCGCCTTACGCTACACTTCGGGCCATCCACATGCCTCCTCAATCTTCCACGGAGCTCTCTAGTCGTCGCGTCGGCCTTCGGCCGAAATTCATTCTTGCCTTCGTCCTCCAGACGATCGTCATCGCTCTCATGATCGTCGGGCTGGAGCAGTGGCGGGTGCGCACCACCGTTCAGGCAGAGCTGCTCAAGAGCGCCGAAGATCTCGCACGAACGGTCACTGTCGAATCCAACGATGCGGTGAAGAACGGCCGCCTCGCTGAGCTCCGCGCAGCGGCAGAGGACGTGAAATCCAGGCATTGGATCGACTATGCCGATTTCGTCACCGCGGACGGGCGGATTCTCGCCGCATCACAGGGCGCTCCTCCACCCGGTCTTTCGTCCACTCCGGGGCGTACCGATCTTCAGGCTTCGAATGGCGACGCGCTTCACCTCTTCGTGGCGCCTTTCGCCGACGGACGTGGGTATTTCCGCCTCGTCGCCAGCGAGCGTGAGGCGATGGTGGTCGTTGGGCAACTTCGCTGGTCGAACCTCGGCGTCGCGTTTCTGGCGCTTGGCGTTTCCATCGGCCTGGCCTGGGTCGGCTCCCGCTTCATCATTCGGCCGGTCCTCGAGCTCGGGGAAAATGCACGCCGGCTTGCCGAGGGCGACCTGACACAACGCGCGGAGGTTCAGTCGAGCGATGAGATCGGCGACCTGGCGGCGACCTTCAACACAATGGCCGCCAACCTCGAGAAGACGGTCATGAAGCTCGTTCGCTCGCAGGCACAGCTCAAGTCCGTCGTCGAGACCGTCGGCTCACGGTCTCGCACGGTAGCTGGACGTGTCGACGAACAGAGGTCGATGATCGATAGCACGTATCACTCGATCGACCAGCTCAACACCGGATTCCGCAAAATCACCGACAACGTCGAAGCGCTCTCGGCCTCGTCGGAAGAGACGTCGTCGTCGATGCTGGAGATGGTGGCGTCGATCGAGGAGGTCAGCCGCCACACGGACACACTCTACAACTCCGTCGAGGACACTGCCTCAGCGACCGGCCAGATGGTCAGCTCGATCAACGAAGTCGATCAAAATGTCGATTTCCTTTCGAACTTCGTCACCGACACGTCGTCGTCGATGGTGGAGATGAGCGCTTCGATCGCACAGGTGGAGTCAAACGCCGCCCGGTCGTACGACCTGGCGCTTGCCGTGGCCGACGCGGCGGAGTCGGGGATGAAGGCCGTGCGCGAGACGATCGACGGCATGGAGCAGATCCGTTACTCCGTTGCCGAATCCAATGCCGTGATCGGCCGGCTCGGCGATCGCTCCACCGCCATCGGCAAGATCCTCAACGTCATCGAAGACATCGCCGAACAGACCAACCTTCTCGCCCTCAACGCCGCTATCCTCGCCGCCGCGGCCGGAGAGCACGGCAAGGGCTTCTCCGTCGTAGCCGCCGAGATCCGCGATCTTTCGGAGCGTACCGCCTCTTCCACCCGAGAGATCGCCAATCTGATCCGCTCGGTGCAGGACGAAGTCGGCAACGCGTTACGCTCCATGTCTGCCGGAACGAAGCTCGTCGAGGAAGGCGTTTCGCTATCGCACGAAGCCGGCAAAGCGCTCAACAACATCCTCGAATCCTCGACGAAGGCGTCGGAGATGGGGAAAGAGATCGCCGCCGCGACGCGCGAGCAAGCCTCTGGAAGCGAGAATGTCTCCCAGTCTATCGGCCGCCTTCAGGAGCTCGTCAGCCAGATCAACGGGGCAACGACGCAGCAGGCACAGGGCTCAGAACACATCATGAAAGCGGTCGAGTCGATGCGCGAGGTGACCAAGTACGTGCGCCAGGCGATGGATGAACAGCGCTCCGGCTCCACCATGATCTCCACCGCCGCCGAGCGGATGATCGACATGATTCACGAAATCTTCCAGGTGGCTACGAACCAGGCCACCGCGAGCGAGAAGATCGTGCGTACGATGGAACAGGTACGAGCGATCGCCGAAGGGAACGGCGGCTACGCCGTGGAGATGGGCGAATCGTTGACACTTCTCTCCGAGGCCATCCGCGGTCTCGACGAAGAAATCCGCCGCTTTCGCGTGCGCGGATGACCACCGTACGAGGCCGTTTCACGAGGCACGGAGGCGGCGCGATCATCCACTTCGATCATCCTCCGATCCCCGACGTCGTCCATTTCGCCGGCGCGGATTGGCGTGCCAAGCGGGAGTTCCACGTCACACTTACCGGCACCACGACGATGCGCGAGCTCACCGCCGAGCCGGACGATGTGATCAAACGGGCGGCCCGGAGCCTGACATTCACGATCGTTTTGCGGGGCGAGCTCTGGCACGTGCGCGAGAACGACACGCGGGCCATCATCCGCATGTGCGACGTCCGCGGCGCGGAGGAATTCTTCGCGCGGCTCGAGGGAGAGTTGCAGATTGCGGTTGACCGTCCGCCGTATCACGTCACGCTCTACACCATCGGTACGCTACGCGGCATCGGCCTGGCAACCGGCGCGGATCTGGAACGGATGGGCCAGGAGATCACTGGCCCGGAACGGGACGCGCTGATGTCGGTCATACAATGAGCGGCATGCCTGACGGTGCCGCGGAGCTGCGGCTCATCACATTCACCATCGGTCCCGAGACGTTTGTGCTCGACATCATGGCCGTGCGTCAGATCATCCCGTATACCGGCTCGACGACGCTGCCTACCGCGCCGACGTTCATCGAAGGGATCATCATCCTGCGCAACGACGTGATCCCGATCGTCGACCTCCGCGCCCGGCTCTACCCGGAACTGCGGGATCGCCTCGACGAGCCTCTCATCCTCATTACGCACAGCAGTGCCGGCGTGATCGGCCTGAAGGTCGATGCCGTCCGACGGATTGTCAACGTGGCCACCGACGCCCTCCTCCCACCACCGCCGATCGTGCGCGGGATCCGCGGCGAGCTTTTGATCGCCATCGTTCCGCATGCCGATGAGGTCTACCTCCTCATCGACATCGAGAGCATTCTCAGCGGCGATGAGAAGCGCGAACTGGTAGAGGCCGAGTTGACGGCGCAATAACTGAGGTGTGATCAAGGATCACGATCCTCCGATTCTCCATCGGCCGGAACATCGCTTCTCCGCTCCTTGCGGAATCCGTAGGGGCAGTGCCGGCAACCCGACTCGCAGCAATAGCCGCGCTCGCGCAGGAACTTCTCCGTGAAAACCATGAAATCGCCTTCGTAGTAGAAGTCGACCCCTTCGAGCAAGACGGGCATGGCGGAGAACGATATTCCGATATCCTTCGCGCGTGGTTGCGCGGACGCGTCTTTTGCAGATCGCTCAGGAGATGAAAGGCCGGCGGATCGTCGTCTATGGCGACATCGTCGCTGACCGGTTCATCTACGGGACACCGAAGCGAATCTCGCGAGAGGCGCCGGTGCTCATCCTCCGTCAATACCGCGACGACGTGCTACTCGGTGCCGCGGGGAATGCCATCAACAATATCTTCTCCCTCGGCGGGTTCCCGGTTCCTGTCTCCATCCTCGGTGATGACGCACAGGGCAAACAGCTCCTCGACACCATGACCGGGCAGGGCATCGACTGTGGCGGCGTTCTGCGCGCCGACCGCTACAACACACCGACGAAGGTCCGCATCCTCGGCGGAATGCCGCACGCCAGCCGACAGCAGATCGTCCGTTATGACATCGAGGATCATTGCGACCTCACGGAGAGCGAGACCGGACGCATCGCTGCCGAACTGAGTGAGCAGATGACGACTGCTCACGCGGGATTGATCAGCGACTACGGCTATGGCACGGTGACACAAGCTCTTGCCGCGACGCTGACCGGCGCGGCGGCCGGTAAGCCGGTCACGCTCGATTCGCGCTATGACCTCCTTCGCTTTTCCGGGGTCACCGCCGCGACACCTAACGAAGAGGAAGCAGCAGCAGCGGCGGGCACGTCGCTATTCAACGGCGACGACGACACACGGCTGCAGCAGGCCGGTAAGACGTTGCAGGAGACCCTCGGCTGCCAGGCACTTCTGATCACGCGCGGGAGCCGCGGCATGGCGCTGTTCGAGCGGGCGGCGCCCGGGCCGCTCCTCATCCCCGTTTACGGCACCGACCAGGTGGCCGACGTCACCGGAGCGGGAGACACGGTGATCGCCGCCTTCACTCTGGCCCTCGCGGCCGGCGCTTCATTCGCGGAAGCCGCAACGATCGCCAACTATGCAGGCGGTATCGTCGTCATGAAGATGGGGACAGCCACGGTTTCGAACGACGAGCTGCGCAGGGCCATCGAGCGGGATGAGGCATTGAACGAGTGAACGCGCCGATCCTCGACGAAGGCGAACTTGCGGATGCGCTCGCGCGAGAGCGCGCCGCCGGCTGCACCATCGCCTTCGCCAACGGGTGCTTTGACGTGCTTCACGTCGGTCACATCCGCTACCTTCAAGGCGCGGCCAGGGAAGCCGACATTCTGGTCGTAGGCGTGAATGGCGATGAATCGGTGGCCGGGCTGAAAGGCGCCGGCCGCCCGGTGATGAACGAGTCGGAGCGCGCCGAGATCATCGCTGCGATCCGAGGCGTCTCGTACGTGACGATCTTCCGTGAGCGGAGCCCGGCGCGTCTCATCGGCGATCTCAAACCTGATGTTCATTGCAAAGGAACCGACTACACGCCAGACAGCGTTCCGGAGGCGCAAGTCGTCAGGTCGTACGGCGGCCGTGTCGCCATCGTCGGTGATCCGAAAGACCATTCGACGACGGAATTGCTGGAGAAGCTACGGCAGCGATGACGGACCCAACGCTACCGCGCCTCCTGGTCATCCGCCTCTCCGCCTTCGGCGACGTCGTCCACACCATCCCCGCTGTCGTGGCTTTACGCGATGCTCTTCCCGAAACCGCGATCGCGTGGGCGATCGAACCGGCATATGCGGAATTGGTCGAGGTCGTCGCGCGGGTAAAAGCGATCCGAGTCTCCCTCAAAGAGTGGTCGCTCGGGCGCATCGCGGCGGCGCGTCGGGACGTACGAGGCTTCGGCGCCACGATCGATTTTCAAGGGCTGATCAAGTCCTCGTTGATAGCCCGCGTCAGCGGCGCCAGGGATCGCTATGGATTCGCGCGCGATGTCATCCGCGAGAAACCGGCGGCCTGGTTCGTCAACCGTCCCGTAGCCATCGATCGATCGAGCCATGTCGTCGAATGGAACATCGCGCTCGCGCGAGCCGTCGCACCAGCCGTTTCGACCGTACCCCCCGTCGACTTCGCTCCGTTCGCAGCCGATCCATCGGGAAAGCTGGCCAGGTTCACCAACCGCATCGTTCTGCTCCCGGGCGCCGGCCGGGTGGAAAAACACTGGCCGGTCGAGCGCTTTGCCGAGCTGGCCCGCGGCATCGGAAGTGATGCTCTCGTGGCGTGGGGGCCGGGCGAAGAACCACTCGCCCGCGCTGTCGGTGCCGAGGTTGCGCCGGCCACGAACTTCCGCGAGCTGGCGTCACTCCTCCGCCGGGCCCGGCTCGTAATCGGCGGAGACACGGGCCCGTTGCACCTCGCGGCCGCGCTCGGCACACCGGTCATCGGTCTCTACGGTCCGACGAATCCTGCCCGCAACGGTCCATACGGCCAGCTCAGCAACGTCGTCGAGTCGTTTACGACGACCAAATCGATGCGGACGATCACTACCCACGAGGTTACCCGGAAAGTACTCCAAATAATCCCGCGTTGACGCTGCCTGGCGTGGGAGGTACACTCGCCGGTCGACACCAAACTCCCTCATGCCTCACAACTTCCCGACGATCGCGGCGCGCGACCTCTCACGCGCCCGGATAATCTGACTCGAACCCCGAACTGGACTTATGAGCATACGCCTGGGCGAACTCCTCACCAAAGCGAGCTTGATCAGCGCGGATCAGCTCAAGGAAGCGCTGAAGCTTCAGAAAGAGACCGGCGGCAAGCTCGGTGAGACTCTCATCAAGCTCGGCTTTGTAGCTGAGGAAGACATCACCGAGTGCCTCTCCCAGCAGTTCGGCGTCCCGTCGATCAATCTGGCCCACTTCGAGATCGACTCGCTGGTGATCAAGCTGATCCCGGCCGACGTAGCCCGGAAATACAACATCCTCCCCGTCAACAAGACGGGCGCCACGATCACCATTGCCATGGCTGATCCGACGAATGTCTTCGCCATGGACGACATCAAGTTCATGACCGGCTACAACGTCGAGCCCGTGGTGGCCTCGGAGCTTGGGATCAAGGGGGCCATCGATAACTACTACGGCACCACCTCGTCCCTCGAGCTCAAGAAGGTCATGGAGGACCTCCAGCAGTCCGAGAACGCCGACCTGGAAGTGCTGGAAGATGAAGAGGATCTCGACCTTGCCGCTCTGGCGGATTCAGCCGAAGAGGCACCGGTCGTCAAGCTCGTGAACCTCATCCTGACGGACGCGATCAAGCGCGGCGCCTCCGACATCCACATCGAGCCATACGAGAAAGAGTTCCGCGTCCGCTTCCGCATCGACGGGACGCTGTACGAGATCATGAACCCGCCGCTGAAGCTGAAGGATGCCATCACCTCGCGCATGAAGATCCTGGCGAAGCTCGACATCTCCGAGAAGCGGCTGCCGCAGGACGGCCGCATCAAGCTGAAGATGAAGCTCAACGAGAAGAACAAAGAGCTCGACTTCCGCGTCTCGGTGCTGCCGACGCTTTTCGGCGAAAAGATCGTCATGCGCCTCCTCGATAAGGACAACCTCCGCCTCGACATGACCAAGCTCGGGTTCGAGCCGGAGTCGCTGGTCCGTTTCGAGGAGGCGATCTTCAAGCCATGGGGCATGGTGCTGGTCACCGGCCCCACCGGCTCGGGGAAGACGAACACCCTCTATTCGGCGCTCTCGAAGGTCAACTCACCGGAAGTGAACATCATGACCGCGGAAGATCCGGTCGAGTTCAACCTCCCGGGCATCAACCAGGTGCAGATGAAGGAGTCGATCGGCCTGAACTTCGCCGCCACGCTCCGCTCGTTCCTGCGCCAGGACCCGAACATCATCCTCGTCGGAGAGATCCGCGACTTCGAGACCGCCGAGATCGCCATCAAAGCCGCGCTGACCGGACACCTGGTGCTCTCGACGCTGCACACAAACGATGCGCCGTCAACGATCAACCGGCTCATGAACATGGGAATCGAGCCGTTCCTCGTGGCCACATCCGTGCAGCTCATTGCCGCGCAGCGGCTGGCTCGCCGGGTCTGCGCGAGCTGCAAGGAACCGGTCGAGATCACACCGCAGGCGCTCATGAACATCGGCTACAAAAAGGAAGAGGTCGGCACGTTCACGGTATTCAAGGGCCGCGGATGCGACAAGTGCAACAACACCGGCTACAAAGGGCGCGTGGCCCTGATCGAGGTCATGGCCATCGACGACATCATCCGGGATCTAATCCTTTCCGGCGGCACTGCCATCGACATCAAGAAGAAGGCCGCGGAAAGCGGCATGATCAGCCTCCGCCGCTCAGGGCTGATCAAGATCAGAGACGGCACCACGACGATCGAGGAGGTCGTTCGGGAGACGATATTGTGAGGAGTGGATTCGTAGACTAGTCGATGAGAGGAACCGGCTTGGAACCCACTGATCGACTAATCCGCTAATCTACTGATCGACTACCGGAGAACCAATGTCCGTTACCCTTCATCAGCTTCTCAAGACGATGGTCGAGCGCGGAGGCTCGGATCTCCACCTCACGACCAACTCCGCACCGCAGATCAGGATCGACGGCAAGCTCACGCCTCTGGACATGCCGCCGCTGACGGCTCCCGAGACAAAACAGCTTGCCTACTCGGTTCTGACCGACGCGCAGAAGCACCGCTTCGAAGAGAACCTCGAGCTCGACCTTTCCTTCGGCATCAAAGGGCTGGCCCGATTCCGCGCGAACATCTTCAACCAGCGTGGCGCCACCGCCGCCGTCTACCGGCAGATTCCCTACGAGATCCTCGGATTTCGCGAGCTCGGCCTGCCGGCCGTCGTGGAGGAGATCTGCAACAAGCCGCGCGGCCTCGTTCTCGTCACCGGCCCCACCGGTTCGGGGAAATCGACAACGCTCGCCGCCATGATCGACAAGATCAATCGCGAGCGCCACGAGCACATCATTACCATCGAGGACCCGGTCGAGTTCCTTCACGCCCACAAGAGCTGCATCGTCAATCAGCGCGAACTGCACGCGGATACGCACTCGTTCGCAAACTCGCTGAAGTCGGCTCTCCGCCAGGATCCCGACGTCGTGCTCATCGGCGAGATGCGTGATCTCGAGACCATCGAGTCGGCGCTGCGCATCGCCGAGACGGGCCATCTCACGTTCGGCACGCTGCATACGAACTCGGCGGCCCAGACGATCAACCGCATCGTCGACGTTTTCCCGTCGCACCAGCAACCGCAGATCCGCGCGCAGCTTTCGTTCGTGCTCGAGGGAATCCTCTGCCAGTCACTCCTGCCGCGAGCCAATGGAAAAGGGCGGGCCATGGCCATGGAGATCCTCGTGCCCAATGCCGCGATCCGCAACCTCATCCGTGAGGACAAAGTGCACCAGATCTATTCGATGATGCAGACCGGACAGACCAAATACGGAATGCAGACTTTCAACCAGTCGTTGGCGACGCTGTACTTCAAGAAACACATCACACTGCAGACCGCGCTCGCCCGTTCCTCGAACCCGGACGAGCTCCAGGAGATGATTTCCCGCGGCGCGGGAGCCCTTGCGCCGCAGGGGACGGCGGCGCCGACCGGCGCCCGGCCCCGACAGGTCTAAGGGCGGGACGTTAACGGGAGGAGACGATGCCTACATTCGAATGGAAAGGATCGCGCGCAGGTCAAATGCAGAGCGGCGTTCTCAACGCCGAATCGAAGGAAGCGGCCAGCGACATTCTTCGCCGCCAGCGCATCGAGGCCCCTTCGATCAAGGAGAAGGGGAAAGAGATCGCCCTTCCGAAGTTTGGCGGAGGTGTGCCGCCGCAGCTCATCGCCATCTTCACCCGGCAGTTCTCCGTCATGATCGACGCCGGCCTGCCGCTCGTGCAGTGCCTCGAGATCCTGGCAGGGCAGCAGGAGAATAAAACCTTCAAGCGCGCCCTCATCCAGATCCGGCAGGACGTCGAATCGGGCTCCAACCTCGCCGACTCCATGCGCAAGCATCCCAAGATCTTCAACGACCTCTTCACGAACATGGTCGCCGCCGGCGAGGCCGGCGGTATTCTCGATACGATCCTCCAGCGCCTCTCCCAGTACATCGAGAAATCGGTCAAGCTGAACAGCCAGGTGAAGTCGGCGATGATCTACCCGGTGGCCGTCATCTCCATCGCCTGCATCGTCGTGGCGGTCATCCTCTGGAAGGTCATCCCTGTCTTCGCGGCACTCTTCAAAGGCCTTGGCGCAGAGCTGCCGATGCCGACTCAGATCGTCATCTGGCTTTCGAACTTCATCGCCGACTACTGGTGGCTGATCGGCATCACCATCGGCGGCACCATCTATTCGTTGCGCCGCTACCACGAAACGTACAAAGGGAAGCGCGTGCTCGACGGCATCATTCTGAAGATGCCCATCCTCGGCTTGCTGATGCGCAAGATCGCCGTGGCGCGCTTCTGCCGCACGCTCTCAACGCTCACATCCTCCGGCGTCCCTATCCTCGACGGCCTGCAGATCACTGCCCGCACCGCCGGCAACTCCATCATTGAAGACGCCATCATGGCCACGCGAAAGTCGGTCGAGGAAGGCAAGACCATCAGCGAGCCTCTCGCCGATACCGACGTCTTTCCCTCGATGGTCGTCCAGATGATCGCTGTCGGCGAGCAGACCGGTGCGCTCGACACGATGCTGTCGAAGATCGCTGATTTCTATGAGGATGAGGTCGATACCGCCGTGGCCGGACTGATGAAGCTGCTCGAGCCTGTCCTGATTGCCTTCCTCGGCGTCGCCATCGGCGGCATCGTCATCGCCATGTATATGCCGATGTTCACGCTGATCGGACAGATCGGATAGGGCTCCGGCTCCAGACTGTCGACGAAACGGGCGGCGCGCGAAGCGCCGCCTTTTTCGTTTTATCCTGACAGCCGGCAGCGAAAGACAAATGCCTACCGAAGCCCGTTTGCTCATGGCCGTTCGCGTCGTCGTCGTCACGACGCTGCTTCTTGCGGCACTGATCATTCAGTACACCGTCCGGGAGGTGCTGCCGATCAACTACCTCTACACGACGGCCGGCATCACCTACGGACTCACGCTGGTGTACATCGGCGTCGGCCAGCTGGTCGCCTCGCGCAAGATCAACCTGGCTGTTCAGGTCGCGGGAGATCTCGTCGTCGAGACAGTGCTCGTGTACTTCACCGGCGGCCTCGACTCCCCCTTCTCCTTCCTCTACCTCGTTTCGATCATCACCGCGTCGATGCTGCTCTATCGTCGCGGAGGCCTGCTCGGGGCCAGTGGAGCCGTAATCCTGTATGGAGCCCTCGGCGACCTGATGTATTACGGCGTCCTTCCCCTGCCCGAGCAGTCGTGGTTCGTGCCCACGCCGTGGACCTCATCACGGCTCTATCTCAACATGGCCACCAACTTCGCCGGCTTCTATGCGGCGGCCTTCCTCACCTCGTACCTCTCGGAAAAACTGCAGAAGACGTCCGAAGAGCTCGATGCCAACCGGCAGAATCTTGCTGAGTTGCGCGCCCTGAACCAGAACGTCGTCGAGTCCATCCCGTCGGGCCTGATCACTCTCTCCCCAGAGGGTCTGGCCACCTTCGTCAACCCGGCCGGATGTCTCATCCTCCGCCGTGAGCCCCAATCGGTCATCGGAAGTCCGGTCGTGGAGCTCGGCTTCTACACCGAAGCCGGATGGAAAGAGGTCACAAAGACGCTCACGATCGGTGTGAACGTCCGCAACGAAAAGAACGATGTTCAGGTCGGCGACGAGCTGCGCACCATCGGCTTCGCGGTTACGCCGCTCAACTCGATCGAGGGCACCGCATCGGGCTACACGCTGATCTTCCAGGACCTCACGGATATGAAAATGCTCGAGGCGGAGCTGCAGTTGAAAGACCGTATGGCTGCGGTCGGCGAGCTCTCGGCCGGCATCGCTCATGAGATCCGCAATCCACTCGCCGCCATCGCCGGCTCGGTGCAGGTGCTCAAGAAGTCCGCCGCGCTCAACCCGCAGGAACAGCGCCTGATGTCGATCATCCTCAAGGAGTCGGAACGGTTGAACAAGTCGATCGCCGACTTTCTCCGATTCGTAAAACCACAGGAGAAACGGCCCGCGGAGTTCGACATCGCCGCCAGTCTCGCCGAAACGCTCGATCTGCTCCGAAACTCGCCCGAGCTCAGCGCCGCTCACGCGATCGAACACGACATCGCGCCGCCGTCGTACACCCTCGTCGGCGACGCCGATCAGATTCGTCAGGTCTTCTGGAACATCGCCAGGAACGCGGTGCAGGCCATGCCGGACGGCGGAACGCTGCGCGTGACGACCGCCATCGCCGCCGATCGCTACAACATCGTCTTCAGCGACAACGGCCGCGGGATGACCGACGCCGATCAGCGCCGGCTCTTTCAGCCATTCCGGACGAACTTCCCGAGCGGTACGGGATTGGGCATGGCCATCTCGTACCGCATCGTGCAGGCCCACGGCGGCCGTATCGAGGTGAGCTCCCGTGAGGGTGCCGGCACGGCCATCACCGTCTCACTCCCGGCGCCGGCGGCCATGCGCAACGCTGTGGCCTGAGGATGGGGGGTGGGGGGTGGGGGGTGGGAGAGAGTGCTTAGGTCGGAATCCGAGGAGTCGGGAGTCGAAAGTCGGCGCAAACGTCGACCCTTCCCACATCCCACACCCTACTTCCACTACTTATCACTCAGGTACTACTCCATCAGCCGGGCATTCTCGATCATGACACGCAACTGAACCCTATAGGCACGGCCGTAGATCGCAGACTGGCAGACGACACACTCCCGCGAGATCGAACAGCAAGAGGAGCTTAGGAGCTGAAACCATAGTTTTTTCCTTCGCGATAGCCATCTCTCGCCACCTTTTGGATCGAAGCGTGTCTAGATTATCCGCGGAGGAGAAGTCTTTATGAAGCAAAGAGCCGTAATTAGGTTCGCGCTTTTGATGATCATGTCCGCGACGACGGCATTCGAGCAGAACGTCGGCGGACTCAGGCATCGGGAAGAAGCCGCTGGTTGCGTGGCGAGCACGCTTATCTGTGGCGGCAGTGATTCCGGCGAACTCGCTCCGGGCGATTGCACATTCTCAGACGGAACCCGCTACGACGTGTGGCAATTTGCCGGAAGCGCAGGCCAACTGATCACCGTGACCATGAAGCCGCTCGATGCTTCGTACACGACGCCGATCCTCGAGCTGGTGCCGCCGGCCGGGGATGCATCCAAGACTCCGCTGGTACTCGGGGTGCCCCCTCTCGAGATCGCCTACGAACTGGCATCGTCCGGCATATGGACCGTTGCCGTCGAGACAAATGACCTATTCGCATCAGGCAGGTATTCAATATCGCTGCAATGCGCGACGGCGCAACCGGGGGCTCCTCAGAATTGCGTGTATCAGCCGCTTTCGTGCAACCAGTCGTACGACTGGTTTGTCACGGCGTCATCGTGCCAGTTCAGCGGAGGAGGTTGGGCATTTGCCCCATTCCACATAAAGCTGACGCAGGGTGATTACGTGAGC
Organism: Thermoanaerobaculia bacterium; assembly: GCA_035482045.1. Taxonomy (GTDB): domain Bacteria; phylum Acidobacteriota; class Thermoanaerobaculia; order Gp7-AA8; family Gp7-AA8; genus JADGNZ01. The sequence goes on from DATHRD010000077.1 coordinate 33,037, forward strand.
TTCTCTTCACACTCAGACGCGTACGATCCAGCCGTTGCGGTCTACCAAAACGGAGGACAACCACTTACGTACAACTATGGACATCGCTCCACTGTTGATGCGACGGTCTACTTCACTACCCCAGCTACTGCGACGTATGACATCGCGATATATGGAGCGACGGCGCAGTCAGCCGGGGAATTCTTCATGGCTTCGAACTGCATTGCGGTGTGCGGGCCGCCGACGATCTCAAGTCAGCCCGTGAGTCGAACAGTACCCTACGGCGGATCAGCAACGGTGACGATCGCTGCTACGTCCCCGAACGGAAACCCGACGACCTATAGTTGGTACAGCGATGACGGCGGACTTCCGGTTTCGATCGGGTCAGGGACGTCGTTTACCCTGTCAAACGTCACGACAACACGCCGCCTTTACGCTCAGGCGCAGAGTCCGTGCGGCTCCGTGACCTCATCGGTGGCGACGATCACGCCTCTGGCGCCCCCGCGCGGGCGCGCAGTGCGGCATTAACAGATCAAGGGAGAGTCTGAATGAGAACTATCGTCGTCCTCACGTCCATCGCGTTCGCAGCAAATCTCTCAGCGAAAGGAAACGATCAGAAGTGATCCATCCGCTTTAACGGGACGGTTTCGCTGCCTGCGCCAAACCAGAACCTACGTCATTCGGTATTGAAGACAGTTGAGGAACATCATGGGCCGACGGATGCAGTGGAGAAAATCCCGGCTCGTATCACTCCAATCATTCGAAAGGGAGAAACCAGATGCCGACGATGAAAGATCAGTACTCCGTCAATGAGAAAGACAAGCTCGAGGAAGACCGCGTCTACCACAACAACAGCGATTGTGGTCCGTTTAGCGAGATACACAAGAATGACCGACGCGACGGGCGAAACGGGTACCGTCTCTGCAAAGACTGCAAGAAGATCAACGACGACGGCAAGTGACCCTAACGCAATCAAACCGCTTCGTTCGGCTTGCTGCTGAGGCCGGACGGGGCGGCTGCGAACAACCGTCAATCTCACGACGGCCCTACCGGTTCGACACTCTCAACGCTCCAATAACGGCAGAGATAGCCGACCGGCAATCCGACATCGGCAGCGATGCTTAGAACCTTGAATCAAGCCGCGCGACCCCCTCCGAACCGGATCGCAGGCGCAGGATCAGAGTCTCCACGGCCACCCTCGAAAGATGCGAAGGTCTCGATTCGCCTTCCCGTAGGTTTGCGTGCGAAGTCCGGAGGCCGAAAGGGAAAGGGGGGCAACGTCAACCCCTTCCACCACTTCCCACTCCCCACACCCAACTCCCCATCCCACTACCCATCGCGCAGGTACTTTTCCATCAGCCCGGCGTTCTCGACCATGGCCTGGAGCTGAACCCAATAGGCGCGGCCGTACATCGCTGCTGAGGCGATGAACAGGCTCAGGTGCAGCCAGTGCGGAGTCTTCCCCGAGGCCACGCCGCCGCCCATGATGAACGTCACCATCAGAACCGCCATTGCGTACATCGCGGTCGGAAAGACCTTCATCTTGAACGCCTTGGTCTGCTGCACGACCGCCTCGTCGTTCCTCGCCGCGTCCTTGATCTCCTTGCCCGTACCGATGAAGAAGAACATCGTCATCGACTGAGAGAAAAGCCCAAGGATCACCGTGCCGAGGGCCCAGAAGATGTGCTGCGCGACGTGTCCAGGCGTGGCCGTGAATCCGACGACACCTGTGCCTATCAGACCGACGATGGAGAGCAGCGTGGTGATGAGGAGGAACTGGGCCAAGGTGGGGGATTATAGGGTGTCGCGGTTGCGCGGTCGCGCGGTCGCGCGGTTGCGGGGTCTCGCGGTCTCGCGGTATCACGGTTGCTGAGTTGCTGAGTTGCTCAAGAGTTCGGAGCCACGAGCAAAGTAACATACGAAACTTGGCCAACTCAGCGACCTCGCAACTCAGCTCAGCAACCTAGCAACTCAGCAACCTGGCAACCCTCCACTCCGAGACCACGAGACCGCGCAACCGCGAGACCGCACTGATACACTCGCCTCCCCGTGGCTAAGAAATCCAGCTACCGCGATGCGGGCGTCAATATCGATGCGCAGGATGAGGCGTTGCGCGAGGTGCGGCGCATCGCCCGCGGCACCTTCACGCCCGACGTCATCTCCGAGATCGGCTCCTTCGGGGGGCTTTTTCGCGCGTCCTTCGATGGGATGGAGAAACCGATTCTCGTCTCTTCGACCGACGGGGTGGGCACCAAACTTCGCGTCGCGCAGGCTATGAAGATTCACGACACCGTCGGCTATGACCTCGTCTGCCACTGCGTCAACGACATCCTCGTGCAGGGCGCGCGCCCCCTCTTTTTTCTCGACTACTACGCCACCGGCTGGCTGCGTCCGGCGGTGATGACCGACGTGGTCCGCGGCATGGCCCGCGCCTGCAGTGAGAACGGCTGTGCGCTGATCGGCGGAGAAACGGCGGAGATGCCGGGCTTCTACGGCGACGACGACTACGACATTGCCGGCTTCATCGTCGGTGTCGTCGATGAAAAGAACGTCCTCACCGGCAAGGACGTCCGCGAAGGCGACGTCCTCATCGGTCTGCCCTCCGCCGGTCTGCACACGAACGGCTATTCGCTGGCCAGGCGGATTCTTTTCGACCAGCTCGGACACGACCATCAAACCATCCTCCCCGAGCTCGGCAAGATCGGAGAGGCGCTGCTGGCGCCGCACATCTCCTACCTGAAGCCGCTTCTGCCGCTCGTCGATCAGCACGCGCTACACGCCCTCGCCCACATCACGGGCGGTGGCCTCACGGACAACGTGCCGCGCGTGATCCCCGATTCGCTCGATGCGCACATCAAGCTCGGCTCGTGGCCCGTCCTGCCGATCTTCGGCTACCTGGCGCAGCAGGGCCAGATCGCCCGCGATGAAATGCTTCGCGTCTTCAACATGGGCGTGGGCATGGTGCTCATCGCCGGAAAGGAGCAAGTCGACGCGATCTCCCGCCACTTCGGCCGGATCGGCCAGAAGTTTTACTTCATCGGAAACGTGGTCAAAGGGAGCGGGAAAGTCGTATACGACACTCCTCCGGCGGGGTTTGCGTCGTGGATCGAGTGAAGGGTGTCGCTGGGACTCGCGGCTGGTAGATAATCTGCGCGCGTATCAATTCGCTGTCATCCTGACAGTGTTGTGGAGCGCGAGCCCTGCTTCACTATTGTTTCAAATCCTGACATGCGCCTCGCCATCCTCCTCTCCGGCCGCGGCTCCAACTTTGCCGCCATTCAGGGCGCCATCGCTCACGGAGAGCTCGACGCGGAGATCGTCTGCGTCATCTCAAATCGTCCGAACGCTGCCGGAATCGACCGCGCACGCGCGCTGGATCTGCCGACGCACGTGATCGATCATCGCGCCTTCGCCGGCCGCGAGGCCCACGAAGCGGAAGTGCTGCGCGTGCTCGGGGAGGCTCGACCTGATTTCATCGCGCTCGCCGGATACATGCGTCTCCTCTCGCCCGCATTTGTGGCCGCCTACCCGATGAGGATCGTCAACATCCATCCGTCGCTGCTCCCGGCATTCCCCGGTGTCGACGCACAGGCTCAGGCGATCGCCTACGGCGTGAAGATCTCCGGCTGCACGGTCCACTTTGTCGACGAACACCTCGACGCCGGCCCGATCATCGTGCAGCGCGCTGTCCCGGTACGCCCGGACGACGACGCCTCGACGCTCGCCGCGCGCATCCTCGAGGAGGAGCACGCCGCATACGTGGAGGCGCTCAGGAAGCTGGCCGAGGGGCGTTATCGCGTCGATGGCCGGCGGGTATTGTTCGAATAGTTGCTGTGTTACTGGGTTGCTGGGTTACTGGGTTACTGGGTAAGAACCGAGCAACCTAGCAACCCTGCAACTCAGCAACCCAGTAACTCAGCAACCACCGCATCAAAACGGCCAGAACTTCTTCCACCCCGGCTGCTTTTCGACGGCGGCCTGGGCGAGAACGGCCACCTTCGCGATCTGCTGACCGCCTTGATTGACCACGGCCACACCGATCTGCTGTCCCGCGTGAACCGGCGCCGCCACGTTGCTCGGAACAAACTGAACCTTGACGGTTCCTTCCTGGCCGCGTTGTACGAGAACGCTCACGTCCGACGCGGCCACGGCGGGCACTGTCTTCGCCTGTCCGTCCGCGACAACGACCTGACCGACGAGAGCTCCCTTTTTGAGCGCTGGCAACTGCCGCCAGCGACTGAACGCCTCGTTGAACAGCCGTCCGGCGATTTCAAACGAGCTCGCCGGACCGGATGGAGCACGGGCGCCCATGACCACCGCCACCAGCTCGATCTCGCCGCGCTTCGCCGCCGCCGTAATGCAGTAGCCGGCCGGAACCGAGTAACCGGTCTTGATGCCGATGGCGTCGCCGTAGTAGTCCCTGCTCTTCGGATTGATCATGTGATCCGGATTCGTCAGCCCCGAGGTGTAGCTGGCGTTCGCGAAAGGCATCCACGGAGTCTTCGCGTAGTCCCGCATCAGCGGATACTTCATCAACTCGATCCCCATGACGGCCAGATCGTGGGCGCTGGAAACGTCGATGCGCTTCGGATCCTGACTGTTCGGCAGACCGTGCGGGTCATAGAACGTCGTCTCCTTGAGGCCGAGCTGGCGGGCCTTGTCGTTCATCATGTCGACGAACGCCTCGACAGAGCCTCCGATTTTTTCGGCGATCATTTCCGCCGTGTCGTTCGCCGACCGCACCATCGTCGCCGCGAGCAGCGTCTGCATCGAAAACGTTTGTCCCTCGCGCGCGAAGATCTGGGATCCGCCTATCTTGCTGGAGCGCGCCGAAACGATCACCGGGGTGTCCAGTTTGAGCTGCCCGGACTGGATCTGTTCCATGGCCAGGATGCAGGTCATCATCTTCGCCATCGACGCCGTCGGCAGAGGAACGTGCGCATTCTCTTCGAACAGCACCCGTTTGCTGGCCACATCGATCACATACGCGGCGCTGTAACCCTTGCCGGTCATGTCGACCTGCGCGCCTTTGGCGGCGCCGGTCCCTTCCTCCTGCGCGAACGCAGCGGACGCAATTGCAGCGGCTACCAGCACAACGAAACACCGTTTCATGGTCAAGGCTCCAAGAATCGATCTGTCAGGCCTGGCCGGCCTCGGCGCCGCGCTTCCTGGTGGCGCGCGAGGTGCGTGGAATCGAACCGATGACGGTCCAATCGTGCTTGTGTACGACGACCGGCTCGTTCGTCTTCGGCCAGAGCTCGATCGGGATGTAGTAGTAGCCATCGCCGAGGACGCGCGACTTGATGGCCAGATCGCGCATGCTCTTGCAGAGACCCTTCTTGCCGCGTATCGCGCTACGTTCCACCATCACACCCGTCTGCTCGCCGATACCCTGGTAGATGCTGATCTCCGCGCAAAGCGAATTCACTAACGTCATTGGCAACTCCGTTCGTACCTTTCTTAGCAAGTTCCGAACCATCGTGTTTCGGGAGTCGGGGGTCGGGGGTCGGGAGTCGGAGCAAAAGAGGCCGCAAGCTTCCCAAGGTCTCTGACCCCGACTCTTGCCATCTCGTGTTTCGGGGGTCGGGGGTCGGGAGTCGGGAGTCGGGGGTCGGGGGTCGGGAGTCGGGGCAAGAGAGGCCGTAATCCTGGAGTCTTGCGTTCTCCGACCCCCGACCCCCGACTCCCGACCCCCGACTCCAATACAATCCCTAAATGGCCGAACAGGACCCGAGCGACAAGGCGAAGACAAAGAAGAAGATGGACAAGGCGCGCCTTCGAGCCATCCTCAAGGACGCCTGGGAGATCATCTGGCGCTCGCGCGCGCGGCTGGCCATCGGCATCCCGCTGCTTCTCGTCAACCGGCTCTCCAGCATCGTCCTCCCCTACATGTCGAAGCTGCTCTACGACGACGTGCTCGCGAAGGGCCATGTCGACCTGCTGCCCAAGCTGGTGTTGGTGAGCCTCGGCGTGGCCATCTTCGGCGGGACCACCGACTACGCGCTGGCGCAGATCCTCGGCATTGCCGCACAGCGCTCCATCACCGATCTGCGCACGCGCCTGCAGCAGCATGTGCAGCGGCTTCCGATCCGCTACTTCGACTCCACGAAGACGGGAGTGCTGGTATCGCGCGTCATGAACGACGCGGAAGGGATCCGCAACCTGGTCGGGACCGGCCTCGCGCAGATCTTCGGCGGCGTCGTTACCGCCGGCTTCGCCACGGCCTTCCTCTTCCATTTCAGCGCGCACCTGGCATCGCTCGTCTTCCTGGCGTTCTTCGCCTTCGCGGGCATCCTGTTCTGGGCCTTCTCGACAGCGCGCCCTCTGTTCAAGCAGCGCGGTGAGGTCTACGCCACGGTGACCGGCCGTTTGACGGAAAGCTTTTCGGGGATTCGAATCGTCAAGGCCTACACCGCCGAGGAGCATGAAGAGAAGGTGTTCGACGAGGGAGCCAGGAAACTGCTCAACCTCATCGTCGGCACGATGCGCACCATCTCCAGCGCCGGCGCCATGACCACCTTTCTCGTCGGTGCGGTGAGCGCGGTGGTGATGTACGTGGGCGGCCACGAAGTGATCGCGCACAAGACCAACGCGCTGGTCGGAATGACCCCGGGCGATCTGATCGCCTTCACGCTCTACCTTGCCCTCGTCATCGGACCCGTCGTGCAGATCGTTTCGATCGGCACGCAGCTCTCCGAGGCGTTCGCGGGCCTCGAACGGATGCGCGAAGTCCTCGGCGAGACGCGCGAGGACGAAGCGGACGACGCGAAGAACGCCACGCCCGATATCGCCGGCAGCGTCGAGTTTCGCGACGTCTGGTTCGAGTACACCGCCGGTGTGCCGGTGCTGAAAGACATCAACCTCATGGCGCCCGCGGGGAAGTCGATCGCTCTCGTCGGCCCGTCAGGCTCGGGCAAGAGCACGATGATCTCGCTCATCGCGGCGTTCCATCGCCCCACGCAGGGGGAGATCTTCGTTGATGGCAAGCCGCTGGCCGACCTCCGCCTGGCCGATTACCGCTCTCACCTCGGCATCGTTCCGCAGGATTCGTTCCTCTTCGCCGAGTCGATCTACGACAACATCGCCCTCGGCAATCCCCGGGCCTCGCGCGACGAGGTGCTGCGCGCCGCGCAGATTGCACACGTCGACGAATTCACGGACGGCTTTGCCGAGAAATACGACACGATCGTCGGCGAGCGCGGCGTCCGGCTCTCCGGCGGCCAGAAACAGCGCGTGGCCATCGCCCGTGCCATCGTGGCCAACCCGCGGATTCTCATCCTCGACGAGGCCACGTCGTCGCTGGACAGCGAATCCGAGGCGCTGATCCAGGACGGCCTCAACGCCTTGATGAAGGGCCGCACCACCTTCGTCATCGCTCACCGCCTCTCCACGATCCGCAACGCGGACCAGATTCTCGTTCTCGAAGGCGGCGAGATCACCGAGCGGGGCACACACTCCGAATTGATGGCCCTCGGCGGCCGTTATCGCAAGCTGTACGAGAAGCAGTACGGCGTCGCCATCAACCGTTTCGTGAACGAGGGGGAGGAGCTGCGCGATCTGGCCGTCGAAACGGTCGCCAAGTAGTCTCCGGGACGCCCGTGAGGAGCGGAATGGATGGGGAGACGGCGGCGACCCCATGCAACAGGTTGTGACAGAGCGCTGACCCTGCCGACGAAGAAGCGTTTCGGTTCTGTCCATACAATGCGGGAGGCGCATGCGTCATTCATTACTCATCGCGGTAACCGCACTCGTGGCCGGATGCACGCTGTACTCCGACGTGTCGATTTCGCCGCTGATGATTTCTCCGGACGCGATCGAGCGGGGAAGCGACCTTCAGTCCATGCTGCGCAAGGCCGACTACGTGCGCGCCGTGGCCCTGGCCTCCACGGTCGACACGAGGACGCGGCAGAGCGCGAACGACCTTCTCTACCTCGGCACAGCGGAGGTGGCGGCAGGCCGCTTTGACGATGCGCGCCGCCATCTCCGTGCCGCGCTCGACCTCAATCCCTTCCGCACGACGTATGCCGACGTGGCCTGGGCGCTCTCACAACTCGAGTACCTCAGCAACAATTTCGAGGCCAGTCTGGATTGGGCGCACGTGGCCGCCGATCATGGCCTGATCGTTCGCAAGTGGCACATGGAGTTCCTCGAATCGCTGAAGAACGTGGACGTGTACCACTTCCGCGGACCGGCCGTGGAGCGCGTGGCGCTGCGTATCGGACGGCCGGACGTGCCGCGCGTCGACGTGACGGTGAACAAAACGAAGAACGTCATCGCCATCGTCGACTCCGGGGCGGTCATGTCGATCGTCTCGCGCAAGTTCGCGGCTTCGGTTCCCATACGAAAGCTCGGCAATTTCGAGGGGACGTTCGAGGGCCTTCTGGGCGAGCCGATCCAGGTCCAGTTCGGGATCATCGACTCGCTGCAGATTGGAAAAATGACGATCGAGAACGTGCCCGTGGCGATCATGCAGGACGACAAGATGAAGTTCATCGTCACCGGCAAGAACGAGTTCGCCATCGAGTTCCTCCTCGGCGCGCACTTCCTCAAGGAGACGCGCATCGAGCTCGATTTTCGCCACAACCAGGCCGCGTTCACGCATCTGACCTCGGCAGACCACGCCGCGGCGCCCGATCAGAATCTCTTTTGGGACCACTTCCGTCCCACGGTGCGCGGCGTCCTCAATCGCAAGGGATGGTTCGTGTTCGTCCTCGATACCGGTTCCGAGGTGACCTTCCTCAATTCCGCGCAGCTCGCCTCACTGCCCATCCAGCTCTTCACGAAGGTCCATAACGCCACGCTGCAGGGCCTCGGCGGGTCCGAGAAGCACGGCGACAAAGTCGAGAACGTCGAGATCGGTCTGGACCGCTGGGCCGGCACCTTCCGCACGATCCCGATGTACGACGCGGGCCCGACCGATCGGGAGCACACGTCCGGCATCATCGGCGAGAACTACCTGAAGAACTTCGTCGTAATGATCGACTTCGGCCGGATGCGGCTCGATCTCGTGCCGGTCATTCGCATTGCGGAAGCGGAGGTTGAGGGGCAGGACCCGACGATCGGGCGAAATCAGATACCGCGATGAGTCGCCATTCCGACTCTCCTCCCCGTCACGCTCGCGAAGAGTGCTGATCAGTTCATCGATCCCGAGCTCTGGCGCAATTTCGCGATTCCAGTCGCAAAATTCGGCATTCACATCATAAAATTAGTGACTTAAGTGATGAAATCGTTGACTTTCATCGCTAAATCGATGATATTTATTGCCAGATTGGTGATTGCAGTTATTAAAATTATGATCGTAGTCTACAAATTGATGGATCAAGTCGCAAAAGTTATGATGCAAGTCACGAACATCACGATCAGAATCGCAAATTTGGAGATCTCTGTCGCCAGCTTGCTACCGGTAACCCTAATGTTGACCGATGCAACGTGAACGATTGCTGAGAAGATCACGTCCTGATTGACGCGGTCTCGAACGGAAAGGAGAACAACTTGGCCACCGACAACGATTTACCAGCGACACCCACGACGACTCCCTACTTCGATGCTGCCCAGGCAATGGTCTCGCAAACTCGGGCCATGCGCCAGCAGGTTCCGAAACTCGTCATCCCGTCCTCCTCCCGCGCAGGCAGCCGTCTGAGCAATGCCGCCTCGGTACCGCGGGAGTTTGTCCAGCTGTCGACGGTGTCCGTGACGCACAGCGCACCTCTCGTCCGTGAAGGGGCGTTGACTCCGGAGCAGACCCTCGATCTGATCCGATATGCCGATGCCTTCGATCCGGTGGCCGATGAGCTTGAAGCACTAGCTCAGTTCATCCGCCACAGCACTCTCACGGCAAGGCACAAGGCAGGGAGCGAGGCGCTCACCACCTTCGCCGTGGCTAAGGCCCTGGCCAGGCAGCCGGCGACCGCCGATCTCGTTCCGTACGTCGAAGCCATGCGCCGCGCCCTCGGCCGCACACGGAAGTCGAAGCCCAAACCTGCAACCCAGGATCCGACCGAACCGACGACACCTTCGCAATAGTCGAATCGGCTGCTGACGTCGATCACTCCCCCTTGCGGTACGATCCGTCCTCCATGGACGAACCTCTCATTCGGTCAACGACCGTCCTCTGTGTTCGCCGCGATGGCGCGGTGGCGATGGCGGGGGATGGGCAGGTGACGGTCGGTACGACCGTCATGAAACACAGCGCCGCAAAGGTGCGCCGCATCTATCACGACAAGATCCTGGCCGGGTTCGCCGGCTCGGCTGCCGATGCCTTTGCGCTCTTTTCCCGCTTCGAAGCCAAGCTCGAGGAGTTCCGCGGCAACATGGAGCGCTCAGTGGTCGAACTGGCCAAGGACTGGCGCATGGACAAGTACCTGCGCCAGCTTCAGGCCTTTCTCATCGTGGCAAACGCCGAGCGGGCCTATCTGATCTCCGGCACGGGCGATCTGATTCAGCCGGACGACGGCATCCTGGCCATCGGTTCCGGCGGGCCGTATGCGTTGGCGGCGGCCCGGGCGCTGATCAAGCACACGGAGATGAACGCCGCCGGCATCGCCGAGGAAGCGCTTCGCATCGCCGCCACCATCTGCATTTACACCAACGATCAGATTACCGTGGAAAGCCTCTGACTCATGGTCATCCAACTTCCAGGCAGCATCGAGGATGCGAGCCACTACTCCGAGAGACTGACGCCCAAAGAGATCGTGCGCGAGCTCGACACGTACATCGTCGGACAGCACGCGGCCAAGCGCGCCGTGGCCATCGCGCTGCGCAACCGCTGGCGGCGGCAGCAGCTCCCGCCTGAGCTGCGCGACGAGATCGCCCCGAAGAACATCATCATGATCGGACCGACCGGCGTCGGGAAGACGGAGATCGCGCGCCGTCTGGCGCGGCTGACGCACTCGCCGTTCCTGAAAATCGAGGCCTCGAAATTCACCGAGGTCGGCTACGTAGGACGCGACGTCGAATCGATCGTCCGCGACCTCACCGAGATTGCCGTCAAGCTCGTGAAAGACGAGAAGACGCGTCTGAACCGCGAGACGGCCGAGCGCAACGCGCGCGAGCGCATCCTCGACCTACTCCTCCCCGATTCCCGCCGCCCTTCGGCCCGGCCGGCATTCATAGGCGCGCCCGAGGAGCAGCCCCCAACCGAGACGAGGGAGAAGCTCGGCACCTGGCTCGATGAAGGGCGGCTCGACGAGCGGGAGGTGGAGATCGACGTGAAGGAGCAGAGCTTCCCGTCGTTCGAGATCTTCTCGGCGCAAGGCGTGGAGGAGATGGGCGTCAACGTCAAGGACATGCTGCCCGGGCTCTTCGGCGGAAAGGCCAAGCGCAAGAAGATGCGCATCGGCGACGCCCGGCCGATCGTCGTGCAGGAGGAGGCGGAGAAGCTCGTCGACCAGCAGAACGTCGCCCGCGAGGCCATCGACCGGGTCGAGCAGAGTGGCATGGTCTTCCTCGACGAGATCGACAAGATCGCCGGCCGCCAGAACGCGGCGCACGGGCCGGACGTCTCGCGCGAAGGGGTGCAGCGCGATCTGCTCCCGATCGTCGAGGGGACGACGGTGAACACGAAGTACGGGATGGTCAAGACCGATCACATCCTCTTCATCGCCGCGGGCGCGTTCCACGTCTCCAAGCCGTCCGATCTTATCCCCGAGCTGCAGGGGCGCTTCCCGATCCGGGTGGAGCTCGAGTCGCTCACCGAGGAGGATTTCGTGCGCATCCTGCACGAGCCGAAGAACGCGTTGACGATGCAGTACTCGGCGCTGCTGGCGACGGAGGGCGTCACGCTCACGTTCGCCGACGAGGCCGTCGCCGAGGTGGCCCGCTATGCGGCCCTGGTAAACGAGAAGACGGAGAACATCGGCGCGCGGCGCCTCCACACCATCCTCGAGCGGCTCCTAGACGAGCTGTCGTTCGACGCCAGCGACATGAGCGGCCAGTCGGTCACGATCGACGCCGCCTACGTGCAGCGCGTGCTGGCGGAGACGGTGAAGGATGAGGATTTGAGCCGGTACGTGTTGTAGCGCGTCGACTCCTTACACGGAACTTCGCAGAATGCCGAAAACGCCACCTAGAATCGGGAGCGATGAAGCGCCGCGACCTTGAGCAGCACCTGACGCGTCACAAGTGCTATATTCGCCGCGAAGGCGGCAATCACACCATCTACACCAATGCGGCCAACGGGAAATCCGCGGCTGTACCGCGCCATGGTGAGATTAAGACAGCAACGCTGAGGCGTATCTGCCGCGATCTCGATATCCCCACGCCGCTTGCGCGGTGACCGGTCACTTGGTGACGGCGATCATCTCGCGAACAACCCGGCTCTCATCGACACCCTCGAGCGCGTTCTCTCGATTCACCTCGAGCATGAGCTCAAGGGCTTCTTTCAGGTTCTCGCGCGCTTCTTCGAGGGTTTCTCCCTGCGAAACGGCACCCGGAACCTCTTCGACGAAAGCGACATAGCCGCCTTCTTCCGCGGGTTCGAACACAGCGGTGAACGTTTGGGTCACGGGTGGAAGCTTAACGCATACTCTCCGGCTATGCGACGCCTAGCCGCTCCTGTCCTTCTCTTTCTCGGTATTCCCCTGCACGCCGACACGGTGGCCGACATGCGCGCCGCTCTTTCGCAGCTTCGGGCCACGAAGCCGATTCATGTCTCGGTCGACGTGCAGCGCTCGCGCAAGAACGAGGGGCGCTTCGCCAATCAGCAGTTCACGGGCTCGGCGTCGCTCGACGTCGTGGAGGATGACGCGGGGCTGCGGATGACCTTTTCGCGCGCGGTCCTGGAACGCTCCGATCGCGAGTCGCGCGAGCACACTGCCGATCCGCGCAAGCCCACGCCGACGCGCGCGGCCATCAACGACACGCAACCGACGGAGATGGCCGACGCCGTCGACTTCGCCGGCCCGTTTCTCCGTCTCCTCCAGACGGCGACAAAGGTGAGCGAGACGCGCGGGGCGCGCGACGGACGTCCGGTCCGCATCGTCGTCCTCAAGCTGACCCCGAAGCTGCCACCGGAGGCGACGAGCATCTTCAGCGTGAAGTTCACGGAAGACCAGATGACGGTCTGGCTCGGCGACGACAACCTCCCGCTCGCGGCCGAGCGTATCCAGCGCGGTACGGCCGGGTTCATGTTCATCAGGGGCCAGATGACGAACCGCGCCTCATGGACCTTCGCCCATTACGGCGACCGCCTCATCGTCCTCCGCGACGATTCCTCCTACAGCGGCTCCGGTTTCGGGCAGAGGGGGGAAGGGCGGAGCGTGCAGGTAATGACGGTGCGGTGAAGGGGCCGTTCGGATCTCACTTCCCGTTCCGCGCACCATTTCGTACCGGACGCCGCCAGGCGGATGCGGACCCTTCCCTGCCGGGAACCCGCTCCAGCTTGCCGGCATCGCGAAGGCGATAGAAAACATCCTTCACCTTGTTCTCAGACGCAATCCCGGTCACCTGACGCGCGGTTGCGTTCGTGATCTCGTCATGCTGGCGGAGGTACGAAAGAATCGCTTCCTCGGGAGATGCCAGTCGCTCATGCCGGACCTGAACGACGACACTCGCCTCTCGCTCCTCAATCACGGGATCTTTCAGCCGTAGCGCGCGCATTGCCCGGAAAGCGGTATTCAGGCCCTCGCCGACGTCCTTGTTGGGCGGATTCGGAAACTTATTGATCAGGCGAACAATCGTTCCGTTGCGAGCGAACTGCTCTGTGAGAATGTTCTGCGTCGTTACATGACCAGGCAGAATGCCGGGGCTCTCGACCTCGATTCGATTGTCGAAAACGCGTATCTGAATATCCGCGGCGATGCTGTAATCCCGATGCAGGACAGCGTTGGTGATGATTTCGTGAAGCGTCTCATTGGGATATTTGATGTGTTCGAGACCTGCCGGCCCGAGAACCTGCACATCCTCGACTACTCTTACCGTTTCCTTCACCGCCTCGAATATTTGATCGTAGAGGCAACCCTCGACGGTCAATGGATCGAAATCAAGCGTCTCTCGGGAGCCTGTTGCTTCGGTCGTCTTGTACCGCAGAATCTTGATACCGCATCTCTTAGGCAGGACAGCCTGAGGCAATTCAGCAAAAAGCACGACCGCCGCGACCGTAGGCCTATTCTCAATGATCAGCAGTTGTTTGCGAAACCAGGCTTCCGGTTCGGCACTTGGAACGACCGACAGCAGGAATTCGAGTGTGACCGCGGAGTTCGTGACGATTCGAGGGTCAGTGCTGACGGACTCGGTTTCGAATGACGTGATGCCTTTGTCCAAACGCAAGCGAGCAAGTTGCTCCTCCGTTTGGAGAGGCAGATTCTGGGCGCCACGACGGATGTAAACGACACCATCTGTCGCCGCCGTGACGTCGCGCGTCTTCAGGATTTCGAGCTGAAGAACCAGCCCGACCTCGGCCGCACATTGAAGAAACGTTGCTTTGACGTAAGTGCCAAACGGCGAAACCTGCTCGAAAGCCTGAATGTGTCCATTGGCTTCCTCGGGATCGGCGAACCCTCTCCAGGATCGAATCTTGGCCCCGGCCGGGCCCGTTCGCTCATCAATACCGACGTAAAGCTCGCCGCCCGCGGCGTTCGCGAAAGCGGAGATCGTTCTCGTAAGCTTCGCCGGGGCAATGTCTCTCGATTTCAGATCGTGGAAATGCCCCTCAGGCAACGCCAGGACGAGGTCGCGCTGATCCGTGGATATGTCTTCGACCGAGAACACGCGTCTATCCTACGTTACGTCACTGTCTTCTGAAATGCCCGTGCGCTGGCGGCAATCAGCACTGCCGAAAGGACCAGCAATGCCGCCACCGGTTCCCACAGATCGAAGAAGGTCGCGCCGCGGATGACGATGCCGCGTGCGATCTTGATGAAGTGCGTGGCCGGCAGAATGTACGAGACCAGGCGAAGCGGAAGGGGCAGTGAAGCGATCGGGAAGATGTAGCCGGAGAGGAGAACGGACGGCAGCATGATGCCCATGGCTCGCTGCATCGCCTCCATCTGCGTCTTGGCGCGCGATGAGACGAGCAGGCCGACGGACAGGAGCGAGAGGAGATACACCGGCGCCAGGAGGAGCAGGAGCGTCAGGCTGCCGTGAATGGGAACCTGAAACAAGAACCGCATCAGGAAGAGGATCATCAGGAGCTGCACGTAGGCCAGGCCCAGGTACGGGAGAAGCTTGCCGGTGACGACGGCCAGAGGCGAGACCGGCGTCACCATGAGCTGCTCGAGCGTGCCGCGCTCGCGCTCCTTCACGATGGCGAATGCCGAGAGGATCGTGCCGGAGAACGTCAGCAGGATGGAGATGAGACCCGGGATGAGCAGGTTGGCGCTGCGCATGTCGGGGTTGAACATCATCACCGGATGCGCTTCGACCGGCGGCTGGGCACCGGCCTCCAGCAGCGCATTGATGGAGTTGGAAAGGACGACTCCATCCGCGGCGGAGAGCGCCTGCGTGGCGATGCTGGAGTCGGAGCCGTCGATCATGATCAGCACGTTGGCCTGCCGTTTGTCGGCCAGGTTGCGCGCATAGTCGGGCGGGATCTCGATGGCCACCTGGGCGTGACCGGCCACGATCTGATGCTGTAGCGCGGCGCGCGAATCAACCAGCTCGATTACGTGGAGGTAGGACGTATTGCCGAACTGCTCGATGAGACGCCTGCTTTCCTGCGAACGGCTCTGATCGAAGACGACCGTCGGGATGTTCTTGGCGTTCATGTCGATGACGCCGAAGAGGATCAGCTCGAATACGGGAACGGCGATGGCGAAGAAGAGCGTGCCGCGGTCGCGCAGCATCTGCGTCAGTTCCTTGCGGAACATCGCGCCGAAGCCGTTCACAGCGCGGCCTCCACTTCCTTGCCGCGCGTCTCGGTCAGCCGGACGAAGACATCTTCGAGCGACGGCTCGATCGGACTGACCACGACATTGCCGAGACGAAAAGCCTCCAGGTCGCTCTTGAGTTTGTCGTCGGAGACGCTGCTCTCGATCAGAAGGTGCAGCGAGGTTCCGAAGATCGTGGCGTCCTGGACATACGGCAGCGTGCGCGCGCTCGTCATCAGCCGCGCCACCCCTTCGCTCGATACCGCCTCCACGCGCCTGGTTCCCTCGGGGGTAACTTCCGGCAGTTCTTTGAGCACGTCAGGGCGGCCGACGACGATGAGATGGGCCATGTAGAGATAGGCGACGGCGGCGCAGCGCTCGGCTTCGTCCATGTAGTGCGTGGTGACGAACATCGTCACGCCGCTTCCTGCCAACTCGAAGAGGAGATCCCACAGCTCGCGCCGCGCCACCGGGTCGATGCCGGCGGTCGGCTCATCGAGGAAGATGACGCGGGGCTGGTGCATGAGCGCCGCCGCGAGCGCGAGACGCTGCTTCCATCCCCCGGAGAGCGCGGCGGCCAGGCGATTGCGATACGGGCCGATGTGGGTGAGGTTGACCGCCCAGTCGATCCGCTCCTTTCGCTCGGCGCCTTTGAGCCGGTAGATGGCGCTGAAGAAATCGAGGTTCTCCTGCACGGTGAGGTCGCGATAGAGCGAAAAGGACTGGGAGACGTAGCCGATGTGCTGGCGGACCAGCTCTCCCTCTTTGGCGACGTCGTAGCCGTCGACGGTGGCGTGTCCTTCGGTCGGCACCAGCAGGCCGCAGAGGATGCGGATCAGCGTCGATTTGCCGGAGCCGTTCGGCCCGAGGAGGCCGAAGATCTCGCCGCGCGGGACCTGCAACGTGATGTTGTCGAGCGCGCGGAAGGTGCCGAAGTCTTTCGACACTCCCTGCACGTCGATGCCGACGTCGTCGCTCAATCCGGCTGTCCTTTCACCCCGAGGTCGACCGACGCGGCCATGCCGGCCTTCAGTTTCGGATTCGGGTCGACGAGCACTTTCACGCCGAAGACCTCCTCGGCGCGTTGCGCGCGCGTCTGCACGTTGCGCGGCGTGTACTCCCCCTCGCTGCTGACCGCGGAGATGTGTCCGGCAAAGGTCTCGTTCGGGAACGTGTCGATATGAACGCGCACCGGTTGCCCGACCGCGACGAGCCCCAGCTCCGTCTCCGGGACGTAGACGCGGACCCAGAGCTGGCTCGACTCGAGGATTTCGGCAACGGTCTGGTTGGGAGCGACGATGTCACCGACCCGCAGACCGAACGACTGCACGACACCAGTGACCGTAGAGACGACGTTGGTCTCGGCGCGCTGTTTCATGAGCGTTTCGAGACGCTTCTGCTGCGCGTCCACCTCCGCGCGCGCGGCGTCGATGTCTTCCTTGCGCGTTCCCAACCGGGCGATGCGGAGATCCTCCGCCGAATTCTTTGCCTTCGTCGCGGCGTCGTCGGCCATCTCCTTCGCCACGATGCCCTCGTGGAAAAGGCGCTCCCACCGATCACGATCGACCTCGTCGTTTCTGGCAGTCGCGGCGGCTTTGGCGATCTCTTCCGGCCGGGGGCCGGCGATGGCTTTGGCCAGGGCTGCCTTTGCGCCGGCGATGGCGGCTCGCTGCTCGCTGCTCTGCCGGTCGATCGTTTCGGTCTCCAGCATCACCAGCAACTGGCCGGTCGAGACGTGCACCCCTTCATCGACGAGCGTTTTTACCACTCTTCCGCCGACGAGCGATCCGACGTTGACCGTTCGCGCCTCGAGCGTTCCGCTGAGGACGATCTCCTGCGGCTTGCGCGATTCGCGTAAGTACAGCAGCGCCGCTGCCGCCGCGATGGCCACGACGATCGCCACGAGCACGATCCGGAGCAGTGATGTTTTCCCTGCAGGCACGAGTACCTCCGACGCGCAAAGGATGACACGTTCCGCCGTCAGGACACCCTCCGATCGGCGCGAGCGGACGCGGGGAACGGTACGATGCCAATGAGCAGACTCAAGTCAAGACAGGAAGGGAACGTGCAACGGGGGTTCCACGATGGCGATTGCATCTGTAAACCCGGCCACAGGTAAGACAATCAGGACCTTCGAAGCGCTGAATGACGCGGCGATCGATGCGGCTCTGGCGCGGTCCGCGAGCGCGTTCCGCGTCAATCGTGCGCGCGGTTTTCACGAGCGCGCGACGCGTATGCGGCGGACCGCGGAGATCCTCGAACAGCGCCAGAACGACCTGGGGCGGCTCA
Organism: Thermoanaerobaculia bacterium; assembly: GCA_035482045.1. Taxonomy (GTDB): domain Bacteria; phylum Acidobacteriota; class Thermoanaerobaculia; order Gp7-AA8; family Gp7-AA8; genus JADGNZ01. The sequence continues at coordinate 51,108 of DATHRD010000077.1, forward strand.
TTACGACGGAGATGGGAAAGCCGGTCAAAGCCGCGGTCGCCGAGGTCGTCAAGTGTGCCAACACATGCCGCTACTACGCGGGGAGCGCGGAGGGATATCTCGCCGACGAGCACGTGAAGACGGAAGCGCACGAGACGTTCATCCGTTACGAGCCGATGGGAACGATCCTGGCCGTGATGCCGTGGAACTTTCCCTTCTGGCAGGTCTTCCGTTTCGCGGCGCCGGCGTTGATGGCCGGCAACGTGGCCGTGCTCAAACACGCGTCGAATGTCCCGCAGTGCGCGCTGGCGATCGAGAACGCGTTTCGCGACGCCGGCTTTGTCAACAATGAGTTTCAGACGTTGCTGATCGGCTCCGAGCAGGTCGAGCGCGTGATCGCCGACCCGCGGGTGAAGGCGGTGACGTTGACCGGAAGCGAGCCGGCCGGCGCGAGCGTAGCCTCCATCGCCGCGAAACACATCAAGAAGGCGGTCCTCGAGCTGGGAGGGAGCGACCCGTTCATCGTGATGCCGTCGGCGACGCTCGACGATGCCGTCGCAACCGCCGTGAAGGCTCGCATCGTCAACAACGGTCAATCGTGCATCGCCGCGAAGCGATTCATCGTCCATGAATCGATCGCCGATGAATTCGAGAAGCGTTTCGTGGCGGCGATGAAGGCGCTCAAGGTCGGTGATCCGCTCGATGAGTCGACGGACATCGGTCCCCTGGCCACGCCGCGGATCGTCGACGACATCGAGAAGCAGGTACGCCAGTCAGTCGCCGCCGGCGCGCAACTGCTCACCGGCGGCACACGGCTCGGCGAGCACGGGAACTACTACGCGCCGACCGTGCTCGCGCGCATTCCGCCCGACGCACCAGCTGCGCGCGAGGAGACGTTCGGTCCCGTGGCCTCGCTCTTTCGCGTCAAGGACCTCTCCGAGGCCATCGCCGTCGCGAACGATTCCCCCTTCGGCCTCGGCGCATCGGTGTGGACGAACGACCGCGCCGAGGTGGATCGCTTCATCGACGGCATCGACACCGGTCAGGTCTTCGTCAACGCCATGGTGGCGTCCGACCCCCGCGTCCCCTTCGGCGGCACAAAACATTCCGGCTTCGGGCGCGAGCTGGGTGCATACGGGATTCGCGAGTTCGTGAATGTGAAGACGGTGTGGGTGGCCAACCTGTCCTGAGGGGACCTACCTACCGTCGTGATGCGGCAGTTCGCTTTCCAACTGGAACTCCCAATTCGCCGCATCGATCGGCTCGTTGGCGTAGATGTGGAAGACGCAGCGGCCGGCGCCGCCCTGGAAGGTCTCGTCGCGTTCGACGCGCACGCCGAGGAGACGCGTCAAGGCGTTGACGGAAACGCTGCAGAGCGCGGGACGGCGCATGGCCGTGTTGATGAACGGGCAGTTCCGCTCGACGAGAAGGAACCCGTCGTCGACGCGCTCGCTCGACATGTATGGATCGGCCGAGGCGTACAGGCCCTTGAGCGCTTCGACCTTGTTCTCGAGGGACATCCCCTGGAGCGTTTTTCCTTCCATCGACACGCGGTCGTCGCAGACGCGCTTGAGCACGCGCACCGCCGCGTCAGGTCCGAGCTCCTCGGTGACGGCGTCGATGACCGCGACGTTGAGGAGGTCATAGTTCTTCGGAAAGAGATGGTCGCCGGCCTCGGTGAGGTTGTAGCGCGTGGCCGGGCGGCCGGTGCGTCCGCGTTCGTCCCCGCGAGCAACGCGCGACTCGATCCATCCTTCGCGCTGGAGCTGCAGGAGCTGCTGCCGCACCGCTTCTCCGGTGAGCTGCAACTGGTACGCAAGCTGCGCGATGGTGGACGGGCCCTGGCGCTTCAGAGCAAGCAGAATCGCTCGCCGGCTATCGGGAAGTTGGTCAACGCTGATGATGGCTTGGCTCCTGAACCGGAATTCAGAATTGAAACATTGGAGTCCAACCGGCGGATTGTCAAGGGGATACTTGCAAATCGTGAATTTGCTACACTTCCGTATCATGAAACGGACCGCGCTTTTCCTCCTCCTCGCCGCCGCCGCGCTTCCTCTTTTCGCATCCGGGAGCAAGACATTCGAGGCGACTTACGTCGCCACGGTCAAGGACGTCCCCGCTGGTTTGAAAGAGTTGAACGTGTGGATTCCGCTGCCGGTCAGCCGTGGCGGGCAGACCATCAGCGACGTGCGGATCGACTCGCCGCTGCACTGGACCGAAAGGTCGGAGGGCGAGTTTGGCGATCGATACGCCACCACGACGGTCGCCAATCCGCCGGCCGGCGACTTCGTCGTCAAGGTTCACTTCCGCGGAACGCGCAATGAGATCACGGCGGCCCGACTTCCGGAAACGCATGCGTCGAAAGAGGAGCTCGCGCGGGCTTTGCGCGCGGACAAGCTCGTGACCCTTTCTCCCCGGGTGAAGAAAATGGCAAACGAGTTGACCGCCGGAAAGACCACTCCGACCGAGCAGGCCCACGCCATCTACGACTACCTCGTGGCCAACGTGAAGTACGACAAGACCATCCCGGGCTGGGGCCATGGCGACACGGAGCGCGCCTGCGACATCAAGGCCGGCAACTGCACCGACTTCCATTCGCTCTTCATGTCTTTGGCGCGGTCGAAGGGGATTCCGTCCCGCTTCGTCATCGGCTTCCCGATGAGCGCCGATCACGGCACCGTGCCGGGCTATCACTGCTGGGCTGAGTTTTACGTGAAAGGCCAGGGCTGGATCCCGGTCGATCCGTCGGAAGGATCGAAGACGACGGATGCCGCGCATCGTGCCTACCTCTTCGGCAACCTCGACCCCGATCGCGTCCAGTTCACCATGGGCCGCGACATCGTGCTGACGCCGCACACTGCCGAGCCGCTCAACTACTTCATCTATCCCCACGCCGAGTCGGATGGCAAGGAAGTGGGAACGCCGGCCATCGCCCTGGAGTACACGACGGTGGAACCGGCGCCCAAAACAGCGGCGAAGTGATCCTGACTACTTCGCGCGCGTCAGGAAGAACTTCGGGTTGAGCTCGCCGGCACTCCCGTCCGCGTTCTGCATGGACCACATCGCCTCCAGTTGCTCGCTGCCGATGAAGTGCAGGTAGCCGTTGTGGACGTGCGGGTGGTCTTTGGAATGCTCGCCGTCCACACTGACGAAGACGAAGACCAGCCGGTCGGGCGTTGATTGCGCTGCGTCCAGCTTCATGACCGGCTGGTTGTCGGCACCGCAGAAATGCGTGGCCACGATGTCGTCGCCATTCATCGTGTAGACGGTCAGCATCTCGTGCGGTGTACCGCCGAAGAGCGTCTCCATCACCGCGGTTCCGCCGGCGGTGAGACGGTAGCTGACGTTGGCCGGCGGACCGTCGGGGGTCATGGCGTGGCCGCTCCAGGTGCCGGCGAGCGACTTCAAATGCGCGAACGCATCAGCCGCCTTTACCGGTTCCGCGGCGCGCGCGCTGACCGTGATCGTGACCAGGAAGATGGCCACGATCGTCGCCGCCGCGGTGCCGCCGCGCGCAGGACGGCCGTATCGCTGCGTGGCCCATCCGACGATGGCGCCCACGATCGAGCCGGGCAGCATGATCTCGAAGTAGTAGCCGTGCTGCATGGCCGCGACTCCGTACGCCAGCAGCGCACCGATGAGAAGGCCGAAGGCGATGCCCCAGGCCACCGACTGCACCCTTCGGGCGAACCAGCCGGCTGCGATGCCGGCGATCATCCCCTTGAATGTCGAGCCGATGACGATGCCGATGATTCCGGCGCGAACGGCGGGCGTGAACCAGGCCGTCATGCCGTCGACCGCACCAAGCCCGGCCCCGAGCAGAAGTCCCACGAGAATCTTGTTCATGTTGTTCCTCCCAAGGATCGTATTCAACGTCTGTCCGAAATCCTTTAACGGCGAACCCAGAGAATGACGATCACGCGCATGACGAGGTAGGCGATGACAATCGTGACGAGCGCGCGATTGCGTGACAGCCAGCGGCCGGCAAGCTCGAGTGCATTCTCACGATATGCGGAGACCGGCTGCCCGTCGAGCCAGCGTGAAACGTCGCCGGCCAGGTCGCTCGCGGTCGCGTAACGGTCGCGCGGCGTGGCGGCTGTGGCTTTCGCGCAGACGGCCGCGAGCGCGCGTGGGATCTTTCTATGTAGAAGAGTACGCAGGATCGCGCCCAGGGCGTAAACGTCGGTCGAAGGACCGATCAACGCGGCTTCGCCCCGCTCCTGCTCCGGCGCCATGAATCCGGGGGTGCCGGCGACCAGCGCGTCGTCCGCGCCCTGCGCGCGCGCCAGACCCCAGTCCATCACCAGCACCTCGCCGAAGTCGCCGAGCATCACGTTCTCCGGTTTGAGATCGCAGTGGACGATGCCGTTGGCATGAGCGAAGGCGACCGCTTCACAGATCCGGAGGAACACCCGCAGCCGTTCCGGCGTCGATGCCTGCAGCTCATCGAGACGCCGGCCGCGAACGAGTTTCATGGCGTACCAGAGGCGCCCATCCGGCAGCAGCCCGACATCGTGTAGCGGCACGATCCCGGGATGTTCGAGACCTGCGATGGTCCTGGCCTCGCTGCGCATCCGTTCCACCGCATCCTCCGAGGCCAGCTCGCTGGCCAGTACCTTGATAGCCACACGGCGGCCCAGCTCGATATCCTCGGCTTCGTGGACGACACCCATCCCACCTCGGGCCAGCTCGCGTTGGAGGCGGTAACGCGTTCCGTTGAAATCAGGAAGCTCGGCGACAGCCCGGAGATGCGCGACCGCGTTGTCCGAGAGCCAGGTCATACCTCGACTCCGAGAAGCGAACGGACCTCGGCCCGGTACTCGCTCTCCGTAGCGGTCGCCTCGCGCAACACGTCGAGAACGATGGCCCGGAAACGGCGGCGCATCGCCGCCAGACCGTTGGTAACGCTCGTCTCGCTGAGGCCGAATCGCTCGCCGATCTGGCGGTAGGAGGCGCCCGAGGTTTCGTCGAGGTCGTAGGCTTCGAAGATGGCGAAGCGCGTCGGATCGGACTCCTCGCGCAGTCTCTCGACCGCGAACGCAAAAACGCTGCGGGCCCACTCGCGCTTAAAATAGTCCTCGGGCGTGCCACCGCGGTCGTGCTCGCGCGCGATTTCCGCTTCGGCGTCGATGAAGTCAAGCTGCACGCTTCCGCCGCCGCGCTTCTGGCGCAGCGATGCCTTGACCTCATTCGCTACGAAGCGATCGAACAACATCCGGAGGAACGTCCGAAAGCTGGCCTTGGTGGCGTCATAGGCGGCAAGCGAGCCGTTCTCGAAACACTTCGCCAGGAACGCCTGCGTCCAATCCTCCGCGTCGGCGACCTCGCGCCTGCGTGCCACGCGAAGGTACTTGTAGAGAGGCTTCCAGTAGAGAGCGACCAGCGTGTCGAAGGCACGCCGGCGCTGTTCGTCGTCATCGCTCGCCAGGGCGACGATCACACTACGACGCGTGGTTGGGAACATGGGAGAAGGCGATAGGGTAACGCGGATGCTGTGTATCCACGCGGTCCTTCCGCTGTCATCCTGAGGCTGAGGCTGCCGCAGCCGCGGTACGACTTTGCCATGTTTGCTGCAATCCAGTCCCGCGGCGGAGGACGCCGAAGGACCCCCTGCGCGCTTGCCAGGTCGGGTGGTGGTACTTCTCGATGCAAGCTCGCAGGGGGTCCTTCGGCGTCCACCGCCGCGACCGTGATCTGCGCAAGCATCAACAGTAGAGGCGCGGCTCCGGCAGCCTCAGGATGACAAGCAAACTCGCTCGCACGTATGAGAAATACGGCCTACCCTTTCCCCAACACCGCCAATCTCTTTTGCGCGAGCTCCCACACCGAGGCGCCATCGCTTTCTTTCTTGACGACGCGTTTGTAGGCGGCCAGGGCCGCGTCGCGGACGCCGTAGTTCTCGGCCATGCGGCCGAGGACGTACCAGTCGCTGCTGTCGGGCTGGTCGCGGCGGCTCTTGTCGAGCGTGCGGATGAGGGCATCGCGGGCCTCGATGTTCTTGCCCGTTTCCGCGTAGAGCGTGGCCAGCGTGTGTAGCGCGGCGGCGGTGGTCTGCGAGTCCTCGGCGGTGGCGCGGCGTGCGTTCTCCATCGCATGGGTGATGTTGCCGACGAACAGCTCGAACCATGCCGCGTTGTTGTAGTCGTTCTGCGTCGGCGACAGCTCGTCAACGATCCGCTCGGCGTACTTGGCCGCGGCAGGGTAGTCGCCGGCCTGGGCGGCATTCGAGGAGAGCGCGCGGAGCGCCTCATCGTCCTTCGGCTTTTTGGCCAGCCGTTTCTTGGCCAGTTCCTCGGCATCGGCCGTCCGCCCGCCCAGCGACAGCGCGAATACGTGGGTAGTGAAGGCATTGTCCGAATCGGGGTAGGCGGCGCTGAGACGCTCGGCGATCGGCACGATGCTCTTCCAATCCTTCCGGTCCGCGTAGGCGGCGCTGAGCGCGACGTCGATCCACACCTTCGTATGTTCGTTCGCCGCCTTCTCCCGCATGGCCAGAAGAATCGGTACGCCCTTCTCGTCGACTTTGCGGAGCATCATCGAGGCCGCGGCGGTACGGATCTCATCCGCGTTTGCGGCGGCATTGTCTTTCGGCCAGAGCGAGGCGAAGGGCATGCCGCGCAACGGGTCATCCCCGCCACCGGCCTGGACGTCCTCGCGAAGCCAATTCAGCCACGTGCGCGCGGTCTCGAGGTCTCCGGCGTCGGCGAATGACAGCACAGCCGCGCCGACCGTGTCGATCATGAACGTGCTGGCCTTGATGATGTAACCGCCGTTCTGGCGCACGACGAAGAGCGTCGGCATGTTCAAGCCGTTCTCACCACGGAGGTGCAGGCGATAGCCAGTCTTGTCGTTGCCGTCACTCTGCACGCGCATCGTGCTGAAGGAGAGATCGCCGACCACGGCCGGCGGCATGTTGCTGCCCGAGGTCAGGGTTCGCATGACGCTGAAAGGATCTTCGTCGTCCTCATCGTCTTCGAGCGGCTTCACATCGAACGCGAAAAGCTTTTTCAACCCTGCGATGTCGTTGCGGACCATCGCTTGAATCATCTTCTGCACGACGGAGCGCGGATCCTTCTCATCGAGGGGAACGTCCTCGATCCGTTTCGTCTTTCGCAGCGCCTCGATGAACGGCCGCGCGGACGATGCGTTCGGCGCGCCCTGTGTGGCGGCGTCATACATTTCGGTGGCCTGGGGATAGAGGCGCAGGTTGAGCAGCGTCTGGGCGATCGCCTGTGCGTAGGCGCGGCGCGTGTTCGCGTCGAACGCGCCCAGCTCGTGAAGCGCCGCGGCTGAGCCGTCCGTGGCGGCGATGGCGATAATGCGGCCGGTTTCGCGGAGTTGTGTGTCCTGCGTGCTCCTGGCCAACTCCTTCATCTCATTGAATCGGCCGGCATGGGCAAGGACGAGCATCAGATCAGGGTCGAACTGTTTCGCTTCCTTCTCGCCGATGTCTTTCGCCACGGCGCGGTACTCGGCGATCGACTCATCGAGTTTCGCGCCCGGACCGTACTCAGTCCCGTCGGTGCCGCATGTGAGCAGCTTGGCGAGGGCGCCGCGGTAATCGGCGTTGCTCGGGTCGAGCTCCTTCGCTTTTCGCAACGCGGCGAGCGCGCCGTCCATGTCGAAGCCCTTCCTCATGAGACGCCCGAGGAGGTCGTACTCCAGGATTCCGGCCAGAGCGGACTGTGCGTGCGCGTTGGACGGCTCGAGCGCGACGGCTCGCCGGATCTCGTCCCGGGAGGCGTCGCCGAGGCCGCCCACGAGCAGGGCGCGGGCGATCTCGATGTGATGCTGCGCCTCTTTCGGATGGAGCGCCACCAGCTTGCGGAACTCGGCCAGCGCGCCGGCCACGTCACCGGCGTTGAGCTTCGCCTGCCCAATCTCATCGAAACCGATGATGGTCGGCTTGGACTCGAAGATGGTCTTGAGCGCGGCGCGGGTCTGTTCAAACTCCGCGGCGCTGATGCGGCGCGGGCCGCTGTCGAAGCGGAGCACAGCCGTGACGGAGCCATCGGGTTTCGACGTGTACTCCCTGGTCAGGGTGGTCGTGCCGAGCTTGGTCGTCTCATTGGGCGGCAGCGTGCGCACGGCGTAGCCGGCAGGCGGCACGATGTGGTAGGTCCATTCGCGCATGCCGGCCGAGGGAAAGACAAATTCGCCGGCACGCTTCCTGCGCGATTCCTCGGCGCGGTCATCGCCGTAGTTGCGCAGCGGGAACGGCAGCCAGTTGAGCAGGTTCGCCGGATGGAACGCCACCGCCGCGTCGCCGTCATGCGCCACGCCGGTGTCCGCGTCCGAGGCCTCGATCGTGACGCGGAACGGCTTCGTCAGGTCGTGTGGGTCGGTCGCTTCGACCTTGTCCAGTTTCTTCGCCGAGTAGTAGGACTTGACGTAGTTCTCGATCTGCTCGCGGTACTTCGTCCGGTCGCTCTCCGCGTAGTAATGGCGCTGAAACGAGTCCTCGGCCCCGGTGACCGTTTCGGTGGTCTCGACGACGTGCGCCTTGCCGTCTTCCGGCAGCGTGTAGGTGCGCGTCTCCGAATAGGTGTTTCCTGATGACGGCGTCTCCGGCGTCTTCGTCAGCCCGGCCGTATCGCCGGCGGCGATGAGAGCCAGGCGCCCCTGATCCTGCGAGGGAAGGTCGCCGGCGTGCGCGAAGTCGTCAGTCGGATCGACCCACATGGCCGGGGCTTTGTCGCTCGCGTCGACACGGACGATGGCGTGATTGAAGCGGCCCATGCCAGGAAGCTCGGGGTGAACGTCGAAGTCATCCCCGGCCCGGAGCAGGGCCACATGCGCCGAGATGCCGGCCGCGCGCAGCATGGCCACGAGCAGCGTCGCCTTGTCTTTGCAGTCGCCGTACTTGTTGCCGAGGACCGTGAGAGGAGTGCGCGGTACGATCGACGACTCACCGACCTCGACCCCGGCGTAGCGGACATTCTTCTCGACGGCTGCCAGGACTCGGGCGATGACGTCGCGCCGCTCGGTGGCGTTGCCGATGGCGTCGTGTACGAATTTCCTGACGTCGTTGCCGGCGATCTGTTTGTCGACGATCTCGCTGTAGCGCATGGCCAGGTTCCGCCACGACGAGCCTGTGGAGAAGGCGATATACGGGAGGGAGATGGTGTCGAAGGGCAGGTAGTTCTCGAAGTCTTTGCGCCCTTCGATGCGGCCGCTCTCGAATGTGGTGATGCGCCTGCCGTTCTTCTCCTCTGTCTTGGCCTGCAGGTCGCTCTTGTTGACGATGCGAGGCTCGAGCGACGCAGGACCGTCGATGGACATGCGCGTTCTCTGCGTCGCAGCGTAGCCGCCGAGGACGAAGATGTCGGAAGCACCGGCATCGGCGATGGGACTGTTGCCGTTGAACTCGATGACATATTCGATGACGGAGCCGACCGCGACCCCCGGCAGGGGCGCCCGCAGCACGCGGTTGTCGCTGAATATGTCGAGATCCTCGCGCGCGGGAGCCTCGATGATCGCTTTGGCGTCGAGCGTGTGAACCGTGCCGTCCTTCGACACGACGCGTGCCGCTACGGTCGGCCGGTCGTTGTACCACGGCGCCCATGGCACCTCGATCGTGCCGAGCCCCTCAACGGCCGAGTCGTCGACGACCCGGAAGATGTGCCTCTGCGTCGTGTGCGACTTCCCGTCCGCCTCGAATGAGTAGTCGGCCTCGTCCAGCAGTACCACGAACCCCATGTCTCCAGCGGAGACCTTCTCCGCCGCCGCCACGAGCTCTTTCGGATCGGAGGAAAACGCCGGCGCATCCCACGGATCGGAGGCGAAAAGCGGACTGACACAGAGCGTAACAACCGCCGCGAAAGCAGCGATGCGAAGGCGCGGAATGAAGTGCATTGAATCTCCCGGATACAACTTATTAGGACCGACCGGCGATGGTAGCACGCGATAAAGAAACGGCTGATGAACGTGAGACGGCCTCTGCGTTCAGAAGGTTACCGTCCATGTCGTAAGGTTGACGGAACACCCTGACGTTCCCACCGAAGTCCTGGGGCTGTGCCGAACTGGTAGCGAAACGACGGATATCCTTCCGCGAGGTCCTGACGAGCTCGGATGACGATGTCCGCAGGGTCCCTGCGGGCTCCCGCACAGCGCCAGTCCCTGAAAAGGGCCAGAATGCCCTTTGACAACGGAGGTTAGCCACAGATGTTCGACACAATCGTTGGTTTGCTAACGACTTCTCTAAGGGTGGTCGTCCCGATCGCGCTCATAGGAATCGTGCTCATCTTCTCGATCCACAGGATCGGACCGAGGGAAGTAGGTCTGGTGACCAAGCGGTTCAGTTGGTCCAAGCTGAGCGACGGGAACGTCGTCGCGTTCAATGGCGAGGCCGGCTATCAGGCGGATCTGCTCATGCCCGGCTTGCGCTTCAAGCTGTGGCCCCTGTTCGGCGTCGATAAGCGTCCGTTGGTGCAGGTGCCCGCCGGCCAGATCGGTGTGGTCATCGCTCAAGTTGGTGCAGCCCCGCCGACCGGAGCGAAGAGCGTCGAGTACAAGCAGATATTCGGGAACTTCTCCGACCTGCGCGCGTTCGTGCAGCACGGCGGGCAGAAGGGCACCCAGCGCCCCGTGCTGCCCGGCGGCAGCGTCGGACCCATCCACCCCATCGGCTTCCTCGTCATCACAGCGGACCGTGTCTACGGCGAGCCCATCAACGACGAGCTCCGCAGGCAGAGCAAGGGCGGCGAGCTGACCTGTCAGGCCTGGGACCTGGAACGCAGAGATCTCATGGTCACCCGCATCGGCTCGGAGCGTGGCGTCGACATGGTCGGCGTCGTCACCGCGCTGGACGGGCCGCCGCTGGAGCCCGGCCAGATCGCGAGCCGCCTCGGCGGCTTCGACGACATTCGGGCGGTGGAGAACTCACTCGCCAGTAGCACCCCCGACGAGACCCGCAAGGCCGACCAGCGCCTCATCGAGCTGGTTCTCGGCAACAACAATACCCACCACAACAACTACCAGGACTTCCAGGCCTTCCTCGCTGCCGGCGGCCGAATCGGGCGGCAGCACGACCCGATTCTGCCCGGCGCCTACAACCTGAACCCTTTCCTCGTGAAGGTGGAACTGGTGCCGATGGTGGTCGTGGAGCAAGGACAGGTCGCGGTCATCAAGTCCTACGTGGGGTTGCCCACGGAGGACACCTCGGGGACAGAATTCAAGCACGGCTCGCTGGTCCGCCCCGGACACCGCGGTCTCTGGCAGGAGCCGTTGCGCACCGGGAAGTACGCCCTGAACCCCCACATCTACGAGGTGGTGATGGTTCCGACCTTCATCCTGACGCTGAACTGGGGGGAGGCGAACAGCAAGGCCCACAACCTGGACAAAGGCCTCTCCACCATCGCCGCCAAGAGCCAGGAAGGGTTCGAGTTCAGCATCGACCTGCAGGTGCAGATCCACGTCTCCGACGTCATGGCCCCGCGGGTCATCTCCCGCGTCGGCTCCATGGAGAACCTCATCAACGAAGTCCTGCAGGCGGCGGTGGGTAACTACTTCCGCGACACATTGCAGGGCATGCCCGCGATCCGGTTCATCCAGGAGCGCAGCAAGGTGCAGACCGAGGCCCAGGCATACATCACCGGCCACCTGAAGCGCTACGACGTGGAGACCCCGGGCGCCTACATCCAGGACATCGTTCTCCCCGCGAACCTGGTGGCGGTGCTGCAACAGCGCGAGATCGCCAACCAGGAGATCGAAACGTTCAAGAAGCGCAAACAGGCTGAAGACGAGCGGGTGGCGATGGAGGCCGCGAAGGGCACGGCGGACATGCAGAAGGAGCTCGCCGCATCCCAGGTCTCCATCAAGATCAACGAGAACAAGGCACAGGCGCGCATCAAGGAGGCCGAGGGCGAAGCCAGCTACCTAACCCAGGTCGGCCGCGCCCGAGCCGTCGAGACCGAGGCCAAGGGTCTCGCGCTCGCGGCCGGCCTCAAGGCCCAGCAGGACGCTGTCGGCAAGGAAGGGACGACTCTCGTCAACGTCGTAACCCAGCTCGCCCAGGGCAGCAATCGTTTCGTTCCGGAGATCCTCGTCGTCGGCGGCGAAAACGGTGGAATCGTCGGCGGGGTCGGCGCACAGATCATGAAGCTGCTTGGTGATGTCAACAGTTCGAAGAGCGGCGCCACCGAGAAGGAGGGTTAGCCGACGACGCTTCTGACGTGCTCATGAGTAGAATACGCTTCCGAGAAAGAGAGGGACTCCATGGAAGCACACGAACTGATCGAACAGGCGCACGAAGCAGCCGAGAAATCCGAGGGTCACGGACACGAAGGAGGGGGCCACGGGAAGGGCATGTCGAAGGCCATCGGCATGACCATGGCCGTGATGGGCGTGCTGCTGGCGCTCTGCTCGGCGCTGGTCGGCTCCGCCCGAACCTCGCTCGTCACCACGATGGTGATGCAGACAAACTCGTCGCTCGAGTACGAGTCCCTGTCAAACAAGTACCGTCTGATGCAGGCCAATCTGCAGCAACTGCACGCGCTCCTTCCCGATCCGAAGGAGTTCAAGGCAACCGAGGATGAAGTGCAAAAGCTGATGAGCACTGGTGCCGGCGGGCAGGCGGTCATCGGCAAGATCGTCACGCTCGAATCGAAGAAGCTGCTGCTCACGGTCACGCCCACGCACGAAGACCTGATGCGGTTCGCCGACTTCATGAAGACGTACAACAAGCAGCAGAAAGCCGCGAAACTCTACACGGAGTCGTTCGACGATAAGGTCGAGGGATTCTCGGAGGCCGCCGAGCACTTTGAGTGGGCGCAGCTCTGCTGTGAGATCGGCATCGTTCTGGCCTCGATCGCCCTGCTCCTCGGAAGCCGGTTCGCCTGGTTTGCTTCCCTCGTACCTGGGGTCGCGGGCGTGATCTTGATCGTCATGACCTTCATGACGGTCCACACTCAGATCGAGCAGGCCCAAAAGAAAATCAATACGGCAAAAGCCTCGTACGAGAAGCTCGTCGATGAGAAGGCGGACGAGGCGGGAGACGAGAACCTCATCCACCAGATCGAGACGGGGCAGTAAGGCGGGCTGATTCCAAATTGGCTCCGGCAGTAGGACTCGAACCTACGACCCACGGATTAACAGTCCGTTGCTCTACCAACTGAGCTATGCCGGAGTACTTGGCGCGGCGGGCGGGGGACGATAGCAAAGCGGTTCCGCGCCGTCAACGTGGGGGCAAACCGAGGGGGGCGGTGGTGTATTTCGCCAGGGCGGCGGTGAGGCGGGGGAGCAAATCGGCAGGCTCGGAGTACTCGATCAGCTCGATGCCGCGGTCGCCGGAGACCATGGCCGTGCAGCGCGCGGTGTGGGCGGGCCGGTAGAGGCAGATGACGGGGATGTCGTACCGATACCGGGCCGTGGCGATCTCGTAGCCGACTCCCGTGGAGGGCATGGAGACCTCGGCGATGAGGAGGTCGGCGGCGGCGATCCAGCCGAGGTCGCGCTCGAAGATGGCGAAGGAGTCGAGCATCTCGCCGGACGAGGTGACGTGCTCCGCCGCGACAGCGCCGGCAAGGACGTGATGCCCCTCGGCTTCGAGCGCGGCGATGATCTGGCGGTAGAGCGCCACGTCGGTCCGGCCGCCGGAGATGGCGCCGGCGAAGTAGAGGGTGAGCACTTTCCGAGTCTATCTGACGTGAGCGATAGGGGCGGTCTCCCATCTGTGTTCATCTGCGTCATCTGCGGATAAAACCTGGTCCGCAGATGACGCAGATGGCACGCAGATGGAGACGGGCGCACGACGACGCATCGGATAGACTTCCGACGAATGTCGCGCGAAATCGTCATCAACGCAGCGAAGCATGAGTCGCGCATCGCCGTGCTCGACGAGGGGCAGGTCGTCGAGCTGTGGGTGGAGCGGACGCGGCATCGCACCATCGTCGGCAACATCTACAAAGGGCGGGTGACGAAGGTTCTCCCCGGGATGCAGTCGGCCTTCGTCGACCTCGGGCTGGAACGCGACGCTTTCCTCTACGTCTCCGACGTCATCGAGGATCTGGAGGAGTTCGACAACGCCGATTCGACGGACGATCTCACGCTCGACGACGTGCCCCAGCAGCGGGCCGAGGCTTCCATCTCGGATCTGCTGCGCGAAGGGCAGGAGATCGTCGTGCAGGTGTCGAAAGACACGATCGCCGGCAAAGGCGCGCGCATCACCAGCCACATAACGTTGCCGGGACGCTTTCTCGTCTACATGCCGACGGTCAACCACATCGGCGTGTCGCGGCGCATCGAGAACGAGGCGGAGCGCGCCCGGCTCAAGGAGATCCTGGATCGCATCCGGCCGGCAGGCGCCGGAGGGTTCATCGTCCGCACCGCGGGCGAGGAGCGCGAGGAGGACGAGTTTCGCGCCGATCTGAAATACCTCACCGACCTCTGGGAGCAGATCCGGCGGAAGGCGGAGAAGGCGTCCGCGCCGACGGCGATGCATCACGACCTCGATCTCGTTCTGCGCACGATCCGCGACGTCCTCTCGCCGGAGTTCAAGAGCGTTTGGGTCGACTCGGTCGATCAGTACCAGCGCATCGTCGAGTTCCTCGACCAGATTCAGCCGAACCTGGTGTCGCGCGTGCGCCTATACCGGCGCGAGGAGCCGATCTTCGAGGACTTCAGCATCGAAGCGGAGATCGCCAAGGCGCTCAAGTCGAAGGTCTGGCTGAAGTCAGGCGGCTACATCGTCATCAACCAGACCGAGGCGCTGGTGGCCATCGATGTGAACACCGGCAAGTACGTTGGCAAGCGGAATCTCGAGGAGACGGTCTTCAAGACGAACCTGGAGGCGGCAAAGGAGATCGTCCGGCAGATCCGTCTGCGCGACCTCGGCGGGATCATCGTGCTCGACTTCATAGACATGGAGGATCTGTCGAACCGCGCCCGGCTTTTCGAGGCGCTGGAGGCCGAGATCCGTAAGGACCGCTCCAAGACGAAGATCCTGCAGATTTCCGAGTTCGGGCTGATCGAGATGACGCGGAAACGCGTGCGCCAGAGCCTGGAACGCTCGCTGACGCAGGCCTGCCCTTACTGCGGCGGCAGCGGGCGCATCAAGTCGAATACGACCATCGCCTTCGAGATCTGGCGCGAGCTGATGAAGCTGCGCGATCTGCACGAAGGGCAGGACGTCATCGTCCGCCTCAACCCGGTCGTCTACACCTCGCTGAACAACGCGAACGATCCGATTTTCGAGGAGATCGAGCGCAACCTCGGCATCCACCTCGTCTTCAAGCCGGATGACTCTCTGCATCACGAGCAGTTTGATGTGATGAGGATATGAGGGTGGGGAGTGGGGAGTGGGGGGTAGGAGAGACGGTCGTACGTTCATCTTGGTCTCTCACTCACCAATCGTCACTCTCCACTCCCATCCCGGGGGCTTAAGCGCGTCGACGTCCTATTCCACCCCCCACTCCCCACTCCCCACCCCCCAACACCGGCACGCCCCATGCATTTTGACCGATCTGAGCAGCCATGTCTCTGGAAGACACCTTCAGCAATCTCGCCTCGTTTCTGAACAGCCTCGATGCCGAGGGTGAGCAGAAGTTCGAGCTGTCGCACTCGTTGGTGATCATCTGTCCCGATTGCGGGAAGAACATCGCCTTCCGCGGCCGCTGTCCGAAGTGCGGCGGCAACTCGTGGATTCCGGCCGGCCACACGGGCGGGATCTTCGAACAGATGAAAGCGCAGCGCTGGCGGAGTGAGATGCAGAGCGACGACGATGACATCGACATCGCCGTCCGCGAGCCGGAAGAAGTGCGCGCGGACGCGTAAGGCGCCACGCTTCGTGCGTGCTGTCGCGTGTGAGAACCGTAGAATGAGACGATGCCCGGCAGCGACATTGACGACCGCGCTCCCTGGTCGTTGACGAAACGCGTTCTCTTCCGCTTCGCCGTTGGCTTCTTCCTTCTCGTTAATCTCCCAGCACTGTTCGAGCTGATTCCGTCCCAGTCGTTGATGCGCGTTGTGACGTCGATATCGGACCCGCCAGTGCAGGCAGTGGCGCGCGCGCTCCACCTCTCCGTGGACGCGCGACCGAACGGCAGCGGCGACACGACCTACAACTGGGTGAATCTCCTCTGCGTCACGGTCGCGGCGGCGGTGATCGCGCTGATCTGGAGCGTGGTCGATCGGCGACGCCCGCGTTATGACAAGGCCTGGATCGCGTTTCGCGCCTATCTCCGATTCATGCTGGCCATGGCGATGATCAGCTACGGCGCATTCAAAGTGATCCCGACGCAGTTTCCTCCGCCGACCCTGGACCGGCTCATGCAGCCGTTCGGCGACGCTTCGCCGATGGGTCTTCTCTGGACGTTCATGGGAGCGTCTGCGACATACACCATCTTCACCGGCGCAGCGGAGATGCTCGGCGGGCTGCTTCTGACCACGAGGCGGACGACACTCCTCGGTGCGCTCATTTCGATGGGCGTTCTTGTCAACATCGTGGCGCTGAACTTCATGTACGACGTGCCGGTGAAGATCTATTCGCTGCAGCTCCTGACCATGGCGTTCATCATCGCGCTGCCGGACTTCCCTCGCCTCTTCGATTTCTTCGTACGCAATCGCGCCGTCGAGCCTGCGCCGCTGCCGCACCTCACCCAAAGCCGTGCCGCCGAGATCGCCGGGATCGTTCTGCGCACGCTCGCTGTCGCGGCGGTCGTCGTGATGGCGCTGAAACAAGCAAACGAAATCCATCGCATGATTGACGCCCCTCGACACTCGCCGCTCTATGGGATCTGGCGGGTCGACGACTTCCAGGTCGACGGCCGGCCGATCCCGGCCGGAGCCGATCCGTGGCGCTGGCGCCGCCTCATCTTCGATAGCCGCTTCATCATGGCCATTCAGCTCATGAATGATTCCCGGCAACGAATGAACGTCCAGCTCGATGAGAAGAAGCGGACGCTGGTCGTCTCCAGACGAAACGAACCGGCGTGGGACGGCCGGTTCACCTACGGCCAGCCGGATCCCGGCACGCTGACAATCGACGGAACTCTTGGCGGCAGGAACATCCATGCCCTCTGTCATCGGGAGCCGATACCGGCGTTTCTTTTGACGACGCGCGGTTTCCACTGGGTAAATGAGTCCCCGTTCAATCGGTGATCCGAAGTGAGCTCAGAGTAAAATCGCGAACATGTCGGGCTCCATCATCGGCGGCGTGCTCGCGCCGCATCCGCCGCACATCGTTTACGGCGAGAACCACTGGCGGAATGAGCCGCGGTCGGAGTGCGGATGGGAAGTGCTGCGCTGGGGATACGAACGGGCGCGGAAACACTTTCTGGAGAAGAAGCCGGACGTCTTTCTCGTCCACTCGCCTCACTGGCAGACCGTGATCGGGCATCACTTCCTGGGGATGCCGGAGTTTCACGGGCTCTCGGTCGATCCGATCTTTCCGAACCTCTTCCGCTTCAACTACGACATCAAAGTCGACGTCGAGCTGGCCGAACTGATCGCTGAGGAAGGGCGACGCGATGGGCTCATCACGAAGATGATGCGGAACCCGAACTTCCGCGTCGATTACGGCACCATCGTCTCCTGCCACATGATGAATCCGGAATGGGACATCCCGATCGTGGGCATCTCCTCGAACAACTCGCCCTATTACTTCTCGAATGAAATGGGCCAGCAGCAGATGCTGAAACTGGGGCAGGCCACGAAGCGCGCCATCGAGAAGAGCGGCCGACGGGCGGTGCTGCTGGCGTCGAACACGCTCTCGCATCGCCACTTCACCACCGAGCCCGACATCCCCGAGGACATGTCGCGCGAGCATGTGTACGAGCACAGCGGCTATCTGTGGGACATGAAAGTACTCGACCTGATGCGTAAAGGGCGGACGCGCGAGCTGATCGCGGTGCTGCCTGAGTTCATGGATATGGCGGTCAGCGAAGTGAAGGCCGGCTCGCTGGCGTGGATGCTCTCTGCGCTGGACTTCCCGGCATATCCGGCCGAGGTGTATGGCTATTGGACCGTCATCGGCACTGGGAACGCCGTCGTGGGATGGGATCCGCAGTTGAAAGCCGAGGCCACGACGCAAGGAGCGGCATGATCGCCGTTCTCGCTCTCTTCTTTGCCACGGCCTTTCCGTCGAACAGCAGGATTTCGTGGATGCGCCCCGAGTCGTTTCACCTCAGGGTCGGCATGACTCGGGCCGAGGCGGTAAAGGCGCTGGAATCGAACGGCTGGAAGACGAGACGCGGCGACACAGCCAGCCAGCTTCTCGTCGATTACACCGAAGGAAAATCGATCACGCTGCAGTTTCGCGGCCAGCGGTTGAGCTCGATCCGTTTCGAGCTTTTCACGATTCTGCAGGACGCACCGCTTGCCTTCGAGGAGGAGCGCACCTTCCTGCGCGAGTCGCTGGGCCGGCCGCGGCGGGGATCAAAAAAGGTCGTCGTCTACGACCAGATTCTGCCCAATGTGATGGCCGTACTCTCCGCCGACCCGAAGTCCGACCAGGCACAGAAGGGCGTGGGGATGGTGGTGGTGCGGTATTACGATCCGGTGAAGTGATTCGCGCGGTTGCGGGGTTGCGGGGTTGCGGGGTCTCGCGGTTGCTTAGTTGCTGGGTTGCAAAGTAAAGCGGTCCCGTCACTGTCATACGCACTAACCTAAACGCAACGCCTAAGGCCAAACGCCGCGATAGCGGCAGCGGAAGGTAGCCAGGGGTGCGAGCGCTTTTGCGAGCACCCCTGGTAACGAGGTCCCATGGCTCTGTGCCGCGTCAGCGGCACTGGAGTGGAGTCACAGTCGTCCGATGACGTCCAGTGCCGCTGACGCGGCACGACATGCATTGACATCGATGACCAGGGGTGCTCGCAAAAACGCTCGCACCCCTGGCTACCGTCTTTGGCCGCTATCGCGGCATACACAGCAGGGATTCCCAGGAGGACGCTAGCGTAAGTTAGCGCGTATGACCCGTCACTGTAAGCAACCGTGCAACCCCGCAACCACGCAACCGCGTCAGTTCGTCCCCGCCACCGTCTCCGCCACCTTCTTCTTGGCCTCGTACTTTTCCGATTTGCCTTCGTAGATGAAGATTCCTTCGCCGAGGGTGCCGACGTAGAGGCGATCGCTGTCGAAGGGGTCGAGGGCCACGGACGTCACCTCGGCGTTGCGCGAGGGCAGCGGGAAGGAGCGCCAGTCAGACGTTTTCGGCTCTGCGACGAGCATCTCGTGTTGTTGTCGCGATGTGATGAAGACGAAGTTCTCGCTGCTGCGCGAGCCACCGAAGACTGAGGCGAATTGTGCGTCGGGCACCTCGGCTTCGGTCCATTTCCCGTCGGCACTGACGCGTCCCGCCTTCACTCCTTGCGCGCCCGCGACGAAAACGAGCTGTGCCTCGCCCGAGCCACGCACAGCCAGCGTGCGACCCTTCGCCGGCGCCCCGTCGATCGGAAGCCATTGCATCCCGTCGAATGCCACAACGCCGGCGCTCGTCAGCGCGAAGAGGGCCCGCTTCTCGCCTACGTTGCCGATGGCTATGTCCACCGCGCGATTGTCCGCGCCGGCAAGGCGGTACCAGTTCCTGCCGGCGTCGCGGCTCGTAAAGACGCCTTCCGACGTGGCGGCGAAATAGCGGACATCATTGAAACGGAGCACTTTGTCGACGCGAACGGGAAAGCCGGCCGGCTGCGCCTGCGTCCATTGCTCACCGTCCTTGCTCCAGAAGAATCCTTTCTCCGTCCCCGCCACGAATTTCACCGCTTCGTCTTCGGTGACGACGAGCGACAGAACCTGGGGCAGGTCGTGAGTAGCCAGCTTCGTCCACGTCGTTCCGGCGTCGGTGGAACGATAGATGCCGCTCGAGGCGCCGCCGAACACGACCGCGGCATAGACGTTCTTCTGCCGTGACGGGTCCGCGGCAACCGAGGTGATCGTCAGATTCCGGAGACCGTCGCACGAGCGCACGAACGTCTTCGCATTGTCGTTCGAGAGATAGATACCATCGCCTTCCACGCCGAGAACCACGCGGCCGGGACGCTGCGGATGGAGGGCGATGGTGTTGACGACGAGCGACTCGTCGCTGATCGCGTACCACGTCTTGCCGCCGTCGTGGCTGCGATACAGGCCGGCCACCGATCCGGCGTAGATCGAATCCCGATCGCAGGGATCGAGCTCGATGTCATGGATGCGGCGGTTGTCGAAGCCGTCGCGAAAACGCGTCCAGTTCTCGCCGCGGTTGGCCGTGTTGTAGACCCAGCCGCACGTCGACACCCAGACCTTGTCGGGGTTGTAGCGGTCGATGGTGATCGAGAACATGTCGGTGTCGAGCACCATGCCGTTGTTGATCAGTTTCCAGGTCTTGCCGCCGTCGTCGGTGCGCGTTCCCTGCCGCCACGTGCCGACATAGATGCGGTCGTGCGTGCGCGGGTCGATGGCGAGCGATTCGACGTTGATCTGATTGGAGATCTGGTTCCATGACTCGCCGCCGTCCGTCGAGCGATAGACCCCCGTCAGGCCGCCGGCGATGACGAAGTCGGCGTCGTGTGGGTCGACGGCGATGGCGCGGACCGAGAAGTCTTCCAGGCCGGCATCGCGGCGCGTCCAGTTGCGGCCGCCATCGTCCGAGACCGCGATCACCCCTCCACCCCAGGCACCCCAGCAGGCTGCCCAAAGCCGCCCTTTGCGATCGAGGACCAGGTTGTCGACGACGTAGCCGGGGAAGGGGATGCCGCCGCGAGGGTTCTGCCAGCTCTTCGCGCCGTCGGTGGAGACGTAAACCTCGCCACCACTCGTACCGAGGTACAGCGTATCGGGGTCCGAAGGATCGATGATCAGCGCCCGGACGTCGGCGCCGTACAGATTGGCCCGCCGCCACTGCGCGCAAAGGGGTAGCGCGGTAAAGAGGATCGCGAGAAGGATGAAAGGTTTACGCATGCCCGTGCAGAGTTTTACCACGTTAGCAATACTGCTGCCCGCGGGGGTCGGGGGTCTGGGGTGGGAGAACGGGAGACCCAATGTTGAATGTTGAATAATGTTGAATGTTGGATGTTGGATGTTGGATGATTGAATGTTGGATAATTGATGGACCGAGGCTGGGCCACTCTCATTCAACATCTGACATTCAACACTGAACATTCAACATTCCGCCTTTCCCCGCTCCCACCCCCCGCTCCCACCCCCAGCCACTGCTATCCTTCACCTCACCAATGACCACCCTCCGCACCTGCGTCTTCCCTTGTGCCGGTTTTGGTACGCGCTTCTTTCCGGCGACCAAGGTGATCCCGAAGGAGATGCTCCCGCTCGTCGACAAGCCGATCCTGCAGTACGGGATCGAGGAAGCGCTCGGCTCGGGGATGGACAAGCTGATCGTCGTACTGTCCAAGGGGAAGGATGCCATCCTCGATCACTTTGACCGGACTTCGGAACTGGAGCGCTCGCTTCAGGAGCGGAAGAAAAACGATCTGCTCGATGAGGTCGAGACCGTCAGCCGGATGGCCGACATCATCTCGGTCCGTCAGAAGGAAGCGCTCGGACTCGGCCACGCCGTGCTGCAGGCAAGGGATGCCGTCGGCCGCGAGCCGTTCGCCGTCCTGCTGCCGGACGATGTGATCCTCGCTGACGAGCCGTGCCTGCTGCAGATGAGGCGCGTGTTCGAGGAGACCGGCCGCCCGGTCGTGGCGCTGATGGAAGTGACCCCCGATCAGACATCGCGTTACGGCATCGTGGCGGGCGAAATGCTCGGCAGCCGCCGTTTCCGCATCACCGACATGGTGGAGAAGCCGAAGGTCAATCCGCCGTCGCGCTACGCCATCATCGGGCGCTACATCCTTCCGCCGGAGATCTTCCCGCTTCTGGAGAAAACCGAGCGGGGCGCGGGCGGCGAGATCCAGCTCACGGACGCCCTGCGCGAGCTGGTGCGCAGCGGAGAGTTCTTCGGGTATGTCTTCGAGGGCAAGCGCTACGACGCCGGCGAGAAACTCGGCTATCTGAAAGCGACCGTCGATTACGCCCTTCGCCACCCGCTCTTGGGTGATGAGTTTCGCGAGCATCTGAAGGCTCTTATGCTCGATCAATCGGACGATCAGCCAGAGCAACATGGACAAACGCTTCGACATCCTCGACGCGCCTGAAGACGTCCGCGCGCTGGTCGGCGAGTGCGAGCTGACCGGCAACCGCACGACGTTCCTGCGCAACGACCGGCCCATCGCCATCCTCATCTCTCACGATGAATACCTCGCCCTTCGCGAGACGATCGACATCGCCGACGACGCTCCCCTCCGCGCCGCCATCGACGAGGGAGAAGCCGAGGTGGAGCGCGGCGCGATGCTGGCCGTCGAGGATTTGCTGGAAGCCTGAACAATGTGGAATGACCGGCTGCGCTTCGCGGAGCGCGTGGAAAAAGACTGGCGCGCGCTGACCGGCGAGCAGCGTGCGGTCGCCCGGCGCGCGCTGGAGACGATCGACGAAGATCCGATCATCGGCGCGCCGCTGTTCGAGCCGTTGCGCGGGTATTGGAGCTATCGCAGCGAGGGGGTGCGCATCATCTATCGCATCGTCGCCGAAGCACGCTTCATCGTCGTACTGAATATCAGCCTGGTGATGGCACGATGAGGTTCATCCTGGCTTCGCAATCGCCGCGGCGGCGCGAGTTACTGGCCTCGATCGGCCTGACGTTCGACGTCATGCCGAGCGATGTCCCGGAAGTTCATCAGCCCGGCGAATCACCCGAGGAGTACGTGGCCCGCCTCTCCCGCGACAAAGCGGCTGCCATCGCCGCCAGGGACGGGAATGCCTGGATCATCGCCGCGGACACGACGGTGCTTCTGGGGGAGGAACTGCTGGAGAAGCCGACCGGCGAGGACGACGCGAAGCGGATGCTGGCCGCGATCGCCGGCAGGACGCACATTGTCTACACGGGGGTCACGTTGCAAAATGCAGGTCGCGGCTGGCGCGACACACGCGTGGCGGAGTCGGAAGTTCGCATGCTGCCACTCGACGCGCGCGACATCGCGTGGTATGTCTCGACCGGCGAACCGCTCGATAAAGCGGGTGCCTATGCGGTGCAGGGGATCGGAGCGATGTTCATCGACTCGATCCACGGCAGTTACACAAACGTAGTTGGATTACCGCTTGCTTTGCTTTTCCAGATGCTGAGACGGGCGGGAATCGATCCGTTGCGGGGGTCGGGAGTCGGGGGTCGGGGGTCGGAAGCCGAGGCGCGAGCGAATATGCTTTCTCCGACACCCAACACCCAACCCCCGACTCCCGAATAGAGGTTCACAATGTCTGCTCCGACTCCCGACTCCCGACTCCCGACCCCCGAATAGAGGTCCACCATGTCATCCGCGGCCAAAGTAGGCGTCTTCATGCTGATCGTTCTGGCGATCCTCGGGTACTTCATCCTGAAGATCGAGGATGTGCAGATCGGACACGGAGCCGGCGCCCGGAAGGTGACGGCGATTTTCGACTCCGTGGCGGGTCTCGACAACAAATCCGCCGTCCGCGTCGCCGGTGTGCGCGTCGGCAAGGTGTCGAACATCAGGCTCCTTCCCAATGGCAAGGCTGAGGTGATGCTCGAGGTCGACCGCGACGTGGTTTTCCATCCAGGCGCGAGCGCGCACGTCGCCAACCTCGGGTTGCTCGGCGAGAAGTACATCGAGCTCGAGCCCGGCCCGTCGACCGGGCCCGTGGTTCCCCAGGAACAGAGCGTCACACTGCAGGGCTCGCAGCCGGCATCGATGGACGACATCACCAATCAGGTGTCCGGCATCGCCAACGACGTGAAGGCGATCACGGAGTCGTTGCGGAACGTGATGAGCGGCCCGGTCGGCCAGAAACGGCTCGAAGACATCGTCGAGAACGTCCGCACGATCACGACCCAGGTGCGCGACCTCATCGCCGCGAACCGCTCGAATGTCGACGCCACGATGGCCAACGCGCATGCCATCAGCGATTCGCTGCGCGTCGAGATCCCGCGGCTGGCCGAGTCGATCGACCGCATGGCCACGCAGATGAACGGCACCGTCGGCGAGAATCGCGAGGACATCCGCCACATCGTCGAGAACCTGCGTACGCTCTCCTCCGACCTCAAGACCACC
Organism: Thermoanaerobaculia bacterium; assembly: GCA_035482045.1. GTDB lineage: Bacteria > Acidobacteriota > Thermoanaerobaculia > Gp7-AA8 > Gp7-AA8 > JADGNZ01. Next base: position 75,122 of record DATHRD010000077.1, read on the forward strand.
TCCGACAACCTCAATGCCGTCACCACCCAGGTCCGCAGCGGCGAAGGGACGGTCGGCAAGCTGCTCTACAGCAACGAGGCCCACGACCGTCTGACCGCGGCACTCGGCTCGGTCGAGAGCGGCGTGAACGAATTGCGCAACACGCTCGGCCGCGCCGGCAGGATGCAACTCGACCTTGGCCTCAACGGCGACTACTACGCCGGCCTCCCGGCGCAGCAGAACGGCGCCGGCAAGATCGGCGGCAATTCGCGTACCGGGGTCTGGCTGCGCCTCACTCCCAATCCGGAACGCAACCGCTTCTATAACGTCGAGCTGGCCGACACGCCGTACGGCAAACGCAACGACAAGACGATCGAAGAGACGGTGACAGACCCCGCCACAGGCCAGTCACAGACCACGATCACGCAGCAGACCCGCTTCGACCGGGCCTTCCTCGTCTCGGCGCAGGCCGGCTGGACGCTGGCGCCGTTCGCCGTGCGCATCGGGATGTTCGATTCGACGGGCGGCGCTGCCGTCGACTACACCTTCAACAACCGCATCCGCTTCACCGGCGAGGCGTTCGATTTCGGCCACCGCACCGGCGACAGCAACCCTCACCTGCGTCTGTACGGCGAGTACATCTTCCGCCAGGAGAAGCCCACCACCCCGACGCTCTTCCTCCGCACCGGCGTCGACAACGTCCTGAATCACACCGCCTTCACCCTCGGCGGCGGCATCCGCTGGCGGGATGAGGACTTGAAGTATTTACTGGGGAGCGTTCCGATCAAGTAGGGGGGCGGATTACCGGATCGGGGACGTGAATTACATAGCGTCCTGTCAGCATTGAAATCGGGGGTGAGGCGTGCAGCGCGGAGCTCCACTTCACTGTCATCCTGAGGCTGCCGCAGCCGCGCCTCGAATGTAGGTGCTTGCGCAGATGAGAATTCGCGGCGGAGGACGCCGAAGGACCCCCCAACTACAGGCCGGAAAGGGAGGGGGATTCCCCCCGCGTCTGCGACACCGTCCACCACCCTTCCCCGCAAGTAGGTTGGGGGTCCTTCGGCGTCCTCCGCCGCGACGCTTGATTTGAGCAAGCACCGACACTGGAGGCGCGGCTGCGGCAGCCTCAGGATGACAGTGAATTGAGAGGCGCTTAGCCTCCGGTTTTAAGGCTCCGGTCAGTCAGTCCGGTACTCAGCCGTTCCCGTTCTGAATTCTGCGATCAGCATTGGCCGCTTGAGCCGGCAGCGCCTTCAAATCACCCCCAAATCGATCGCTCTTAACACCGCCCTGGTGCGGTCGCGCACGCCCAGCTTGGCCAGCAGATTCGAGATGTGGTTCTTCACCGTGCCGTCGGTGATGCTGAGCAGTTCGGCGATCTCGCGATTGCTGTAGCCGCCGGCGAGGAGGCGGAGGATCGTGCGCTCGCGATCGGTGAGCGGCTCGGGGAGATCGGCGGACTCGAACGAGGAATCGCTCTTCTCCAGCGCGCGCATGATCCGCTCGGTGATGACCGGCTCGATGCAGGTGCCGCCCCCGGCGAGCGTGCGAATCGCGCCGGCCAGGCGTTCCAGCGAGACGTCTTTCAGCAGCCAACCTTTCGCGCCGGCGCGAACGGCCTCGAACAAGATCGCGTCGTCGTCAAACGTCGTCAGGATCAGCGTCGGCCTGGCGGCCTTTCGTTCGCGAAGCGTGCGCAGAACGCCGACGCCGTCGAGCTTGGGCATGCGCAGATCGAGCAGGACGACGTCGGGCTTCTCCCGCTCGATGACTTCGACCGCCTCCTCGCCGTCGCTGGCCTCGGCCGCGACCTCGATATCGGGCACGAGGGCCAGAAGGCTGCGCAGACCCTGGCGGACGATGGTCTGATCCTCGACGATGCAGACGCGGATCACGCCGCTGCTCCGAGGGGAAGCGTCACGTGGACCGAGAATCCGCGGCCTCGCATCGAGGTCACCTCGAACGTACCGCGGGCCTGCTGCACGCGCTCGCGAAGGCCGAGCAGACCGTTGCCGAAGCGGACGTTGTCGGCTCCCACGCCGTCGTCGCGCGCGTCGATCGAGAGCGTGCGGCCGGCCGTGCCCAGGTTCAGCCAGAGATTGCGCGCGCCGGAGTGGCGCACCGCGTTCGTGACGATCTCCTGCACCGTGCGCAGCGCCACCTGGGCGATGTTCGCGTCGGCCACGGCCAGCTCGCGCGGGAAATCGAGATGCAGAGACGGCGCGACGATCACGTCGCGCAGCGACTCCAGCGAGGAGGTCAGGTCGACCGGCTCGTCGTTGCGGAGCTGGCTGACCACGTTGCGCACGTCGGCGAGGAGATGCTTCGCGATCGACTTGCTCTTCTCGATGTGTTCCCTGGCCTCGCCGGCGGCCAGGTGGCCCGCCACCTCGAGATTGAGGCTGAGCGCCGTGAGGTGGTGGCCCAGGAGATCGTGCAGATCGCGGGCGATGCGGAGGCGCTCCGAGGTACGGCTGCTGATCTCGAGCAGTTCCGTGGTCATGCGCAGCTCCGTGTTCGCCTCCGCCAGTGCCTTTCGCGCATCCATTTCCGCGTGCGCCACATGCATGGAAAAGAGCGCGAAGAGGGAGAAGGCGAAATAGACCAACCCGAACGTGATGGAGCCGCCGGTGCCTTTGGCGATCAGTCCGAGGATCAGAGAGTTGAAGGCGATGGCGGGGATGGAGTACCGCGGCGGATACGTGCCGAGCTGCGCCGCGAGCACGACCAGCAGGACCGGCAGATAACCCTCGCTCGGTTGCAGAAGAACGCAGGCGAAAGCGGCCAGCGTCTCGAGGATGAGCAACCCGAGGCGTGACCCGCCCTCGCAGCCGGGCCGCGTGGCGATGAGAAATCCAGCGAGAAACAGGGCAAACGATCCGAAGAGCGCGGCGGCCCGCGGCGTGAAGAGCGAGTGATGCTCGATCTCCCACAGCACGCTCGGAATTCCGACGATGACCCACGTCAGGACTCCGATCCAGGCACTCTTCCGTTCGTTCACGTCCATGACATTCTAGAAGTAGAAGCGGGCGCCGGCCGTGGTGATGCGCCGAACCTGCATGTATGACAGCTCGCTGGCGCGCGCGCCGGCGAACTCGGTGTCGATGACATAGACGCTGACGTTCGCGCGCACCTTGCGCGTCAGCGTGAGGCGCGCCAGCAGCGAACGGTCGCGCAGGTTGGTGATCGTGATCAGCTCGGCGTCGAGCTTGTCATGCGGCCAGTCCAGGCGAACGAAGGCGTAGTTGCGCGCCATGAGCAGCGGGGAGTAGGCCGCGTTCGCGGCGCGGATCGTCGCCTCGTCGTGCGCCGAATCGGCGGCCAGACGAAAGGCGCGAAAGGCGCTCGCATCGAGTCCGTCGCCGCCGCGATACAGCTCCACGACCACGTTGACGTCGTTCTTGAATGTGTATTGCCCCCCGGCAAGCGCGTGACGGCGCGCCACCTCGCCGTGCACCTCCAGCGCGTCGCCGAAGACGCGCGCGGCGCTGATGCCTTGCTCGGTCCCGGTACCATCGCGCCGGAAGAGCAGCGAAACGTCGGTACCGCCGACGAGCCGGTAGACGCGCGCGGCAACAGCCCCGTGATCGAGCGCGTAGAGCGAGACGTTCGTGCCTCGGAGAAAAAGGTCGGCGCGGACCATGTCGAGGCCCTGGTTGGCGGAGAGGCGGTCGGTGGGATCGGCCGGGTTCTTCTTCGGGCTGATGAACGCCGTCGGGTTCCAGGCGTAGCCAGTCCCCCACTTCTCGATGATGCGGCCGAGCGCGACGTCGAGCCACGGCCTTGGATTGAGCTGGACGAACGCTTCGCCGACGTCAACTCCCTGATTGCCGCCCTCGGCGGCGTCGCCGCGCAGCTTCAGATGGAGCTTCCAGGCGCGACTGTCCGAGGTGGCGTCAAGGAACGCGACGGCATCGCTGGTGCCGGTGCTGTACGGCAACTGAGCGACGTTGTCCGGGTTCAGAGCCGACGCGGTGTTGGCAGGAGTGAGCTGCCACTCGGCACCGGCAGAGCCGAAGACTTTGAAGACCTCGGCATGAGCGGTGGTGGAAATCAGCGCCAGGAGGAGACCGACGACGAGGAGCCTACGCGGCAGAACGTTCGACGCGCCACTGTTGGCCTTGTCTGATGTGGCAGAGACACTCTTGTTTGTTGTGGCACAGACACTCTTGTCTGTGCGGGGTCTCGCCCGACTCGAGAGACTGCAAGCACTCACGGCACGCCGCTTCGGCCAGAGCACAGCCAAGAGTGTCTGTGCCACATCGGTCCTGGCTTGCGGCGGCAGGCAGGGAGGCTCAATCAGGTCGTGAGAAATGCAGGCCACGGGCGCTGCGCTTGTTCCTACCATTTGCCCAGCGAGTCCTTCGTGAACATCTTCTCGGCGTTCTCTTTCGGCGTGAGGTTGGCGTAGCGCATCACGGTACGGTTGCCCGGCCTGAGAAGGTCGTCGATCTCGACCTCGGTGACGACACGCCGGCCGGCCATCGTCCCGTAGCGGAGGTAGTTGGCGCGCTTGATCAGCTTGCCGGATACAACGTAGAAGTCGGCGCGCCGCGGCTCGTACGACTGTTTGTCGATCCAGAGACGGACGCGGTTGTAGGCGACGGCCGGATCCTTGGCCACGAGATCGACGACGAACGCCTCGCCGTCCTCGGCCACGGACTTCGCGTCGTAATCGATGGAGAAGTTCGTCCGGGCCACGTCGCCGTTCGATGCCTGGCCCATCAGCCGCTGCAGCGGCGAGATGCGGATCGGCCGGCTCGCCGTCGGGATGTAGATCCACATGGCGTCGCGCAGCATCAGCAGGTACTTGCCCTTCTCCGTCTGCGGGAAGGTGAACTCCACGATGCTTCGGTCGCTCCCTTTCCCGTAGACACGGAATCGCGACATATCGGTCCTCCCGTCCGGCGTGAACGAGGTCAGCTCGATGTCGACCGAAAAGCTCTCGATCGGGTTGCGGAACACGTCCGCGCGGGCGAGTACGGATGCAGCACTGTCGTCCGCGCCGCGCATCGGAAGCGCGAACGAGAAGGCGATGAGGGTGATGGCGATGATGGATTTCATGTGGCTCCTTGGTTGGTGATTGGTCGGGAGTCGGGAGTCGGGGGTCGGGGGTCGGGAGTCGGGGGTCGGGAGTCGGAGAAGTCAGAGACATGCTGATTCCCTGGGTTCTCCGAACCCCGACTCCCGACTCCC
>DATHRD010000078.1:0-23416 GCA_035482045.1 Thermoanaerobaculia bacterium
CAGACGCGGTTGAATCCCCCTCCCTTTCCGGCCCGTAGTTGGGGGGTCCTTCGGCGTCCTCCGCCGCGAATTCTCATTGCGCAAGCACCAACATTCGAGGCGCGGCTGCGGCAGCCTCAGGATGACAGTGCATTGGAGCGCAGCACCTCTGGTGTCAATGCTGACAGGACACTAGCTTCGGTAATCAGCGTTGATCGTGATGTAGTCGTGCCCGAGGTCGGAGGCGAGAACGACCGTGCTCGCAGTACCGCTGCCGAGGTCGAGAATGATCGGGACGCGCTCGCGTGAGAACACCTTTGCCGCATCCTTCTCGCGATACACCGCCGGCTCGCCGTTGATGACCAATTGCACCTTGCCCGCGAAAAGCGAGACACCCTTCAGAGGGAACCGTGCACCGCTGCGGCCGAGGGCGGCCAGCATGCGGCCCCAATTCGGATCGCCGCCGTGAAGGGCGGTCTTGACGAGCGGTGAGGTGGCCACCGCGTGTGCGGCCAGCTTGGCGTCGCGCTCCGTCTTGGCGCCGCGAACCGTCAACTCCATCACGCGCGTCGCCCCCTCGCCGTCGCGGACGATCATCCAGGCCAGATCGCGGCAGACCGCGTCGAGGGCACGCTGAAAGTCACTCGTGCCGGCACCGGGATCGTTGCCGAGTTTCCCCGAGGCCATGACCAGCACCGTGTCATTCGTCGACGTATCGCCGTCGACCGAGATGGCGTTGAAACTCTGGTCGACCGCGGAGGCCAATGCACGCCGCAGCGTGGCGGGATCGAGCGCGGCGTCGGTCATGACGAAGCCGAGCATCGTGGCCATGTTGGGATGGATCATGCCGGCTCCCTTGGCCACGCCGACGATGCGGCCGCGCTTGCCGTCGAGCGTGAAGGCGGCCTGCGTGACTTTCGGGCCGACGTCGGTGGTGAGGATGGCGTGCGAGAGCGCGTCGATGCCGCCGGCGGAGAGCCGCGTGATGGCGTCGGGTAGCGCCTCGCGCAGTCTCTTGTCCGGAAGGACGACGCCGATGACGCCGGTCGATGCGATGAAGACCTCGTCGTGACTGCACTGCAGGAGCTCCGCCGCGCGCGACCGGACACGCTTCGCGGCGTCGTGACCTGCCTTGCCTGTGACGGCGTTCGCGCAGCCGGCGTTGACGACGACCGCTTTCAGCTTGCCTCCGGTTCTCTTCAGAGCGTTCCTGGACAAGGTAACGGCCGCTGCCTGAAAGCGGTTCCTGGTAAACACCGCGGCAGCGTTCGCGCCATCGGGCGCGACGATAAGTCCGAGGTCCGGCCGCTTCTTGCGGATGCCGGCGCGGATGCCGGAGGCTAGGAAGCCTTTGGGCAGTCTCATGACTTCGAAGCCCCTCGCGCGGCTGCGCCGCTAGGCACAGACAAGAGTGTCTGTGCCACATTGTCATCGGCTTGCGGCACAGCCTGCGAGACAGGCACTACTGAATGTGGCACAGACACTCTTGTCTGTGCCGCGCCGCCGTTACCGTTCGCCTTCATGACTTCAACGACTCCTTGGCCGCGACAGCAGCCTCCCGCACCCGCTCCGGCGCGGTGCCACCGTACGCGTTCTTCTTCGCCAGCATGCCGTCGAGCGTCACGCCATGCTGCTTCGCGAGCGACGCCAGGTCCGCGAGATTGCGGCTCACTTGGTCGTGCGCCTCGCGGAAAGGCATACCGGTCGCGGCCAGCGCGTCGGCGACCGCGGTGGCGATGAGCGCGTCGCCGCCGGCGGCGGCACGCATACGGTCGCGATCGAGGGCGAGACCGGAGATCAGTTCCTTCAGCGCGGGGAGCAGCGTGGCGATGACGCGCCGCGTGCGAAAGAGCGGCTCCTTGTCGAGTTGCAGGTCTTTGTCATACGCGAGCGGCAGACCCTTGAGCAGAGCGAGGAAGCCGGTCAGCTCACCGATCTCCCGCGCCGCGTATCCACGGGCGAGCTCCAGGACATCGGGATTCTTCTTCTGGGGCATGCGCGATGAGCCGGTGGCCATAGAGTCCGGAAGCTCGGCGTACGCCGCCTCGTCGCTCGTGAAGAAAATGAGATCCTCGGCGAGACGCGAGAGATGCGTCAGCAGCAACGCCGCCGCGAAGAGATAGTCGGCCGCGAAGTCGCGGTCGGAGACGCCGTCGATCGAATTGGCCGTGGCGCGGTCAAAGCCGAGCGAACGCGCCAACGTGTCCCGGTCGATCGCCATCGGGGTGCCGGCCAATGCTCCGCAGCCGAGCGGGCATTCATCGCCGCGCGCGATCGCGGCCGCGAAACGGGATCGATCGCGGCACAGCATCTCGACGTACGCCAGGCACCAGTGACCGAACGTGATCGGCTCGGCCTGTTTCGAGTGCGTGTAGCCGGGCATCGCCGTGGCCGCTTCCTCGGCGGCCCTCTCCGCCAGTGCCTTCGCCAGCGCCGTCGTCGCATCGATCGCTTCGCCGCTGGCGCGCTTCAGCCAAAGCTTCAGATCGGTCGCCACCTGGTCGTTGCGCGACCGGCCGGTGTGCAACTTTCCCGCGCCGGCACCGATCCTCTCGTACAGCTTCGCCTCGACGTACGAATGGACATCCTCGTAGTCGCCGTCCGACGGCGGCTCGATCCTCGCCAGCGCGCCGAGGATCACATCCAGCTCGTCCTCGGAGAGTACGCCGGCTTCGGAGAGCGCCCGAGCCCAGGCCATGGAGCCCTCGACATCGTCATCGAACAGCTCCCGGTCGAACGCGAACGAGTCGTTGAGACGCCGCAACAGCGGCGACGGCTCTCCCTCGAAGCGCCCGCCCCACAACTTCTGTGTCAACCGGCTGCCTTCCGTAACCGCGCGGCCGTCACTTCGTCGGCAGGAAGCGTGTCGTCGAGATTCTTATCGGCCTTCAGCCGGTACCGACCGCGCGTCGGCAGCCCGAACACGCGGATGAATCCCGCCGCGTCTCTGGCGTCGTAGCCGGTCATGTTGAAGCTGGCCAGGGCCTCGGAGTACAGCGAGCTGGGCGACGTACGGCCGATCACCGTGGCGTTGCCTTTGTAGAGCTTCAGCGTGACCGTGCCGCTGACCGGTTCTGTCAACGAATTGACGAAGGCATCGAACGCCTCCTTCAGCGGTGAGAACCACTGGCCGAAATAGACGAGCTCCGCGTAACGGCCGCCGATGCGCTCCTTCTCGTGCATGCTGTCGCGGTCGAGCGTGATCGATTCGAGCGCCTTCAGCGCCGTGACGAGCAGCGTTCCGCCGGGTGTCTCGTACACGCCGCGTGACTTGATGCCGACGAGGCGGTTCTCGACGATGTCCACACGACCCACGCCGTTGCGTCCGCCGATCTCATTCAGCGCCGAGACCAGCGCGGCCGGAGCCATCGCCTGACCGTTGACCGCGACCGGCACACCGGACGCGAACGTGATCGTCACCGTCTCCGGCGCGTCCGGCGCGGCGATCGGATCGACCGTGAGCTTGAACATCGACGCTTCCGGCTCGAATGACGGATCCTCCAGCGGACCCCCCTCGTGCGAGAGATGCCAGAGGTTGCGGTCGCGCGAGTACGGATCCTTCTTCGTCACCGGCACCGGGATGCCGCGCGACGAGGCGTAGTCGATGGCGTCTTCGCGCGAGATGATCGACCACTCGCGCCATGGCGCGATGACGGCCAGCTCCGGGGCGAGCGCCTGATAGGCCAGCTCGAAGCGGACCTGATCGTTCCCCTTGCCCGTGCATCCGTGCGCGAGCGCGTCGCAGCCGGTAGCGAGCGCGATCTCGACCTGCTTGCGGGCGATGAGCGGCCGCGCCGTCGACGTGCCGAGGAGATAGTCCTTCTCGTAGATCGCGCCGGCCTTCAGCACGGGGAAGAGGAAGTCCCGTGCGAACTCCTCCCTGGCGTCGATGAGATGGAAGTCGCACGCGCCGGTGCGATACGCCTTCTCGGCGAGGCCGTCCGTCTCTTCGGCCTGACCGACATCGACGGCCACGGCCACGACTTCGCAGCCGTAGTTCTCCTTCAGCCAGGGAATGATGATCGAGGTGTCGAGGCCGCCTGAGTAGGCCAGTGCGACCTTCTTGTAGGTGTGTTTCACGCTGCTTTCTCCTTGACTGTCGCGAGCACCTGTTCCAGCGCTTCGATGAATTCCACGAATGCCTTCTTCGGCGTGATGTACGGCGGCAGAAGGCGGATGACGTTCTCGCGCGCGCTGCCGACCACGAATCCCTTGTTCAGCAGCTCGGCCACGACCGGCTTGGCCGGGCCGTCGAGCTCGATGCCCCACATGAAGCCTGAGCCGCGCACGTCGACGATCGACGCGTTGCGCGACTGCAGAGCGTGCAACTGTTTATGAAACCAGGCGCCGATCTCGTTGACGCGATCCAGCAGCGCCGACTCCTCGATCTCGTCAAGCACCGCCAGTCCGAGGCGGCAGGCCACGGGGTTGCCGCCGAACGTCGTGCCGTGGTGGCCGGGCTTCAGAAGGCCTTCGATGGCCGCGCCGGTCAGCACCGCACCGAGCGGCAGACCGCCGCCCAGTGGTTTGGCAAGCGTGACGATGTCCGGCACGATGCCGCTCTGCTGGAAGGCGAAGAGCGTTCCGGTGCGCCCGAGTCCGCACTGAATCTCATCGAAGATCAGGATCGCACCGGTGCGATCGGCCACGCGCCGCGCGGCGGCGAGAAAGTCGTGCGAGAGTGGGATGATGCCTCCCTCCCCCATCACCGGCTCCAGGACGATGGCGCAGGTCTCGCCGCTGACCGTCGCTTCGAGCGCGGCGATGTCGTTCGGTTCGATGAACGTCACACCAGGAACCAGCGGCTCGAAGGGGGCGCGGTAGGCTTCGTGCCCGGTCATCGCCAGCGATCCCATCGTCCTTCCGTGGAAGCTCTCGTTCAAGGCCACGATCCCGGCACGGCCGGGATTCGCGAGCCGTGCGAACTTGAGCGCCGCTTCGTTCGCCTCTGTCCCGCTGTTGCAGAAGAACGTGCGGCAGAGCCCCGAGGCGCGCACAAGGCGCTCGGCGAGCAGGCCCTGCGCCGGGTGGTAGTAGAGATTCGAGACATGGAGCAGCGCGTTCGACTCCTCGCGCAGCGCTTTGACGAGGCGCGGGTGCCGATGGCCGAGCGCGTTGACGGCGATGCCGCCGAGCAGGTCCCAGTATTCGCGCCCATCGGCGTCAGTGATGCGCGCACCCTTGCCGCTGCGGGGATGGAACGGCGTCCGAGCGTACGTGCCGAGAATGAACGCCTTATCGCGCTCTTCGACGGCGGCGGGGGATTCGTCGTGTAGAAGCATCGTTGGTCTCCATTGCGGTTACGTGGTCTCGGCTGCGGTCGCGAGGTCTCGGAGTTTCGCGGTCGCGCGGCAAAGACACCGCGAGACCCCGCAACCACGAGACTGCGTAACCGCGCTAAGCAGCGATCAACTGCGTTCCTCCCTCTTCTCCGATCGTGATGCGGCGCACACCTGATCCGAGCGCGTGCAACGCGGCCTGCAACTTGGGCCGCATGCCGCCGGTAACGACTTCCGTGCCGAGAAGCGCTTCCGCTTCATTCGCGCACAGCTCGGCGACGACGTTGCCGGTGGCGTCGAGCAGGCCGGCCACATCCGTGATGAAGATGAGCTCCTCGGCGCCGACCGCGATGGCGATCGCTGCCGCGGCCGTGTCGGCATTCACATTGAGCAGCGTGCCGTTGGGCCCCTCGGCGATCGACGAGACGACCGGCAGGATGCCGCTGGCGACCATGGCCTGAACGAGCGTCGGGTCGCCGCCGGTGACGCGTCCCACGTGGCCGAGGTCGACGCCGTCGATCGGCGGATGTTGTTCGGCGACAAGCGTCGACGCGTCGCATCCGCTGATCCCGGCCGTGAGGACGCCGAGGGCGGCCAGCTCGGCCACCAGCATCTTGTTCACCGATCCCGACAGCGTGGCCACGACGACGTCGAGCGTCTGATCGTCCGTGACGCGCAGTCCGGCGTAGGTCCGCTTCGGAATGCCGAGGCGCTTGAGATTGGCGTCGACATGCTTTCCGCCGCCGTGAACGAGCACGATCTCTTCGCCGCGGTTCCATTGCGCAGCGACGGCGCTCAGGGCCTCGGCGCGCCGCGCCGGATCGTCCAGAAGGCTTCCGCCCAGCTTGATGACGTTCATCAGATGAGTGCCTCCGTCTCCGGAAAATCGCACATCCGGTTGAAGTTCTGCACCGCCTGCGAGGCAGCGCCCTTGAGCAGGTTGTCGATGACCGAGACGATGACCGCGCGGCGTCCGCCCTGCAGCAGCGTGAAGCCGATCTCCGCCCGGGGCGTATTGACCACGTTCTTCAGCTCCGGCAGTTGACCCGGAGGCAGTACGCGCACGAACGGAGCGTTCGCGTAGGCGCGCGTGTAGGCGTCCGTGATCTGTTGATCGGTCATGGCATGCGTGAAACCGACGTGCATCGTCGAGAGGATGCCGCGATGCACCGGAAGCAGATGCGCGACGAAGACGAGCGGCGCGCGGTCGCCGAGGTGAAGCTGCTGCCGGATCTCCGGCTCGTGCCGGTGCTGGCCGACGCCGTAAGCCTTGAAGTTGCCGAAGAGCTCCGCGAACGACCAGTTCACATCGGCCTTCTTGCCCGCGCCCGATACGCCGCTCTTGGAGTCGCAGATCACCGGCTGCTCGCGGTCGATCGCGAAGGTCAACGGCCGCAGTGCAAGGAGAATGGACGTTGGGTAACAGCCGGGATTGGCGACCAGGCGCGCTTTCTTCAGCTCGCCGTTGCAGTATTCGGTCAGACCATAGATCGCTTCGCCGAGGAGACCGGGCCGCTCGTGATCGAAGCCGTACCAGGTCGGATACATCGACGGCTCCTCGAGCCGGAAGGCGCCGGAGAGGTCGATGACCCTCATGCCGAGGTCCAGCAGCTTCGGCGCGAGATCGGCGGAGACCTCGTTCGGCGTGGCCAGGAAAACGATCTCCGGACTCGCCGCCACGAGCGCTTCCATCGTGAACGGCTCGGCGATGAACTGCGGCAGGGTCGGGGTCACCGGCCCGCGGGCGGTGCTGCTCGACGAGAAGAGCGCTACCAGCTCCACCCCGTGATGGCGCGCAAGGATGGCGGTCAGCTCCGCGCCGGAGTAACCGGTCGCGCCAACGATGGCGACACGCTTCCTTGGATTCATGGTTGTTTCGCTCATGGCATTGCTCCGGGAAACTTCAGCGGGCGTTGCGGCGGCCGATGCCGATGATTCGTCGGAGCCGTTCCGCGAACGCCGAGGCCGAGGCCGGCGTCCGGAAGGCGACAAAGATCGTGTCATCGCCGCCGATCGTCCCGAGGACGCCTTCGATCGACGCGCCATCGATGGCGCTGGCCACCGGCTGCGCGCTGGCGGCAGGCGTCCGGATCACAACGAGGTTGCCGGCCGTATCCGCGCCAGTGACGTACTCGGCCACGGCCTGCTCCAGCCGCGACTCCACGACATCGCGAGGCGCGAAGGCGACCACGGCGCCGCCGGCGAAGGCATCGCGCGAGATATAGCCGTTCGGCGACTTGGCCACGCCCAGCTCGCGCAGGTCGCGAGACAGCGTCGGCTGCGTAACCCGAAAGCCCCGTTTCCTCAGCAGGGCCTGCAGATCGTCCTGCGAATGGACGGACTGATCCCGGACGATCCGAACGATCTCGTCGCGTCTCCGCAGCACATCGCCATGCGCATTTTTATTCATCAGCTTGAATCTTTATGCATTCGTCAGTGGATGTCAACTGGTTTGTGATCGTTGTCATTCCGAGCCGGGCGGAACCCCGGAGGGGTAGAGCACGGCGAGGAACCCCCTCATCGAAACCCGGAACGGGAGGAGGAAGAAGACTGACGGGCGTAGAATTGATCAGGACTCGGACATGACCAAGGTAGAAGCTCTCGAAGAAGAGATCAAGAAACTGGCGCCCGTTGAAGTGGCGGAACTGCGTGACTGGTTGCTCGAGCAGGATGCCGAGGAGTGGGACCGGCAAATCGAGCGCGACGCCGCGTCCGGCAAGCTCGACAAGCTGTGAACCGTGAGCTTGGCCGATTCCCATCCCGGCATTCCCTTTGCTCCACCTTCCTCGAGGAGGCTCCCCATGTCCCGGGTAGAACCGAAAGAAATCCCTGTCAAACGGGAAGCGAAGGATAATCGCCGCCGGATGGACGACGATCTCGACCGTAAGCCGGACCAAACCGAAGGCGACGAACAGACGATCGACGAAGCCCTCCGGAATCAGGATCGCCGCAGTTGAAGAAACGAACGCTCGCCCACTCTCTCTCTGTCTCCGCTATCGGCCTCGGCTGTATGGGGATGTCGGAGTTCTACGGTTCGAACGATGACGCCCAGTCGATCGCCACGATCCACCGCGCCCTCGACCTCGGCTGCAACTTCCTCGATACGGCCGACATGTACGGGCCATTTAAGAATGAGGAGCTGATCGGCCGCGCCATCCGCGCCCGCCGCGATGAGGTCGTCCTGGCCACGAAGTTCGGCAACATGCGCGGCGACGACGGCGCGTTCCTCGGCATCAGCGGCAAGCCCGACTACGTGCGGCAGGCCTGCGACGCCTCGCTGAAGCGCCTCGGCGTCGATCACATCGATCTCTACTATCAGCACCGCGTCGACCGCACGACGCCGATCGAAGAGACCGTCGGCGCGATGGCCGAGCTCGTGCGCGCCGGCAAGGTCCGTCACCTCGGCCTTTCGGAAGCGGCACCGCATACGATCCGGCGCGCCCACGCCGTCCACCCGATCACAGCCCTGCAGACCGAATACTCGCTCTGGAGCCGCGACCCAGAGGATGACATCCTGCCGACAGTACGCGAGCTCGGCATCGCCTTCGTGGCCTACTCCCCCATCGGCCGCGGCTTCCTCTCCGGCCGCTTCAAGACCATCGACGATCTCGAGCCCACCGACTACCGCCGCCTCTCTCCCCGCTTCCAGGGCGAGAACTTCAACCGGAACCTCGACGTCGTCCGCCAGATCGAATCGATCGCGAAGGACAAAGGCGTCACCTCCGCCCAACTGGCCCTGGCCTGGGTCCTGTCGCAAGGCAACGACATCGTCCCGATCCCCGGCAGCAAGAGCATCGGACACGTCGAGGAGAACATCGCAGCGACGGAGATCGAACTGACGGCGGCGGAGCTGGCGAGGATCGATGAGGTGGCGCCGAAGGGGGTGGCCGCAGGGGACCGGTATCCGAGCATGGCGGCGGTCGACGCGTAATGTAAGCGTCTATCACGACGACGTAGCCGTTCATGTCACTACGATCGGCGCAGTCGAGCCATGAAATAGCCAGGTTGGCGACGTTTGTGAGCGAAGGCCACTACTTCGAGCCTGTCGCCAAGGTCGACAAAAACAACGTTGTACGGAAACGAGTGAATCGGCATGCGGCGGACGTCACGATCATCCACGCCTGGAACCGACCCTCCGATCCGAGGAAACTGTTCGATTAGACGAAGCGTCTTTCGTGCCTCTGACGCGAATCGGTCGGCCACGCGCGGATCCCGCTCTCGATACCACTCCGTCGCCTCGCGGAGCTCCAACTCCGCGGGAACGATGATCGAGAGCGGCTTCAACGACCGAGCACTTCCTTCTCGACGCGTTCGAGAACGAGCCGCCAATCGGTGCTCTCGATCTCGCCAGCACGAGCGGAGGCTACGCGGCTGCTGATCTCGCTTGCCCAGGCGGCATCCACATCTTCTTCGGCGTCGCCCAGACTTTCCAACAATTCGGCAGCCATACTTGCCCGCTCATCGAGCGGCAATTCCAACGCCTGCCTCAGCAGTTCGCGAGTAGCGCGTGTCATGGGAACAGATCTTAGTACAGAGCCCCGGAAATGAGTGTCCTGTCCGGGCATGACGAATCGTGCCAGCGAAGCTGGCTTGAGGACCGTAGCCCCCGGCTTCCAGCCGGCGGAAATACGGATCATCAATTTTCCGAGCCAACCGGGGGGATGTCATTTTCCCCCGGCTGGAAGCCGGGGGCTAGGAATCTCAAGCCGGCTCCGCCGACCATGCGCACTTCAAAGCACCCGACGCGCGTCGTACGTTTCATCTTCATCGACAACGCTCCTATACTGGCTTGGCGCTCCGATGAGTTTGAAGTGCCGCTTTCGTCGAATTGAAGATCCACATCGGCAATTAGCGTGATCAGTCATGAACGTCAGCGTGGAAGAAGTGAAGCGGGATCCTGAAGGGTTCCTCCATCGTGTGATCGAGGGCGAAACGCTCGTGGTCACCGCAGATGACCGTCCCGTCGCGGAAATTCGTCCGATCGAAGCCATACGCCGGCCCAGACCCTTTGGCCTCGCCAAAGGCACCTTCGTCGTACCCGATGACTTCGATGACCCGCTGCCCGAGGAGGTCCTTCGAGATTTCGAGCAATGAGGCTACTGCTCGATACTCATATCTTCTTGTGGTACATCACCGGCGACGAGCGTGTCTCCGCAAACGTGAGACGAGCCATCGAAGACTCGGAGGTCGCCTATTTGAGCGTCGTTTCGCTCTGGGAAGCAACGATCAAATACCAACTGGGCAAGCTTCCCCTTCCCGAACAGCCGCACCCCTGGTTATCGGTTCAGCGGGAGCAGCACGGAATCGAGCGACTGCCCCTTGACGAAGCCTCTGTGGCCCGTCTATCAAGCCTTGCTCCTCATCACCGTGATCCGTTCGACCGTATGATCGTGTGTCAGGCACTCGAGCACGGACTGATAATCGTCACGGTCGATTCCATTCTCTCGAAATATCCTGCACCGCTACTGCCGTCCGCCTGACCTCATACGGGACGCGACGCGAAACCGAGCACTTCCTTCTAGACGCGGTCGAGAACAAGCCGCCAGTCAGTACTCTCGAGTTGTGAGATTTGGACCCGTCAGAATGACAGATCCACTCGCGGCCGGAACGCCACCGTCCCGTGGACGGCAGCGTTCCGCTTCGCGAGCGTCAACGACGGCCGACGCCGTCAGTGGCTCACGGCCCGGTGCCTCGGCGGGGGGGGCGACGTCACCGTCACGGTTGCTGATGCCAGGCTGTTTCCGGCGGCGTTGGTCGCCGTGAGGATGTAGGTCGTGGTCTGGTGCGGCGAGACGCGCAGCGTTCCAGTCCCCGAGGTCAGGCCGATTCCCTGATTGATCGTCACGGTGTCGGCACCGGAGACGGTCCAGTTGAGCGTTGAGGAAGATCCGGAGTTGATCGCCGGCGGATCGGCGAAGAAGGTGATCGCCGGCGGCAACACGACCGTCACGGTGGCCTGGGCGTTGGCCGTTCCTCCGGGGCCGTTCGCCGTCAGCGTGTAGGTGGTCGTCACGGTTGGGTTGACGATCGTGGAGCCGTTGACCGGCTTCGCGCCGACGCCGTTGTCGATCGTCACGGAGGTGGCGTTCGATGTCGACCAGATCAGCGTCGATCCCTGCCCCGCTCCGATGAACGAGGGCGATGCGGTGAACGAGATACCGGGACCGTTGCTCACCGTCACCGTGGCCTGGGCGTTGGACGTTCCTCCGGGACCGTTCGCCGTCAGGGTGTAGGTCGTCGTCGCGGTCGGATTGACGCTGGTAGAACCCGACGTGGGCTGCGATCCGACGCCGTTGTCGATGGTCACGGACGTCGCGTTCGTCGTGGACCAGATCAGCGACGAGCTCTGGCCGGAGCCGACCGTGGTGGGAGAGGCGGAGAACGAGATTGTCGGCGCCGGCACGTTCACGGTGACCATCGCCGTTTTCTGGGTCTGGCCGCCCGGGCCGTTGGCCGTCAGCGTGTAGGTCGTCGTCGACGTGGGGCTGACGCTGACCGAACCGGAGGTGGCCTGCGAGCCGACACCGTTGTCGATGGATACCGAGGTCGCGTTCGTCGTCGTCCAGGTGAGCATCAACGACTGCCCGGAGTTGATGGTCGTCGGAGAGGCCGTGAACGTCACCGCCGGCGCCGCTTGTCCGACCGTCACGGTGGTCTGCTTCGTCGGGGGCGATGCGTTCGCGGTCGTGAATGCGCTGAGTGTGTAGGTCGTGGTGACGGTTGGATGAACGGTGGCCGATCCGTTCGCGTTCTGCGTACCGACGCCGTTATCGATGCTGACGCTGGTGACCGACGCGCCGGTGGTCGTCCACGAGAGCGTCGAGGGTGATCCCGACGTCACCGTCGTGGGATTCGCGGTGAACGATGTGATGCAACCGCCCCCGATGTCGAAGCTATGAGAGAACGTGCCGTAGTCGCGCTCCGTCCAGGTCCCGCTGACATTCTCCTCGAGCACCAGCGAAACGTAATAGCAACCGGTGGGCGGATCGGTAAACGGAGCTCCGGTTCCGGAAGGGTTACCGGCGATGCTCTGTCCGGCGGCCAGCGACGACGTGAGGTCGATGCTGGCGGTGCTGAACCCGGCTGAAGGAAACGGGGCGCTGGTAAACCAGAGGCTGAAGCGCAGCGGCCCCGATGCCGTAGCATTCGGGTTGCTGACGGTATCGGCCTTCATCACGGCCTGCCCGCCACCGATCGAATAGCCGAAGTTGCCGCTGAAGTTGATCCCGGCGCCGAGACCGTGGATCGGTTTCGACCCGGCGATCAGCCCACGTGACTGCGAACGCTGGCCGATGGGCAATGCAAATGACGGGTACGCCAGGAAGACCGTGAGACAGACCACAAACGCCAGAACGCCGCGACGCACGTAGGACATGCTTCTCTCTCTTTCTGCACCTTGCCGGGGTGGTCAGCAAACCAAGCTGTTTGCTCGCAAAGAGAAGACGGACAACCGCCTCGGTTTCTCAGAACGTCAACGGATAATCTGGGCGCATACGAAGACGTTGTGGATAATGCGCGGCCATGCGCTCACGCGAACGAATCGACATCGCCGTCATCGCCGCTGTTTCGCTGGTGACGAACTTCGTCTACTTCGCCTTCGCGCTGCCTGACTACTTCTTCCCCGATTCGTTCACGTATCTCGATCCGGCGGGCAATCTTCTCCACGGGCTCGGCTTCACCACCGGCAACGGGATCATCGAGACGATGCGTACGCCCGGCTATCCGCTGCTTCTGGCGGGATTCGGGCTGCGCGTCGTACCGGTCATCGTTTTTCAGCACCTGCTGAACGTGGCCCTGGCCATCGCGATCTACCTCCTGGTCGTGCGCAGGCTGGACAGCCGTTTCATCGCCCTGACGGCGGCGATCCTGTTCGCGGCGGATGTGCCGACGCTGCACTACGCGAACAAGATCCTGACGGAGACGATGTTCACGGCCATCCTCTTCGTCGTCTTCCTGCTCGTTCTGTATGCGCGGAAGCTGCCGCTGGCGGGCCTGCTCACCGGAGCGCTGGTGCTCATCCGGCCGGTGGCCATCGTCTACTTCGTGGTCGTGGCGATCTGCCTGGCGTTGCGGCGTGTGCGAACTCGCACGATCGCCGTGTATGCGGCGCTAGCGCTACTGCTACCGCTCGGATGGGGGCTGCGCAACCTGCACCACACGGGCGTCTTCACGATCTCCTCGATCGCCGGCTCGAACCTTCTCGGCTACCGCGCCGCGGGCGCGCTGGCCATCGAGGACGATGGTGATTTCGACGCCGATCTCGCCGATGAGTCGAAGGGACTGGAAGGCGATGCGGACACGGAGATCGAGTCGAGGCTGCACATTGCTGATGCCGAGGATCTGCCGGATGCGGTACGGAGCAAGTACTACTCGGAGATCGGGATGCGCGTGCTGCGGCAACATCCCCGCGCCGCGGTCATGCTCACGCTGCGCGGGCTACTGGTGAATTTCTTCGATAGCCGGTGGGAGGGGCTGGAGATCGTGAGCAGGTTTCCGTCCACCATCGTTCACCGCGGGCTCGACGCCTTCACCGCCGCGGTCTTCGTCTTCGCCGTCATCGGCACGGCGGCGCTCTGGCGACGCGACCGCGACCTCGGCCTGCTCATCGCGGCCACGGTCCTCTACTTCGTCTTCATCTCCGCGGGAGGAGAAGCGGAGGCGCGGTTTCGCGTACCGGTCGTTCCGCAGTACATGATCGCCGCGGCCTGCGGGGTGGCGGCGATCAAACGCGGTTTCGCAGTCTCGCAGTCGCGCGGTCTCGCGGCGACCAAGCAAGAATAGCGCCGCGAGACCGCGCAACCTCGGGACCGCGAACCTACCTCTGAAACGCGTAGCTCAGCTTGAAGAACAACTGCCGGTCGGAGAGCAGGAAGTTACGGTGGTAGATGCGGTTGGCGGGGTTCGTGTTGTCGACCTCCTCGTTCACGTCGCGGATGTCGCCATAGCCGAGGTAGAGGACGCTCTGCCAGTTAACCTTGTAGGCGAAGAGGAACTGGGACGACAGATCGCCGCTGCGTAGCGGCATGTCGACACCGTAGATCAATGGATTCGAACTGGTGCGCTGGTTCTGCACGACGGCGCGGAAGAACATCCGCGGCGAGACCATGTACTGGGCACGGATGCGCTCGACCTGCGCGGTGAAAAGACGCCCCTCCGCTCCTGCAGGAGTACGCTCACTCAGCCATTGCAGGACGTCGGTTGTCGTCACCGTGAGGCGTGAGGTCGGCCAGAACTGGCCGGTGAAGTTCACCAAGGCGCCGTGACCGAGGCGGTTGTTGAAGAAATCGATGTCCTGACCGACCCACCCGGTGAACGAGAGCTGCGGGATGCGGCGGCTCACCGCGAACTGCTCGGTGTAGATGAGCTGGTTCCGGGTCAGGACCTGGCCGGCGTTGCGAAAACTCTCGTTCCAGAGCTTGATCTGCGTGAACGAGCGGAACTTGCCGTCGGCGCCGAAGCCGCCCCCGCGGAGACGGTAGAGCATGGACCCGTCCTGCTCGGAGTCGTACTCCGCCATGCCGAAGGTACGCCAGCGGCTGAAGAAGCCCTTGGGATGGATTGTGTAGCCGATCTCGCCGTAGTTGGCGCGGTAGCCGACCTCGGGGACGAATCCCTGATCGGCGCGGAATTCGTCGCCGTAATCCTTGAACTCGGAGTAGAAATCGAACGTCGGGGTCGAGTGCGACCACCAGAGATCGCTCCCGAACGACGACAGCTTGCGGCCGTCCCATTCGCTGGCCAGATCGGGCCGGTTAGGGGTGAGACTCTGACTGACGAGGAACTGGCCGGTGAGCGTGTCGGTCTCGTTCGGCCTCCATTGGAAGTCGGGACCGAGAACGCGGTTGTGCGCACCGCCTTCGTATTCGCGGTCGGTGAAGAGAAAGCTGACGAACGACTTGCCGGTGAGATCGTGACGCCAGCGGGCGATGACGTCGGTAGCGCCGAAGTCCTGGTTGGCGAAGGTGGAGCCGGTGGGCGACGGGATGATGACTGACCCGCCGCCGCGGTCCTGCGAGACCAGCAGCGTGTAGCTGTCGTGGCCGTTGTTGCCGGAGTCGCGCAGACCCCATCGGGGCGAGGTGATGGTCCGCGTGTAGACGGCTTGAATCGGCGTGGAGAAGAGCTCGACGCGCTCGAGGAAGAAGGGCCGCTTCTCGGGGAAGAAGATGGCAAAGCGCTGGTTGGTGGAGATCTGGGCGGTATCCGACTCGACCTGCGAGAAGTCGGGGTTGACCGTGGCATCGATCGCGGTGTGCTCGTTCGGTGTGTACTTCACGTCGAGACCGCCGTCGCCTTTGGCGGGACGGTTGAGGAGGCGGTTGTCGCCGTTGCCGCGCAGGCTGCCCTCCTCGCTGGCGGTTACGTACGGCGCCACCACGAGATGCCCGCCGGTCGGAAGCCCTTCGAACCCAGCGACCTTGTTGAAGTTGCAGACGAAGCAGTTCGCGCCGCGGGGAAGGCGGTGGTCGAAGATCTGGTAGCGCCGTTCGCGGGGCATGTTGCGGTAGAGGATGACTCCCCACACCTGTGAAGCTTTCTGTTCGTACCGGAGTGAGGAGAACGGGATTCGCAGCTCGAGGATCCAGCCGTCCGGCGTCTTCTTCACCGCCGAGTCCCAGTAGAGATCGGGTGAGGAGTCCTCGATGCCGCTGGCATCGTCCTGAGAGGCGTCGTACTGGGTGCCGGCAGCGTTGACGAAGAACTCCATCGCCGACTTGCCGTCGTTGCGGGTGTCGAGGATGACGCCTGCGAAGTCGTCGCTGTTGCCGCTGATGCCGTCGTGGTCGCCGAGCTGCGCCCGGATGTCGGCTGGGTTGTCGTACGAATGGATGGCCACGTAGAAGAAACGGTCGTCGTACGTCATGTAGCCGACGGTCTTCACCTTCGGCTCCGTGTTGTCGCCGGGGTTCGTCTCGAACCAGGTCTCGGATTTCAGTGCGCCCTGCCATCCGGGATCGGAGAGCTCGCCGTCGATGGTGATCGGCCCGGCGGCGCGGTGAATCGTCATCGTGGGCGGTGCGTCGGCGGCGCGGGCGGAGCCAGCGACACAGATCACCGTGAGGATGAGAGCAAGCTTGCGATACACGGATGCGTAAGACGCTGCGGAGGGAGGATGGTTAGCCTTCGTTCGCATGTTGGGCCGATGATACGAAGGGGTTCGTAAGAAGTTGCAGCGGGCATAAAAGATTTGACGGCGCAGTCGGTAGAGCACACGAAGGCGGGATCGTTCGACAAAAAGCTAACCGGCATCATCGAGGCCGATGAAACCTACATCGACGGCAAGCTGAAGAACATGCACCACAAAGAGCGTGTGGCGAAGGGGTACGTTCGAACGGGCAAATTACGACTTCCCGGGACCGTTCGCCGGGAAGCCGATCGTGCCTGCGATTCTGGAGCGCGATGGCGCTGTCAGGCGAAGATCATCGAAGATCATCGAGGGCTTGGACCCAAACCTGCGCCGCGCCTTCATGCGCGAGAACGTCGAGCCGGGCGCGAAGCTGATGACCGACATGGGCGCAACCCGGATGACTGACTTCGTCCTTCACTTCATCGACCATGCCGAGGAGTACGTGCGCGGCAAGGTTCACGCCAACGGCGTAGAGAACTTCTGGAGTCTGCTCAGGCGTGGCCTGAGCGCGACCTACGTTTCGGTCGAGCCGCACCACCTGAGGGCGTACGTCGACGAACAGGCGTTCCGATTCAACGAGCGGAAGGATGACGAAGCGGGCCGGTTCGTCAAGGCGCTATCGCAGGTGAAACGGACGAAGCTTGACCTGCAAGGAACTGGCTCGCGCCACGATGGAGCAAGCGAAGCCAGCAAAAGTGATCACTATTCGAACCGCTCTGAAGACAACGGAAATGGACGCGGCAGGGGCGAGGAAGCGCGGTTAGCCGCGCCCACTCTTGTTGCTAGCTCGTTCCTTAGATCCGCTGGCTATCTGCTCGATGGGGCGGAACACTGGCAATTTGCTCAGCTCAAGGCGCTCGCTTAGAGACGACACGCGAACGAGGCGCACGTTTTTTAGAACTGGCAGGGGGTGAGGCGGAGGCGACTGTTTCTTTTGCATGAATGTCTCCGGTAATGGTAGCAAAGAGCGGCTTCTGCCGTATCCATCTGAACCCGTCAAACGGAGTGACTAGTGCGATATCAATCGAGCCTCCGACGCTAGGCAGCGTCCCGTAGAAGCGCTGATGAGATGCCGTCGCCGATATCAAGAACTCGGCGTATTCAACAGCATGTTGCAGCGAGAAATGTCGATAGAGAGGAATGTCGGTTCGAACATTCCAAAGCGCCGTCGACACGTCGCTGACTCCGATGAGGTACGAACCAGGATTAGTCGCCTCTGGCGAATCGACAGTCGCGCCAACGTAGAGCCTGACTACCTTCGGTGTTTCGCCGTCGTAGCCGAGGACTTGAAATTGGACGTAGCCATTCTGGATGATAGCGGGGTCGACGTCGGCTGCTCTCGCTTCGTCGTGGAGTAGCGACAAGGCGCGATCAGCGACCAGTTTAGCGACCGCATCAACACTCTCGGGTTGCTTGCGTTTTGGTGATCGCAAGACCTCTTCTTCTAGTTGCCGCATGATGAAATAGATACTCTTCCCGTTGAGTTGTCCTGACCCTGCCGTGCCGATTCCGTACCTCTTCATGAAGGGGAATATCTTCTGAGCGTACGGAAAACTGGTGGCTGGTATCATCGACCCCTGAATCACGGCTGGCACCACGTGCTGATGCTGGCACTGCGGGCAGGTGACATCTACCTGACCCTGAAGGGTATTCAACGTCTCGATCGTGGCCAAGCTATCGCCTGCCAGCACGATGCCGTCGGGGATCAGGAGAGAAACCACCAGGGTCATGGTTACTGGGCATCTTACCCGAACGCCGATCGCTTCGCTGGTTGCGGCCCAACCAAGCGAGTCTCATCCCAGCCATGTCAGCAGACAAACGGACAGAGTTCCAGCGGTTCACCGACTTCATGAAAACGATCGTGAAGATTCCAAAAGTGAAGTGGCCGCGCAGCAAGGCCCACGCGGCCACTCAAGTCAAACTAGGGTTAAACGGTCGAAAGCCTAAGAACGCGGCGCAGCTGCTTGCGCGGCTGCCACGGTCCTTGAGGTTTCGGGTAATGATTCTTCGGTCTGCGCTTGCGGCCGGATCGCGGGCCTAATTGGACACACGTCCAACGATCCAGTAAAATCGGGTTCCTCACAGGGAACCTCCTTTCGTGGAGTTACACGCAACCGGCTGGCAGGCCGGTTTTCGTGTTTCAGGTGGATTGTCCGGATTTGTGAAGCGTCTGCGTTACGTCGGTGCCATCGTGATAATCCTCCCGTGCCTATCCGTTTGCCGGATCAGGCCTACTTCGACGGGTCGGTGGGAAGATCGTCGGGAGCACCGAGTCGCGACTCCGCCGCTACGGCTAGGTCGGATTGTCGGGGTTATCTGGACAGGTCTTTAAGTACTCGCCCGCGTGGGGATTTTACCACGGGTTGCCTCTCTGGTGGTGCGTCAAGTCGGTTATTGCCTTGCAGTAGGTTGGTTCCTGAGTTGCTCGGTTGCTTGGTTGCTGACTCTAACGGTCTCGCGGTTTCGGGGTCTCGCGGTCAAAGGAGACTTGGAGGGATCGAGCCGATGGGGCCACTACCCACCCGCGAGACTGCGCAACCGCGAGACCGCGAGACCCTCAGTTACTCAGGAACCGTACCGCATCGCCCGCATCCACCGGCGGCGAGAAATAGAACCCTTGCGCGTAGTCGATGCCCAGGGCTCGCATGCGCTGCACCTGATCGGCGCTCTCGAGACCTTCGACGGTTACATCCATCCCCAGGATGCGGGCCAGCGTACTGATCGTCCGGACGATCTCATCATCGATCTCATGACGGCGTCGATTGCCGTTGGTGGAGATGAACGAACGATCGATCTTGAGCGTGTCGAACGGAAACTGGCGGAGGGAGCTGAGCGATGAATAGCCGGTGCCGAAGTCGTCGAGGCTGATGCAGACTCCGGTGGCGCGCAACTGTTCCAGCAGCTCGGCAGCGGCCTCGGCGTTGTCGATGACGACGCTTTCGGTCACCTCGAGGTGCAGCCGCTCCGGGTCGACGCCGCTCTCCTCCAGCGCCGCCGCGATCCCCTCGAGCAGATACGGCTGGAGGAACTGCTTGGCGGAGAGGTTCACGTGCATGTGCAGCGATTCGTTGTCGGGATAGCGCTCCTGCCACTCCGCGAGCTGGCGCAGCGCTTCGCGCAGCACCCACTGGCCAATGGGAAGGATCAGCCCGGTCTCCTCGGCGATGGGGACGATCTCGTCCGCGGCAATGAGCTCGTCACCGCGCTGCCAGCGCAGGAGCGCCTCGAATCCCATGACCTTGTCGGAGACGAGCGAGACGATCGGCTGATAGTGGACGCGCAGCTCGCCGCGTTCGATCGAACGCCGTAGCTCGGTCTCGAACGTCAGCAGCTTGACGGCGCGGTCGTGCATGGTCTTGTCGAAGACCTCGTGGATGCCCCGGCCCCGGGATTTGGCGCGGTACATGGCGATGTCCGCGTCGCGCAGGACGTCGTGCGGTCGTTCGTAGCCGGTGACGCTGAGCGCGATTCCGATGCTGGCGGTGGTGAAGATCTCGTGCTCGCCGACGCGGAACGGGAGACGGAGCTCGTCCTGGATGCGCTCGGCCGTGCGCACGGCATCGGCCAGATGATCGATCTCGAGGAGGATGGTGAACTCGTCGCCGCCGAGGCGGGCCACCGTGTCGGTCGCGCGCAGGGCGATGCGCAGCCGCTCGGCGACGCTGACGAGCAACAGATCGCCGAGACCGTGCCCGAGGCTGTCGTTCACGACCTTGAAGCGATCGAGGTCGAGAAAGAGGACGGCGAACTGATGGCCGGCATGGCGGCGCGTGCGCTCCATCTGCCGCTCCAGCCGGTCCATGAACAAGGCGCGGTTCGGCAGACCGGTCAGGGCGTCGTGAAAGGCGTCGTGCGTGAGCCGGTCGATGGCTACCTTCCGCTCGGTGATGTCGGTCTGCGATCCTGCGATGCGCGTAGCCACGGCGGCCGCATCGCGCACGGCAACGCCGCGCGAGAGCATCCAGCGATACTCGCCACCCTTGCAGAGCATGCGGTGCTCGTGCTCGATGCTCGGAGTGGCGCCGTGGCGATGAGCGTCGATGTTCGCCCGAAGCATGGCCACGTCGTCGGGATGAACGCGGGAGAACCACTCCTCGGGCGAGACTCCGATCTCGCTCTCCGAGAATCCGAGCATCTCTTTCCAGCGATCCGAGTAGTAGACGGTGTCGGCGGCTAGATCCCACACCCAGAGGCCGTCGTTCGCGCCACGGGCGGAGAGGGCATAGCGCTCCTCGCTCTCGCGCAGCGCTTCGAGCGTCCGATTCTGTTCGAGAGAGTAGCGGATCGATCGCTCCAGGATCTGCGCGTCGATCTGCCCCTTGACGAGATAGTCGGCCGCGCCGGCTTTCATGGCCGCGATATCGACGTCGCCGTCGCCCTGCCCGGTGAGCAGGATGATCGGATGCGGACAGCCCGCGGCTCGTGCCTCGCGCAGGACTTCCAGGCCGTCGTACTGGCCGAGACGGTAGTCAACGAGATAGACGTCGTGCAGGCCCTTCCCGATCGCGCCGATGGCCTCGGCGAACGACGTCACCCAGTCGAGGGCGAACCGTGTTCGCCGGCTGTCCGAGAGAAGATCGCGCGTCAGGACGTAATCGTCTTCGTCGTCTTCAACAAGCAGGACCCTGATCTCCCGAGCGCCGATCAACGCTGGGACACTCCCGAGGGCAGCTCGACGATCTCGATCCAGTAGCGGCCGATCTCCTTCATCACCTCGACGAGGGCATTGAAGTGGACCGGCTTGGTGATGAACGAATTCGCGCCGAGGTCGTACGTCCGGTAGATGTCCTCCTCCGCTTTCGACGTGGTCAGGACGATCACCGGGATGCGCCGGAGAAGCGGATCGGCTTTGATCTCGCGCAGGGCCTCGCGCCCGTCTTTCTTGGGCATGTTGAGATCGAGCAGGATGAGCCCGGGTGCCGGCGCCGAGTCCGGATCGGCGTAGCGCCCGCGGTGGTAGAGGTAGTCGAGCAACTCCTCGCCATCTTCGACGAAGCGGAGATCATTGACGACGCGGCTCTCGGCGAGCGCGTCGGAACTAAGCATGCGATCCTCTTCGTCGTCATCGGCGAGGAGGATCACGATCGGTTGTGCGTGTGCGGCCATCGGTTTCCCTTAGTTGCTCCTGTGACGATCGCTCGAAGAGGCTAGAACGGGAATGTTGAATGTTCAGTGTTGAATGTTGAATGAGATAGCGCTGCCTGTCCATTGAACATTGAACATTCAACATTGAACATTCAACATTGCTTTTTCATGTGATTCCGTGCTTCACCGGCAACGTCACCACAAACCGGGCCCCCTCGCCCGGCGTGCTGCTCGCCCGAATGTCACCACCGTGACGGTGCGCTATTTTGCGGCAGATCGCCAGCCCAATGCCTGTTCCTTCGTAGGAGGCTCGGCCGTGGAGTCTCTCGAACATCGTGAAAATGCGCTCCGCGTACTTCTCTTCGAAGCCGATGCCGTTGTCGGATACGACGATCTCCGCAGTGCCGTTGGACGCGCTTCCGGAGATCTCGACGCGCGGCGGCACGCCAGTCCGGTGGAACTTGAGCCCGTTGCCGGCGAGGTTCTGCAGGAGCTGACGCATTTGCAGGGCATCGGCGTCGACGGACGGCAGTGCACCGACCACGACCTCACCGCCGGTCTGGTGGGTCCGCTCCTCCAAATCGTGGACGACCTCGTGCGCGATCGCGTTCAGGTCCACCGGCGCGAACGGCTGCGCCTTGGTGGTGACGCGCGAAAATGCCAGGAGGTCGTTGATCAGCGCCTGCATCCGCCCCGCGGCCTTTTGCATCCGATCGAGGTAGTCGAGGCCTTCACCGGTCAAGACCTCGGCGTAGCGCGCTTTCAGGCGGTCGCCGAATGCCTGGATCTTCCGCAGCGGCTCCTGAAGGTCGTGGGAGGCGACATGCGCGAAGTCTTCGAGCTCCCGATTGCTCTCCTGCAGCTTGACCGTGAAGGCGTGCAGCTCTTCCGCGACGCGCTTGCGCTCCCGGATGTCGCGGGCGATGACGACCGCGCCTCCTTCGGTCTCGCGCTCGTGCAGCAGCGAGACCGAGATGCTGACATCGATCCGCTCGCCGCCTTTGCTCCGGAAAACGCGCTCTTCATCGTGGATCGGCGCGCGGCGCAGCATCTCGCGCAGGGTCCGGGGTTTGCTGGCCTCCGGGTCGATGAATTCGAGTGTGTCGATCGTCTTGCCGAGAATCTCGGGCTCCTCGTAGCCGAACAACCTGTGCACGGCCTCGTTCGTGACCCGCACCCTGGCCTCCGCGTCGATGACGAAGAGCGCGTCGGCCATCGTGTCGAGGATCTCGCTGGCCGCGCGCGCGGCGGTGATGGTTTGGAATCGATGGCTTCGAATCGAGCGCCAGGCGAAGGCCACGAAGGCGAAGACAGGCACGTAGCCGATCGGCCTGTGATCCACGCCGAACATCGGCGTGAAGTCGACGACCGACAGATAGACGATGGCGAAGCTGGCCACCAGATTCAGGATGCGGCGCCGGCGCCGTTCGTCATCCGTTTGCCGGTATTCGGCCGCGTACTCGAACAGTTGCAGCGCAATGACGAAGAAGAAATAGATAAAGAACAGCACACCGCCCGGTCCCACACGTGGGTAGCTCCCCCATGAGAACTGCCGCGTGCCCGCCAGGATGAAGTCGGTGGCCAGGATGAGGAACGCGAAGACCGTGCCCGCGAACCAGGCCATCAGCACGATGACCCGTTGGCGAACATAGGTGCGGATCGAGGTGACGGTGAAGTCGTAGACCGCGGCCGGCAGGAAGGCCACCGAGGCGATGGCAAGGCGGCCGAACATCGCCGACAGGGTGACCGAAGTTGTCGCCATCATCGCCGCAAACCCGAGGAACCATCCGGCCACGAGGAGAATCATCAGGCAGAAGAGCCGGGCCACCCGCGAGGCACGTTGGCGTCTCATGATCACGCCGGCGAGCACCAGGAGCACGACGCACATCACCGCCCACGGAAGGGCGGCCAGACGGAAGTGGAAAGGCACGGCGCATTGTAAGAC
>DATHRD010000079.1:0-89978 GCA_035482045.1 Thermoanaerobaculia bacterium
GTCGGAGCAGAATCAACAGCCGGCTGCGAAGCCGACGCCTGAAGAGCGGGAGTCGGGAGTCGGGAGTCGGGAGTCGGAGCAGAGTCCGCAGTCGGTACCGACTCCGATACCTGAAAGCCGGGAAGCGCAGGGAGTCGGGAGTCGGGAATCGAAGCAGAAACATCAGCCGGCGTCGAAGCCTCCGCTGTCAGCCGACACTCCCGCTCCGACCCCCGACCCCCGACCCCCGACCCCCGCGGGCTCGACCCCCGCGGCCGACTCCAAACTCGTCCAATTCAAGCAGACCGCGAACAAACGCCGCGAAGGCTTCATCGAGCAGGAAGCGGAGACTTCCTCCGCCGATCAGGTGGAACTGCTCAGTTTCATCATCGCGGGCGAGCAGTACGCGGTCTCCATCGATCACCTCGTCGAGATCGTCACTCCGCGCGAGGCCACGCACGTGCCGAACGCCGATCCGACGATCGTCGGGATCATCTCGCTCCGCGGTACGATCGTCACCATCATCGACGTCCGCCGCAAGCTGCGGCATCCGCCGGCCGCCGCCGGAAATGACGCGCGCATCATCGTCGCGGAGCGCGCCGGCGAGACCCTCGGCTTCGAAGTGGATCGCGTCCTGCGCGTTCTCAAAGTGGATTCCGCGGCCATTGAGCCGCACCCCGTCGTCCACTCCAGTGAGCTGAGCGAGGCCGTCCGCGGTGTCTTCCGCCACGCAAACGCGTTGACGATCCTCCTCGATTTGGACAAGCTACTGGCCTGACCTGACCCATGGATCTGACCTGCAAGCAGTGTGGCGCGAGATTTCGCGCGGCGATTCCGGAGCCGCTGACGCGCGCGGTGCGCGTGGCCTGCCCGTCCTGCAGCAACCAGATGGTCCTCAAACCGGCCGCCGATGCCGCGCGTGCGGGGTCACCGGCGGCCTCGGCTGCCGAAGCGCCGCGCGATGACGAGCAGGCAGGAACAAAGAAGCCCGCCGCGCGCCGCCGCATCGCCGCGATCGCTGATGAGCCTCGACCGTTCCGCTCGTTTCTGGGTGAGCACCTGCGCCGCCTCGGCTTCGACGTGACGATGTTCGAGACCGGCGAGCCTGCGTTCGATTTCGTTCGCCGCGCGCGGGCCGATCTCGCCATCGTCAACGTCTACCTCAAGGGCAGGCTGGGCGTCGAAGTGACCGAAGACATCCGGGCCGAGCCCGATCTCGGGCATACGCGGGTCATCCTCATCGGTGCGCTCTTCCGCGCCAACCGCTTCCGCGCCAATCCAACGAACCTCTACGGCGCCGACGAATACATCGAGGAGCAGATCCCGGAGAAAGAGTTTCGACAGATCATCCGAAAACTCTTCCCCGAGGTCGGGCACACGGAAGAGCTACCGATCGAACCGAAGGAGTATGACGAAGCACGGCGGCTGGCGCGGCTTATCCTCAGCGACATCGTGATCTATCACATCGAGAAGGTCGAGGAGGGCATCCGCGACGACAACTTCTTCGACGTGCTGAAGAACGAAATCGCCGAGGGGCGCGCCTACTACGACTCCCGCGTGCCGCTGCGTGTGCGCCAGGACACCGAGATCTTCTCCGAAACGCTCCAGCAGTTCGTGCGGATGAAGCGCGAGGAGATCGTGCGAGTGATGACGGGGACGGATCAATGAGGTCGCGGGGTCGCGAGGTTGCGAGGTCTCGGGGTGATGCCGCGCATCGCTACGAGACCGCGAGACCGCGCAACCGCGAGACCGAGGTAACGATATGAACGCCGACCCTCTACTCGTCGAACAAGCCCGCTCGGCAGACGCCGACGCGAGACAGAAGGCGGCGTACCTTGTCGCGCACACGGCCGACGAGCGCGACTACCCCTTGATGTTCGAGCTCCTCGGCGACAAGGACTGGCGCGTGCGCAAGACGATCGTGGACGGGTTTGTCCGCGATCCTCAGCCGGAAGTGGTCACCGGTTTGCTCAACGCCCTCGCCGACGCCGAGAACGCCGGCAAGCGCAATTCCTCCACCGAGGCGCTGATCAGGATTGGTGACGACGCCATCGGTCCGATCGTGGAACGGTTGCGCATCGAGACGGATGTCGATGTCCGCCTCTCGCTCGTCAATCTTCTAGGCGATCTGCGCAGCAGCGACGCTTTCGACATCCTGGTCGAGTCGCTGGAGGGGGAGCCGGACATCAACGTCTCTTCGTCCGTCGTCTCGTCACTCGGGAAGTACCGTGACGCGGCAGCGCTGCCGCATCTGTTGCGCGTCCTGCAGCGCGAGGATCTGTGGCTCAAGTTCCACGCCATCGAGGCGCTCGGCGAGATCGGCGACCGCGCCGCGCTGCCGGCCATCCTCTCGCTGTACCGGGAAAAGTCGCTACGCAAGCCGGTGCTCGAAGCGATCGGCAAGATCGCCGACGTCGGAACAGTCTCTTTCCTGCTGCGCATCATCGCGGCCGAGGACAAGCTGAACCTCACAGCGCTGCGGGCGCTCGTGCGCATCGCCGAGACGAGCAAGCCGAAGATCGTCGAGAACGCCGAGCGGCTGCTCATCCAGCGCAAGTTCCGCGAGTCCTTCCCGGAATCGAAAGTCGATCCGCTCATCGACCATCTCCGTGCCACGCCGAAGCGCGACGTCAAAGCCTTCATCCTGAAGTTTCTCGGCTGGTCGGGCGATGTGCGTGCGCTGCCCGTGCTGATGGACTGCCTGGAGCATCCTGACTCCGCCGAGACCGCGGCGCAGGCGCTGATCGACTTCGGACCGGGCGCAGTGCCGGCCATACTGGAAACGCTCCGCACCGCGGAAGAGGACGAGATCATCGCGCTCCTGCTGCGCGTGCTGAATGTGATCGGAGGACGTGAGGCCGGACCGAACATCCTGCCGTTGCTCGATCACGAGAACGCCATGATTCGCCGCCTGGCCATCGAGACGCTCGGCGAGATCGTCGATCCCCGCTCCATCGATTACCTCCTGGCCAAGCTCGACGACGCCGACGTCGCGTCGCAGCAGGCCGCGGTCAACGCCATCTCCGCGCTCGTGGCCGCCTTCCCGGAGATGAAGGGCCAGGTGCTGACGAAGATCCGCAGGCTGTTGCAGAACCCCTCGGTGCCGATGAAGCTCAACTCGCTCTCGGTGTTCGTCAACATCCAGGGAGAGGGTTATCACGACGAGCTCCTGCTGGCGTCGAAGGACAGCGATCCCGTCATCCGTCAGAAGGCCGTCTCGCTGATGGGCAAGTTCAGCGAGGAGCGTTTCGCTGACGCGCTCGTCCTTTCGCTGGCCGATGAGGCGACCGCCGTGCGCCTCGCGGCCATCAACGCCATCGTCCGCCACCGCCCGGTCCAGGGGCTCGATCCGCTCATCAGCTCCCTTGAAGACTCCGACATCTGGATTCGCACGGCGGCCGCGCAGGCGCTTGGCGAGTACCGCCACCCCGATGCGCTCCAGCCGCTCATGCACCATCTCGCTCACGACCTCCCGCCGGTTCGCATCGCCGCCATCGAAGCGCTCGGCAAGTCGGGCGATCAGCGGGTGAAGGACGTGCTCTTCAACTGCGCTCACGAGTCTGACCTGGAGGTCCGCCGCGCGGCCATCCTCTCCCTCGGCCGCGTGCCGGGCGAGGAGGTCTTCGACTACCTGATGTTCGCGACGACTGATGACGACTGGCGCATTCGCGCCGCGGCGGTCACGGCTGTCGCTGTTCGCGGCGACCGTACCGCGCTGCCGGCGCTCTTCGCGGCGTTGCAGGACCCTGACACATACGTCCAGCAGTCGGCCGTCCTGGCGCTCGACAAGCTGCCCGACCGCGCCTCGTTTCCGTATCTGTTCCGGGCGCTCGAGAACACCGCCATCCTCGATGAGGTCTCCGACCTCTTTGTCCGACACAAACAGCTTTACCGCGATCTTCTGGAGGAGGCCTGGCGCACGGCAGACAGCCGGCGCGAGGTGGTGATCGCGGCGATTTTGCAGGCAATGAAAGGGTAGTGGGTGACCAGTAGCCGGTAGCTTCAGCAATGATGAAAGGGTAGTGGATTAGTAGATGAGTAGATGAGTGGAGTCGTAGATCAGAGGCCCGGGTTCGTTGGCTTTGATCTACAAACCACGAATCCACGAATCCACTAATCGACTGCGCAATGTCCACATTCAACCTGTCTCTGAACCATCATCTCGATCTGCCCGACGACGTGTTCCGGCTGATGCGGGATCAGATCTACAAGAGGACGGGGATGTGGTTCGCCGATACGTCGAAGTACCTGCTGCAGAAGCGCCTGTCGCCGAGAGCTCGGGAGCTGAACTTCGACTCGTTCCAGAAGTACTTCTACTTCCTGCAGTACGACCCGCGCGCCGAGGCCGAGTTCGACCAGATCTACGACCTCGTCACCACGAACGAGACCTACTTCTTCCGCGAGCCGGCGCAACTGGCGGCATTCTCCGAGGAGATCGTCCCGGAGATCCTCGAGCGCAAGACGGTGAAGAAGGTCCGCATCTGGTCGGCCGGATGCTCATCGGGCGAGGAGCCGTACTCGATTGCCATGCTTCTGTCCGAGGCGGGTTACTACGATCACGCCGTGTTCGAGATCTTTGCCAGCGACATCAACCAGCAAGTGCTGGCCAAAGCGCGCCGCGGCCACTATCGCGAGAGCGCCTTCCGTGCCACCGACACGCCGCTGCGAGACAAGTACTTCACCCGCAACGACGACGGCTCCTGGCGCATCCACGACGACATCCGCAACCGTGTCTCGTTCGGCCGTCTGAACCTCTACGACGAGGCCCGCGTCTCGCTCCTCGGCCACCTCGACGTGATCTTCTGCCGCAACGTCATCATCTATTTCGACGATGTATCCAAGAGGGTGGTGGTCTCGAACTTCTACCACCGCCTCACCGAAGCCGGCTTCCTGCTCCTCGGCCACAGCGAGTCGCTCATCTCCCTGTCGACGCAGTTCAAGCTGCGGCATCTGAAGAACGACATGGTGTATCAGAGGTGAGCCGTCTTCACCTGCTGCGCAAAGTCGTGGAGCAAGTCGTCCAGCCACACGCCGGCATCGAAGTACTTCTTCTGCCACGCGGGATCGATGCCGTCGAGAACGAGGGCCATGCCCAAGCCGAAGTTGTAGAACTCGCCGCGCGACTGCGAAACGTTGCCGAGGTTCTTGATCTGGAGCGGCATGGCCTTGTAGTAGGTCTCCCAAGCGTTCGTGAACGCGTCCGCGCCGTCGAGCGCTGAATACTCGGCGCTGGGCTTGTAATCGCGAGCGGCCAACTCGGCGATGCGGTATTCGAAGTAGCGCGCAACCCCTTCCTTCGTGACCACGAACTTCATGTAGGCGTGGTTCTTCGTATCCGGGAACAACGCGTCGAGCAGGTCGCCGAACGTGCGGACGGACTCGTCGGCGATGTTGGTTTCATACGGCAGGTCCGTGTTGCCCTCGATGCAGTGGTAGAGATCGTGACCGGCCACATGCATGGCCCGGCGGACGCGCAGATCGGTGTACGGAAACGGATAGGTCAACTGCCATCGCCCGTCGTTCTCCGGACCGATGGCCAGCGCCGCCACTTTGTCGTTCTCGCCATGGGCGAACGCGTAGACATGAAAGAGCTCGTGCAGCACGATGATCGTCCAGATGGCGGGCTTGGTCTCTGTTCCCTCCGGCGTGCCGATGACCACCGCCGGACGGCCGATGGCCGGGAAGCTCGCCTGAAGTCCCGGTGGGAAGACGGCCGGGCGGGAGAAGACCGTCCTGCCGCGGAACGTCTGCTCGGTCGCGGTGAAGCCTTCCGGCTTGTTCTTGCTGTTTAGGAGGTACTCGCTCTTGCCGTCGATGAGGATGACCGGACTGTCCGCCGCGCTGAAGCCGGGCCAGACCCGTGGGCCGAGCACCTCGGCCATGCGGAACGACTCGGCCAGCCGGACGAGGTGCTGCTCCGCCACTTCAGCAGCGAGAGGCATGGCCAGGAAGACCATGAACAGCGTGATGACGAGGCGTTTCATGAAGATTCTCCTTTGTCCGACCGCCATCTGCTCAGCATAAAACACGCAAGTGTTTGACGGGTAGAGACTTCGTGGCGTTGTCGGTGGAGTCTTGCGCTCGGCGAAAAAGGACTCCCGAGTCCTACGAAAGAGCTCATGGGTCCTGAATAAGTACATGTGGGTACTAAGCAAGGTACTCGTGGGTACTAAGCAAGATACTCGTGGGTACTAAGCAAGGTACTCGCGGGTACCAAGCAAGCTACTCGTGGGTGCCAAGCAAGCTACTCGTGGGTACTAAGCAAGCTACTCGTTGGTTCCAAGCAAGAGACCCGTGGGTCCTATGCAAGAGAGATGGGGTCTCTCGTCCGGGAACCATGAGGGCCGGCCGTCCAGCGAGCCCGGCCACGCGAGAACCGCCGGGGTTCTCATCCGATTCGCGCACTTCCGGTGAGGAGACCATCAGTCACATGTGTCGCCATCGTTCATCGATAGAATGGCCCTCGCTTGACCTCGCCCGCCCGCCCCCTTCGTGCACTCGTCATCGACGACTCTGCCTACAACCGCGTGACGATCTCGCGGATGCTGGAGTCGTCTCCCAAGATCAAGGTCGTGGCCACGGCCGTGAACGGCGAGGATGGCATCAAGCAGGTCTTGAAGCACAAGCCGGACGTGATCACGCTCGACCTGGAGATGCCGGTCATGGACGGCTTCGCCTTCCTGCGCTGGCTCATGGCCAACCTGCCTACGGCGGTGATCGCGGTCTCTTCGCGGTCAAGTGACAAGAGCGTCTTCAAGGCTCTCGACCTCGGCGCGGTCGACTTCATCGGCAAGCCGGGTGGGCGCGTCTCGCCGCGGCTCGAGGAGATCGAGCGCGACCTGGTCGCCAAAGTGCTGCAGGTGGCAGACATCCGGATGGAGAACCTGCGCCGGCGCATCACCGAGGAAGAGGACGCCCCGCCGATCGAATCCGAGCAGCCCGCGGCCTGCGAGGGTGGAGTCGAGCTCGTCGCCATCGGCTGCTCCACGGGCGGCCCGCCGGCGCTGCAGCACGTCCTTCAGAACCTGCCGATGCTGCCGCTTCCCATCGTCGTGGCGCAGCACATGCCGCAGGCATTTACGCGTCTCTTCGCGGAGCGCGTCAACAAACTCACCACCTACATGGTGAAAGAGGGCGATGACGGTGAGGTGATCGAGAACGGCACCGTCTACGTCGCTCCCGGCGGGATGCAAATGGAAGTGCGCCGCTCCGGGGAGGCGCTCCAGCTACGGATCTTTCGAGCGAAGGCCGCCGACCTCTACGCACCGTCGGTCGACCGGCTCATCATCTCCGCCAGCGAAGCATGCGGCGAGCGGCTCGTGGCCATCATCATGACCGGAATGGGCGACGACGGCGCCCAGGCCATCCGCCGCGTCCGCGAGCGCGGCGGCCGGACGATCGCCGAGTCGGCACAGACCGCCATCATCTTCGGCATGCCCAACGAGGCCATCAAGACAGGGTGCATCGATCAGGTCCTGCCGTTAGGCGAGATCCCTCGGGCCATTCAGCGGCTGTGTACGGGGTGAGGGCTCAGGCCGTTACTGAAGCCCGGCGGCAGCTCACTGAGTCAGCGTCTGACCCCTTGCGCAATCTTTGCCTCTGGGGGTGTGTATTCGTCGCGCCGGAGCACTCCTAAGACAGGTTCGACGGTTCATCACCCACAATCACCATGGAATGTTGTCTTTAGGTATCTCCATGCCCGAACAGTGCTACGCAGGCATCGCGAGACTCAAGACCCTCGCCGGTGAAATGGACGACGGGTTGGGGATGCTTAGGTATGCGGCGAATGAATCCGAAGCGCTGGCGATGTGGCGCAACGCGATCGACGCCTCGTTCGAGATCGTAGAAAACCTCGTTCAGCTCGATCCCGAATGGAAGAAGCTGCCGACCGATGTGCAGAACTCCTGCGGGAAGCTCATTCTTACGGCCTGGCTGAGCAGGCCTCGGTTGCTCTCGCGCGCTTGCGACGCGCCGTCGCGGAGCATCGACGCAGATCATATCGGGCATCTTCGTCACTCCATCGGTGACTCCAGAGCGTACCCATCAACAAAATTTCGGCCGCCTCGCGGCTTCAGGAGGTAGGGAAATGCTCGCCAAAGACTCAACTGGAAACGAGGGCACCCTTCAACTTCCGCCATCATTGGCGGCATGCAGGGTTGATGAAGAAGACTCGTCTGGCAGTATCTCTGGCTGTGGTTCTCGTCATCGCGTCGTCCGTCTCAGCAGCGCCGTCGCGCGGAAGCTCCGGCACTTGGTCGCAACTCGTTCAGCGGATCGTCCGGCACATCGTGCCGACGGACGACCCGAGCTTGCCGAAGCCGTAA
The DNA here is from genome assembly GCA_035482045.1 of Thermoanaerobaculia bacterium. Lineage (GTDB taxonomy): Bacteria > Acidobacteriota > Thermoanaerobaculia > Gp7-AA8 > Gp7-AA8 > JADGNZ01. The sequence goes on from DATHRD010000079.1 coordinate 8,304, forward strand.
CCGAAGTCGCGCAGGTCGGCAATCGGCGGCCCGCTCCGAAGGGCGGTTCACCACTGCCGCTGCTTGTGCTCGTGTTTGCTCTCGGTTGCGCGCCGACATCGTTCACGCATCCGACGAAGGGTCCAGCGGACTACGACCACGATTATCACGCCTGCGAGAACCAGGCGGCGCAGGTCGCGGCGAATTGGGGATCTCGCGGCAACCCCTTCATCATATACGACGAAATCAAAAAGTGCATGGTGCTGGATTACGGGTGGCAGGTCGTCAACCGTTCGGACGCCGGGCCACGTCAGCGCACAGCGCCGCACCCGCCGCCCGACCCACCGCCGGCACCCCTCTCGCCAGATGACGCGGCGAAGCTCCTCGTCGCGAAGTCAATGCCAATGGGTTCTACACCAGCCGAAGTGAGGGCCGCTCTCGGTCGCGAAGGCGACGGCGTCGATCGATCACTGATCGAAGGCGGTCACGTTGAAGAGGTGTGGACGTATAAGATCGGATCGGCGACCGTCAGGATGACATTCGTTGACGAACATCTGACGGCTGTGGGTTCACGGTAGGTAGGTGCAGGATTGTGAGTGATCGGGTTCAATTTCGATGACAGAACTTCTCATCCTTAACGTTATCTGCGCGATCATCGGAGCGATGATTTTGAGCCCGTACAACAAAGAGGGTCTTGGCGCCGTCGCTGGCGTCGTGCTTGGGCCTGTAGGCGTGATTGCGGCGCTGGTTGAGAAGGGACGGCTGCGACGGATCGAAGAGAACCAACACCACGCTGAGCAAATGCGCGTCCTGGTCGCCCAACAACGGCCAGAGAGCGATGCTGACGACGACCGCCGCGCCTGCCCATACTGCGCCGAGAGCGTGAAAAGGGCGGCGAGGGTCTGCCGGTTCTGTAGCCGCGACATCCCCGAATCGCCCTGGGCGGAGTGAGTCATGCCCGGCCACCCCACTGCTGCCGAGCGGAAATTCCATCTCGAGTACGGCCGCCAGAAACTCGCCCAGATGCGCAATGAAGGAATCCTTCGCGTTGAGATATCGAGCTCGCGCGATGATCAGGTCTGCGAGGAGTGCGCCCTGCTCGACAGCAAGGTGTTCGACATCGACCGCGCACCACTCCTGCCGATTCATGAGGAGCGAACGATCTTCATCACCGACGATGAAGAGCGTGAGATCGAAGAGGCCATCCCAATCTGCAGATGCGCCTACCTGGCGGCCTCGGAGTAGGTATCCATGAGACTAACCATCAATGCACTTTTATCGGTCTCTGCCGCGGTGCTGCTTGCATGCCCATCCCCGATGACCTTACTCCCTCTCGGCGCCCAGGATTCTAACGCCGCTCGCATCTACGTGATCGATGACATGTCGGGGATCTATGGTGCGCTCCCGTACAACGTCCTCATCGACGGTCGCAAGGTCTGCACGCTCGCTGGCGAGCAGTTCTCGGTCGTCGACCTCGAGCCGGGCCGACACCGGGTCCTCCTGGAAGGGAATGCCACGGCGCAAGACTTCGACCTTCCGGCTGGAACCGTGACCTACCTGCGGCTCGACATCACGAAGCTGCGGGAAGACGCGAAGCTCTCCTCGATGGACGCCGCGGCGGCGCAGAAGGCCATGGCGGCGTCGACGCTGGTAGAGACGTTGCTGCCGGGCCGCTGAATTAGGAAAGGGAACGAAGAACATTGCAGTGCTCGCCATCGCAGCTCGTGGCCGTGCTATCCGGCGCGGCCGCCTGGGTTGGCGTGCCTCCAATTTCGGGTCAGCGAGGTCGGTCACGATACCCGCCGAGAGCTCGGACCGAGCGATCGAATTGTTCGGGCGCGGCTGGTATGAAATCGTCAGCGCGTCTCCGACGACGCCGAACGCTTTCGGCGATCGACTGGTAACCATGCTCCGAAAGCGCATGCTCGTGTTCACGGCTCCGCACTCTTCACGTGCCCTTGCTGGTGATGCGATCTATGACCGGATCGCTTCCGTCGTCGTGGATTTATTGCTCTCATTGTAGCGCTCGCCGTGGCGAGCCGCTAGCCGCCGCCCCGAACGAGGTGGCCGCTAGCCGGCTTTGTTTCAGGCTGGTCGGAAGGCGAGGTTCCGGAGCCGGAGTTATCGCCTTTTTCGTACTCGCACTCCCGTCCCCCGACTCCCTACTCCCATCCCTCAAGTCATGTGCTACTCTCCTCCGTCGTCCGTCCGAGAGCGCGTCCCCATGACTGAAGAAAAAGCAGAGAAGTTTCTCGAGCTGTTCAACAAGGGTAAGGAGTTCACCGAGGAGTTGCTGCGTGAAAACCAGCGGCTCCGCTATCGCATGGCCTCTCTCGAGACGGAGGCCACGGCCGGCTTCAACGATGAGGTGCAGCGTCTGCGCACCGAGGTGCAGCAGCTCACTGACGAGAACCGCCGCATCGCGCAGCGATACAAGGAAGTCGAGGAAGAGAACAAAGACTTCGCCAGCCGCTACATCGAGGTGGAAGAGCAGAACAACAACCTCGCCAACCTCTACGTCGCCAGTTACCAGCTTCACTCCACGCTCGACTTCCGCGAGGTCATCCAGATCGTGCAGGAGATCGTCATCAACCTCATCGGCGCGGAATCGTTCGCCATTCTGCTGCTCGACGAGAAGACGAACGAGCTGAAGACGATCGCCTCCGAGGGGGAGGACGTCATGCCCGGTATCGAGACGCTCTCGACCCGCCTCGGCGACGGCGTCCTCGGCAGCGTGGCCAAGACCGGCGAGAGCTACTACATCAACCAGGACATGGAAAACGGCGGCAAGATCACGCTGGAGAAGCCGCTGGCCGCCGTGCCGCTGAAGATCAAGGAGCACGTCATCGGCCTGGTCGTCATCTACAGGCTGCTGCAGCAGAAGGACTCGTTCTCGGCCGTCGACTACGAGCTCTTCTCCTTGCTAGCCGCGCACGCCGCCACGGCGATCTTCTCGTCAAAACTTTACTCGCAGTCGGAGAGGAAGCTGAACACGATTCAGAGCTTCCTCGACCTTCTGACGACCACATCGTGAGGGCCCGATAGTGCCACTGGAGAATGCCAATTTCCTGGTCGTCGAAGACTCGCCGACCATGCGACAACTGATCTCGTTCTCGCTCAAGCGGTTCAAGAACGCGAAGATCATCGAGGCGGTCGACGGCGTCGATGCCCTCAAGAAACTCTCCGGTCCCGAGAAGATCGACCTGATCCTGACCGACATCAACATGCCGGTCATGGACGGGCTCAAGCTCGTCTCGCTGGTGCGCCAGAACGCGCAGCTCCGCAACATTCCGATCGTCATCATCACGACAGAAGGCGCCGAGGAGGACCGTGAGCGCGGACTGGCCCTCGGCGCGAACGCGTACATCTCGAAGCCCATCCAGTCGTCGCATCTGATCAAGACGATCTCGGAGCTGCTGGCGGTGTGAGTGAAAGGATGAAGGCTGAAGGATGAAGGATGAAGGGGCAGAGGCTCATCCTTCATCCTTCATCCTTCATCCTTCGATCCTGATCAGCGCGATCTTTCTGGGTACTCGCCTTCCTCTTCTCCTCGTTCGCGACACATTCTTTGACGAGCTGTTCACGCGATGGATCGCCGGCAAGTCGTTCGCGGGGATCCTCGCTGCGTTGCAGCACGATTCCGGACCACCGTTGTACTACTTCGTCGTCCACCTGCTCGGTGATCCGTCGGTCGTGGCGACCCGCGTCTTGTCGCTTGTCTTTGCGGCAGTCTCGATCGTTCTGATTCTGCGGTCGGGAACCGGGACGCCGTCGATGCTCGCCGCGATTCTGCTGGCCGTCTTCCCTCCGGCCATCCTCTTCGCGGTCGACGCGCGCGCGTACGCGCTGTGCGCGATGTTCGTGACGATCGCCGTGCTGGCGATCGATGACGAGCGGCCGGTCGTTGCGGCGTTGGCGCTGGTGGCGGCGGCGTACAGTCATTACTACGGGGTGTTGTTGTTTCCGATTCTACTTCTCGGTCCCGCCGCCGAGCCGGCGGCGGTCCAGCCGGCGGGCCGCCGGCGCTACGTTCGCTGGCGCTACTTGCGCTCGTCGTCGCTGGCGCTTGCAGTCATCCTCTATCTGCCGGCATTCTGGCTGGCGTTGCATCAGCCTCCGGAGGCGAGGGCGTGGATGTCGTTGAGCTGGCCGGATGCGCTCTTCGTCCGCCCGCCGATGGCTCTGGCCATCATCGGAGCGGTAGCTTTCGCACTATCCGTGCGCGTGAATCGCTACATGGTGATGGTGCTCGTGCCGGTCGTTCTCGCGGTCATGTTGCGCGTCTACGTCCCGATGCGGTTCGAGGCGGTCCTGGCCGTGCCGCTGGCTCTCTGGCTGGCCGAATCGCTGCGGCACAATCGTTTCCGGCTGGCGCTGACGACCGCGCTGATTGCCATCGGCGCCATCTGGAGTGCGCTCGGGATCATCGATCACCTGCATCGCCCGCCCGATCCGTATCGTCAGGCCGCGATCTGGGTCGCGGGCAACATCCCGGTAAACCAGACGGTCGTCGCATCGGGATACTGCTATCTCGAGACGCTGATGAACGGTCACCCGAAGGTCGCCGCGTATCCGCCGGAGCAGGCCGAGCATCCCGGATGGCGGGCGCTGCCGCGGCCGGGAGTTCCGGCTCCGTCTGGCGCGTTCTATTGGATCGGTGAACGCGGCGCACCGGAGCTCGGTATCCTTTCGCGCCAACACCGAGTCATCAAACCGATCTTCCTCAACGACCGTGCGATGGTTGCACTGGTAAGGTAAACTCGCCCGCCATGCCTCACTTCATCACCGACAAGTGCATTGGTTGCAGCGTCTGCGAAGTCAAGTGCCCCACCAACACGATCTGGGGCGCGGCCCGCGGCATGTACTACATCCACCCGGAACGCTGCATCGACTGCTCCGTCTGCGGTATCTACTGTCCGGTCGACGCCATTCAGAACCAGCACGGCGAGTTCATCCCGCGCGTCAAGCCGAAAGAGATCCCGAAAGCCGAGGTCATCAAGGAGCTCTGCACGGGATGCGAGTTCTGCGTCGACATCTGCCCGTTCGAGTGCATCAAGATGATCGACCCGAACGACGAGACGGTGGCCAACCACTACAAGATCGCCTTCGTCGACGAGAAGAAGTGTGTGGCCTGCCGGCTCTGCGAGTCGGTCTGCGACAAGGACGCCATCGTCGTCCCCGACGCCCCAACGCAGCTCAAGGGATACCTGCCTGATTTCGTGGTCATGGGTACGGGACGGTGAGTGGGGAGTGGGGGGTGGGGAGTGGGGAGTGGGAGAAGGATCAACGTCCGACTGATTTGTCCAGGCACCAACAACTGAGTCAGAGTGTTCCGGATTCATCTCCGACCCCCGACCCCCGACTCCCGACCCCCGCGTCCGCCGACCTCCCCAAAGAGTCCTCGAAGACCATCCTTTTCCAGTTTGTCGTCTTCCCACTCGGCGTCGTTCTCATCGCCGTCCTGATCTTCTTCGTGTTCGGGAAGCTGGCCACCGACGAGCAGACCATTCCTGACTACATCAACGCCATTCGTTCCGGGAGCTCGCACGAGCGGTGGCAGGCGGCGTATCAACTCTCGAAATCGCTCAAGCGTGGGGAGGCCAAGCGGTACCCCAACCTCGAGCGCGACATCTCCACGCTGTACGCCAACTCGAAGAGCGACGACCCGCGCATCCGCCGTTACCTCGGCATGGTGCTCGGTACGCTCGGCGACCGGCGTGCCACACCGGTCCTGCTGGATGGTCTCAACGATCGCGACGTCGACAACCGCATCTTTACCCTGATGGCTCTCGGCGAGTTGCGCGATCCTGCCTCCATCCCGCGCATTGCCAAAGCCACCTCGGACGACGATAAAGATGTCCGCGCCACGGCGTACTACACGCTCGGCGCGATCGGCGACGCCAGCGCCGTGCCGGCGCTGGTCAATGGCCTGCAGGAAGAGGCACCTGACGTTCGCTGGAACGCGGCGATCGGTCTGGCCCGGCTGGGCGACAAACGCGCCCTCGCCCCGCTGCGCGAGATCCTCGACCGGTCGCGGCTGAACCGTGTCGCCACGATGCGTGAGGACCAGAAGGAAGACGCCATGATCGTGGCGATGTCGGCATACGCAACGCTGGCCGGCCGCGACGCCGCCCCCGACCTCCAGCGAATCGCCTCCAGCGATCCCAGTCTGCGCGTCCGCGCCGCGGCGAAGCAGGCGGTGGCTGAGGTTGCCGGGTCTCGCGGTCTCGCGGTTTCGCGGTGACCCCCGACCTGTCATCCTGAGGCTGCCGCAGCCGCGCCAGAAATGTTGGATGTTTGCCTAAACCATACGTCGCGGCGGAGGACGCCGAAGGACCCCCCGCGAGCTTGCCGGGTCGGGTGGTGGTACTTCCCGATGCAAGCTCGCTGGGGGTCCTTCGGCGTCCTCCGCCGCGGGACGAGATTGGAGCAAGCATCAACATTCCTACCGCGGCTGCGGCAGCCTCAGGATGACAGCGTGGGTGACACCCCGCGAGACTCCGAGACCGCGCAACCGCGAGACGGCGTGAGCACAAAAGCGTTCAGAAATCACGCAAAACTTCCCCCTCTCCGGTCACCTTTTTCGTTGACAGCGGTTGTCGAAAAGCGGATATTTACGCCCGCGCCGGAGCGGGCTCTTTTCGGCACCTTCACAACCCTGGATGTCTGACGAAATCACGCCATATCAAATGGTTCCGAAGACTCCCCTCGCGGGGAGCGCTGCTGCTGATATCCGCGAACAAGGCGAGATCACACGGCGCAGTTTCCCAGTCGTTCTGACCTCAGCGTGGGTCGCTCTGGCCGCCGCTCTCGGTGGACTGACCAGCATCCTCGGGCGTTTCCTCTTCCCGAACGTCCTATTCGAGCCGGTGCAGAAGTTCAAGGCCGGCCTGCCCTCCGACTACGCGATCGGAGAAGTCGACGAGCGCTGGAAAGACAAGTTCGGCATCTGGATCGTCCGCACCGAAGAGATCATGTATGCGCTCATCACGGTCTGCACGCATCTCGGCTGCACGCCGAACTGGCTTCCAACGCAGAACAAGTTCAAGTGCCCCTGCCACGGCAGCGGCTACTACAAGTCCGGTATCAACTTCGAGGGACCGACTCCGCGGCCTCTCGAGCGGGCCAAGATCTTCATCGATGTCGCCGACGGCCAGATCGTCGTAGACAAATCGAAGCAGTTTCACCAGGAGCGTGGGGAGTGGACTGACCCCGAGGCGTTTATCAAGATGTGAGGGCGGGGTGTGGGGAGTGGGGAGTGGGGTGTGGGAAGCCAGTTGGTTCCCACTTCCACCCCACTCCCCACACCCCACTCCCAAGAGGAAGAATGGCGAATCTACGAGAACTCCAGGACGGTATCGTCAATTCGCAGATCTGGAAGTCGGTCTTCCGGGTCGGCATCCCCAATACCAACCGCAAACGCGTCCTGGCCGTCCTGGGCTCGCTGATCCTCCATCTGCATCCCGTCAAGGTGCGCCGCTCGGGCGTGCGCATGAGCTACACATGGTGCATGGGCGGGACGTCGTTCTTTCTCTTCCTCGTCGAAACGGTTACCGGCCTGCTGCTGATGTTCTACTACCGGCCGACGATCGAGTACGCCTTCACGGACATCATGGATCTGCGCGAGCAGGCTCCGTTCGGGATCATGCGCGAGATGCACCGCTGGGGCGCGCACGCCATGGTCATCGCCGTCTGGCTGCACATGTTCCGCGTCTTCATGACCGGGTCATACAAACCGCCCCGCGAGTTCAACTGGAACGTCGGCGTCATCCTGCTCGTGCTGACGCTGCTGCTTTCGTTCACCGGATACCTGCTGCCGTGGGATCAGCTCGCGATCTGGGCGATCACGGTCGGTTCCTCGATGGCGCGCGCCTCACCCGGCGCCGGTAACGAGGGTCCGATGTCGGGCCTGGTGAAGCTGGGAGACATACGACTTATTCATGCGGGCGATGATGCCCGCTTCGCGCTCATAGGCGGGCGGTCCATCGGGGCCGCCACGCTGCTGCGGTTCTATGTTCTGCACTGCGTGGTCATTCCGTTGGCGGCCGGCTTCCTGATGGCCATTCACTTCTGGCGAGTTCGAAAAGACGGAGGCATCTCGGGTCCGCTATGAACGCGCCTTGCCTGTCGTTTAGTCGGGAGTCGGGAGTCGGGAGTCGGGTGTCGGAGCTCACTCCGACGCGACCGTCGTTCTCCGACCCCCAACGCCCGGCTCCCGACTCCCGTAGCCTGGAGGCCACACGCTGATGGTCTTCATCAAGGATTTCGTCAACGTATTGTCGGCAGGTTCGATCTCGTTCCTGCTGCTGACGTCGATTTTTGCGCTCATCATCTATTTCAATCTCCTCGGCGGACGAATCAAGTCGGCGGGCGGCTTCGCCTTTCTCGGCTTCGGCGCCGCTCTCCTGATCGCCGGGATCTTCATCGCGCCGCTGCTCTATCTCGGCGTTGCCTATTTCCTGATTCTCTTCGTGCTGGCGCGGCTCGGCGGACGGCTGTGGGATACGAAGATCGGCCTTCAACTCTTCGTCTTCGGAGCGCTTGCATTCGGTTTGTCGATGCTCGATCCGAACTTCTTCCTCATCGCCGCGAAGCCCGACAACGTTCCCATCGTAGCCATGATCTTCCTCCTCGGTTTTTTCACCTGGGTGGCGCTGCGCAAGGCGTATCTCAACGACACGCAGATCGTCGTGGGCGGTATTCCCTGGGAGAAGACCGAGTCGGATGAAAAGCTCTTCACCTGGCCCGACCTCGTCTACACCGAAATGCTCTGCATGATCCTCCTGACGATCGTGATGATCGTCTGGTCGGTCGTTCTGCGCGCACCGCTGGAAGAGGCCGCCAATCCGACGTCGTCTCCCAATCCCGCCAAGGCCCCCTGGTACTTCCTCGGCCTGCAGGAAATGCTCGTCTACTTCGATCCCTGGCTGGCCGGCGTCGTACTGCCGACGCTGATCATCGTCGGCCTCATGGCCATCCCGTACATCGATACGAATCCGAAGGGCAACGGCTACTACTCCTTCCGCGAGCGGAAGTGGGAGATCGGCGTCTTCCTCTACGGATTCCTCGTGCTGTGGTCATTCCTGATCATTACCGGCACGTTTCTCCGTGGACCGAACTGGAACTTCTTTGGGCCCTACGAGTTCTGGGATCCGAACAAGCTCGTCCCGCTGGTGAACGTCGATCTCTCGGAGTTGATGTGGGTGAAGGTGCTCGGCACGTCGCTGCCCAAGCTCTGGATCATCCGTGAGATCTTCGGGCTCGGGCTGATCGGCGGATACCTCGGTCTGCCGCCGCTGATGGCGATCGGGCCGTTCCGCCGCTTCTATCTGAAGATGGGGGCGGCGCGGTATTACGTCGGCGCATACCTCTTCCTGATCATGATGTCGCTGCCGATCAAGATGGTGCTGCGCTGGCTGTTCAACCTGAAATACATCCTGCACATCCAGGAGATCTTCTTCAACGTTTGAGGACTCCTCGTAACCCATGAAACCACAAGAGCCGATTCCGCATAACTACTCGATTCGCAGGCTGAATCTGATCTTCGCCCTGTCGAGTATCGTTCTCCTCGGGGTGACGGGGCTCATCGTCGGTTACGACTACATCCGAGGGTGGAAGTGGTTCCAGCTCGAATTCCTGCGCATGCAGCAGGAGCGCATCGTTCAGGAGATGCAGAGCGCGAAAGCCGCGGAGAACGCCAAGCAGCTCGCCGACCTCGACGCGCAGGATCAGAAAGGCAGCATCGAGCTGGCTCACCATCGCGACCAGTACCTCTCCGCGCAGAAGCTTCTCGACGCGGAAGAGGGCGACCACTACCGGGCCGACCAGGACTATCGCTTCGCCAAGGCGAACCTCGACGCTCAGCGCTACATCGCCGAAGCGTCGGTGGTACAGCACCGCGCCGACGCGGCGCAGCAGCAGGCCGAGTATGACCGGCAGTCGAAGCGTCTCGCCGAGTTGCAGCTTGCCCTGCAGGAATCGACCCGCAAACGGGATGCCGCCAAGGCGAACGTCGATCAATGGCTGAAGAAAATCAAGGACGCCGAGGATCAGAAGAAACTGCTGACGGCCTCGGTGGACCTGCTGAACAAGCAGTTGACCGCCGTCGACATGGACGAGTTCAGCACAAACTGGATCCTCAGCCAGCCGCTGCTCGACTTCGTCAATCCGGTCATCAAGATCGATCAGGTCGTTCTGAACGATCTGTCGATCGACATGAACTACATGAACGTTCCGCGCGTCGACCGTTGCCAGACCTGCCACCGCGCGATCGACACCCCCGGTTGGGAGTCGAAGGCGGAAGCGGCGCGACTGTCCCAGGAACTGCAGCAAAGTCTCGACGCGTATCAGATCCCGCAGGAGAAGCGGAAGGAGACTCAGGATCGGATCGCACAGCTCAAGCGGATTCAGGATGCGCCGAACGACACGCTCAATCCGTGGCGTACGCATCCGAAGCTCGATCTGTACGTCGGCTCCGCCTCGGCACATCCGCTTCTCGAGTACGGCTGCACCGTTTGTCATCGCGGCCAGGACCGGGCCACCGAATTCGGCCGCGCCGGACACACGCCGGCCAGCCCCAGGATGGAGCATCGCTGGGCCGGGACCGCGTGGTGGACTCTCGGGTTCTTTCCGTGGACGAGCGATTTCAAACAGCGGCACTGGGGTTACGAAGAGAACGAGTTCATCGAGACGCCGATGTATCCCCGGCACTACTACGAGGCCGGCTGTATCAAATGCCATTCGGCGCAGATGGGAGTCGACCGCGGTGAAGACATCACCAGGGCGACGCAGACCGTCGAGCTTTACGGGTGCTATGCCTGCCACAAGATCAATAACTGGCGCTTCAGCGATCTTCGCAAGCCCGGTCCTGATCTCGGAGGCATCGCCGAGAAGACCACGCCCGAGTGGGCCTTCCGCTGGATCAGCGATCCGCACAACTTCCGCTCCACGACGCGCATGCCGTCGTTCTTCTATCAGCGGAACATCATCGATCCGAGCGTCGTGCCGCCTCAGGAACGCGCTCAGAACATCAAGCTCCAGGACGCCGAGATCCACGCCATCGTCAGCTATCTGTTCGACAAGTCCACGCATCGTGTGTGGTCGCCGCCAGGCGCCGGTGATGCCGCCCGCGGCAAGCAGATCGTCGGCAGCGTCGGCTGCATGGGCTGCCACGTCGACACCGAACAGGTGAAAGACGAGAAGACCGGCCAGCTCCGCCTGGCCAGGCGCGACGACTTCCCGCTGGAGCGCAACTACGGATTCAATTTCACCGGTGTGGGAACGAAGACGAACGCGGCCTGGATCTATAACTGGGTAAAGAACCCGAAGGCCTACTACGCCGAGGCTCCGATGCCGTCGCTGCGTCTCACGGATCAGGAAGCGTCTGACGTGACGGCATATCTGCTCACGATGCAGAAACCTGGCTTCATGAACACGCCCATCCGCCCGGCGGACGCGCGGGCCGTTCATGATCTGGCCAAGGGCTATCTGATCAACACGCTGAGCGATCGCGACGCCGAGATGAAGCTTCGGTCGATGTCTTCGCAGGAACAGCTCGTCTATCTCGGACAGCGGTCCATTGAAAAGTACGGCTGCTATTCCTGTCACAACATCAAGGGCTTCGAGGGACTCAAGCCGATCGGGACCGAGCTGACGGTCGAAGGATCGAAGGCTCTGCATCTCTTCGATTTTGGTTTCATGACCGATCAGCAGTGGAAGAACGAGGACGGCGCCACGGAGCACGTCATCCACACCGTGCCATCGTGGGTCTACAACAAGCTGCGCAATCCGCGCATCTACGACGACCGCCGTACGAAGGTTTACAACGACAAGCTGAAGATGCCGAACTTCCACCTCACTCCGGAGGAAGCGCGTCGCATCGCCATGGTCGTGGTCGGTCTCACCAAGGAGAAAGTCGCCGAGAACCGCATGGCCGGACTCGACGCACGCACGCGCCTGATCGAAGAAGGGCGCAAACGCGTCTCGCAGCACAACTGCCGCGCCTGTCACGTCGTCGATGGGCGCGGACGCGCCATCGCATCGACCATCGCCGACGCGAACTTCCTGCCGCCGGATCTCTCTCCCGAGGGTGCGCGCGCGCAGTCGCCGTTCCTCTTCAACTTCCTCAAAGATCCGACGGTGATGAAGATCCGGCCCTGGTTGAGCGTGCGGATGCCGACGTTCCACTTCACCGACCAGGAAGCCAATACCCTCGTCACCTTCTTCGCGGAAGCGGGCAAGGGAGAGCAGTTCGATACGACGCGCGGGATGAATCCCTCGCCGCAGAACGCTGCCATCGGCAAGCAGGTATTCACGATGCTTCGCTGTGCCCAGTGCCATGTCACGACGCCGGTGAACCCGGAGAATCCGCCGGTGCCGAATACCGCTGACACCACGTCTCTGGCTCCGAATCTCACGCTGGCGCGGTTGCGCCTGCGTCACGACTGGGTCCCGGACTGGATCCGCCGTCCGAACGAGATGATCCCGGGAACGCGGATGCCGGCGAACTTCCCGCGCGACGCGGCGACAGGCGGGTTCCAATCGCCGCTGGCGATGGCCATCGATTCGCCGCAGTTTGCGCAGTTCAAGGCCACGCTTCTGCCGCTGTTCGGAAACAACGAGAAGGAACTGAAGCGCTCCATGGGCGATGTGGTGACGCTGACTGACTATCTGCGCGACTACATCTGGAGCATCGGCATTACACAGATGCGGCCGGCTTCGCCGGACGGTGACGTGCCGGCGATCGCAATGCCGCAACCCTCGCTGCCTCCGCCCGCGGCGCCCGCGGCGAAATCGACGCGCAACCAGCGCGCCGTGCCGGCGGCGAGCGGACCTGGACGTTAGACATACAGGAGATAGATTGATGACCATGAAGAAATTCGTATCGCTGTTGTTCGCCAGCACCCTCGTTCTCTCGATCGCCTGCGGCAAGGGTAAAGAGGCTTCGAAGGAAGACCAGGGAGAGGATGACGAAACGCAGACGACGGCCACGACCGCGGCGAGCACCGCATCCGGCGCGCCTGCGGCCACGGCACCCGCCGCACCGGCGGTGTCGGCCGACGCCGCCACACTCACGGGTTTGGTCAAGTTCGAAGGGACGGCGCCGAAGATGACCAACATCCAGATGTCTGCCGACCCGTACTGCCAGTCGCAGCACGCCAGCGCTCCCGCCACCGAGGAGGACGTGGTCACCGGACCGGCCGGCGAGCTGGCCAACGTCTTCGTCTACATCAAAGACATCAAGGGCAATTTCCCGCCGCCGTCCACGCCGGCGACCATCGATCAGAAGGGCTGCCGGTACTATCCGCACGTCAACGCCGTGATGGTCGGTCAGCAGTTGCAGATCAAGAACGATGACGCCACGCTGCACAATATCCACGCTCTCCCGGTCGTCAATTCGCAGTTCAATGAAGGCCAGCCCGTGCAGGGGATGGTCTCGAACAAGACATTTGACAAGCCCGAGATGACGCCGTTCAAGGTCAAGTGCGACGTCCACGGATGGATGAAGTCGTACATGGCTGTCATGCCTCATCCGTTCTATTCGGTTTCGCAGGCAAATGGCTCGTTTACGATCTCCAACCTGCCGCCCGGCCAGTACACAGTCGTGGCGTGGCATGAGAAGTATGGGCAGCAGGAGCAGAAGGTCACCGTGGGCGCGAAAGAATCCAAGGCGTTGAATTTCACTTTCAAGGGATAACGTGAAGAAGCTCTTAGCTCTTAGCTGTCAGCTCTTGAGGGGGCGATCGCTAGCTGCGAGAGAGCATCGAAGAGTCCGTCACGAAAAGCGAACAGCTAACAGCTAAGAGCTAAGAACATGGCATTGAGACGACAGATCCGGGTGGGCTCGCAATGGATGTACGCGGACGAAGCGCACAAGGCGCTCCGCGAAGCGTTGCGCGTCATGAAAGATGAAGAGGGCGGCGCGCATGGCGGGCATCACCTGCCGTGGATCCGCCGCTACGTTTTCTCGACGGACCACAAGTGGATCGGTATCCAGTACGGCTTCACGGCGTTGCTGTTCCTGATGCTCGGGTTCTGTCTGATGATCCTGATGCGGTTGCAGCTCGGCTGGCCGGGACATGCATTCAGCGTCATGAAGCTGCTCGGCGAGTCGCGTGCGCCGGGCGGAGTGCTCCTTCCCGAGGCCTACAACCAGCTCGGCGCGATGCACGGAACGATCATGATCTTCCTCGGCATCGTGCCGCTGGCCGTCGGCGCATTCGGCAATTACCTCGTTCCGCTGCAGATCGGTGCCCCCGACATGGCCTTCCCGAAGCTCAACATGATCAGTTACTGGTGCTATGCGCCGGGCGGATTGATCATGCTGGCCAGCTTCCTCGCTCCCGGCGGTACGGCACAGTCGGGCTGGACGTCCTATCCGCCGCTTTCGGTCATCGCCTCGCAAGGGCAGACCTGGTGGCTGGTCGGGATGGTCTTTCTCATCACGTCGTCACTGCTGGGGTCTGTCAACTTCATCGTGACGATCATTCAATTGCGCGCGAAGGGGCTGTCGTACATGCGCTTCCCCTTCTTCGTACACGCGCAGTTCGTCACGTCGTTCCTGCTGTTGCTGGCCTTTCCGCCGCTCGAGGCGGCCGCGGTGTTGCAGCTCATGGACCGTGTGGCCGGCACGAGCTTCTTCCTGCCGAGCGGCCTTGTCGTCAGCGGGCAGGCGCTCACGAATGCGGGCGGTGGGAATCCGCTGCTGTGGCAGCACCTCTTCTGGTTCCTGGCGCACCCCGAGGTCTATGTTCTCATTCTCCCCGCGATGGGAATCGTGGCGGAGATCATCGCGAACGGCACGCGCAAGCCGCTTTGGGGCTACAAGTCGATGGTATTCGCCACCGTCTTCCTCGGGTTCATGTCCTTCGTCGTGTGGGCACACCACATGTTCCTGACGGGCATGGGAACGACGATCAGCGCCTTCTTCCAGACGACGACGATGATCATCTCCATCCCGTCGGTGATCATTCTGAGCTCGCTCTTCATTTCTCTATGGGGCGGCTCGATACGATTTACGACGCCGATGTTGTTCGCGCTGGCCTTCCTGCCGATGTTCGGAATCGGCGGCCTGACCGGACTGCCGCTCGGCCTGGCCGCCGCCGACATCCATCTGCACGACACGTACTACGTCATCGGCCACTTCCACTATGTCGTCGCGCCGGGGACGATCTTCGCCATGTTCGGCGGGATCTACTACTGGTTTCCGAAGGCGACCGGACGCAAGCTCAATGACTTCTGGGGGCGCGTCCACTTCTGGGTCTCGTTCGTCTGCATCAACGGCATCTTCTTCCCGATGTTCGCGCAGGGTCTGGCCGGCGTGTCGCGGCGCCTTTATGACGGTGGAATGCAATATGCGCACGCGAAGCAGATCGCGGCGCAGACGAATCCGTTCATGTCCGTTTGCGCGATCGGCCTGCTGGCCGCTCAGGTGCCCTTCGTGATCAACTTCTTCTACAACGCAATTGCCGCCGCGCTCGGTCACCGTGACGAGGGGCTCGGCTCGAACCCGTGGGAATCGACGACGATGGAGTGGGCGGCCACGACGTCGCCTCCGCTGGCTCACGGCAACTTCGAGGTTCTGCCGGTCGTCTACCGCGGACCTTATGAATACAACGTTCCCGGCGAGGCCGCCGAGTTCATTCCGCAGCACATGCCAGCGGCGCCCGCGCCCGCGCCTCGCGGCGGCAGCCTGCTGCCGTCAACGGCAGTGGCGATGAGGGAGAATTGATGGACGCACACGCTTCAGTCGGTCACGCAGAGCTGGAGATCCCGTACAACGTTCATCCGCGTCCGGACACGGGCGTTTACAACGCCAAGCTCGGCATCTGGCTGTTTCTGGCCTCCGAGGTCATGTTGTTCGGCGCGCTCTTCTCGTCGTTGATCCTCCTGCGCACCGGCGCCGATACATGGCCGCGCGGATACGAGATGCTCAACGTCCCGTTGGCCACGTTCAACACGTTCATCCTCATCGTATCGAGCGTCACGGTCGTCATGGCATGGTCTCAGCTGCGCCTGGGAAATCTCAAATGGGGCCGCATCTACATTTCTGCGACGATCCTCTGCGCCCTGATCTTCCTCGTCAACAAGGCGTTCGAGTACGGCCACGAGTTTCGCGAGCATAACTTCCCGAAGACGAACAACTTCTTTGCCATCTACTTCACGATGACGGGATTGCACGGTCTGCACATCATCGGCGGCGTGATCGTCTTTCTCTATTTCCTCGGACCGGGCGCAAAGATGTGGGCGCACGATCCGGAGCGCTACACCAACCGGATCGAGGTCGTCGGCCTCTACTGGCATTTCGTCGACCTCGTCTGGATTTTCCTTTTCCCTGTTTTGTACCTCATGTAGGAGGAGCACGACGTGACCGATCCAGCAGCCGCAGTGGAGCCAGGCGTCGACGTGCACGAGCACGCAGGCGTGGGTGATCCCAATGCTCATCACCACAGCCCGGAGCAGATCCGCTCGGAAATGCGGGTCTACATTACGGTCTTCATCGGGCTCGCCGTACTGACCGCCGTGACGGTCGGCGCTTGTTATGGACTGAAGCTGCCTGTTCATACGGCGATCATCGTTGCCCTGATCATCGCCTCGATCAAAGGCTTTCTGGTGGCCGGCTTCTTCATGCACCTGCTGTCGGAGAAGAAGGTCATCTACGGCGTGCTCATTCTCACGGTTGTCTTTTTCATCTTCCTGATGACGTTGCCGGTCAGTCATCACGCCAACCCGTTCGGATCGTAAATGTCACTGCGCGTCTTCCATATCGTTTTCATTACGGTGTCCGTCGCTCTGACGCTGTATGTGGCGGTGTGGGGTGTGCGCGAGTTCATGGCGTCGCGAAGCGCGCTCGGGGTATGGATGGCCGTCTTTGGTTTGGCCGGCGGCGCGTCGCTGGTATGGTACGGAAAGCGCGTGTTTCACAAGCTTAAGGAGCTCCCATGACCCGCCGCGGCCGATTCGTTGTGATGGTCATCGCGCTGCTGCTGGTTCCGGCGATCCTGTCCGCCTGCCCGGTCTGTTATGGTGCGCCGAATTCACCGATGACCAAGAGCTCGAATAACGCCATCGTCTTTCTTCTCGGCGTGATCGGCTTCGTGCAGGTCGGATTCGTGGCCATGTTCTGGAGCTTCTGGCGTCGCGCCAAAGAGCTGCGAAGGCTGCGGGAGTCGTTCCGCGTGATCGAGGGAGGAGCGGCGCACTAAGGAGCGCCGAAAGGGAATCGTCATGGAAAAATTTCTCGCGCAGTTCATGCCGGTGGACGCCTCGGCACATGGTCCCGGCCTGGATCGTCTCAGTGCGAATGTGCATTGGCTGATGCTCGTGTTGTTCATCGGGTGGGGCCTCTTCTTCGTCTATACGCTGTGGCGCTACAACGCCAAACGGAATCCGAAAGCGAGCTACCACGGCGTTCAGAGTCACTTCTCCACATACACCGAGGCCGGCGTGGCTGTCATCGAGGTCATCCTCCTGGTCGGCTTCTCCATTCCGATGTGGTCCCGGTGGACGCAAGTGCCGCCGGCCTCCGCAAACCCCTTGGAGATCCGGGTCGTGGCCGAGCAGTTCGCCTGGAACGTTCAGTATCCGGGACCGGACGGAGTCTTCGGCAGGCGCGACGTCAAGCTCGTCACCTCATCGAACCCTCTCGGGCTCGATCTGACCGACCCTCACGCGAAGGACGATATCGTCACGCTCAACGACCTTCATCTCGAGGTCAACCGGCCGGTGATCATTCACGTCACCTCGAAAGACGTCATTCACAGTTTCAAGCTGCCGGTCATGCGCGTCGAAACAGACGCCATTCCGGGCATGGAGATCTCGATCCACTTCACTCCCGTCCTGACGAACGAGACCAATGCGGAGAGCGACAAGTGGGAGATCGCCTGCGCGCAGCTCTGCGGTCTGGGGCACTACCGGATGCGCGGGCAGATGTTCGTTCACTCGAAAGATTCGTTCAAGAAGTGGCTGGCGGCCGCGCCGCCGGCGCAAACGAGTATCGGCTCCTAGGAAATGAAACCTTCTTTCGAAGCGTCGCCCGAGGCATTGAGGCATTCCGACGTGACCCCGGTGTGGCTGCGGCGTTTCACGAAGTTTGTGGCCGGTTCGACGCTTTTCCTCATCTTCGCGGGAGCGATGGTCACCTCGACCGGCTCGGGCTTGGCCGTTCCGGACTGGCCGCTCTCCTACGGAATGGTGATGCCGCCGATGGTCGGCGGGATCTTTTACGAGCACGGGCATCGGATGATCGCTGCCAGCGTCGGCCTGCTGACCGTGATTCAGGCGATCTGGCTGCAACTGCGCGAGCCGAAACGCGTGGCGCGCATCCTGGGCTGGTGCTCGGTCGGCGCGGTCATCGCGCAGGGAGTCCTTGGCGGCGTGACGGTGCTGTTGCTCCTGCCGCATTCCGTCTCCATCGCGCACGCCGCGCTTGCCGAGATCTTCTTCTGCCTCAACGCCTCCATCGCTTTCTTCACGTCGACCTGGTTCCGCACGTCGCGGGCGATGGAGAAGGGCGACGCTCCGATCGGACTCACGTCACTGCTCGTCGTCGTAACGTATACGCAAATCCTCATCGGCGCAACGATGCGCCACCTCGGCGCCGGGCTCGCAATTCCTGATTTCCCACTGTCGTTCGGGTCTGTCGTGCCCGCGTTTACAAGCCTCGGAGTGGCCGTGAATTTCGCGCACCGCGTGGGCGGTGTTTGCGTCGCGGCCCTGGTGATCTACACAGCCATCCGTCTGCGGCGTTTCGAGCCGCTCCACCCGCTCCGCCAGCTCTCGAACGTGCTGGTGACGTTGGTAGCGATTCAGATCGTGCTGGGCGGCTATGTTGTCTGGAGCGGCAAGCATCCGGTCATCACGAGCGTACACGTGATGACGGGCGCGGCGACGCTCGGTCTGTCGCTCATCACCGCGCTGACGGCACGTACGATCGGATGGCGGACACGCCGCCAGCGTTCCGTGACGCTTCTCGCGAGCGAGGTTACCGCATGAGCGGCGTGCTCGCTCTCGAGCGGCCGGCGGGGTTTGCCAGCGTCTCGCGCGATTATCTCGAATTGTCGAAGTCGCGCATCGTGTTGATGGTCCTGATCACGACCGCGGCCGGTTATCTCTTCGCCGCGCCGCACGTCGATTGGGCGCTCCTGATCAACACACTGGCCGGCACAGCGCTCGTTGCGGCCGGTACGAACGCGCTCAATCAGTACGTGGAGCGGGAGTACGACGGAAAGATGCGCCGCACGCGGCTCCGGCCGCTGCCCGACGGACGCATTTCGCCTCGCGCCGCTCTTCTGTTCTCGGTCGCCATCGCCGTGATCGGCACCGCATACCTCGGCCTGGCCGTGAATTGGCTCACCGCCGGGCTCGGAGCATTCACGCTCACGAGCTACATCTTCATCTACACACCACTGAAACGCGTCTCGACCATCTGTACGATCATCGGTGCGATTCCGGGCGCGATTCCCCCGTTGATGGGGTGGACGGCCGCGACCGGCTCCCTCGGCGCAGGGGGCTGGATCATCTTCGCCATCCTCTTCTTCTGGCAGCTCCCGCACTTCATGGCCATCAGTTGGATGTACCGCGACGACTACGCCCGCGGCGGCTTCGCCATGCTGGCCGTGCGCGACCAGGACGGCCAGGCCACGGCTCGGCATGCGGTCTTCTACAGCTTCGCCCTTCTGGCCGTCAGCGTTCTCCCGCCGCTTTTCGGCCTGGCCACCTTCATCTATCTCGCCGGCGCGGTCATCGCCGGGTCAGCTCTGACCATCGCCAGCTTCTCCTTCCTCGCCTCCCGCACACCCGTCCGCGCCCGGCGGCTCTTCATGGCATCAAACATTTACCTCATCGTCATGATGACGCTGTTAGTGTTGGCATAGCCGCGCCTGCCGTTTCCTTTTGACTTGCCGAAACGCCGGACCCTATACTCCGGCAAAATTAAACCCGACGCGCGCTGCCGTTGCCCGTCCACCGCTGCCACCCGATCAGGAGGCTCCGATGCCGTTCGAGGAAGTAAAGAAAATCTGGATGAACGGGCGCTTCGTCGACTTCGTCGACGCTAAAATTCACGTCCTCACCCACGCCCTCCATTACGGCTCGGGCCTCTTCGAAGGGATCCGCTGCTACGACACGCGCAACCAGGGGCCGGCCATCTTCCGCCTCGACGATCACATCCGGCGGCTCTACGACAGTTGCCGCATCTATCGGATGGAGATTCCGTACACGCCTGACGAGTTCAAGAAGGTATGCGTTGACGTCGTCGCCGCCAACGATTTCGAGGACTGCTATCTCCGGCCCGTCGTCTATCGCGGCTTTCACTCTCTCGGCGTTTACCCAGCGGCCTGCCCGGTCGATATCGTCGTCGCGGCCTGGCACTGGGGCAAATATCTCGGCCCCGAAGCGATCGAGCAGGGTGTCGACGTTCGCGTCTCCTCCTGGAACCGCATGGCGCCGAATACGTTCCCGGCGCTGGCGAAGGCGACCGGCAACTACATGAACTCCATCCTGATCCGCCAGGAGGCGGCCGCGGACGGCTACGCCGAGGGAATCGCTCTCGACGTCAACGGATATGTGAGCGAAGGCTCGGGCGAGAACGTATTCGTCGTCCGAGACGGAAAGATCATGACGCCGCCGCTCGGTGCCTCGATCCTGGCCGGTATCACGCGTGCGAGCGTCCTCAAGATCGCCCGCGATCTCGGTTTCGACGTCATCGAGTCGTTGATTCCACGCGAGCTGTTGTACGTCGCCGACGAAGTCTTCTTCACCGGCACGGCCGCCGAGGTGACGCCGATTCGCAGCATCGACCGGGTCCCGGTCGGCAACGGTCACCGTGGACCGGTCACGGAGCGAATTCAGAAGGAATTCTTCGACTACATCGCCGGGGTGATCCCCGACCGGTACGGATGGTTCACGCCCGTCTACGCCGAACGGTCGGCCCCCATGCGTAAGCCTGCGCTCGTGGCCGGTTAGATCATCCCTTTCCGCTCCATCGACGTGAAGCCATGTCTCCCGGCGATGAGGTGATCGACGAGTTTGATGTCGATCAACTTCAGCGAATCGCGAATTCGTTTTGTGTAGGAGATATCGTGCGCCGACGGTGCGGGGTCGCCTGAGGGGTGGTTGTGGTACAGGACGACGCCGATCGCGTTGGCGTCGAGGGCGAAGCGGATGACGTCGCGAGTTGAGACGAGGGCGCTGGCGATGGACCCGACGTAGATGAGCTCGCGCTCGCGAAGGACGCGGTTGCGCGAGTCGAGGAACAACCCGCCGAGCCGCTCTTGATTCATGGACGCGCAACGGGCGATGAGTGCGCGGCCGAAGATGTTCGTGTCGAAGTCGGGAGGATCTTCGGGCTTGTGGCTGGCCAGGCGGCGTGCCACCTCGAACGCGGCCATGACGCGCGTCGCTTTCGCCGTGCCGATGCCACACAGTTTTGCGAGCTGGGCAGCGTCATATTGCGCCAGCGAGGCGAATCCATCACGGATCAGCTCGCGGGCGAGCTCGATGGCGTTTTTCCCGGGTACGCCGGACCCAAGGAGCACCGCCACCAGCTCCGCATTGGAAAGAGAGTCAGCGCCGTGCATCAGCATCCGCTCGCGAGGGCGCTCGTCAACCGGCATGTCCGCAATCAGTTCGTGCATGCGCGAAGGTTAACGCGCACGGTGATCAACCCGCCCAAACTCTACGCATTCGGGGGATGTCGGGTTGTCCGAGGGCACAAATTCTTGTGCAACCGGCTACCGCTTGTAGAACAGGCGACGCAGCTCGGACTGGAGAGTCCGACCCGCATTCGCCGGGGCAAGCCGTCCCGCCTATGTCGACGGGATATTCTGTTCGTTGATCTGGATGAACGCGTCTTTGCGCAGGCGATCAATGTAGGCCTTGTAATCGCGCTGCCATGCGTCCTCGCTGGCGTCCTTGCGCAGGCGGTCTTTGACCGACTCGAACGCCGGCACCTCGGAGGGCAGGCGGGCTTCCACCTTCAGGATGTGCCAGCCTGACTTGGACTCGAGCGGGCCGAGCACCGTACCGGCGGTGGCGTTGAAGACTGCTTTGTCGAGATCGGGGAGCAGCTCGCCGCGGGCCACCTCGCCGAGGTCGCCGCCTTTGTCTTTCGTGCCGGCGTCGGAGGAAGCCATGGCCAGCTTGGCGAAATCGTCGGTGCGGCCCTTCGTCGCAAGCTCCGTGGCGCGCTTACGCGCCGCCTCGACCTTCGACGGATCGTCGGGCCTGAGCACGACGATCTCGCGCAGCCGGGCGCGCTCGGGAAGGCGGTAGCGCTCCTTCTCGCGGTCATAACGCTCCCGCAACTCTTTGTCGGAGAGGTCTTCACGCTGGCGCAGCTCCTTGGCGAAGACCTTATTCATCAGGATCGTGTCGCGGAGGCGCACTTCCATGTCGGCGCGGGTCATCCCGGACTTGCGGAGCGAGTCTTCGAATTCGGCGTCGGTCTTGATGCCGTACTGCTCTTTGAGGCGGCTCATCGCTTCCTTCAGCTCGTCGCTGGCAACCGAGAGACCCAGGCGGTCCGCGCGATCCTTGATGAGCAGCTCGGCGATGAGGTCGTTCGCCAGGTTCTTGCGCAGCTCCGCTTTCTTTGTTGCCACATCGGCAGGTACGCTGGAGCTCTGATCGATTTCGGCAAAACCGTCCTTGAGCCGGCGCGCGTACTGCGTCCTGGTGACGATGCGGTCGCCGACGCGGATGACGATCGCCTCCAGGAGCTGGGCTGCAGAGAGCGTGGTTGCCGAAGCGGTTAAGGCGAGTGCGAGAATCGTTTTCTTCATGCGTGTCTTCTCTTTGACGTAGATTGGTGATCGCGGGTGCTGTACGGACGGACAACGACGGTTTCAGGCCGGTTTATTCGTTTTCCGACTTCGGGAAGCCTCCCGTGTACTTAAAAGGGAGGCGCTTGGTGAGGACGGCCACCGGGAGCTCCGATCGGGCCCGGGCGGTGAGCTGGGCCATTCGCTCTCGGATGGCGTCGTCCTTCAGCCGCTCGCGGATGACCGGCGCGGCGGTCTGCATGTCGATGACACCGGGCGCGCGCCGGTCCCCGACCTTGAAAATATGGAAGCTGGCGTCGGTACGGATGACGCCGCTGACGCTGCCCGGTTTGAGGGCGAAGATCTCGTCCTCGAACATCTTCGGGAGCTCACCCCGGCTGACGTAGCCGATCTCGCCGCCCTTTTTCGCGTTCGGCGCGAGGGAGTATTGGCTCGATAGCTCTTCGAATGACGCGCCCGCGTGGAGTTTCTTCGCGATCTCCTCGGCCACAGCCTCGTCGTGGACCAGGATCTGTTTGACGTGCAGCTCTTCTCCGCTCCGAAACTCGTTGGGGTGCTGTTCGTAGTAGGTGCGGACGTCGGCGTCGGTCGGCATGGCGATTTCCTCGGACATGTCACCGATAAGTTTCTGACGGCGCAGCTCGTCCCGTTTCTCGATGACCGTGGCACCGGCGTCGTTGCGCACCGACGAGGCGATCTTTTCCGCGGGGATCTCCACGCCGTGTCCGGCCGCGTACTCGGAAAGGACGACCTCCTCGAGATACTGGTCCGTCATGGCGGTAGCCACTTCGGGGCCCATCTGGGCAAGGTCGGTGCCCGTATTACGGTCGAGGTAGCGCTTGAAATCGCCGAGCGTGACCATCCGTTCGCCGACGCGGGCGATGACGTCGGGTGGGACCGACGGCGTTCGATGACAGGCAGCGACCGCGATGAGCACGGTAGCGAGGGCGGCGAGGCGGCGCACGGGGCGGGCGAAGTGTAGCCGATTCGCGTTTGCTCCGCGACCGGCACGAGATCAGAATACAAGCCCTCGGAGGTGTTCCAGTCATGAGGAAAGTAGCCTTGGTTTTCACGCTTTTTGCCTTGTCTCTTCCCATCTACGCCCGCAATCCTTCGCGCCTCGCGCGGATGACAGCCGTCGACCCCGCTACGCTGGTGATCACGCCGGTCAGCGGCGATCTGCCCGCGCGCCTGCTCGCGGAGTGGAAAGCAGGCGTCGTTGCCCATCGGACCGCGTCGCGTACGGGAGTGCACGCCTCCGCCCTCGTTGACTCCGTATCCACGCGCGCATTGGTGATCCCCGCGGCCGGCAGCGTAGCCGGAGGAGGCGGGACCTTCTTTCGTTCCGATGTAACGCTCGTCAACTATGGTGCCACGCCGGAGCAGGTGCTGGCCGGACTCTGGGTGCAGGGAACGACGAATTCGCTGAATCCGGCGAACTACAAGACGATCACGCTGCAGCCGAACTCCTTTGTCACGGTCCAGGACTTCATCGTCAACGGCCTCGGATTGTCGAACAGCCTCGGCACGCTCCTCTTCATCCCGTACACGGGCACAGACATCGATCAGAACGGCGCCATCGACGGTTTCTCACGCATCTACACCAACCAGCCCGGTTCGACCGGCACGGTGTCGCAGCCATTCGATGCGGTCGATCCCGACTTCTTCTCGGCGCAGCTCGTCGACGAGGGCATTTCCCTCGGATTGCGGCAGGATGCCGGGTTCCGCACGAACTTCGGCATCGTCAATGTCGATTCGAGCGATCACGTTTTCAAGGTGACCTTCATCGGCGAGAAGATGACCAATTCGCTGACCCTCACCGTGAAAGCATTCGGAATGATTCAGCAAGCCGTCCCCGCCGGCGATTACGGCGCCCTGCAGATCGATTTTGCAGTCACGGACGACACTGGCGCCAACCTGGTGACCTGGGTCGGTTACGCCAGCAGCACCGATAACATCACCGGCGACGGCTGGGTGTCGCTCGCCTCGGCGAATCTGACGCCCGACGATCTGACGACGATCGGGTATTGATGTTGCGGCTTCGCCGCGTTGTCTGCGCTTCGCGCGTTGTCGGTTGTCTGCGGCTCCGCCGCGTTGTCAGTGATTGTTCGTACGACAACGCGGCGAAGCGCGGTGCGCCGTTTGGCGCCCGCGTGATCAAAAGGCAATGACCACGCGCGCCGCAGCGCGCAGATAACCGACAACCGACAACGCGCGCAGCGCACCTACGCCGCGATGAGCCGCAGCGTTGCCTCGATGGCGTCGATCACTTCCGGTCCCTGCACTTTGAGCGGGAAAGTCAGGACGCCGTTAGGCGAGAACTTCATTTGCGGGTCCTGCTGGATGAGCACCAGCAGCTTGTTCGGATCGACCTTCGCCTGCGCCGTCAGCTTCACGACGGCGCGAGCCCCTTCGCGGACGATGGAAATGACGCCCATCTGTTGCGCGAACCGTTTGACCTGCACGAAGCGGAGGAGGTTCTCGACGTTGGCCGGCAGCGCGCCGAAACGGTCGCGGAGCTCGTTGCGGATCTCGTCGAGCCGGTCGTCGGTCGATGCCGAGGCCACTTTCTTGTAGAACGTCATACGCAGGTTCTCGTCGCTGATGTAGTCCTTCGGGATGTAGATGTCGACGCCGAGGTTCATCGAGGTCTCCACCTCCTCCTCGATGCGCTCACCCTTCATCTCGCGGATCGTCTCTTCCAGCAGGCGCGTATACATCTCGAAGCCGACCGCGGCGATCTGGCCGGACTGCTCGCCGCCGAGAATGTTGCCGGCGCCGCGGATCTCCAGATCCTTCGCGGCGATCCGGAAGCCCGCGCCTAGGTCGGAGAACTCCTGAATCGCGGCGAGGCGCTTGCGCGCGTCTGATGCCAGCACCTTGTCGCTCGGCACCAGCAGATAGCAGAACGCCAGCCGGTCGCTGCGGCCCACGCGGCCGCGGAGCTGATAGAGCTGCGACAGGCCGAAGCGCTCGGCGTGGTTGATGAGGATCGTGTTGCAGGCCGGGATGTCGATGCCGTTCTCGATGATCGTCGTCGCCAGCAGCAGGTCATACTCGCGCTGGATGAACGCCAGCATGGCCCGCTCCAGCTCCCGCTCCTCCATCTGCCCGTGCCCGACGATGACCTTGAGGCCGGGAACGAGCTTCTCCAGATACTCCTTCATCGCGTAGATCGACTCGACGCGGTTGTGGACGAAGAACGTCTGCCCGCCGCGCCCGGTCTCGAACTCGATGGCCTCGCGGATGAAGTCGTCGGTGAACGGAACGACGGCGGTCTGGATGGCCAGGCGGTCCTTGGGCGGCGTCTCGATCACCGAGATATCGCGGATGCCGACCAGCGACATGTGCAGCGTGCGCGGGATCGGCGTGGCCGACATCGAGAGCACGTCGATGGCCTTCTTGAGCTGCTTCAGCTTCTCCTTCTGCCCGACGCCGAAGCGCTGCTCTTCGTCGATGACGAGGAGTCCGACGTCCTTGAGCTTGATGTCCTTCGAAAGGACGCGGTGCGTGCCGATGATGACGTCGATCTCGCCGGTTTCCAGCTTCGCCAGAATCGCCTTCTGCTCTTTGGCCGAGTAGTAACGCGTCAGCAGCTCGATCGTGACGGGGAACGAGGCGAAGCGTCGCATGAACGTGCGGTAGTGCTGGTAGGCCAGGACGGTGGTCGGCGCGAGGACGACCACCTGCTTGCCATCCATGACCGATTTGAACGCCGCCCGCATGGCTACCTCGGTTTTGCCGTATCCGACGTCGCCGCACAGCAGCCGGTCCATCGGCTTGCGCGATTCCATGTCCGACTTGACATCGTTGATGGCCGACTCCTGATCCTCGGTTTCGTCGAACTCGAAGGCATCCTCGAACTCGAACTGCCACGGCGAATCCTTCGAGAAGGCGTGCCCCTGCACCATCTGCCGCGTGGCGTAGAGCTTCAGCAGCTCGTCGGCCATGTCGCGCATCGCCTTCTTGACCGAGGCCTTCGTGCGCGCCCAGGCAGTACCGCCCAGCCGGTCGAGCTTCGGCTGTGTGTCGGCGCCGCCGGAGAACTTCTGGATGAGATTGAGGTTCTCCATCGGCATCAGCAGCTTCCCGCCGCCGGAGTACTCGATCTCCATCACCTCGCGCTCGTTCGGCCCGAACGGGATGCGCTGCAGTCCCTGGAACCGCCCTACGCCGTGATCGACGTGAACGATGTAGTCGCCCACCTTGAGGTCGCGCAGATCAGTGACGAAAGCCTCGGATGCCCGCTTCTTCCCGCCGACGCGCGTCGAAGTCGGCGGCTCGAAGAGGTCCCACTCCGAGTAAACGGTAAGGTTCAACTCCTCGAAGTCGAACCCGCGCGGCAGAGCCCCGGAGGCGATGACGATCTCGGCCTGGAGCTCGTCGCTCTCGGCAACGAACGGCACGTCGAACTCCTTCAACAGCCGCTCGACCTTCTCCCGCCCGCCTTTGGTCGCGGCAAAGAACACCTGCCGCCGGCCGTCGCCATGCCCCCGCTTCACATCGTTCGTAAACTCGGGAAGACGATTGGTGTAGCGGTCCACCTGAGGAGCTCGCAACCGCAGCTCTTCGAACTCGGACCGGAGCGCTGGCGTCCCGCCGGCTGACTCGGCGGCGTCTCGCCGCCGAGCAGGTGCCCCCACGTGTACCTCACCGAACGCCAGCCTCGCCGCGTCCAGAAACCCCAGCACATCGGAACCCGCCGTCGTCAACTTCTCCGGCGGATACACCGCCCGCCCCTTCTCCGCCGCCGCGTCGTACTCATTCCGCAGCAACGACTCGAACTTGGCGACACTCGTCGTGATCTGGTCTGGCTCGATGAGCGCGAACATCCACTCCCCGGGATCGAGGTACTCCAGAAACGACACCGTCTCCGCCGCCACGGGCACGTAATGCTCGATCCCCGGAAACGTCCCGTTCTCGTTCAGGCGGTCGATCTTGTCGGCCACGTCGCGCTTGAAGAGCGGATCCATGAAATCGAGCGACAGCCGCCGCGCCAGCGCCGTTCGCATCGGTTTCGTGACCGCGAAATGCGTCATCGGCAGGATGCTCACCGGCCCGCTCTCATCCTCCGACCGCTGCGTCTCCACCTCGAACCAACGCAACGAATCGATCGTGTCGCCGAAGAGCTCCACGCGCACCGGCCGGGCCGTGTTCGGCGGAAAGAGATCGAGAATCCCTCCGCGAAAAGCGAACTCGCCCGCCTCGCCGACCAGGTCCGTCCGCACGAAGCCATTTTCAACCAACCGCTCCAGCAGGAGGCGCATGTCCAGCTCAGCGCCTTCGCTCAGCCGTACGATCCGCCCGGCAAACTCCTCCGGCCGCGGCAGCCGTGAGAACAACGCCCGCGCCGGTATGAGCAACACATCGATCGCTTTGTCGATCAGCATCCCCAGCGCCCGGATCTCATTCCGCACCACGCCCAGTGACGGCGACAGATCCTGATACGGCGACAACGACGGGGACGGATACGCCGACACACCTCGCGCCTCCCAATGAAACAACCGCAGCGAAGCCTCAAAATCGTCGATCGCCGCATCGCCGGGGACGACGATGGCGATGCGCCGGTTCGTGGTCTCCTGTAACGTCGCCAGGATTAGCGCCCGTGCCTCTACCGCCGCGCCGGTGACATCCAGCCGCTCCTCTTCGATCCGCTTGCCGATCGCCTTGAACGCTTTCGTGCGCGCAAGCTCCCCACGGATGCGGGCGGTTAGGGTAGGGGAGGGCTCGGGCATGGGAGGGGGATTCTAATGCCCCGGAATCGGGAAGCAGGCGCGCTCGATCAGACAACCGTACCAATTCGCCCGATCACGACTCCGATCATCTCGAACTGATCCGCTTCCTCGTCGACCCTGATCGTCAAGTATTCGGGATTCTCGCTGCGCAGGAGCAAATGCCCCTCTTCTGAGGCGACGCGCTTTACGTAGATCTCTCCGCCGAGGCGGCATGCGATCACGTTTCCGACTGGCGGTTCTTCGGGGGCGGCCGTTGCGTAAAGAGTGTCTTCATTCATGATGCCTGCGCCGATCATCGATTCCCCCCTCGCGCGGAGGACGTGCTGCACATCGCTGCGCTTGAACGCGCTCGGTACGTCGAGTGACACCACCGGTCGGTCGGCAATCATGTCCATTCTCTTGCGCGATCTGACCGGCGCATCGACAGCGGACGCGATGAGGATGGCGTTCGGCTCTCCACGCGCGTCGATCTTCGGCAGCTTGCCGTCGATCCAGTTCCGGTGACGGAGCAGTTCCTCGCGGTCTTCAGGTGACAGCACCATCAAATCGCCGTGCAAGTAGCCGACGGTGGTTCCGGTGGCTTTGGCCAGGAGCGCGAGGCGTCTCCGGCTGAGATTAACGGCATGCCCGTTCTCGATCTTGCTCAGATCCGACTTGTTGATCCCTGTTTCCGCGATGATCTCTGCGCGCGATTTTCCGCTGGCCTTGATCGCCGCCGTGACCCGAATCCCTAGATCCTCCGCTCGCATGCCGGTGCGGTATCATGACTCCTATACGTTCCTTTTGTGATGTCGACCCAATTTCTGTTGCCAATTTCACCAACAATGCATGCAATAGTTGCCGTATCAATCAACGCGAGGCTCCGTGAACTACCACGACCACATCGTTAGAGACCCTCAGATCTGCGGCGGCGAGCCGGTCATCCGCGGCACACGTGTCCTGCTGCGGACGATTCTGGCGAGTCTGGCCGAGGGATCCAGCGATGACGAGATTCTTGGCAGCTTTCCGGCCATGACCATCGAGGATCTGAGGGCGGTGATAGTCTTCGCTGCAACGTCGGCGGAAGAAGATCTGCCCATGCCGGGCGTCCCTGATCTGAATGCGCATCTTGCTCGATGAAAATCTCCCAACCGAACTGGTGGCAGAGCTTCGAGCGCTCGGTCACGACGTTGAAGACGTTCACTCCAAAAACCTTTCAGGCCGTCCTGACGACGAGGTCTGGAGCGCCGCGCAATCCGCGGCCAGACTTCTGATCACACAGGACATCCGCTTCGGCGATGCGCGTATGTTCACGCAGGGAGAGCATGCCGGTTTCGTCCTCGTGCGCCTGAAGCGGTCCGGCAGGCGGGCGCTCATCGCCAAGCTGCGAGACGTATTCGCCAGCCAGGAGGTGGAGTCGTGGGCCGGATGCTTCGTCGTGCTGAGCGATTCGAAGCTCCGAGTGCGGCGTGCTGGGTGAGGGGTTTATCATTCCGGAATGACGGATTGCTCACCCTACCCCGGCGGCCGCGTCGACAGGAACGATCCCCGTTACGACACCCTCATCCGCGGATTCAATCTCCGTTGGGTCGGCAAGCCGAAGTACATCGCCGTCTGCGGCGATACCGAGCAGGTTGGGAACACCGTGCAGCAGGCGGTCGATGAAAACCTCCGCATCACCGTCCGCAGCGGCGGGCATTGCTACGAGAACTTCGCGGTCGGCAACGACGGCGGAGTCATCGTCGACATGGCCGCGATGAAGCGCGTCTATTACGACGGCGAGCGCAAGGCGTACTGCGTCGAGGCCGGGGCCACTCTCTGGAATGTCATCTGGAACCTCTACAAGGAGTACGGTAAGGCCGTCCCAGGCGGCTCCTGCTACTCGGTCGGCGCCGGCGGGCACATCACCGGCGGCGGATATGGACTGCTGTCGCGCAAATACGGGCTGATCGTCGACTGGCTCGACGCCGTCGAGATCGTCTGCGTCGATAAGAACCGCCGCGCCGAGGTTGTGATCGCGGGACGCGATGGGACGGCGCCGGAGAAGGATCTCCTGTGGGCCAATCAGGGAGGAGGCGGCGGGAACTTCGGCATCGTCACGCGGTTCTGGTTCAAGGAACTGCCGCCCGCGCCCAGCGAGGCCTACCTCGTCAATCTGGCTTGGAACTGGAGCGACATCACGGAGAAGCAGTTCACACTGCTAGTATCCCTCTACGGAACCTTCTTCCGTGAGAACAGCGGCATCGACAGCCCCTACGCCGGTCTCTTCGGGCTGCTCCATC
The DNA here is from genome assembly GCA_035482045.1 of Thermoanaerobaculia bacterium. Lineage (GTDB taxonomy): Bacteria > Acidobacteriota > Thermoanaerobaculia > Gp7-AA8 > Gp7-AA8 > JADGNZ01. The sequence continues at coordinate 39,060 of DATHRD010000079.1, forward strand.
TCACGCACAAGACCGCATCGCAGATCGTGCTCACCGCGCAGTACGTCGGCGACGAGCCGCACCGGCTCGACGAGTTCGTGGCCTTCATGAGCCACGCCCGCCTGCCGAATCCTGTGCCGCAGATTTATGCCGTCGGCCGCCATCATTTGCCTACGCGCACAAACGAAATCCAGCGTCTGCCCTGGCTCTACGCCACGCAGACGCTGGACCCCTCCGGCCCGAACCAGCGCGGCAAGTACAAGTCCGCCTACATGCGCGAGCCGTTCCCTGAGCCGCAGATCGACACGCTGTGGAAGTTCCTGAGCGACGGCTTCGCCAACCCGCAAGCCCTCCTCCAGGTCGACTCCTACGGCTGCCGCATCAACGCCGTCCCCTCGGATGCCACCGCCGTCCCGCAGCGGTCATCGATCCTGAAACTCCAATACCAGACCCTACTGGACCACCGAGGCCGAGACCGAAAAGAACCTCCGCTGGATCAATGACTTCTACGCGGCCATGTACGGCCCCCGCGGCCCCCACCCCGACGGCACCATGGACGGCTGCTACGTGAACTACCCGGACATGGACCTCAAGGATTGGGAGCATCTCTACTACCTAGAGAACTACCCGCGCCTGCAGAACGTGAAAGCGGAATGGGACCCGCACAACATCTTCCACCACGGGCAGTCGGTGAGGGTGGGGTAGCTGCGCCGTTTCGACAGGAGGCCCGGCCACCTCCTCCCTGGGACCGCGGGCGTCTCGCCCGCCGATTCGGCAGGATGTGGCGATTTCACGAGAAGCGGCGGGCCGCTCACTCGAGTGATCATCAACTCGCCCGTTTCTTCTTCGCACTTCGCGCCGAAACAATGGCCGCGATCACAGACCGGAGCAACCCGTTGACCGCCTCCGACGAACCGAAGACAGCCGCTACGTCCGGATCGAGTACGACCGCGTTGCTATCCGGCTTCATGCGTGCGGCGAACCGATTCGGCCGCGACTTCGAGTAGTCAAATCGGTACTCAGTGCGCAACTCATCGCGTCCAGCAGGCCTGGTCGACCTTCTCTTCATCGTCGAATCGCTCTCACGCAAATCGCCTTTCTCGAAGAGACATCACGCGCCGCCCGGGTTTATCCCAAACAGTTCGTCGAGAAGTCGCTCTGATTCCGCGAGTCCCTCATCCGTGAACAGGACTGACTTCGCCTTCCCAACAGGATCCGAGATGTATCCCTTTTGGTGAAGCCGGTCCATGGCATCCCAATCGAAACCCTTCCACGTTCGAGCTCCATCATGAAGGCCGAGGTAAAGAAGAGCGAGCACGGCGCGATCGATTTTCTGGGTATCGAGCTTCATCAGTGCCTCCAAGCGGCGAGAGTTTAACGAGGTCAATGGCCGTTGTTGTCATGCAAACGTATCCTATGAGATACGCACTCTCGAGAGGAGTAGCCATCGCCCCACCAGACCCCCAATATCTCGACACATCGCCGCTACCCTTGTGCGAACGTTGGCCTCTTCACGGCGGAAATAGAGGAGGGAACGACTGCGGCGTTTCGACTCGGGCAGCGGCTCAGCAAAGAGGGGATGATCGCGATGGCCATGCAGAGGTGCGATCTGGGGATCATCGAAGATGCCCTCGGCGACGATGCGCCGCGGCTGCTACCGGAGGCCATCCGGCTGGTCGAGCTGCGGGCGCGGGTGCCGCGGTATCAGCGCGACGTGCTGCGCGAGCCGGCCCGTCGGGACGGGACCTCGGTCGATGCCGTGCTGACGCGCGAGCTGGAGGATGGGGAGTCGTCGCACACAGAGGAGCTGGCAGAAGTGCTGCCGGGGCTGCATGAGGCTCTGGCGTGGCCGAGTGGGACTGCAGGAACCTAAGAGAGCGCAGCAGAAGCCGCCCGATCTGCCATTTTCGGTGGGTTTGCCGCGGTTCAGAGGCAGTTAATAGCCTCCCGGGGGCAGTTAATAGCCTCCGGGGGGCAGTTAATAGCCTCCTGGAGGCAGTTAATAGCCTCCCAGAGGCAAGTTAATAGCCTCCCAGAGGCAGTTAATAGCCTCCCGGAGGCAAGTTAATAGCCTCCCAGAGGCAGTTAATAGCCTTCCGGAGGCAGTTAATAGCCTCCCGGAGGCAGTTAATAGCCTCCCCGGAGGCAGTTAAATGGTTCCCGGTGGCAGTTAAATGGTTCCCGGTGGCAGTTAGGTTGTTCCAGGAGGCAGTTAACTTGTTTGCTGGAGGCAGTTTAGCGACGATTCGATCTGCCTCCCGCCGCTCTGGTTGACGTCGGACAGAGTTATATGGTTCCGCGAACGAGTTCCCTGCAGCAACGTGAAACGCGGCCACCGTGTCAATGCGCCGAAGGACCTCGGCACGATCGAGCCCGGCAAGCTCGCCGACCCCGTCCTGCTGACCGCCGAACCGTTAGCCGATCCACAACACACGAAAAACCGACGCCGTCATTGCCGGCGGCAAGTTGCTCCGCCGCCACTACCTCGACGCCCTGCTGCGACATGCCGAGGCGATGGCGTCGCGGAACGGAGTTGCTTCGTACGCTCTATCGACGTTATTGCAGCAACGAACGAACGGAATGTTTCATGGCAGTAACCTTTAAGTTCCGTTTTTGTCTACCATACGTAGAGTGACTATTCGTTACAGCCAACCAGAAGAGCACCTCGGCAGTCAGCACTTCGGTGGCGGTACCGTCGGAGCGATGAAGCTCGGCGAGCGAATACGTGCCGCGATCGACGCGAAAAACAAATCCCACGCCTGGGTGGCCGAGGAGGTCGGGATGACTGCCGGAGCCCTCAGCCAAATCCTGACGGGAGTCACGGAGGATCCTGGTTTCTTCACTGTCCTCGGCATCGCGCGCGCGATTGACGAGCCGCTCAGCGCGATCGTCGACGATCCGACGATTTTCTGGACGAACGAGGAGCTGGGGCGGCTGCGTGAGACTGGCGAATGGATCGTCAAGCGGACCACGCATGAGCATGCCGGGACGCCGTTGGAGATCCCCCCTCGCAAAAAAGGGCGCAGCAAACAGGAGGCTGTTCATCCCGTGGCGGCGAGCGCCGGGGTCGTGCTTTATCCTGACGCTTTCGAGGAGCCCAGGCGGCGCATCCCGGCGCGGTACAAGCAACTGCATGCCAACGCGGTCTTCTCCGTGAAGGGCGAGTCGATGATCGGCGACAACATCTTCCCCAGCGACCTGCTCTACGTTCGCCGCACGCATGACATTGCCGAAGCGATCGGCCGCATCGTCGTCTGTACCGTCGACGACATGATCCTCGTGAAGCGCTTGGACATCCGTGGACGCAAGCTCGTCCTGAAGAGCGCGCACCCCGACCATGAGCCGATGCTCGTTGACGAGAACTCATCGCGCTTTCGACTGATCGGCATCGTGGTCGGCACGTCCCGTACGTAGACGCGCCGCGATCTCCACGATTCGTAGAGGAACCAGCGGCATCCGGCCACACCCGCCGAGGGCAGGCCTCGGCGTGGCGAACGATAGGCTGTAGGAATCCGGGGAGCGGACCGGTGCGGTGCGATTCTGATGACGGGAGACAACGACCATGAGCGAATACAGGTTCACCGCCGAGGTTGCGCGCCATGCGCCGCTCACGAATAGCGATGAGAACGCCGCCGCCGAGCTGTGGCGCATCGCAGCGACCGCGCTGCAGGAGCGCGTGTACACGACGCCGGGAGGCATCGTGCGCGTTCGGGCCGACTGGACGCCGCTTGCCTCGGCGCACGATATCGTTCGCATCGACGTGCAGGTGATCGACGACTCCGGACACCTCGCGCCCCGCGACGTGCCGTCATTCGTCGAGCTCTTCTTCTACGACGTGTTTCTGCTCTTCAACATCGCCCTGCCCGGCTCCTTCGGAGGCGCCATCACGGTCACAGGCGGCGAGTACCGCATCAACGACCTCTCGTTCGATGCCTCGGCTTTCGCGTACGCGGCAGTCACGACAATCGTCCCGCTCGCCGAGGTAGTGAAGTGGTATCGCGGCGGAACGGAGCAGATCGCGGAGACGCCACTGCAGAAGGTGCTCTTCCACCTGCTGCACATCGCCCGCGGCGGATCCGACGGGTGGATGCTGCGCGTACGCCTCACCGAGTGCCTGGATGCGCTCGGAATGCCAGATCCGTCGCTCGGCATCGCCGGCGCCACGGTCATGCATCCGATGCACGATGAGGTGCTCGATGAACGGGTGGACGACGATTCGACGGAGCTGATCGACTGGGCCATGGCGCGGGTGTTGACGGCGATTCAGGATGCGGTTCGGAGGCCTCTGTCATCCTGAGCCGCCGACGCCCCGGAGGGGCAAAGGACGGCGAAGGACCCCCTGCGAGCTTGCATCGACGGATGACCGCCGCCCGACCCGGGTTGCAGGGAGGGGGTCCTTCGGCGTCCTACGCCGCGAATCCTGATCCGTGTGCGCACCAGCAGTAGAGGCGCGGCTCCGGCGACTCAGGATGACAGCGTGGATGACGGCGAAAGTTCGCTCCCCACCGAAGTATCACCGCCCCATCCTCGCTACCATAGCCTTCATGAACAAGGACCTTGATCTCGCCGGCCTGGCCGCCCTGATCGGCGATCCCGCGCGGGCGCGGATGCTGACGGCAGTCATGAGCGGTAAGGCGCTGACGGCCACCGAGCTGGCGCTCGAAGCGGGGGTGGCGGCGTCCACGGCGAGCGCGCATCTGGCCAAGCTCGCCGAGGCGCAGATTCTGGCGATCGAGAAGCAGGGGAGGCATCGCTACTTCCGGATCTTTGATGCCGAGGTTGCCACGATGCTGGAAGGGATGATGGAGATGGCGGCGCGGCGGGGGCCGCTGCGGCGGACCGGCCCGGCCGATCCGGCCTTGCGACTGGCGCGCGTCTGCTACGACCATCTGGCCGGTGAGCGCGGTGTCTGGATGCTCGCGCAGTTGCGCGATCGCAAGCTTCTCGGCGGGCGCGACGGCTGCAACGTGTCGAGTGACGGCGAGACGTTCTTCGCCCGGTTCGGAATCGATGTCGAGGCGCTGTCGTCATCGCGGCGCACGCTCTGCCGCCCTTGCCTCGACTGGAGCGAGCGCCGCCACCACCTCGGCGGCGCGCTCGGCGCCGCGATTCTCACTCGCATCTTCGCTCTTCGCTGGGCGCGTCGGGAGCTCGATAGCCGCGTCGTCGTCTTCTCCGCCAACGGCGAGCGTTCGCTTGGGCAGTTGTTCGGTGGGCGGTGAGTTGCCCGGGCTTCGAATCACATCCGCGAAGACCATCAGGCGCGAAACGGTCCGGTAGCGCGCAACCGCCCGCCCTCGGGTGAATTTGCGCCAGCATAGGGCCGCGGATTCCGAGCTGGGGATTCTTCGCGTCGCTCAGAATGACAGGCTACCGACACGCGACATCCGACCCCGGACATCCGACCCCGACAATTGATGGCGACGTGAATCGCTTTGCGATCACGGGTTCGTCGCCCGCGAATTACGTTTCTTCTCTCGGAAGTGTCACCGCAACCCCTCGTCGGATTCGAAATGACACTTCTTGTACTTCTTCCCGCTGCCGCAGGGGCATGGGTCATTTTTGCCAGGGGGCGGCTGCATTTCGAGCAAATCGTCGTCCAGCGCGTCATCATCGCCCAACGCCCTATCGGCTTCGGCGATCTCGTCCGGGTCATACGGCGCGGTGATCGTCACGGTCACGTCGTCAGCGCTGAACACCTCGCAGACCTGTTCCGGAGCGTCAACGGCGAAGATGCGACGATGGCTTGCGAAGAAGGCCGCAAATACGTGCGCGCAGGCCGTCATGATCCGGTAATCCTCCTCCTCCGGCTCGATCGGGCTCATCTCCTTGTCAATGCAGATCAAGGCCGGGTAGGCCTTGGCACCGGCGATCGGCCAGCGATGCTGTTCGATCTCGCGGATCAACGACAGCGGCATACCCTTCTTGCGGTCGAACGAGAGCGAGCGCATCACGATCCCGCCGGTGACGCTGGGGCTGACCGCGGTCGATCCGAAGGTGAGGAAGTCGTGGATCGACCGGAACAGCAATATCCCCAGACTCTCGCGGCCGGCGCCAATGACGGATAGGCATGCGTTCTCGATATCGAAACGGGGGATATCGACTCGGAGGACCTGATACTCGGCAACGTGGCGCCACGGCGTGGCCCGAAAGAGGAGAGCCGCCGCGGAGAAGAAGTCCTTGACGACCGTCGCCGGGATGTCGCCGCCGCCGAGGTAGGTCGGCTGCGTCGCCTTCTTGCCCTCCTCGTCATTGTCCATCTTCTCGATCAGCTCGGTGAAGACTGCGTCGAGCTCCGGCACGGCGGCTACGACGATCGGTATGCCGCCGGCGGCTCCCCGCAACTCCCCGGCCGTTCGTTCGTCGGGCACGCGAATCCGCGCCGGACGCCGCGGCGATCCCTCTTTCGGACTCCGCAGCGCGTCTTCGAGTGTTTCTGCGAACGAGACCGGCTTGCGCGGGTCGACGAGGGTCACCCCGAGGAGCACTCCCCTGGGCATCTCCATCCAGATGATCACATCCGGCTGGATGACCCCGCGGCCATCGCGAAACGTATCCGGGAACGGGAAGCGGCCGCCGAGCCACTCGCGATTCTGATCGAGTGGAGTGAAGGGCAGGAGCGATGGCATTGGCGAACCGTTGTAGCGTGCCGGCGGGTCCGCGTCAACGCATCATTCATCCGCCGGCGAGTATTCTGCCCGGGTGAAGGAACGCAACGCCGACGACTGGGAGGAGCTGGCGCGCAGGGAGCCGTATTTTCCCGTTCTCACGAACGAGGGGATTCACGAGGATGCCTTCCTCGAGACGGGCGAGGCAGACATCGCGTTGCTGCTCTCAGCCATTGCCTCAATCCTGGGCCGGGAGATTCTGCCCGCAAACGCGCTGGACTTCGGATGTGGCGCCGGCCGTCTGACTCTTCCGCTGGCACGGCGCGCGAACCAGGTGGTCGCCTGCGACGTCGCCCCCACGATCCTCGAACACGCCCGGCGGAATGCCAATGAAGCCGGGGTGCGCAACGTAACGTTCATCGAGACCGCCCAATTGGCCGAGCTGCCCGACGGCCAGTTCGATTTTGTCTGTTCGCTTCTCGTTTTCCAGCACATACGTCCCGCGCAAGGGTACCTGCTCATTCGCACTCTTCTGCGCCTGCTCGGTCCCGGAGGTGTTGCCGCCCTGCAGTTGACGTTGGAGACGCCCGGCGGAGGCGCGCAGCGTCTCGCCCGCATGCTTCGCCGATCGCGATTCGTGCATCGTGTCGTACCGCACGACATCCGCCTCCCGTCGTACATGCAGGTGAACGCGTACGACGAGAGGGTCGTCAACAGAGATGTCGCGGGGGTGGGTGCATCGGTAATCGGTCGGTTTTCGACGCAAGGGAGTGGTGGGTTGGGGGCGGTTCTGGTGATCCAAAAACCAGCACTGTCATCCTGAGCCGCCGACGCCCCGTAGGGGCGGAGGACGGCGAAGGACCCCCGCGTGCTTGCATCGACGGACTACCGCCGCCCGTCCCGGGTTGCAGGTTGGGGGTCCTTCGCCGTCCTCCGCCGCGAAGCTCGATTTGCGCAGACATTCAACATTGAGGGCGCGGCTGCGGCAGTCTCAGGATGACAGATCACCAACCCTACGGCGCGAAGTACCCCCTGATCGTTCTTGCCGTCAACTGCGGTAACTTGAGCATCACGTGGACGTTGCGCCATTGATTGGGGTGGACCAGATCCGTGATCTGGTAGGTGATGGCGTACTGGGCGCGGAGGTCCCTTTCGATGTCGGTGTATCGGGCCTGGAGATTCTCAGCCGAGGCGGTGACCAGGAAGCCGCCGGTCTGGCTGGCCAGATATTGGAGGCGATTGACGTCCTGCGGCTCGTCTTCATTGAAGGCACTGTCGTAGGCGATGACGTAGATCGGGATTCCCGACGCTTTCGTGATGCGGTCGATCTCGTCGAAAGACTCGACGGATGACGTGTCTCCCCCGTCGGTGAGGATGACGATGGCGCGGCGGTTCTTCTCGCCTCGCAGCTCCCGTTCGGCGCCGTCGATGGCGTCGTAGAGCGCGGTCCGTCCGTTGGCCTTGATCCCGGACACCACCGTTTCGACCGCGGCCAGGTCGGACGTCAGCTCCATCTCGCGGCGCGGTGTGGAGCGAATCGAGAAGACGGCGCAGCGGTCGCCGGGCTTGAGCGTTCGCTGGACAAAGTTGACGGCGGCGCGCGTCGCTTTCGGCATCTCGTAGATCATGCTCGTCGAGGCGTCGAGCAGCAGGGCGATGGAGATCGGCTGATCGAAGGCCTTGCCGATCTGCAGAATTCTGGCCTCGGTGCCGTTGTCGATCACTTTGAAGAGCGCCTGGTCGACGTCGTCGTGCGCCGTGCCGTTGCGGTCGACCACCGACACGAAGAGGGGAACGGTGCGCACCTCGATTGCCTCACTCTTCACGCCGGCTACTTCCGACCAGAAATCGGCCGCCTCGCCGCCGGACTTCACCTTCACCGTCACCTGCACGGTCCTTTGAACGAAAAGCTCCGGCGGAATGGTGAAGCGATACGGCGGTTCGTCGATCGAGACGATGGCCTTGCCATCCTCCCAGACCGATACATTGACGATCGGGTCTTCGCGCGGTGACGTCACGGTCGCTTCGAAGGTCAATCTTGCGATGTCGACAGGCTTGATCTTCACGCGCAGCGTCTGGTTGCCTTTGTTGATCGCTGTCTGCCACTGCACGCGTTTGTGGTCCGCGCCGACGGCGGTGACGACGATCCTGTGCTCGACGGGCAACGGGCCGAAGTCGACCGGAACGTGCCATGGCGATCGCAGTCCATCGACGATCTTCTGCCCATCGACAGTCAGCGTAACGCGCGCGTCCTCGATCCCGGGGAGGATTGTCAGGTCGACAAGGCCTTTGATGTCAGCGACCGGAGGGCTGTCGGGGCCGATGATGAGCTGTATGGCCGCGGCATTCGCCGGAGCGGCAAGAAGAATGGCGAGGGTGATGACCGGGAGGAGGATGAATCGTGTTTTACGGCTTCGTTGATGCCTCATAGATCCGCCGATACTCGAATCGGTTCCGGCTGACGGTCTTCACATAGAGTCGTGTCTCTGCATAGGGAATCGATTCGACAAACAGATCCTCATCGTCGAACGGCGTTTTAGCAATCCATCTGCCAACGGGATCCTCGCCGGCATTGTACGCGGCGATTGCAAGCGTCGTATTGCCATGCTCGTTGGCCAGTTTCTGTGAGTACTCGGCTACGCCGATGGCGATGTTCCGCTTCGGGTCGAAGAGCTGATCGCGGGTGGGTGGCGGCAGGCCGGCACGCCCGGCGATGCTCGCGGCCTCGGCGGGCATGATCTGCATGATGCCGATGGCATCCGCGTTCGAGACCGTCGTCGGCTCGAAGCCCGACTCCTGACGGATGATCGAGGCGATCAGGTAGGGATCGATCTGACGCTGCTCCGCCTCGGTCCTGATCGTCTCCCAATAGTTGAGCGGGAAGAGGATCTCCCAGAAGCGGTGGGGCACGTTGGTGCCGCCGTGGCGGACGAACTGCCGGAACTTGCGCTGCAGTACGTTGTTGGCCGAGAAGGGCTCGCCGCCCTGTACGTAAAGATCGGCCAGCATGAACTGCATGCCGAGGTTTGACGGGTTGGCTGCGGCGACTGACTTCATCTCGCGCGTCGCTTCGCGGTAGAGGCCGAGCCAGGCCAGCTCGCGGACCGAATCGAGGCGCGGCTCGTTCGCCTCTGCGAGCTGCGCATCGACGTCGGGAAAGACGTTGCCGCTGGAGACCTCGTTGGGCGCGAGCATCGGTTCACCGAGGATGGCGCGGGCCCGATAGCTGAAGTAGCTGTAGGGATAGGCAGCCTCGAGCTCGTGGAATGCCGTATCGCGCGCCTGGCGATTGCCGCGCTGCTCGTCGATCTTGCCGGACCAGAAGAGTGCGTTCGAGAGGTAGTCGCCGTCAGGGAACTGCTTCGCGTAGCGGGCGAAGGTATTGAGCGCGTCGGTGGGCCGGCCGGCGCGGAAGTACGTCCAGCCCAGGGTCCAGATGTTCTCGCCCTCGTTGCCGGCTGCGCCCGCGGCAATGGCCGCTTCGAGATTGGCGGTGGCCGTGCCGTAATTCACCTCATCGGTAACGTAGTACTTCGCGCGGAGGATTTTTGCCTCGGTGGCTTCGCTGCTTTTCGGGAACCTCTTCTCGATTTGCCGCAGGCCGGCCAGGAAAACCGAGGGCTGGTCGGCGCGCCAGGCGGCGCGGGCGCGCATGAGGATGAGCGAGGGCTCGCCAAGATTGCCGCGGCGGGTCTCGGCCAGCAGGTCGCTGTAGCGGCGCGAGTTGAAGAGCGCGCGCAGGCGTACCGCGCGATACGCGTTCGACCGTTTCGACTCGCGCGGGAAGCGGGCGGCGATGCGCCCGAGCAGATCAAAGGCCCGGCTGTAACGATCGTTACGGCCGAGCTGCTGCGCGATCTTCAGCTCGTCGTTGAACGAGAGGGAGTTGAGCGGCGAGGGCGTGGCCTGGGCGACGTGATCGTACGTATCCTCGGTGAAACGCCCCTGGGTGAATTCGGTGAGGAGCCGCATCCGCAGCGGCGTGGCCAGATCCATGCGGCCGGCCTTCGCCAGCGATTTCGCCAGCCAGACGAAATCCTCCTCCGTGAGCGCATCGATGGCGATGGCGTTCGCGGCCTTGAACGCGGAGTCGACGTTCGCGTGATCGCCCGCGGCCACATACAGCGCGGGAAGACGCAACCGGGACATGGTGGCCGCCGAGCTGGCCGGCGCGTCATGAATGATGCGGATCGCGGCGATGAGACCGTCCGCCCATTTACCGTTCGCGCCGTCGATGTCGAGGATGCGCAGCCGAAGCCACGGCGCCACGAGCGGATCAGCGTCCGCCGCCTGGCCGAGCAGCGGCAGCGCCTCGTTCGTCCGTTTCTGGTCGACATAGAAGAGTGCGAGCAACGCCAGCGCGCGGCCCCTCGTCCGCGGATCACTGGACTGTGTCAACGTCTTCAGCCCGCTCTCGTAGAGATCGAGCTGATTGTTCATCCGCAACGCCCGCACGTCGTCGAGCGTCTGTGGCGGAAGGCAGAAGGCGGGTTGAGGAAACCAGAAACCAGAAACCAGAGACCAGAAAGCAAAAGGCAGAAGACTGAAGGGGGAGGGTCGAAGGCGGAAGGAAGAAACTAGAAACCAGAAACCAGAAACCAGACCCGGCCCCCTTCTGGTTTCTAGTTTCTGGTTTCTGGTTTCCATTCACACCCTCCGCCGCATGAGGCCACCATCTTCGACAAAGCCGACACGCTCGAGAAACGAGCGGTTCGCGACATCGGCCACGAGCCATTCTCGCCTCATCGTTGTCGCAAGAGCGGCCAGTTCGTTCAGCATGACGCGTCCGACGCGCTTGCGGCGCAACTCTTCGGCAACGATGATCTCGACGACGCGGACAGCCTCATCTTCGATCTCCATCGTCAGCACCGACACCAGTTCGCCCACGAGCTTGCCGAGCAGGCCTGAGCGCGGCTCGGCCGAGCCGCCATATTGCGCGGCAAAGGCGCGGACGGCATCGGCATCGCCGGCCTCGATCGGGCGAACAAAGAGCCTCTGGCCTTTCACTCTGCTGTCAACGCTCGGTTTACGAGGCGGTGTCCACTGTCCGTCAAACCCGCTGTCTTCATGCGTTTACAGCATATCGCGATCGGGCAAATAATTCTTGACAATCGGACACCGCCAACTACACTGCCCGGAGTCCCCCAAACCAGCAATAAATCTATTTCTACGTGAGCGCACTGATGAACGTACAAGAGGCGATCGCCGAGTTTCTGCACCATGGACAAGCTGAGCGCAATCTCTCCGACCGGACGATTCGCGCCTACCAATCCGACCTCAGCCAGTTCCATGTCCACGTCGATGGCGCCCAGATGGTCGACATCACATCCGACCACCTCGAGCAGTACCTCGACAAGCTGGGGACGGGACCATATCGCGACACCTCGATCCGCCGGAAGGTCGCGGCGCTGAAGGTCTTCTTCCGCTACCTCGAAGAGAAGGGCATCTTCAACGAATCGCCCGCGCGCAAGCTGAAGATCCGCAAGCCGGTCGAGAACCGCGTGCCCACCGTGCTCTCCTCGCGCGAAGTGCGGGCGCTGCTGGCCGCGCCGAAGGATCAGATCGGCGCGCTCTCCGGATCGCGCGATCACTCCGCCGGTGGACGCAACCGCTACTTCTGCGCGGTGCGCGACAACGTCATCCTCGAGCTCCTCTTCTCGACCGGTATCCGCATCGGCGAGCTGGTGGCGCTGAACGTCTCGGACGTCGGCATGGAGAACAGCCAGATCCACATCATCGGTCGCGCCACCCGCGGCCGGACGGTGACGATCACGTCGCACGTCGTCATCGACTCGCTGATGACTTACCTGGAGATGCGCGCCGATCGCACCCTGAATACCGATGCGCTCTTCGTCGGCCGCTCCGGAACGCGCCTGACGATCTACTCGATCGAGAACATCTTCAAGAAGCACGTACGGCTGGCCGAGATCAAGCGCCACATCACGCCGCACTCGCTCCGTCACACGATGGCGGCGATGCTGGTCTCATCCGGTGCCGACATCCGCGACGTCCAGGAAATCCTGGGTCACGCCTCGATCCTCTCGACGCAGGTCTACACAAGACTGCCCATCCAGAAACGCCGCGGCCAGAGCACAGCCGACCACACCCGCGTCCTCGTCGAGCCGCACTCCGCGAAGCTGTCGATCAAGAAGACGTAGGGGGGCATACCCGTCGTAGCGCTGGCCGCTGGCCGGCTGTACCGCCGCCGGCTCGGCGGCATTTCGTTTTCACCCGACGAAACGCACCGAAGTTTTCAGCTGCGATGGCAACGATCAATCGTTCGGTACGCCTTAACCTTTCAGGATGACAGGTCGACTCATTTCGCCGGCGCCACCGCGCTCCGCGCCGGCACGTCCGGCAGCCTCTCATCCGGCGTCCTCACTGGCGAGCGGTTTCCGTCAGTGTCGATCGCGCGCACGCCCATGAACACGTTGTCGATCGTGAAGTCCTTGAACGTGTAGCGGGCCACTTTGCCGACGGGGATCACCTTCTCCCAATCATCCGAGGTCGTCTCACGAACGACGATCTCGTAGCCGGCCAGGTCGGTGTCCGTTCCCATGTCCCAGCTCAGCGTTGTGTCATTCGTGACCGCGCCGGTGGCTTTCACGTTCTTTGGCGCGGCTGGAGCGCAGGCGCCGGTGACCAGGGCCACCGCGTTGACGGAGGCGACGAGGCGCATGTAGTCGCCGGAGACGAACTCCGGCAGATCGCCGTACTGCAAGCCGTTCTCGACGCGCACGGTCTGATGTTCGTGTTTGTAGTCTTCGTTGGCCTCCGTAAAGCGAATGGCCGGGAAGCCTCTCTCGAAGAATGACGAGTGGTCGCCGCCGCGGCCGAAGCGGTCGAGACGGTAGATCAGCCGCGCCTTGACATGCGGCAGATAGAGGCGGACTCCGTCGCGAACGAAGCGCGCCCAATGCCGCGACGTTCCGTCGCCCGCTCCCTTCGTGTTCGCGGAGAAGATGCGGATGGTGCGATTGTCGACGTCGCCTTCGCCGCCCACCGTGCCGCCGACGATGTCATTGGTGATCATCCCCTCGACGTTCCACTTCTTGGCCACGGCCTCCTCGGCCAGCCCGCGCGATCCGAGCAGCCCCTGCTCCTCTCCCTGGACGGCCACGAGCATCACCGTGGCGTCGAGCGGATGCTGGGAAAGAGAACGCGCCACATCCATGATCACGGCTACGCCCGAGGCGTCATCGTCCGCGCCGGGAGCATCGAGCGTGGAATTCATGATGTCGGAGTTCATTGAGTCGTAGTGCCCCGTGGCGATATAGATCCGGTCAGGATCGGACGTGCCGCGGATCGTGGCCACGACGTTGATCATCTCCGCCGGCGTGTTGTTCGTTCGCGGCCCCTGCTGCATCGACGACTGGTAGGCCACCGTCATCCGGCCGTTACTCGCGGCGGCGACACGTGTCAGCTCGTCGAAGATCCAGCGGCGCGCGGCACCGATCCCGCGCGTGTCCGATTTCGTGTCGGAGAGCGTGTGGCGCGTCCCGAACGAGACGAGCTTCTCCACGGTCTGTTTCATCCTCGCGCCGTCGAGCCGGCCGAGCACTCCGGCGATGTCGGCGCATTGGGCGTGCAGAGTGGCGGTGGTGAGGAGGGCGAGGGCGGCGGCGATGAGTGTTCTGCGCATGGCCGTATCGTATCGTTTCGTGCCGCTTTTGGAGGCGAGGTTGCGAATACAATCGGTGCGTCATGGATCCTTCGGACATACGGCGTTGGGCGGAGAATCACGCGGTGGTGGCGGCCCGTGAGCTGAGAGAGATGCGTCTCAATCCTCTTTCGTCATCCGAGGCCTTCAAAGCAGCGATGTCACTGCTGGTCTTCGACGAGGCCTGCAACGGGTCACCGTTCGAGCGGGAGGATCCTATCGAGGCGCGGGAAGATCGAGAAGTGTGGGACGCGTGGGCGAAGCTACGCGCGCGTTGGACCAGTGGCCGCTGACAGCCGGTTCGCCGCCGCTCTCCGCGCCGTGATCGCGGCTCTGAACGAGATCCCAACGCCAAGCATGATCATTGGCGGCATCGCTGTGATTGCTGCTGGTGTGCCCCGGGAGACCATCGACATCGACGGAACGGTGCTGGGTCGGACGACACGTGTCGAGGACGTCATCGAGATATTTGAACGTCATGAGATCCAACCGCGTATTGGGGATGCGCTTCAGTTTGCGCGCGAACGGCAAGTCCTTTTGCTTCGTCATGATCCAAGCGGCGTAACGGTGGATATCTCGTTTGCGTGGCTGCCTTTCGAAGAGCAGGCACTCGGGCGCGCTTTGGAAATGACGTTGGAAGGGGTGATCGCGCGCGTTGCTATGCCCGAGGATCTGATCGTGTACAAGGCAGCAGCGTGGAGAGATCGAGACCGTTCGGACATCGAGCGGTTGCTTGCTCTCCATTGGGGTCAAATCGATCTGCAGCGCGTTCGGGGTCTCGTTGGCGAGATTGCGATAGCGCTCGACGACGCGCAACGCCTGGATCGTTTCGAGGAGATTGTCGAAAGGGCGCGGCGCTCTTTGAAGCGGTGATTCAGACGCCGCTGCTGCGAATCCATTACTCGACGACGAAGCCGCCTCGGGGAAAGTAACGGAGACTGAGGAAACATCCACGCTTCATATGGCCATCCTACGCCGGCATAGCCGTGGCGTTGGTCGCCCAAGGCTCCGCCAATGCAGCGGCGTATCTTTCTGGCCCGAAGGACTCACGCGGAGGCGCGGAGGGCGCAAAGAAAGAAGTACTTTGTCATCTCCTCCGCGTCGCCGCGCCTACGCGTGAGATCCAATCGTTCGTTCCAGCGTTAACTGGGCACGAACCTCGTGGAACTGGAGGCAGGTGCGCTCAAACGTTCTACCGCGCGAAAGTCGTCTGGACTACCGACAACCGAGAACCGACAACTTCTGGACGCTGTACTAGCGTGCTCCCGTCCCCTACACTTCCGCCCACATGGCACTTCCGAAAGTCTCTCTCACGCAGAAGATCTTCATCGGTCTGGTGATCGGTGTGCTCATCGGCTGGCTCCGGCCGGAGTGGGGCATGGCCTTGCGGCCGTTGTCCATTCTGTTTCTCAATCTGATCAAGTCGATCATCGCGCCGTTGATCTTCGCCACGCTCGTCATCGGCATCGCCGGCACGGGCGACATCCGCCAGGTCGGCCGCATCGGCTTCAAGGCCCTTCTTTACTTCGAGATCGTGACGACGTTCGCGCTTTTCATCGGCCTCGGCGCGGTGAACCTCACCAAGCCCGGCCTCGGCGTGTCGCTGGCGGGCATCCATACCGAGGAGAACAAAGCCGTCCTGGCCGACCGCGCCTCGAAGCTGGCTAAGGAAGCCAATGACGCCGTTGCGCACGGGGACACCGGCACGGCCGCGGCGAAAGCATCGCAGGCGGCCGACGCCGTCGGGAAGGGACTGAGCGCGCCCGATCCGCCGGCCAAACCGCAGAAATTCGGCGACCTTCTTGCCCATCTCGCCCCGGCCTCGATCCTCAAGGCCATGGCCGACGGCGACGTGCTGCAGATCGTCGTCTTCTCAGTCCTGTTCGCGCTGGCGGTGACGTCGATCGGCGAGAAGGCGCGGCCGATCATCACGTGGTGCGAGTCGCTGGCGGACATCATGTTCCGCTTTACTGAGTTCGTGATGAAGTTCGCGCCGGTCGGTGTCGGCGCGGCCATGGCCAACACCATCGGCCATTCCGGCCTCGGCGTGCTCAAGAACCTCGGCCTGCTGGTTCTGACGCTCTACGGGTCGCTCATCGTCTTCCTCGTCTGCGTGCTGCTGCCGGTGGCGATGCTCTTCCGCGTGCCGCTGCGTGACTTCCTGCGCGCCGTCAAAGTCCCGGCCACAATCGCCTTCGCCACGACTTCTTCGGAATCGGCGCTGCCGAAGGCGATGGAGAACATGGAGCGCCTCGGCGTGCCGCGCCGGATCGTCGGCTTCGTCCTGCCGACCGGCTATAGCTTCAACCTCGACGGGACGACCGTCTATCTGGCCCTGGCCTCCATCTTCGTGGCCCAGGCGGCCGGCGTACACCTCTCGTTCTCGCAACAGATCGTCATGCTGCTGACGCTGATGCTCACCTCGAAGGGTGTGGCCGGCGTTCCGCGCGCCTCTCTGGTCATCCTCCTTGGCACGCTGGCGTCGTTCAATCTCCCCGCCGAGGGCGTCATCGTCATCCTCGGCGTCGACGAATTGATGGACATGGCCCGGACGTGCGTCAACGTCATCGGCAACTGCCTGGCCACCGTCGTCATCGCCCGCTGGGAAGGAGTCTTCCGTACGAACGAATGGATCGCCGAGGAAGCGGACCTCGAGCAGGCGACGGGATTGCCGGCGATCGCGGGGTGATCGGTTTGCGCTCGGGGGCTAAAGGCTGTAAATAACCTTCATGCGCCCGATCGTCGTCGCGGTTTTGGCCGCCTTCCTCGCTGTCGCTGCACGCGCGGCGATCCGCGTTACACCGGAGCAGACGCTCCTCGATCCCGTCGCCGCGCTGCAGGAAGGTGACCAGGTCCCACTCACGGTCGCGACCGACGGCGACCAATTCCTCGTCTTCTGGGGTAATTACGTGGACGACAACCTCGGGGGTATGAAAGTCGCGCTCATCGACTCCGACGGGCGGCAGCTCTCGTTTCGCTTCATCCCGGGGACAAAGAACGCGGTCTTTGGCGTGAACGCGTGCTGGACCGGCTCCGTTTACTTCGCTGAGTGGTTCGACTACCAGGCGCGTACGATTTCCACGGCCACGTTTTCGCGGAACGGAGACACGCTTCAGCCGCCCACTGTCGTACTGCAAGGGGCCAACCTCTTCGGAGACTCGCTGGCATGGAACGGCAATCGCGCGCTTGTGCTGTATTCGAACGACACGTTGAAAGGGGCGCTCTTCGACGCCGACGGTTCGCTGATCAGAGCGGAAATACCGATGCCCTCCATCGGCAACGGAAATCCTTACAGCGACGCCGTACCGGCCTTGATCAGCGACGGCAACGAATTCGCCGCGGTTTGGCAATCGGCTGCCTTCGTCAGCGACCCGAACGGCTACATGGGGCAGAGGCTCGTCCAGGATTTTCATCTCCTGCGCATCACTGGCAACGGCGACGTCGATGGCCAACGTGTCGACATCGGACGTGTCGAACTGACCAACGGCTTCGGTGTCGCGTACGGAGGCGGAGTCTACGCAATCGATGCAGTCCAATCTCCCCTCTCGCTCCAGCCGCAGCTCGTCCGCTTCGTCATCGATGCGCACAGTGGGTCCGTGACGCGCCTCCCAACCGTCGACGTGGCCGCGAACGGTGCCTCGATCTTGTGGAGCGGGAGCCGATTCGTCGCCTATTGGCCGCAGTACAGCTCGGAACCGGGGCAGGGCGGCTATCCCGGCGATGCGCCGCTCGCACTGAAGACGCTGTCGTTCAGTGGAGCCGCGGAGGACACGGCACCTGAGCCGGCGACACCCGTGGCCTTCGACCGGCTGGTAGCCAACGTGGTTTTGACATCGAACGGGCGGAATGTGTTCGGCGCATGGGCGCCTGGACAGTTGCCCGAATCGCCGCTCTACGGCAAGTTGTTCGACGGCAACGCGGCGGCCACCGTAACCGCGGATCCGCCCAGGGTCGTCTCGATTGGCTGGTCGCGGCAATTCCTTCCTTCGATCGCGACGTCGGGGACCGACTCGCTCGCCGTGTGGATCGACGTCAGCGGTGATCCTTATAGCGGCCGTCTGCTTGGCGCGCGTATCTCCGGAAACGGCGCGCCCATTGACGGCACGCCCTTCGAGATCGCTCCTATCGTTCCAATCCTGGGGGCTTCATCACCGACCGTCGTTTTCACCGGGACGGTCTATCTCGTGGCGTGGGTCGACGGTGCGTACGATTCGCCGACGGTTGTGAAGGTGGGTCGCGTTGGGCGCGACGGCTCGCTCGGTGCCCCGGTTTCGCTTGGCCAAGGTTACGCTGTTTCCGCGGCTACGAACGGTACGACGACGCTGGTCGTGGCCGGCTCAGCATTCGGCCTGGCGCTCGCCGGCTGCCGCTTTGATGAGATCGGAAACTCGATCGACAAAACGCCGATCGTCATCAGCGCGGACGGTTCCAACCCCCTGGTGGCGTCAAACGGTACGGACTTCTTTGTTGCGTGGAACGAAGGGGACGACTTCTACATTGACCCAATTTTTTCGCCTCCTCCCAACCTGTACGACGTCTTTGGCGCACGTGTCTCTGCGTCCGGCGCGGTCGATGCCGCTCCTCTGCCGATCGCCATCGGTACCAGCGACCAGATCCTCACCGGCCTGGCCAGCGACGGCCGCGATTACCTCGTTGCCTACAGCGTGAACGATTACCGGCAATCCTTCCTTGCCGCGAAGCACATCCTGCGCGAGGGGATTCTCGACGGCGCAACCGCGACCGACGACGGCCAGATCATGGCGCGCGACATCACCTTGGGCGGCTCGTACTTCATCGGTCCCAGCGGCGCGTTATCAGGCGATGCCTCCGGATACTGGACCGCATTCACGGAGGCGGGTGCCACCGTCATCATGCGTACCGATTTACGCGGAGTCCCGAGGTTCTGGCTTGCGCCGTTTGGTACCGCGTCATCGCTGGCGCTTGCGCAGATCCCGGGCGGCCTCGTTTGGATCGCTTACGCGCGGCGGGTCGACAATGGTAGGTTCGCCGGTACGAGTCAGATATTTGTCCGCTCAGCGGCCGAGGTGCCCTCTGTTCCCCGTTCACACGCCGCGCCGCATTAGAATTCGATCGATGAAGAACGCGGTCCTGCTGTTGCTCCTTCTCGCCGGCTGCGCGTCGAGTGCGCAGGACGACCCGAACGCGCCGAACATCACGTTCCATCTGGAGCAGTACGACACGGGGACGAATGCCTACACCTTCAACGGCGCACTGAACCTGGCCTTTGCGCTGTCGGTCACGAATACGACGAATCAGCCGGTGAAGATCAACCGCCTCGAGATCCGGACGATCGGTTCCGGCGCCTTCACGATCCGGCCAACCTCGACCTCGATCAACATGGACCTCGGCCCCGGCGAGGCCAAGACGATGCCCATCTCGGTCTGGGGCTACGCCCGAGGCGGACACATGGCCTCCACCGAGCCGGTCACGATCCGCGGCACCGCCTACCTGACCGGCCCCTCCGGCGCCTTCATGCACCTCTTCAGCGAGTACATCACTCCGCAGCAGTGAGGTGCAATCTCCGCCCACGGGGGTGCTACTATCGTGCGCATCATGTCGTTCGCATCGGAGCACCCAGCGCGGCCCCAGCCCGGTCGCCCCATGACGTTCGAGGAGTGGGCCGCCATGCCCGAGGATGAGCCGGGCGAGTTGGTCGATGGCCGTCTCGAGGAGGAGGAGGTGCCCGATCTCGTTCATGAGCTGGTCGTGTCGTGGCTGGTTCACGTGCTCAGGACGTGGCTCGGCCGGAGCGGATTCGTATTCGGATCCGAGGCGAAGTATGCCGTCCGCGCGGATCGCGGTCGGAAGCCTGACGTCGCGGTGTACCTCGGCTCCGACGGGAGTCAACTGCCGCGACGCGGAATCGTGCGTGTACCGCCTGACATCGTGGTGGAGGTGGTCTCTCCCTCGCCCCGCGACGAGCGGCGTGACCGCATCGAGAAGATGGACGAGTACGCGGCGTTTGGAGTGCGGTACTACTGGATTCTCGACCCGAGCCTGCAGTCGCTCGAGGTGTTCGAGCTGCTTGGCGGGCGTTACGCGCGCGCTGCGCGGGCCACGGAAGGCCGGATGGATCCAGTCCCGGGTTGCCGCGAACTGGTGATCGAGCTCGATGCCCTATGGGAAGAGCTCTCCCGACTCGGTCCGTCCAACGAATAGTCTTTCTGCAGATCAGCCTCTCCTCACCCGTTCGATACACCGTCTGCTCAGCGCCGAACTCCAGATGGGCGGCCCGGCGCGATGCGGGATCCTCATCCTAGGCAAGCCAGACTGGAATCGCGGCGAGCCCGGCGCGCTATTCTTTGCATGTGAACTTCGTCGAGAACCTGGTCGATGGAAATCGACTGCTACCCGTACTTCTCCAGGATCTCCAATCCGCGGAGAGATCCATCCACATCGCCATCTTTCTCTTCTTCGACGACCCGATCGGCGAGGAGATCTCGGCCCTCCTGGAGGCGAAAGCGCGCACAGGCGTCGCCGTCCGTGTCCTACTCAACGTAGAGAAGACCGATATGGGCGACCCTTTCGGGACCGGCGAGAAGGAGATGATGAAGGAGGATCCGAGCTTCGCCCGTGATCCAACCGACGTCTCGAAGATGCGTCAACGCCTTCTGGACGCCGGCGTCGCCGTTGTCGATACTGAGCTGGATTACCACAAGATTGTCGAGACGGGAGAGCCCGAGCTTGACACGCTTGCCGGCGAGATTAGGCAGACCGTGAAGGTCAACGCGCTCCACGTCGATCATCGGAAGATCGTGACCGTCGACGGGCGCGTCGCGTACTGCGGCTCAGCGAACTTTGGGGCGCAGTACCTGTATCGCGTGCCCTTCGATCCGGCGAAGAGCGCGCACGACGAGGCGACGGCGGTGCGGGAAGCAGGGCAACCGGAGCCATGGTGGAAGTGGCACGACGGTCTCGCGCGGTTCGAGGGACCGATCGTCTTCGACCTGGACAGCGTCTTCCGCGAGCGCTGGCGGCTTGGAGGAGGAGCGAACTTCGAGTGCCTCGAAGCCGTGATCCCGGCAGCGCCTCGCGGCATCTCGGTACAGTCGGCACGAGTGATCAAGTGCGAACCAAGCTCGCGGACCAACGAGATCCGCGAGGCCTTCCTCGACCGCATCCATGCTGCGGAGCGTTCGATCTTCATCGAGAACCCCTTCCTCTATCACCCAGCGATCGTGGACGCACTCCTTGCGGCGAAGCGCGAGCGCCCACTCCTTGACGTGACGGTCATTGTCCCGGCGAGCAAGTGGACACCCAACAAATTGACATACGACGCGCAGCAGCACCACTACTCGGCGTACCTCGACGCAGGGTTGGAGGTCTTCGAATACCAGAACCACTTCAACCATCTGAAGCTCGCCACGTTCGACATGCGATGGGTCATCGTCGGCTCCGCGAACCTGAATTTCAGGAGCCTCGAGGACGACAAGGATTTCGAGGCCTGCGTACTCATCGAGAGCGAGGAGCTTGCGCGGAACATCGATCGTGAAGTTCGCGCCGAGGACATCCGCTGGTCGAGGCGCATTGCGCCGGAGGATGTTCACGGCGCGTCGTTGCATGCGCTCCGCGCGCGCTCGCGAGGTCCGCGCACGCTGATGATTATCGCAGCGCGCGAGCTCTAAGACGGTCTTCTACGCGAAGGCTCGTTCGTGGCATACGGGAATCCAAGCACGACACTCGTTGACGCATGGGGACGTTGACGCATGTGGACAGAGAGGAACGTGGTAGACTGTCACTCGCGCTTCCGTTCGTCTCAGGTGATGGTATCTATCGGAGAACGCAGGGGTTGCGGCATCAGGCGGGCGTAGCTCAGTTGGTAGAGTAGGAGCTTCCCAAGCTCTTGGTCGCGAGTTCGAATCTCGTCGCCCGCTCCAATCCGCTCGCGATCTAACTGTCCTGTTTCCCGAGAGCTAGCCGCTGTTTCGCAGCTCGTGAAACGGTCGTTCGAAAGAGCAAAGCACCGCCGTGATTATACCCAGGAATGGCCGTCAATGGTCGTCCACGGCGAGAAGGATAGACACTTACTAGACACCCGCTCCCGAACTGCGGGGCGGCGGGCTGTCTGGCCACGCCGCCCGCCGCGAGCTCGGAAGCGTAGACACGTACCCGGCCGCGCGACACGTTGCACCGGTCAAGAGCCTCGCGGACTTCGCGAGGAATGCTGATCTGACGCAGCCCGCCCACAAGGGGCGGGGCCGAGATGTAGTAGTCCAGAGTCGACGCCTTGAAGTCGCCGATCGCGCACCCTTGCCGGTGCGAGAGGATGTCCACCGCTGGTCGCCACCCGACGGCACGGTGATCTGTGCGAATGAACTCGGGTTCGCTTTCAGCGGGCGCCGGGCGAAAAGGAGGCCGCGGTCTCTCCACGGCTAATTGCTACCGAAAAAAGTGCGGGGCTCGAGTGAGAAAATCCTCAGGCTTCTGCTGCAAGAGCTCGCGAATGTTGTTGATTGCAACAGTCATCTCAGCGTTCTCAGATGTCTTGACTGCCTTTGCGAGATACTCGTCAACCTTGACCAGATCTCCCTGAAGTCCATATGTAAGCGCAAGAGTGAAATGGGATTCCGAAAGAGCTGGATTCAGATCTATCGATTCCAATAGAACAGATTGCACCTCTTGCAACTCGCCGACTGCCCGGTCCGATTTGTACCATTGTCTCAGCAGAGCGAGGCCGCGAAGTTTGAGAATCCGACCCGCCCAGAGGGAGCTCACTTCCCGTAGCGAATCGAGATAGCGGCCTGAAACGTCAATGACCAAGGCAAACTGTTTGCGCGTTTCCAGGAGATCGTATAGAAAATGGTACAGGAAGGAGTGGTCATTGGGCGTCTGGTTGAGATGGTCGTAGGCGCCCTCGATCGCTGTCGCAAACTCGCCTTCATGGCACAACTTGAAAACCGTGGCAATTGAATCCGAACGCTCATCGAACTGAAGAGTTTGTGCGTCTTCGTCCATGAACAGCCGTGCCGCATCGTCAGGTGACTTGATGCGGCTGACATCCAGACCCAGCGACGCGGCCCGCTTCCAAAGTGCATAGACGAGGCCTGGGTAGCCATTTCGCTCGTAGAGACCGATGCACTGCCATTTGCTCAAGCTGTCGGGCAGTTTGCAGGGTTGCAGTTTGATCGGTATCAGAAATACCTGTCCCTCCGGCTTCAGCTCAGCCGCCTCGATGGCACGGCGGATCTCCCGCTGCAAAAAGCCAGCCCGCGTCGTTGATCTCCGCGACAGGCATACGATGACAGCATCAGTGGATAGCAGCTCTTGCTCAATTCGCGCTTCCCAATCGTCACCGGCAGTCAGTTGTTCCTCGTCCAGCCAGGGACTGACGCCCACTTGCTTCAGGAGCTGATTCAAGACGCGAATGAACCTCTTGTCATGCGACGAGTGACATAGGAACACGCGCAACGCTCGCTTCTTCGTTCGGCTCATCGATGACTCCGTTGGGTGCTGATCAAGGGCGACCTCCTGACGTTGGTCAATCCACCCTGCCGGTGCAAGGATCACAGCCGTCGAAGCTTATCTCCAAACTGCGGGGCGGCGTGGCCAGATAGCCCGCCGCCCCGCCGGGTTAGTTCTGGTTCGAGGCAAGCCAGATCAGGAACCCCATCGTCTCGAAGACGACACGGTGCAAGGTGTCGCGCGGCCGCGTAAACTTTTTTCCGCGCTTGCGAGCTCGTTCGTCAAGCACCTCGCGGACTTCGGGAGGAATGCTGATCCGACGAAGCCCGCCCACAAGCTCGGGCATGGCCGAGATGTAGTAGTCGAGCGTCGACGCCTTGAAGTTCCCGATCGCGCGCACTTGCCGGTGCGTCAGGATGTCCACCGCTGGTCGCCACGGAACGGCCGGGTGGTCTGTACGAATAAACCGCATCGCGTAATACTCGGCCTCGTCGTACAACCTGAACACCCGCCACTGGCTGTCTTTGCCCACAGGAAGGGCCGCCATCGGCGGCGGGTCGAGCGCGAATGCTTCTTCGTCGCCGTCCAACATGCGCAGGATTCCTCGGCGCTGTTGGTTCCGTAGGTCAGACCGACTGGGCCTCTCCTTCACGATCTCGTCCGATCGATCCTGCCAGTCGATGATCGCTGGATGGCTGACCTTGAAATCGAGGTAGTCCCTGATGTCGATTCCCCGCATCCGGTAGTGCTGCTCGGCCGCCCGCAGCAAGGCCAGTTCGCGGCAGAAGATCGGATCGGCCAACAGGGCCTCTGTGGGTGTCCGGAAGGCCACGCGATCGCGGATGCGACGGACGACCGCAGCGTCCATTCTTTTCATGACTGATGAGGCCGGCGGCAACGCGCCTGAGCGTTTCATCGTTCCCCTCCGGCTGCGTAGATGCCGCAGGGGATGCGGACGGTGTGTCGCAATCCATCAGGGCCGAGGAGATCGACAAGAACGGCATCGCCTCCAGGTTCGGGCATTCGGCTAGTAATCGAAGCAGGGCCCCCGGACTGGATTTCGCGAAGGATGGGAGCCAGCACCAAACCCGATGCCCTTACCGGTGATGGTTTGCCCTTGTGACGTGAGAACTCAACTTGCGCCGGCCCTCCTCGCCCCCGATCAGGGGTCTCGATGGCTGGCGGGCCCGCCGAAGCGAGCTCTTGCGTTAAGTTATTTGATGTGTTATGGTAGTCCCGATTGGCGGCGTCGCCGCTTGTGCGCGAAGACATCCTGTTCCCCTTCGTGCACAGGCGCCCGGCGTCATGCCAGGCGGGCAGTCGGCCGTGCTAGCGGCTCGGCTGCCATCTATGGGCGCTCTTCGTGGGCGCCCTTTCCTCGTCCAGCCTGCAGGTCTGTTGCGAGGAGACCCCGATCTGCACACGCGGATCGTCCTCCCTGAATCAAAAGGCCCGCGACCCCAGGTGGCAGGAAGCGCTTCCTTCGGCTATTCTGGGCGCACAGCTACGTTTCATCTGTTCTTGACACTGTTCGTATGGACACGATCTCCCGCGCACGTGCCGCCGCAGTTGTGAAGGCTGCGCGCGCCACAGTCCTAGAAAAAGCGCAGGTGCCAGATGACCCTCGCTCCTCCGCAGCCGCCTGGGCCTTTGCGAGGCTCTACGACGCTCTGGCTGAGAATCTCCTTGCCAGCGGCCGCGACAACGTCGCCGTGACGTATCGGGACCTTGCGGTTCTCGCTTCTCAGAGAGGAAGCGGGAAGAAGACAAAGCCATCTTCATTGCGCAAACCGTTCTCCGAAAACGTCTGGAAAGGAAGCCTCCTCGAGGCACCGTTCCACGATAACGGGCTTTCACTGGACCTCCATCTAAGTCCCGTTAGTCGTCGCGGTCGGCCGCTCATTCTCACTGCCTCATTCAGCGTGAACGGCAAACCGATCAAAATTGACGGTGCCGACCCGCAGGGTGATCAACCAATTCTTGAAGCATCTCGACTCGCGCAAACACGTGACGCCGAAGCTCAGAAACAGTCCCAAATTGCACGACGCCTCGTAGAATCACTTCGCGAGGCCGGCTTTGAATCTGCCGGCAAGCTTTCGCGATGGTTCGAGCGTCAGGGCCTGCATATCGCGCCCAGCCTTATTGTCGCGTGCCTGCTAATCCTCGTCCTCGCAGCAACTGCAAGCGCTGCATACTTAATCGCACGCTATGTAATAGTTCACGGAGCGATCGATTTAAAAACCAAGCCCGATGAACAGGGTACTCTACCGAAGGGCCACGTCTTGCGTGGCCGATTGATCGCTCATTCAGCTGTCGATGGTGGCTACATGGACACTCGCATCGACGCCGGGAACATCATCGGCACCCTGGTGCTCGATGATTTACAATTTAGACGTCGTTCCCCTGACTCAAACTACGCCTTTGATTGGACGGTAGTCGTTAACGGACAACAAATCGCACACAGAACCACCCCAACTCCGGAAATCATATGCCCCTTACCGAAGCATGATCCCGTCCACGCGCACTTGGGTGTCGCTCTTCGGGAATACCTACAATACGACTTTAATCTCGCCACAAGTCCCGACCAACCGCCCCAGCTCAGAAACGCAAGGGGGCAGGTTATTGGGCAAGGCGAGCATTTAATCGCCGACGCTACCGCACATGGATGGCACGACGGGCTCGTCATTGTCCAGCCGTACCCAGGCTACGGAAGTGCCCGCCAGTCGCCAATGAGTGCAACGACGAATGCTGCCGGTCGTGTCGTTTTTGACATTCGCCACGGGCCTGTACGTCCAGAGGAGACAATCCTTAACATGTCATTCGGCGATGGAACGGCATGGTCGAGTACTGCGCATCCGTGGCTCCTCCGGCGTGATGGCCCTGGCGATCTCTGGGACCACTATCATACCGCGATCGAACATGCCTATGCTCATCCAGGCGCGTACCCCGTCCGCTTCGCACTTTACCGCTACGCCAACGCAGCGTGGAACCTCCATCGCGAGGCGTTTGGTACCGCGTATGTCGGTGTCCCGGTGCCGAGTGACGCCCCGCTTACGTCAGAATGGGGCATGGTAATTGTCGACGCTGGCCAAGAACCTGGCTCCGCAAATTGGAGATTCTATTCCGAAAGTACTAAGTCTCTCGGGTTCCATTTCGGTGGCTTAGTTCCTATCGCTGTCGGCAAAGAGGGACAGGCGGCCCCGAGAGCGCACATCACCGCCATCGGTACCCTTCTTGATCCTTTCCTAGTGATATTTTACGTGGTGCCTCCCAACATCAGGCCTTCCGTGGGCCATGAGACTGAGCCCATTATGGCGGTCTCGATTGATCACGGCGACTACACGACCGACTTCCTGGCACCGGGCGACACTTTCAGTAAGGGCCTAAAAGTCTTTGCGATGTACCATGAGTACGTGCAAGCTGGTACCTACACAGTGACTGCCACTGGTTTTGGTAAAGATCCTGAAAAGCCGCTCTTTCAGATCAACCGGCACATCCGGATCTCGGCCGATGCTCCACCTCAGATTCTCGAGTAGCCTGGCTTTACCGGACGATGTGCCTTGCTCTCACCGAAGACCCTGCTTCCAACCGAATACACTCCCCCTACCGACCTCTCGTTCAATCCAGCAAGGGGCATTGGCGAGGCCGCCTCTGGAGAGGTTGAGACTCGCTAGATCCCGCGGGGAGAACCCGCGACGCTATGGTCTGGCGAGGGCCACCATCAATCATAAAACGACGCTGGAATGGGGAATCACGGCGCCCGAAGCCTTCCCTCCGATCGGTCCTTGCGCCGGTCTGGTTCCGTTCTGGCCTGGCTTGCTAAAGCTGGTTGAACCCCTGCGCGAACCGCGGCAACATCATGAGCATCGTGCGGACCGCGTTGGATTCATCGAGGTTGATGTTGTAGCCCATGTCTTTCGCTCGCTGGCCCGGGTAGATCTCGAGCCTTGTGAGGAACTTGTCGCAAGCGTTGTAGCTCACGGCAAATTGCACACCCGCGGGGCAGTCGCACTGGCTGTGGCGGAAAGCGTAGACACCGGTCAGAGGAGAAAGGGCGTTCTCCGGGTTGTGGTCAACCGCGAGGAGATGCCCGATCTCATGGATGATGTCCCAGACCGTCCCGTCGTCGGAGTCGGCGATGTACTCCCCGGCCACCGCGATGTTGAAATCCGCGATGATGGGAACGTTGGGGTCCGGAGAATTGAGGGCCGCTTCCGGGCTGTTCTGGAAGAGCAGCACGGCTGCTGCGGCGTTGTTATCGCGACGGAGGACGTTCACCGGGCTCATGTGAGCGGTCGCCCACGAGATGACGTTCGTACCTTGCGGCACGTTCACGTAAGCCGTCGCCTTGTTCACGAACCGGTAGTCGCCCGCGCCGCTGTTGTACAAGGCGGCGTTTAAGCGATCGTACTGGTGCGCGATGAGCGAGGTCACGCGCTGCTCTGCCGTCTGACCATCCTTCGGTCCCACCTCGTTCAGATAGCTCTGATCGACAGCGGTCACCATGGCGATGGTCTGGTAAAACGTGCAGCAGACGCGGCGGCGGGACGGGACAGCGGTCGTGGCGGCGGAGAGGTAGGCGGACCGGAGGGCTGGCGGCATCTGGGCCAGAATTTCGGCGACAGGATGGACGATGTCCTTCACCTGACGCGCGGCGTTCAGAGCGGCCACATGATGCGAACCCTCGGGCGAGATGTAGTAGGACTTCCGGTCGATCACGACGTTCGCGATGGCCGGACGGCCGTCGAAGAACGTGGTGACGACGGAGATCATCTCATCTTTGCCCGATGAGTCCTTGCCGGTGGAATAGAAGAAAGTGGTCCCTTCTCCCGGCCGGATGTACGAGTCGACGAACTTGGCCACGCGGCTCTGTCCGTCGAGAGTGACCGAGACGTCACCGCCGAGCGCTTGCGCGTTCAGCTCGACACGCTGCATAAAGAGCGTGCCTTTCGGCAACATCTTGGCCGACTCGGTCGCGACCGCGCGTTCCGAGAACACACGGAAGGGTTGGGTCACATTAAAGAGCCGGGGCAGTTCTGCCGCAGTCATCTGCGAAGCGATCCCGAACAAGCCCAGGACCTTCACCAGGACGCGTAGTCCGTCGCTGGACACCTTCGCCAGGTTGGGTAAAGTAAAACCACTCCCCACCTGACGAAAATGGGCAAAAGCGTTAACTTGGCTGGTCCTAGAGGGAAAACGGCCCGAATGCGGCTCGTGGAGCTTGCCATCAACCCCCAACTTGCTTACCTGACGAAGGCCGAGGTGGAGCGGTTTTTCGCCGCGATTCCGCCCGACAACGCCCGCGACAGGCTGCTCTTCGACGTCATCTATCGCTACGGACTGCGGCGGACCGAGGCAGTCCTCATCCGGAGGGAGCACCTCACGGACGGCCGCATTTGGATCACGCGCCGGAAGGGCGGGATCTCAGGGGAGTACCCGATCCACCCGACGACGCGGCGGCTCCTTTGGAGCTACCTCGCGGAGTTCGGCGGACACGGTCGGCCATACCTTTTCGTGAGCCGCCAGAGCGACATCTGGCCGATCTCCGGCTCTACGATCTACCAACTCTTCCGAGGCTACGCCGAGGCGGCGGAGCTTCCGGCCGATCGCCGGCACCCGCACGTGCTTCGGCACTCGATCGCGGTTCATCTGATGAACGCGGGCTTGGACGCCGCAGACGTCCAGGACTGGCTCGGTCACCGGGACATCGCCTCGACCATGGTCTACGCTGCGGTTACGAACAAGCGCCGGGAGGCGAAGTACGAAGAAGCGCTGCTTTCCGAGGAGATAGCTGCAAATAATGCGAGTTGATGCTTCTGCCCAAAAACGTCAACTGGAGATCTCGCGACTCCTTCCACAGGAACCCGGTTCAACTCCCGCCGCCTCCACCAACGATTTTCGCGACCTAAACGACTGATCTTGAAGCGTTTAGCGATTCTAGCGAAACCTGCGATTCGGCGGTGTACTAATACGTACTCTTCGATTTAGAACGGAGAGTGCGATGCTTCAGATCTACCGCCGTCACCTCAAGTCCTGCCCCCATACCTCCCGTTCGTATCGCCGCTGCGCGTGTCCCCTCTGGGTGCAGGGAACGCTCGGAGGCGAGACCACCCGCCGCGCGCTCGATGTGACCTCCTTCGACGCGGCCTCGAAACTCATCGCGCAGTGGCACGCTGCCGGCGTGATCGGCGGCCACAAAGTGGAACCGCCAAAAATCGAAGTGGCGGTCGCGAAGTATCTCGACGACGCCCGTGCGCGCCATCTCGCCCAAGCCACTATCACCAAGCTCACCACGATTTTTGAAAACCAGTTCCTCAAGTTCGCGAAAGACCACGGCTACCGCTTCCTCAAAGACCTCACCCCCGACCGCCTCACGGCGTGGCGTTCGACGTGGAAAGACGAGGCGCTGGCTGCCTCGAAGAAGTACCAGCGCGTGGTCGGCTTCTTCTACTTCTGCACGCGCATGAAGTGGATGTCGGAAAACCCGATGAAGTCTCTCCACCCGCCCAAGGTGAAGCAGGACCCCACGCTCCCGTTTACCGCCGAGGAGGTGAACGCGATCGTCTCGGCCTGCGACCGGTTCCCCATCAAAGGCATCTACGGCGAAGGTAACCGCCTGCGAGCGATGGTGCTGCTCCTCCGCTACTCCGGACTCCGCATCCGCGACGCGGCCACGCTCCGGCGCGAGCGCATCCAAGGCGGGAAGCTCCTCCTCTACATGCAGAAGACCGGCGTGCCGGTCTTCGTACCGCTTCCGCCCTACGTTGTAGCGGCGCTCGATGAAACGCCGAACGTTCACCCGGGCCACTTCTTCTGGTCCGGCAACGGCCTCCCGAAGACCACCGTCGCGGACTGGCAGCGGTCCCTTCGCAAGCTCTTCGAGCTAGCGAAGGTCAGCGGCGCACACGCGCACCGCTTCCGCGACACGTTCGCGGTGGAGCTCCTCCTCGCCGGCGTCCCGATCGACCAGGTATCCGTTCTCCTCGGTCACTCGTCGGTGAAGATCACCGAGAAGAGCTATGCGCCGTGGGTAAAGGCGCGGCAGGAGCAGCTCGAGGCCGCAGTCATGAGAACATGGCCCAAGTTACCGCGTCTCGCCGTTGCCGCGGCATCCTGACCTATTAGGACACTATGATCAGCTCGTCAGGGCCGTAGGTTCTAAGAAACTCAGCGACCGCATCAACCTTCGCTTGTACTTGCTTTGTCGAGCCCACCACCAGCGATCGGCGGCTCGCGTTGATAGCTTGGACCGTGAGAAACATCAGCGTTTGACCGAACACTTTTCGACTCTTCTTTGTCGGAAAGGTCGTCACGATCTCGATAAAGATCCTTGTCGCGATCTCGGGCGAAATCGAGTCATCCACTAACACCCGGAACCAGAACGTGCCAACAACGTTGAACGCGGCGGGTGGTGGTACGCCGTACTCCTCGGAGAGCGTCAGAGCAAAATTGAATTTTCGCAGCTGCTCAGGTCTCACTACTTTGATAATCTGATCCCCAAATACGGCTTTCTCCAGATCGTCGGTCGTCAAGGGAAGAAACCGAACTCGATACGCCGTCAGGTAGGCGACGTAATCTAGGTATTCTTCGAAGCTGACTTTGCCTTCCTCGTACAAGACCCGGAACAATGCCAACGACGAGCAGTACGCCGGCGCCGCCTTCTTTGTTTCGATCTCATTCGCTCGCAAGTAGAGGAAATCCTCTGTAAGAACCGCCACGCCGTCCCTTTGTGCAAGGATGCACGCGTCGGAAACGCTAGCTGCCACGCGCTGCTCCATAAAGTTATTCGCCTTGTTCGCCGCCGAGATTGCGACGATGCTGTCCGGCCTGCTCTCGAGCAACGTGACGGCAGTCGCGAAGTTCGCCTTGATCGCGTCGCCCTTTTCTCGATCGAGCTCAGAGAAGACTATGTTCCCGTTCACGTATGCAAGGTGGCCAGACTGGCCGGGATGGTACGCAAACTTATCCCTCAACTCGAACAGTAAGGACACTACTGACTGCGGGACTCTCAGACCGGGTATCAAGCCGTACACCTTCTGGAACGAGCCCGTCTCAGAAAGCATCAGCGCCGAGGTGCCATCCAGATAAAATGCTTCGCCGGCTGTGATGCGCCTCGCGACCCCTTTTTGTTGCTCAAACTCCTCCGCGCTACCGCTCGTTGCTTTGATGAAGCCTTTCTGCGCGCTGGCGATATGGCCGATCGCTCCTGCCAGCCCACCCTCGTTGAGAGCGAGCAGCGCGAGCGGAACGTCTTGTTCGCAATAAAGCTTGAAGAACTCTCCTCGTCGCTTTTCGTCGTACTCCAGTCGAGCGATCAAATACTGTGGGTCGATTGAACCATCCGTGGTAGGCACTTCGATCAGTTCGATGGCGTCCCATCGTTGCTCGGCGGACAGCTTAAAAGCGTGGTACCTCGCTTGCCAAAGAATGTACTTTTCTATCGGGTAGACCGCCTCGATGACATACTCCGGGCTCGTCGCCCGGTAGCGACTGGCCAATGACACTTTGTCGCCCTGCGCCTTCCCCATCAACAGCGGGTAGTACGGATCGCCGTCAGCTACTTTCGTCGCGTCGAGCTCTTCCCCAGTGCCGATATAGAACCACCGCTCTAGCTCGTGGAGCTTCACGAACAAACCTGGCGCCACACGTTCCGCGGAATCGAGTGTAAACTCCGGCATAAGGTTACCAATCTCACCGAAGATAAGGAACAGCCGTCCGTATTGCTCCGGTGTCGGATGTTGCAGGATTTTGATTCCCTCGACGACGGACCGGAGCGCGGCTACTGGTTCTCCGCTCTTCACATATACTTCCGCTTGGACGCCGATCTTTGCCTCGAAAGAGCGAATTTGCAGCTCGTGTGCTTGCACAAACTCCTTCGCGCCCAGTTCGCCTCGCGTCATGTACGCTAGCGCCGTGTGCCCTACTAATGTCTCCTTGTTATAGTCATCCAGCAATTCCACCGCGGACGGGTTTTCGAGAACACTTCTCCCAATACGAATGACTTCCGCGTATCGTTGCAGATGAAAGTTCGCGGTGAATAACTGAAGCGTGGCCTGAAGTGCCGATTGTGGGTCCTGCTCGTGAGCTAATATCTTTTCAAGCAAGACAACCGCAGAGTCCCATGCCTTTTGCTTGTACGCGATACGAAGTATGCTCAGGCACTCAATGTAACTTAACGTCGACAGATCGAGTTTGCGAACGACGGCAAACGCGTTGTCTAGCTCGCCAGCATCGTAGTACAGCATCAGGGCCAATTTGTCCTTGTTCACACTCCCGTCGTCAGGCAACGATTCGACAAGCTTCCGCTTCAACTCCGCCGGTTCACTCAGCCCCAAGGCAAGGTCGACTGCGAATTGCACATCCTTGCCAACGAAGGCGAGGACAAAGGCGAAATTATTGCCTTCGATCG
Source organism: Thermoanaerobaculia bacterium (assembly GCA_035482045.1). Classification (GTDB taxonomy): domain Bacteria; phylum Acidobacteriota; class Thermoanaerobaculia; order Gp7-AA8; family Gp7-AA8; genus JADGNZ01. Next base: position 72,139 of record DATHRD010000079.1, read on the forward strand.
CGCTGATTAACTCAACGATGTTCTCCCGCCGAACGTCGACGAAAAACGCCTTACCCTCGGTGAAAAGCGTTTCCTTGTGGAGAAACTGAAGGATGAGGATCTTCGCCAATGCGTCCGAAAGCGGTTTGGCGGCGGCTTTGAAATAACGCTGCAAGCGCCCAAAGTCGGTCGCTGACAACCCGACCCAGTGAATAGTGTCGGCAGTAATGCCATCGATGAGCTGATCAAAATAGCAGGTTAATACCAGATCGAGCGTCTCTCTTGCGGTGGTTTCAAGCGCCGCGTAATTCTCCGTGACGAGATGTACGTGAAGCCGGCGGACATTCAATAAACTCTGACAACGCGCAGTTAGACCGCCGCCTTCGTTGAATTTTGCTCCTACATCGTCGATGGCTTTCAAAACAGACGTCGCCATGGCTTTACGCTTACCGTGGTCTTCTTCTGCGCGAAGCTCATCCTCCAAAAGCGCGATCTTTGCGTCGTGGCTGTGGAACTTGTCGGGATTGATGTGGAGAGCGCGCTCGACGAACGCTACGGCTCTTTTGTTGTCGCCTGCACGCTGCAGCATTGACGCGTACAGGCGGTAGAGGTTTGCCCTCGGCCTTGGCTCGGACGGGAAGGTGCTTACATCAATCGTCGAAGGGTCAACCAGCGTTCCTAGTCGTATCTCCCGAATCAGTTTCTGGAGACGCAGCAACGCGAACTCGGGAGCGAGCCCTTCGGCTTCTCGCAGAAATTCAGCGTTTCGCTCGAAATCGTCAACATTGATGTGTATTTCGGCTAGATGCAAGAACGCACGTGGATCTGCGGGATATCGTCTGACGATGCTTTCGAACTTCTCGCGGGCTTCCTGGACCTTTTCCATCTTCTGCAGGGCCCGTGCTTCTAGGATCTCGTACTCAAGCGAAAGGCCTTCGTCACGCTGCCCCGCGATGATCTCGTCGATAGTGCCCAGGACTCGTAAGACAAATTCGCCGCTTTCCTTGTCGAGTTCCTCGTCGAGCCTCGTTAGCTGATCCCGAGCGCTTTGCACCGCGTTTCGGGAATCGATATCAAGACCCAGAGCCGCGATGGCGTCGCTGCTTAGGGAGAGAAAGACCACCTCCAGATCCTTGGGCGTGAAGATCTTGAAGTCGATCTGGGGGTTGGCGTTTTTGAGTGCTGCCTTCGCTCCTTCAAGTTTCACCGTCAGGCCGGAGCCCTTTTCGTTGTATACGAAATCCAGTTCCTTGATGGTGGAGATCTTGTCCCAGCCGTTCTTCAGCTTTTCAAAGTCGTCCTTGAACTTCTCGGCGGCCTCAGCTTCTTTCTCACTTGGATCCGATGGGGCATATGCCTGGTAGTAGATGCCTTGGGAGGGGCGATAGCCGTCATTGCCCTTATCGCCCTCTCGGCCGTACGGTCGTATCTTCTGAAAATCCGGATAAGCCCTCTCCATGATTTGTTCGAAGAAGCTCTGAAACTCGATTCCGGAGTTTTGGTGAACCTTTAGCCAGAACTGCAGAGAGACATATTTCTTGTCGAGTGGTTTCATAACTTGCGACCGCAGATCTCTTTAACGGTTGAGCTCGCTGGAGGCCTAGTCACCGGCTCAAAGCTTCCCGGAGTCTTTAGAAACGAACGTATAGCGGTCTTCGGCGACGACCGAAGATCATCCATCGACGCGCGTCCGTGATTAAGTGTAGTTCTATCAATCGGATACGCCGACGCCAGCCAAGTGCTGACCGGGCACAGTCCAATCAAACGGCCGGGATCAGAGTATTGCATGTGTATATTCTATCACGTATACTCACTTAGTGCTACCTTTGACGCCGAAACAATCCAAGTTCTTCGCCCAAATCGCCGCGTTTATCTACCGTGAAGGGGTAGCACCTACTCTTCGAGAGGCTCAGGAACTCGGCAGGTTCGCTTCGACGCGAAGTGCTGCCCAATACCTCGATGCTTTGGAGGAGGCCGGCTACATCAAGCGCGGAAAGGGCCCTCGCAATCTTCAGCTGCTCGTCACACCCGAAGACGCTCGCATTACCCGCAGCACGCGTAGAGCCTCGCCCGTGACATATCGCCGACGCGGGGCGGCTGGCTCAATTCTGCTTGCCAATGGTACGGACCTCCATCGATGGGCCGCTCGACGCGACGCCCAGTCGACGCTGCCGCAGATAGTCCGGCGCCTCGTGTTCGCCACCGCCGATCGCCCGTCGCGAGTCCTCTTCGGATCGGCGGAAGCTGTGCAGCTCGGCGGCTGGGACGGCGTCACTGTCGCCGATCACGGATCAACATTCGTCCCCGAAGGAGCAACTGGTTGGGAACTCGGGACAACATCAAGTGTGAAAGGTAAGGCCGACGAAGATTACGAGAAACGCACGACTGATCCGGGGGAGCTCGTCGCGCACGAATCCACCTTCGTGTTCGTCACGCCACGCCGTTGGAAGGAGAAGAGCACGTGGGCTGCCGCTCGCCGAAAGGAAGGTCGCTGGCGCGACGTCCGAGCGTATGACGCGGATGACCTCGAGGCGTGGATGGAACTCGCGCCCGTTGTCCATCTGTGGGTTTCGTCTCTCCTCAGCAAAGCGCCGGACGGCGCTACCGACCTCGATTCCTTCTGGCACGGATGGGCTGTCGCCACGAATCCAACCTTGACCCCCCCCTTCCTCCTGGCAGGGCGTTCGGAAGCGGAAAAACAAATTTCGGATTGGGTCAGTTCCGTCGCGCCAACACTCGCAGTGCAGGCTGAAACGCGCGAAGAAGCGGTCGCCGCGTTTGCCGCGACGCTTCAACGGATGCCAGACAACAAACGCTATGAAAGCACTTACCGATCCGTCGTCGTGTCCACACCGAGCGCTTGGCAGCATCTCGCGTCCGGCGCCGAGCCGATGATTCTCATTCCGGTTTTCGACAATCCGCCGGTTGTGACGAATGCCGTTCGCAACGGCCACCGCGTGATCCTGCCGCTCAACCGTGCCGATTCAGCATCACAAAAAACAGTCGTCCTCGGGCCGATTCAGAGAAAGACCGCTGAAACGGAGCTGCTGTCCATGATCGTCGAATCGACTCTTCCGGGCAGGACCGATCGCCAAGGAGAAGGGCGGTCCGACCGCACCACCGAGCGGCGAGCGCGTGAACTAGCTAGCCTTGCACGGCGTAGCGTGACCGCATTTCGCCGTCGCATCGCGCTTGCTCCCGAACTCGAAATGCCCGCTTGGGCGCAACCCGCCGCTGGGCGGCTTCTCATCGCGCCGTTGCTCGCTGGCAAATGGGACGAAACGAAAGAAGCTGACCAATCGATGGTCAGCAAACTTGCCGGCATGAGCTATCCAGCTCTTGAAGAACATCTGGTCCGTTGGTCCCACGAATCGGACGCGCCGGTTCGCCATGTTGGAAACTATTGGTTTATCGTCGCGAAGGAGGATGCTTGGCCGCTCCTCCACCGACTGATAACTCGTGAGGATCTTCGTCGTCTGGCCGAAGTAGTCACAACTGTTTTAGGCACAGTTGACCCGCGGTTCGATCTCCCCGAAGACAAGCAGTGGATGGCTCGCGCTATCGGGCATGCCCCTTTGTATTCGGATGCGCTGCGTCACGGTCTGGCTGATACTCTCGCCCTTCTTGGAACTGATGGCGCGCTCACCACGCCGACCGCCGGCGAATCGGCGGAAGCTGTAGCCCACTCTGCGGTTGCGCGTCTCCTCGAAAGCGCGAACGCAGACTGGCGGCTTTGGGCGAGTCTGTCTCACCTCTTGCCACTTCTCGCAGAAGCGGCTCCGGACCAATTCCTCGCCGCGGTTGATACCGGAGTGCGGGGAGCTGCGCCCGTGCTACGCGAGATGTTCCGAGAGGGCGCTGATGCTTTCACGTCGTCGTCGCCGCACACCGGCCTTCTATGGGCATTGGAGCGGGTCGGATGGTCACCAGAATACCTCCCGCGCGCTGCGATTGCGATCGGCCGCCTCGCTGTCCTTGATCCAGGTGGAAAACTGTCGAATCGACCCGCGGCAAGCCTTCGCCAGCTATTCCTCCTCTGGCATCCGCAAACGAACGCTGATCTCGAAGCGCGACTGCGCGTACTCGACACGTTGCGCGAACGCGTTCCAACCGAAGCTTGGCGCTTGATGGACGGGCTTCTTCCTCAGCCTCACGACATGGTCATGAATCATCAGCCCGCAACCTGGCGCACCTGGGGACAGGAAGAAACTGCGGTGACGCATGCCGAGTATGCTCGCGGCGTCCACGAGATCGCCCGGCGGATGCTCCAAGATGTCGGTAGCGATGGCGCGCGCTGGTGCGATCTCATCGAGCACATTTCCCGCCTACCGCGAGAAGACGAGAAGGTTGTGCTCGATGGCCTGGCCGGCTTGGATCTCTCGGCACTGGCGCCCGGCGCGTGTGTGGCGATTTGGCATGCGCTGCGAAAAATCATTTCGCGGCACCGCAGCCATCCGGATGCCAACTGGTCAATGCCGATCGATCGCGTCGACCGCCTTGCAGAACTCCACACCCGCTTCACGCCCGCCGACGTCGAAGAGCGTTTCGCGTGGCTTTTCGGCAATCATCCCGCCCTCCTTGACGGCCGTGAGCCCGATTGGGACGCACATGAGAAAGTTTTAAGCGAGCATCGCCGCGATGCCGTCGCCTCTATCTTCGCTGACGGCGGCGCTGACGCCTTGATGCACTTCGCGAGTGTCGTGGAACAACCGAACCAGGTGGGCATTGCGCTCAGCGGCCTTGATCAGTCGGATGCAATCGCGGAAGAACTCCTCGCCCGCCATCTTGCCTCGCCCACGCTTTTCGAGCGCGGTTTCGCGCGCGGCTTCGCTTGGGCATCGGTGCGCAAGTTCGGACATGAATGGGCCGAAGACCTCCTACGTCGGCGTGGCGAATCCCTGCGTCCGAATCAGCGCGCAGAACTCATCGACTGCCTACCATATGAGCCGCACACGTTCGATCTCGTAGATGCGGCCGATGAAGAGACGCAGGATGCGTACTGGAAGCGTATGTACGCCTTCGGTATACCTGATGCGCTCAGCGAGTATGGCGCGCGGCGACTGCTGAAGCATGGGCGTCCCTACGCTGCACTCGATTTTGTCGCAGCGCGCTTTCATCTAAACAAGAAAGAATTGCCTCCAGCGGTGCTCATCGCTGACGTCCTCGAGGCTGCCATTCATGCCAAGCCGAGTGACGTCGATCCGTTGGATCGGAGTCTCGGCTACGACGTAGGCGAATTACTCGATAAGCTCGTTGACTCACCCGATGATATTGACCGCAGTCGCATTGCCTCGCTCGAATGGGCGTTCATGCCTGCCCTTCGAGACCACCACCATCCTCGGCTGCTTCATGACGAACTCGCTCGTGATCCAGCGTTTTTCTGCGACATCGCATCCATTGTCTACCGTGGCAAGGGCGAGGAACCGCTGGAACTCTCCGAGCAAGACTCGATGCGAACGCGCGTCGCCTATGACGTCCTCGACACGTGGCACACGATTCCCGGTCGACATGGCAACACGATCGCTGCGCTTGAGCTAGGCGAATGGCTCCGCGAAGCACGGCGACTTCTCGCCGAGAAGAATCGCGCGGCGATTGGCGACCATCTCATCGGCCAACTCTTTGCCGCGTCACCTGCCGGTGACGACGGCGCTTGGCCCCACCCCGTTATTCGGGATGTGATTGAGGATCTCGGGAGCACAGAAATCGAACGAGGTATCTCCATTCGCATCTACAACAACCGCGGAGTGGTCACGAAGAATCTCGATGAAGGCGGCGAGCAAGAGCGCCAACTCGTCGACGAATATGGGCGTTGGGCGAACCTCGTAAACGACAAATGGCCGCGAACGGCCGCCATGCTTCGTCAGATCGCCGCCTCGTATCTGCACGACGCTACGCGCTCGGATATCGACGTTGCACTTCGCGACCATCTCGACGATTAAGGTACACCAAGGAAACCTATGCACTATCAAGTCAAGGTTGATCCCCTCGCTGGCTTCGTCGCCCACGCCGTGGCTCCCGGTCAGGTGTTCGCAATGTGCGTCAGCGGCTTTTTCACGACGGACGACGGCTCGCAGTTTTACAGCAAGCTTGAAGCGATACAGAACCTCGTTCTCGGACCCTACATCGCGGCGACGCTCCGCCAGTTGCAAGTGGATTTTGCCACCGACGAGGCCTGCGCGGACTACGTGGCCGTGTGCCGATGGCCGGACGGGTTCTCGTGTCCCCCGGTGCAGCAATGGGCAGGCATACGCGTTGGTCGGCCGACGCCGCAGATGACCCCAACCAGTTGGGGCTAGCTGGAGTTAGTCGCGCCGGCGGTGCGATAGCTCGCGCCGCTCCCGCTCTTTATGACTGGGCCCTCGGAGTAGAGTTAGCACCAAGACGCTCACGGGCCCCTCGCCGACTTCCTCAACGGGCAGGGACCTCGTCCATCACGCGCTCCAGCTTATCCTGCAGGACGTTGCCGTAGATGTGGCGGAAGGCGACGATCGAGGATTCTCAGATCCGCCCGATACTCGCATCCACCCGCTCCTTAACGCCTCAGGGCTAATACCGGCCGCAGAAGTAATCTCGAATTTGACAGCCCCGCCTCCTCCTCCCGGAAGACAAGCTCGTGGGTATTGTTTACTCTTCCACCACCATGTCTGACGTCATGACGCCCGAGCAGCGCAGTCGCTGCATGTCACGCATCCGCGGCTCAAACACGGCTGTCGAGGTGCGTTTCCGGTGCCTTCTGTGGCGCGCCGGACTTCGCTACGCGCTCGGCCGTCGGTTGCCTGGCCGCCCTGACCTGACCTTTGTAGCCGCGCGGGTGGCTGTATTTGTGGACGGCTGCTTCTGGCACGCGTGCCCCGCCCATGGTGTGGCGCCGAAGGCCAACGCTGAATTCTGGCGCGCGAAGATCGGCCGCAACGCGGCAAGGGATGTCGAGGTCAACCGCCTGCTCCGAGCCGAAGGCTGGACCGTCCTACGCGTCTGGGAACATGAAATCGAACTCAACGCCGAGCGCTGCGCTCGCCGGACCGCTGCGGCAATCAGACGCTCCGCCGCTAATGTCCAACGAGCGACTGCAGCTCGTTCGCCACGACATCGAACGACACCGCATCGAGCCCGGTAATCTGCAGCGAATACCGGATGTTTGAGATGCGGTGATCGGGCGCGCTGCTGAAACTCGTTTCTGTCAGCTTCGGAAAGCTTTCGCCAACCGGAAAGACCGCCGCCTCACTGATCTCGAACCGGAACTCCGAATAGGTGTTCTCAAAATCACGCCGGTAGCCGGCTCCTGCCAGCGATCGATAGAACGCATCGAGGAGTTCTTCGTTCGCGCCGAGCAAACTCTCCAGTTCCGTTACCAGGTCGGGCAAGGACAACCCCTTTTCTGACCGCGTAACGCGATAACAGATCAGGTACAGCCGGCTGAAAATGCCAGGGTCGAGCTGACGCAGATTACAGTGGATCGTGAACGGCATCTCCGAGGAGGTTTTCACTTCGACCGCAACCTCAGTACCGCGCTGAAAATCGTGATCGTGCCCGAGAGGGCCGCTCCAGCTCAGCGATGCTTGAACGCCAAACCGCTCGACAAGTTGCGCCAGGAATCGCAACTCCCCGCAAAGACCCCGGACCCACTCCTCGGTCACCTGCGCGCCTGCGTCGGGACTCCAGAAACGACGCCACCTGAGCCCTGTCCGGTACAGCGCCTCCGCGGGATCAATCTCCGGCGTTGCCACTTCATACAGCACGTCCTCCGCGAATCGAAGGAACGGCCGGAGAAAAGACGGCGAACTACCCGTCGAGCAGGAGATATCCAGGTAACGCTGCGGCGTCCTCCCGATCACCGACCAGTCGCGGTCAGCGATTCGAAGACCACGAAGATCGAGTTTCGCGAAGCGGCTGTCGTCGCCGGCAGCAGGAGTAATCAAAAGGTGGACATCGTCCGCGGCATCGAGGGCCACGATCGCGTTGACGTCAGAGCGTGAAATCACGACCTCCTGGCCCGTCAGGTGCCCCGGCCGCCTTGCGCTTCGCCGCAGCACATCAACCAGCGGCTGCAGCACTCCGCCGAATTGCGACTCACTGCGAGATGTATTCGATGGTTTCATGGGAGCGCGATTCCGGGAACACGAACACCAGCCCGACGATGTCCTCGCCGTCGGCCGGCGAACTGAAGAACTTCACATCACCGTTATCACCGGACTCGCGATCGATCAGATAGAGGATGATGCAGCCTCGTGTCGGGTCCTTCGGATTCCGTCCCGTGCGCTTCCGCCATTCCTCGATGTCGCCCGGACTCGAAAGCACGCGAATCGAACGGGGCGTCATCGGTGTACGGATGATCTTCCGTGTCAGGACATCCGCCGTCCAAGCGTACGGAGGCCGGATGGGATTTCCCCGGGGAAGCATCACGTCCCACTGCACCAGTTCACCGCGACCGTTCTGACGATTGATGTATCCGACGAGGTTCTGCCGGTTCACATCGCGCGCTTCGCGGCTGAATTCATAGGCCTGCAGAAACTCGACTACCTGTGCCGCTGGCACATCTTTCCAGATGTGCGGGCCCTCGTCCGATATGCTTTCCTTGTCGCCGGGCAACTGCGATATGAATGCCCGTGCTGCTTCGAGATTCTTCCTGAGCAGCGTCTTGCTGTCGACCGGAAAGGCGACCGTCTCGGACCGCGCGTTCTCGAACGATATGTTGATCGTTCTGCCGGCTCCCATCTTCATCGGCGATGTGACTGCCATCGTCGGATGGTTGCGAATGAGCGGCTTGAGCTGCAGCGGTGTTGGCGGGTCCGGCTGTTCGGCGTACTTCCTCAGGTCAGCACGCAGTTCATCCTCGACCCGCGCAAGTTCCGCGAAACGCTCAGCCAGTTGCGACTCAACGTAAATCCGCGTCAGGTCGTGGTATTGCGGCCGGTATCCGAACCATCGCCCCATTTGGAGCAGCGTGTCGTACTGGTTCGCCGTGCGTGTGAAGAAGCTTACGCTCAAACCCTCGAGTGTCAGCCCCCGCGAAAGCCGGTTGCCGCCGACCACGACGTAGCGCTTTGGAGGATCCGTGTAGTTCAGCTCATCAGGCGAGTAGACATTCAGCACCTTCACTTCGATTGATTCCGTGATCGATTTCGCGAACTTCCAGACGGTGTCGAAGTCGTGCTCCGTGAGCTCCGGATCGTTCTGCTCTCTCGTAACGCGCCGGAAGTCGTTGTCCCACATCTCGCGCGCCCGCCGCAGCACCTCCGGAAACTTGCCCGGCCGTATTGCCGCAGCCTTCAGGAGCTGTAGCTCTTCGCCGATGGTCTCCGCCAAGATGCGGTGGGGGTCGGTCCTTTGCGAAGGGTGAACGAGCATGCTGAAGTGCGCGCGGTCGTGACCACGCGCCAGCCGCCCGCAACAGCTAAGGATGAATGCGAGCAGCGCGTTCGAGAGACTGCCCGGACAATCGCCGCCGCCGTCCACAGTGCGGTCCAGCTCATCGAGGTCGTCTTCCTCGAGTCGCCGGATTACATCCAGCGGTGGTTCCTCCGCGGCGACGGGCGAAAGGTCCGAAGGCTCCAGACCGAGCCCGAACAGTTTGCGCGGTCCGAAATATCCGGGCGGCTCCGGCAGTGTCGCGATGAAGTCGCGAGGGTAAAGATCCTCGGGGACCTCGGCGTCAATCAGGACGTTTGCAAAAGGCGTTGCGGTAAAACCGATATACACGCATTTTGGAAGCACCCGCAGGAGGTCCCGGATACGCCGGTTTGTCGCAGACGGATCAATATCTTCGCCTTCGTCGTCGGTCCGGCCGTAGTTCGTATTGATCGATCCCTGATCCGCTTCATCGTCGATCACGATCGCTGGTAGATCGCGCAGCGGTATCGGTGAGCCCTGCAGCCATCGTCGCAGAGCATCAAGCCGAGCATTCTTTTTGATTACGGCCAGCTTCGGGGTTTGAACGCTGAGGTCGATCGCCGTTCCGGGTACGAAATCGCCGCCGAGTCCCGATTTCGTAAGCCGCGCCCAACGGTGTACGTTGTGATCGTGTTGCACGTACGGCCCCTCTGCCGGGTCGTCCGATGTTCCGGCGATCTCCTGGTCGAGACGGCGCTGCGTCTGCGCCCTCAGGTCCCTCCACAATCCGCCGAGGACGATAAAAAGCCGGTAGCCTTCATCAGCCGCTCTCGCGATCAGGGCAGCCATGTTCGCGGTCTTGCCGCTCTGGATGTGGCCTACGACGAGGCCGCGGCCCTGATATTCGGCCGCTACGTCAGGCCGCGGAAGGCGTCTCACGAGATCGAGCGACGTTGCCGATAACGTTTCGACCGTACCCTTCGGCCACCCGCGCACATCGATGAGAAAGCGGCTGAACGCGCCGAAATACTGTTGAGACGACTCCGCCGTTGGATTGCAAAGCGGCAGACGGCCGCTGCTATCCACAATCAGGTCTGCGGGAGCTATATCGAGAGGCGGGGCGAAGTATTTGCGTACCTGTTCGCGCAGATGCAGCGGTACGTCCGCCTCTTCGATCGCCTCCTCAACGCTTCGCCCCTGACGTGCGGTCAGAAACTCGACGATCGTAACGGCGTCGGAGAGGCTTTTGATCATAGTTGTCGCAGAAGAGCTTTCTTAAGCGCCGCGATCGGAATGCGATCGACAGCCATCCGTCGTTCGTAGACCGCTTCCAAGACACCGATCGCCGCGATACACAGTTTTCGTACCTCGCTGTTGTCGCCGTTCCGCGCAGCGAAGATGGCGGACAACTCATGACTGCGAGGCACGAGGACTTTGATCTGTCCCTTCGCACCCTCGGAAATCGTGAGTCTCTGCCCCGGCGAATTGTTCTGCAGAAACACGAGCGGTCCGACACTGACACTTGGCGGGGAGTCGTTGCCACGCTTCATATCGCGAGCGGTGGCGTCACGTCCGGACGGCGCAGGCAGCGCCTTGTGACTGGACGGCTTCCGGTCATAGCGCTCACGCGCAGTTTTCGCCCACGTCGACACATGCGAATCAACCCGATCACGAATCTCCGCGGGGATTCGCGCGCGCATCTTCGTTATGTTAATAGCGAATGCGCGATCCAGATCCCTTGAGAAATCCACCGCGACGCGCAGAAGCTTCGTATGCTCATCTACAGCGCGCAGCCAGCTCCATCCGCCTGCCTGCAGAAGTCTGTTGTTCCGGTAGAAATAGAATCCCTGCTGCTGGTTCCAGTTTCTCGTTCCGGACGCTTCCTTCCACGCCTCGCGGGACGAGAACTCGTCCTCCCGCGGCAGTATGAACGGGCTCACTGTCACGGACTCGATGCTCTCGGCGCCGTCGCCACGCGGAACCTTTACCGGAAGCGTAGCGATCTCCAACTCGCGAGTCTTTTCGTCCCGGCAAAACGGGTCCCACGGTACCAACCGCTCGCCGCAGACATGAATGTTCAGCTTCCGCCGGCCCCTCACCGCGCCCTGCATGAACCGGTGAAATACCATGCGCAGGTGACCGCTCACTTCATCAATCAGCGTGGCGAGAAACTTCTCACGTGCACGCACCTCGTGAGCTGACAGCACCGGCAGCGCGTCCTCCAGTCCTGTCCACAGCACCGCGGTTCCATTCTCACGGGCGACTTCATGATTCAGAGCCTCTGCCTCCCACTCCTTCAGCTCCTCAACAGATGGTGTCAGGAGGTCCCAATCGTCCGTTCCGTACACGTATTCAATGTCCCAGCGCGCGTAGCTCCGCCGCGGCCGGGTGTCACGCGTGGCTTTCGGTTTCGACGATACCGTCAGGACCCGGCACTGACTCAAGGATGCTGTTTTCAATCCAAGCCCGTATTTTCCAAGATCGTCCGCCGCGTACTCCTGAAACGCCCCGAATCGCATCGCTTCGTGCAGGGCATCGCGATCCATGCCTCTGCCGTTGTCGGCGATGACGATCGCAGGAGGTCGGGAGCCCTGCTGCGCGAAAATTTCCACGTGAACTTCCGAAGCGCCTGCAGCAATGCTGTTGTCGATCAGGTCGGCGATCGCAGTGCTGCACTCATAGCCCATATTGCGAAGGCTCTCGATCAGGCGCTTCGCTCCAGGCGTGGCTTTGACCGTTCTCATGAGAATGTCGGTGCAGGTTCTCTTGAAGCCGTGGCTTCGACAGACCGTGCCGACGGCGCCTTCGGCAGTTCAAACACCTGCTCCCGGATCGCGACAGCAATCCGCTCCGCGAGCAGCGGCGGAACGGCGTTTCCGATGAGCTGAAACTTCGCGCCCATCGCGCCGGCAAAATAGAAGCAGTCAGGAAACGACTGCAGACGTGCCGCCTCGCGCACCGATATCGTTCTCGCCTGCGATGGATGAATGTGGGTGTAGCAATCGCGGCTCAGATGCGCCGTCACAGTCCAACTCGGTGCGTTCCATTTCAGTTTCTTGTATTTGTCTTTGAAAATGTCATCGCGATAGCGCTTCAGCCGCTTCGGCAGGTCCACATACTTTCCGCCTTCCCGCATCAAGCGGAACGCTTCAAGATCCTGGTCGTTTTGCGTACGGCATACGTGATCAAAGACCACCTCACGATCGGCGCCACGCCGCATCTTCTTCGCGAACGCCGACAACTTCGATGCATCACTTTTGTACTCGCGCACCCATTCACGCGACCCGTTCCTGATGATTGGGAGGTCACCGATGGCTTCGCGCACCGTTACTTCCGGGTACAACCGCCTGTCCCGTGCCGTTCGCGTCTTCGGAAAATCAAACGTCAGACTCAAATCCTTCCGCACACCGACAAAGATCAGCCTCTCCCGGACCTGTGGCACTCCGAATTCGCTTGCATTCAGCAGCTCCCATTGAACCTTGTAACCCTCCGCATCGAGAGATTCGGCTACATACGATGCGACATTCCGTCCGTTGTGAGACAGCATCCCCGGAACGTTTTCCATTACCGCGACAGGCGGTTTGAAAAACCGCACATACTCGAGAAAGTTCTTGTACAGCTCGTTCCGCGGATCGGAGTCCTCCTGCCGTCGCCCGCCCGGAGTGCGCAGTGATCGCATCTTGCCGCGACCAACGCTGCTCCAGCCCTGGCAGGGCGGGCCGCCCACGATCACGTCAAACGATGACGATTCTCCTAACCTGCTCAGGTAGGCCTGAAGGTCGCGTGGGGTAAAGCTGGCGAGGTCGCGCACCAGCGCCTTGATGCCGTGGTCGCTGAAATTCCCTTCGAGCGTTTCAACGGCTACGGCCGAGTGGTCGATCGCCACGGCAGTTCGGAAACCTGCCCAATCGAACCCAAGGCTGAAACCGCCCGCACCAGCGAAGAGGTCGAGGACCACCGGCTCTGTCATAGTTATTTGATTATGCCCGCGTATCGCCGACTCGGCAAGAATCGGTTTTGTGGACTGTTTTCGCTTCAATCACGGCTTCCCGACACCCCGCTCGAAGCCGCTTCCACCACAATTATAAGGCATGGACTTCCATCTCTGACACGGATCATGAGATACCGGCGCGCACGCGTGCCGCCGGCTCTACGAGTCGTAGACTCCCGCAATTGCTTACGTTGCCCCCTCGCTCGCGCAATCAACTCCACAGCACTCGGATCTCTCCGCCTTGTCTGCCTTCGCTTCTCTCTTTAGCCACGTACTCGGCGAAGGGCCGTCTCAGATTCCATTCCGTTTCTTCCGGCGTCCAGCCCCAGGCACTCACGCCCGGCACTTCGTCGACGAAGGCTACGAAGCCGCCCTTGACATGCCGCATCACCCTTCCGGTGTACGCGGTTACTTTCCGCACAGTGTGCGGAGAACTTCTCGGTTTCGCGATGCAGCTTGAGGATACAGCCTTCGCCGGCGCGAGCGTTTTGCACATCGTTGGTCTACCGATTCGAGAGGCCGTGCGGCCAGTGATCGAGGAGGTACACGAGCTGTTCGAGCGCCTCGACTTCGCGCCGCTGCAGTTCGAGTGATCGCTCGTAATGTCTCCTCAGTTCGTCAGCAGGCATTGTCAGCTCGAGTGGACGAAGGTGCGCGGTTGGTGTTTTCCTCTCCCTCTTTGCCATTCAGTCCCCCAGGTCGAAGAGATCGCTCGCAGTGACCGACTCCCGAGCGAGCCGTCTGGCGGCCGACACGACCGCAGCTATGCACCGCCGCGTCGGCTCCATGCGGCCCATGCGGACACGGAGAAGGTGTTGACGCGAGTACCCCGACTCGACGGCTAAATGCGCTGGCTTGATGCCACGCGATTTCAGGAACGCTTCTAGCCTCGTCATGAGGGCCTCACAATGAGCGTCACCGCGCCCGCGACTTCGTACTCTCCCGGAAGGCTTTGCATGGGTTGCTCTTGGAGCTCACGAAGCCCGTGCTTCGCCCACCAACGCCCGAGGAAAAGCCTCGTGCCACGGAACGCCACGACCAGTTCCCCCGTGAAGGCGGTGTTTCTAGGCTCGACAATCAGAAGGTCTCCCCGTTGCATGTCAGGCGCGTGACGCACGCGGTAGACGATTTCGTGCTCGTCGATCGTCTCGGCCGGAATGCGGGCCACGTCGCCGCTCACAAAGAGCGGCTGTCCCTGTTCGATCTCGCCGGCAAGTTCCACTTCGATAAGATCCATAAGCAAGACGGCCGGCCCGGTCGGGTTACAAGGCACCGCGGGTGTGTGAGCCCTGGCTTGGAACGTCCGAGCGGGCCGTCCGTCCGAAAGACCGTAGCTCGGCGCTTATCGGAGTCAAACCAAACTGCACACAGAGATGTGCAGTTTCGGAGACTTTCTTTTTGGCTGACTCGCATGGGTTCCCGATCGGGCTCGAAAGGCCCGCGTCCCGCCCCTACGAGCTGGAGAATCGTTCGACGAGACACGCGCGCCATCCATCCGCTTTCATGCCACGCCCCCACGACCCATCACCTCTTGATCCCGAAGTCCTCCGGGACATCGTGCGGAAGCACCTTCCGGCATGGTTCCTAGCATCCGCCGCCGCTGTCTTGACTTCATGGCTTATCGAGGCACGGTTAAGCGCGTGCCCGCCACGGTCAAAAAAGAGGTAATTACTCACGAAGCTGGAACGAAGAGGCCTGGATTCGCATATGCGGCAACGAGCCGTCAGAGGACGGTTCTATCCCTGCACCGCGCACCATTAAGAAGTTATTATCGAGCAGATCGAGAGGGCCTCCTTTGCCATCCAAGCGCCCGATGGTATAGTAAGACGATAAAGGTCATTACACACATTTAATAAATATGCGCAACCACGAATTTGCTGGAAGTGAAACTGATCGTTCGCCAGAAGCCATAAAAGAGAGAATGAGAACTCTCCACGAGGAAATGAAGGAAAAGGCTATGGCGGCAGTAGATGCTGTTGCCGAAGGTAAGGATGAGAACGAACTGATAAAGGCTTATAACGAAACCGAAAGCTTAGTCAGAGCGGAGTTTTTTAATCTAATCAAACTGAAAGCCAAGAATCTGGATAACCAAGAAGGCATATAGATTATTAGGCGAAGAGAACATTGAAGTCGTTCGCAAAAAGCGCGTTCGGCGCGTGTTTGGCGTCCGTCAGTCCTCCTTCTTATCCGCGATAGCATTCAAACGTATAAAGTCCGCTAGGCAGCAATCAAAGCGTGCCCAACCGAAATCCAAAATCGCCACAACGCTGCGAGAATAGCCCTCGCACCGTTCCTTGCAAAATACGCGGTTAACTTTGGCTGCGGAATTCTCGCGGATAGTCCCGGGTGCTCCGATCGGATATGCAGCGAGCGCATCGATAACCATGGCCGCATCTTCAACCGGTAATTCCTGCCAATCGTTAGACATCCTTAGATTTCATCAGATTCATTATTGAACCCAAGTCGCTTGGCGTGGTAGACCGCGCCTGAGTCGAACGAACAAAAGACCCCCGGCAAGGTTGTCGGGGGTGATGCTTCATGGTGCTTCGGGGACTTCCGGGGGTCGCAGACTCCTTTCCGGGCGTCTTGCCCTGTTGATCTATTCGGGGCGGAACTTCTTGCAGCCGTCGGCTTCGTGGCACCGCCCGGTTCGCTCCTTGTGGGCCTTCTCGCCGTGGCCGCACTTGCAGATCCGTTCGGCTGTGAAGGTGCGACAGCCGCAGAGGGTGCAGGGTCCGGCGGGGGTGGCTTTGCTGCAGAGGTGGTCGCGCTTGTGGTGGGTGCAGGTGCAGACGAGGATTCGTCGCGCGAAGTCCATCTAGGCCTTCCTTCGGGTCTTCCTCTCCCTCGGCGGGCTCTGAAGCTCGGGTGCCTCTGGAGCCTTCTTGTCGAGGAAGATGACCTGGGACGCGTGGACCTCGGTCCGCCAGCGCTTCTGGCCCGACTCCTTGTCCTCCCACTCTGAGACCCGAAGCGAGCCTTCGACGAGGACGTGCGAGCCTTTCTTCAGGTACTGCGCGACGTTCTCACCGTTGCCGTTCCAGACGACGATGTTCAGCCAGTTCGTTCGCTCCTGCTTCTCACCCGAACCGTCCTTCCAACGGTCGGTGACGGCTACGGAGAATTTAGTAACGGTAGTTGCTCCGGCAGGCTGGATCTCGGGGTCTTTGCCGAGGTAGCCGGTCAAGATGACGCGGTTCAGATTGTTCAAGCAGTACTCCTTTCCTAGTTCGACTCGTCGAAGAGTTCGCGGTCGTGGATGATCCACTGAGGTTGTTGCGAGGGTTTGGGGCGGTAGATCGGGGGCAGCGGGGCGCGTTTCTTGCGGGGTGGTGGGTCCGGCCGGACGCCGGTCACGCGCTCGATGACCGAGAGCGCGCCTTTGAGGTAGACCGTTACGCAGAGGAGTGAGTCGTCTTCGTAGACGGCCCAGAAGCGGCGCTTGTAGCGCTCGTACCTGAGCATTGCGTTCCCTCCTTTCTCTCTCTGATCTCTTCCGCACACGGGATGCAGAGCCATCCCACGAAGGGGACGCGCGTGATGTGGATGATCGCGCTGTACAGGGCGCCGCACTTCTCACACCGCATCGCGCTCCTCCTTCGTCCTGAGCACATCGCCTTCGAGGTAGAAGGTGATCTCCGGCTCCGTGACGTCGCAGTAGAGGTGCTGCGGGAAGATGAGCGGGTTCTCGTCGGAATCGCCCGCGTAGCAGTAAATGGTGGCGCGCCGGAACTGGACCTTGTGGACCCATCGCTGGACAGTCCTGAAGCGCGGGTCCCTCTTCACGCGCTTCTGCTGGGCGGCGATGAAGTCACGGAACCAGTAGAGGCCGTGGACCTGGCAGACGCCGTTCACGCCTCGGGTGTAGGAGAAGATGCCGGAGCTGTCTCGGAAGAGCATCAGGCGCCTCCGGCATTGAGACCAACCAGGGCGGCCGTGAGCTGTGTCCTATCCATCGCGGGCCCGCGCTTCGGACAGAGCTTCGCCACACCTTTCGAAGAAGGCAGCATGTGTTCACTCCTTTGGCGGTGGGTTAGTGAGCGAGCGCCGTGAGGCAGCTCAGGCAGGTTTTGAGGCGGAAGCGGAGAAGCAGGTCGGGCGGGACGGCTTCTGTTTCGCCGCAGCGATCGCAGGCGATCCGCTTCGCGTTCCAAGGGATGCGAACGAACTCGGCCCGCACACGTCGCCGCTTACTTCGTCTCCGCGGCGCAGCTCGGATGGCCGTCATGAGACGCCCCCGCAGCAGGACTCGCCTTCGGGGGTGAGTGTCCAGTGCAGGCAATCGGGACAGACGACCGGATCGATCTGCCAACCCTCGTCGTACGCTTGCTCGTCCGTCGCCACCTTGCCGCACTCGATACAGGTCACAGTTTCGACGAACGCAGTACGCGCCTCTTCGCCCTGGTCCTTTCCGCTCTTGAACGCAATCGGTTCAGGCATGAGCCTCACTCCTTTCTGTTGTGAAGTTGCTCAGCGGGTCTTCGCCGCTGACCCCTCGCGCTGCGGCGCGAGTTCGTCAGCGGCCAAGTCGGGGAAGGCG
>DATHRD010000080.1:0-5168 GCA_035482045.1 Thermoanaerobaculia bacterium
ATCAGGATCGGGAGGCCCGAAGCCCCGACAGCAGTCATGATGTTCCCTATCTTGCCGGTCAAATCAAAGTGGGAAAGGTAAAACTCGGGGTTCGCGCTTTCGAATACGACGACCCGCAGGCTCGGGCTGGCGTTCATTCGCGCGAGCAGATCCTGTAGGGCTTCGAATATGCTGGCGTCTAAGATGTTGAAAGGCGGGTAATCGAAAACGACCCTCCAGTACGCAGGAGTTTCCTCGATCACCCGCACGTGCACTGCTGCTTCAGTCATGATTGACGCTCCTTGCCTCGACCTCTACAGAGCGCGACGGCGAGGTGATATCAGAGGCTGACCCATGAGGATGTGCATGAGCGCGGCTGGCGTTCCGATGGTGCGTGGCAGCCTTTGCGTGCCGCCAGCGCCGGGAACGAGTCCAAGGTGCGGCTCCAGGAATCCGATCAGGTAGTCTCCATCTTCAGCGATACGAAGATCGCAGGCGAGCGCGAACTCGAATCCGCCGGCCAGGGCTGTGCCGGAAATGGCGGCGATTACAGGTTTTGGCATGCTCTCACACAGCGCGATCGCCTTGTCCAGGAACCCCCCGTTGTAGGTCGCGTTCTCGGGCCACTCGCGACCGGAGGCGCGCAGGGACTCTGCGAGGCGGATAAGCGCAGCGATGGAATAATGACGAATAAAATAACCGGGTGCGCCGCCAGTCACAACGACAACACGAACGTTGGCATCGCCCGCGAATCCGTCCAGCGCCGCGGTGAGCGCGTCGCCCATCTCCTCGTCGAAATAGATGCGCCTTGCGCTGCCCAGCGTAATGATCGCAATGCCATCGGCTACTCTTGTCGTCAGAACATCGGCGTTCATCGGGTCCTCCTGAGTTGGGACGGTTCGTTTCTCGATGGTTTGCCTTGGCCTCAGACAACCTCAGCACCGGACCACGACGTCAAGCTTCTAGGAAGAGCTTCGTGTGTGCCACGCACCTGATGCGGGCGGAGCGGTGCTTCCGCGCGCGCTACAGGCGCGCGTGCCACGAGAGCGCCGATTGCGAGCGCGCTCATCGCAGCAACGAGACGAAGCATCGAGGTGGCCGATATGCCTTTAGTTCGCGGGCGCAGCTTTCGCCGCCTCGATGATCAGCTTCGCCACTTCGGCCGGGTGCGAGAGCATTGGCACGTGACTCGAGGGCAGCGTGATGGCCTTCGCGTTCATGGCCTTCGCGAACTTCCGCTCGAGATCCGGGGGAATCATCCGGTCATTGGCGGCGACCACGTACCACGTCCGCTTCGTCTTCCACGCCGCATTGGTCAGTTTGGTGCCGAAGACTGCGCCGTTGGTCGGGCCCTGCGTGGCGGCGAGAAGCTTTCTCTCCGCGAGGGGCAGATCCTGCGCGAAGTTTTCCAGGACACCCTTCGTCGTCATCGTCAGGAACCCGCCCGCGTCCGGCCGCAGCTCGGCACCACCGGGAGCCGGCGGGAATTCCTTGCCGAGCTCTCCGACCGCCTCGCCCACATCCGGAGCGAACGCCGCTACATAGACGAGGCTGACGACTTTCGGATCGTTGCCGCCTTCGCTGATCACAGCACCGCCGTACGAATGGCCGACAAGAATGACCTGGCCATCCAGGCGTGCTATTGCACGCTTGGTTGCTGCAACGTCGTCGGCCAGGGAGGTGAGCGGATTCTGCACGGCGACTGCATCCAAGCCGGCCGTTTCGAGCAGCGGGATCACCTTGGCCCAGCTCGAGCCGTCGGCCCATGCTCCATGCACCAGAACGACGTTGAACACTCCTGCCATGACGCAGCCTCCTGTGATGCGTTACGGAAGTCCGAAACGCGATGCAGGAATCCTACGTCCGCCTGCCAAGGACTCGTACGTCGTAGAAGCAACTATTCAGGACACGTGTGACTCAGATGCGGCCGAAGTGGCCGGAAGCCCGGCAATACGATCGGCGTTAGCCCTATGGCCAGCGGGGCGAATGGCCGTAAAAGTGGCATGTACGACGTTTCGGAAGAGCTTCACGAGGCGTAGATATGTCCGGCTTCAGCAGTCATCCGGGGAAACACGGAATGTCGCTTCATCGCAACGGGGCGGCCCTCATCACCGGAGCGTCGAGTGGCATCGGCGCGGCCTACGCCGAGCGGCTCGCGCGGCGCGGCTATGACCTTACACTCGTCGGCCGCAACCGGCGGCGACTCGACGCGCTGGCTGCTCGGATCAGTGATGACACCGGCCGCGCGGTTGAAGTCTTCGTGGCCGATCTCCGCACGCATGGGGATCTCGCGCGCCTCGAAGCCGCGCTGAAGCAGGACGCTAGCTTGACCATGCTGGTAAACAATGCCGGCGTCGGCGCGGCCGCACCGATGATGCATTCCGACGTCGATCTGATGGAAGATATGATCAAGCTCAACGTTGTCGCGCTCATGCGTCTCACTTATGCGGCCGCCCCGGTGTTTGCGGCTCGCGGACACGGTGCGATCATCAACATCTCATCGGTCGCAGCGATCGCTCCAGAAATCTTGAATGGCGTGTATGGCGGGACGAAGGCGTTCGTGCTGACTTTCTCGCAATCGCTGCATCACGAATTCGCCGACAAGGGAGTGCGAGTCCAGGTCGTGCTGCCCGGCGCGACGTCGTCTGCATTCCGGGACACTGCGGGGACGCCGGTCAGCAACGTTCCGGCCGACAGAGTCATGCCGGTCGGTGAGATGGTCGACGCTGCGCTCGCTGGTCTGGACCTCGGAGAATTGGTGACGATTCCCTCCTTGCCTCACATCGCCGACTGGGAAGCGCTCGAAGCGGCGCGACGGAAGCTGACGCCGCATCTGTTCCGTGCCCACTCCGCGGCGCGCTACCGGACGCGGCCGGCCAAGGCATGACCTCTCAGAACGAAGCCAGGGGAGGCGCCGCGTTTCTGATCGCTTGCGGCGTCTGACCGAACGCGCGCACGAAACTTCGACGCATCCGCTCCCGATCCCCGAATCCTGTCTCGTTGGCGATCGATTCGATCGGAAGGCGCCCTTGCTCGAGCATGAGCCGCGCGGCTTCCAGCCGGAGATTTTCGATCGCTTTGGCCGGAGGCAGCCCCGTTTCGGCGCGGAATACGCGGCTGAATTGCCGAGGGCTCAGGCACGCGGCGTCCGCGAGATTTTCGACCGAGAGCGACGCGCTAAGGTTGCGCCGAGCATACAGAAGCGCTTTCTGCACACGATCCGATTTCGCATCGAGATCCAGCAGCGTCGAGTGTTGTGATTGGCCGCCGGCACGCCGATGATGCACAACCAGCACTCGCGCAGTCTCGCGCGCTCTTTCAGCGCCAAGATCCCGTTCTACGAGGCTTAGCGCCAGGTCGAGCCCGGCCGTCATGCCGGCGGACGTCCAGATCGGCCCATCGGCGATGAAGATCCGATCAACCTCCACTGTTGCCTTGGGGTATCGGCGCCGAAGCTCTTCGGCGAACATCCAGTGGGTCGTCGCCCGGCGGCCGTCGAGCAATCCGGCTGCCCCTAGTATGAACGCCCCGACGCAGATCGACCCGACTCGGCGGGTGTTCGTGGGCGCGCCTCGCAGGAAGGAAAGCAACTGCCGCGATGGCGGATGCACGTCGGGAGGAGAGCCGACCAACAGCGTGTCGAATGCCGAGTCCGCCACGCACTCGGTGTCGACTTCCATGCCGAACGAAGTGGCGACGCGGCCACCCGCTACGGACGTGACATGGACGTCGTAGAAGCGTTCGCCCAGCACCAGATTCGCCGCTTCGAAAGCCGCAAGCGGCGCGAAGCTGAATGTGGCGAAGCCGTCGGGCACCAGCAGTGCGACGCGAAGCATCGCGGCCTCCGAAATCCTGAAGCTTTGCGTTACATGATGCATGGCATGGTCCAAAGTATATGACGATCATCATGTACGATGTCAACCGGGTAGCCTCCTCACCGCGATGACCCGGGCGCGGGTTGTCTCATGGCGGCGCTGCGTCCGAAGCGTCGCGTCAGGGTGCGCCTGTGCAAAGGCGATCACCGAATCGCTGCGATCGATGTTCGAATTCCCCACAAACCTCATTCCCGGCCGCTCGAAGCACGCGAAGCGCGAGAAGGCGATCGCAACGTATGCAAGCCTAGTGGGCGGGATGATCCTTGGGTTACCGAACCACCCGCGCGTCGTCATAAGTGCTTTCGATCCGTTGTGTCTGCGCGAAGTGGGTAAAAAGGCGCTGCAGGGAGGCGGGCTGCTGCGTCGAAAGCCGTTCTTCGCCCTTGACCTCGAAGGCGTAGAGACCGTGTTCCACGTCGGGATAGACGACGATGGAAATCGGCTGGCCGTCCTTCTTCAAAGCAACGAGGCGGCGGTAGGTCTCGAAATACGGCGCCTCGATGTCCTCTTTGCCCAGGATCCAAAGCTGCGGCGTCTTCAGCACACGCAGCACCGGCATCGGGTCGTAGTCGAGGTTGATGCCCGGCAACAGATGGGGACCCTTCTCCCGCAACTCGGCCGCGGACATGGCGATCACATCGCCGGTCACATCGCCATGCACGAAGGAGAACCATGGTTCGTTCTTGTATTTGTCGATCACACGCTTGAGGACGTCGTGTCCGGACTGGAAGTTGCTGCGGACGATGGCCTCCACCGCCACGCCGATCTCGAGCGCCTTGGCGGTCTCCGCCGCACCAAACCCGTGCCTCGTCATGTCGAGCTCGAGGGCTTCGCGATCTTCCTCCACAGGCGACACGGCAAGGCCGTATCCGACGATGATGAAGTCGGGATGGCCAAGCGTCGCGGCAAGCGGCGCAGTCCAGCCACCTTGGCTGGTTCCGTAATAGCCGACGTGCCCAGCCCGGGCAGCGGCGAGCGATTTTGCGGTCTCGAGCGCCGCGTTCGCATCCTGCGCCAGTTGAGGGAAATCGTGCGTGTACGAGCCCTTGGATTGCCCCGTTCCACGCTTGTCGTAGACAAACACACCGACGCCCTGCGCCGGGAGTAACCGCTGGAGCGCGTAATTGCGTAATGCAGAGCTGTCTTCGGAGCCGTGCACCAGTACCACGATGGGAGTGGTCTCGTGACCCGCCGGCAACACCAACCGCGCCGCAAGTTGCACGCCCCCGCTCATGAAGTGCGTTTCGGTGGTGTCGAAATGCACCCGGTAGCCGGTCACGCCCGCAAAACGGATCTCGCCTCGGCTGCAACCCG
>DATHRD010000081.1:0-215410 GCA_035482045.1 Thermoanaerobaculia bacterium
AAATAACACTATCTTTCTGAGAGGAACCGTCGGGAACATCGTTTGCCGCATCACAAACTTTTTCTGCAGCGTCGCTTCGTTCTGGTGCGGCATCGCTCCGTTTTTCTCCGGCATCGCTCCGTTTTTCTCCGGCATCGCTCCTTTTTTCTCCGGCATCGCTCCTTTTTTCTCCGGCATCGCTCCGTTTTTCTCCGGCATCGCACCGTTTTTCTCCGGCATCGCACCTTTTGGAGGACACGGTGTCTTACATTTTGGACATCGATATCCTATGTTCTGGACATCGGTGTCCGGAATCTGAACGACATCGATCCAAGGCAACCGTCTGGAGCCAGGGAAGCTGGCTCATGAGCCGCCGGAGGCGGCTCGGACGTAGGTCGGACTCTCAGTCCGACCGGAGCTTGCGCTGCCTGTGGCTCCAGGCGGAGCTCACGGACAGTGGAATCGCATCATCCGCGCGGAGCGTCAGCCGCATGAACGTACGATCGCGCAAGCTCCGGTCGGACTGAGAGTCCGACCTACGTCGAGCCGGCTGCGCCGGCTTGGCCAGGCGGAGGCTACCCAGGCGGAGCCCAAGGAGCCTGCCCTGAAAGGAGCCGAAGGATCTCGGCGCGTCGGCGGCGGAACCCTTCGACACGAAGCGAGAGCGCCCGACCGGCCAGAAACCTCTCGAAACGACGCTCATAGGAGTCACTTTCAAGAAGTAGGTAGGGAATTCCGTTCCCAGGACACTCCTGTATTGAGACCAGGGGGTCGCAGAGATCGTGGGGGCGCAGAAGCGAGACACGCCGCTGAAGCTCGTGACAGCGGCGTTGGGGTTGAAGCCGAACGACGTCGTGCAGATGGCCGGCCGCATCGCCGAGGAGATGGGATTCCGCCGCTCCATCAGCCGGCAGTACTTCGTCAAACTCAGGGGAGGCCGCGCAACCGCGACCGAGGAGAAGATCCTTCTCCTCGTCATGACCATTCGGGAACTGACCGGTTACGCCGTCCGGGCCAGCGATCTCTTCCCGCTCGAACCGGCCGCCGCGGGCCTGGCGGGGCTGCCATTCTCCCCGGAAATTCTGACGCAAGGCGGCAGCAACACATTGATTCCTGTATCCTCGGACGGTTCTGGTTCTCACGTCTGGAGGGTTTTTGTGCCTGAGCCCAGCGGCCCGGCTGGTGATGATGACGCGTTCGAGTCGCTGTACACCGAGTACGGCCTGCTGCTGCGGAGCATCGCCATGCGGCGCTACGGGATTCCGCCCGACGACGCCGAGGCGCTCGTACACGACACCTTCGTCGCCTATCTGGAACGGCACACCAAGATCAACGACCTGAAACCATGGTTGATGGGAGCCGTCAGCAACGGCTGCAAGCACTACTGGCGCGACCGGAAGCGCGAAATGCCCCTCCCCGTGGACTACGAGGAAGCCGCCGATCCGGCCCCGGACTGCACGGCCGACAACTGGGCCTGGAGGATCACCGTGGCCGGACTGGTGGCACGCCTCGGCGAGCAGTGCCGCGAGACGCTGAAACGCTACTACTGGCGCGAGGAGTCGAAAGAGAGCATCGCCGCGACGCTCTCGCTCTCGCCGGGATACGTGCTCCATCTGCTGTCGTCGTGCCGGCAGCGCATCCGCGAGATGCTGGCGAGGTTGAAGTCATGAGCACGCATCCGGACGGCGCGGCCCTGAGCGCGTTCAGTCTCGATCCGGAGTCGGTGACCGGCTGGAAAGACATCGCCGCGCACGTGGCGGGATGCGATCTCTGCCAGGAAGGCGTGGCGGTGTATCGCGAGTTGGACGCGGCCCTGCGGCATCCGGAAACCTGGCGGCACGTCACTGCCTTGCAGTCTCCCGGCGATCGGTTGGCGCAGATCCGGGCGGTGCGGATGCGCGTGCAGGCCGAGGACGATGAAGCGAGGCGCATCCTGAAGCCGCTGCTCAAGACGCCGCTGCGCTTCCGGAGCGCGAAGCTGGCCAGGAAGCGGCGGTGTCACACGGCGGGGATGGTGCGCATGCTGTGCGCAGCCGCGAACGAGCGGCACGAAAGCCGGCCGAAGTTCAGCCTGCAGTTGACGGTCACGGCCAGCGAAATCGCCAAAAGCCTGCGGGAGACGAAAGGAACCGCGCGGCGACTGAGCATGGCCATGGCCCTCCGGGAGCGGGCCAACGCGCTGCGATACCTCGGCCAGTTCGGCAACGCCCTGCAGGCCCTCGAGTACGCGGAGCGGCTGTTCGATGCCTCACCCATGGCGGACGACTTTGACCTGGCGATCGTGTGGTACATCCGCGCCGTCGTGTTCGCGAAGAGCGAACGACATTCAGAAGGCATCGTGTTCGCACGTGACTCGGCGCGGATCTTTCACGAGTACGGCGACCGGGATCGCGAGCTGTTGTCCGTCCTGGTGGAGGCACGCTGCCTTGGACTCGGCGGACATGTGCAAGATGCGGCGGACGCCTTCATACACGTCGTAGAACTAGCACGCGAACGCGACAATACGCGAGTGCTCGCGAGCGCGCTGCAGAATGGCGCGAACGCCTTGGTCGATTTGAAGCAACTGGATCGCGCGGAGCGCTTCTACAGCGAGGCGCTCGTTCTCTACGATCAGCTGCAGGTCCACACCGAAAAGGCACGAACGATGTGGGCGCTTGGCTCCGTGGTCGTCGCACGCGGGAATCTCGAAGAAGGAGCAGCAAGGCTCGATACCAGCCGGACGGAGCTGGCACGGCTCGGGCTCACGAATGATGCTGCGCAGGCCACGCTGGAGTGGGCTGAGGTGCTCCTCGCCCTGAACAAGCCGGAAGGTGTGGCCGCGGCCTGTCGGAAGATCGTGGTCGTCTTCAACTCGGAAGGCATGCAGCGTCACGCAAAGGAAGCGCTCGCGGTACTTCACGAAGCGCTCGCCTCGGGCAAGGCGACGCCGGAGCTGGTGCATCGTGTGCGGCTCTACCTCGATGCGCTGCCCGCGAACCCAGCGCAGCGCTTTGTCCAAGCGCAGTAGCCTGCATTTCTTACAACCTGATTGCGCCTCCCTGCCTGCCGCCGCAAGCCAGGGACCGATGTGGCACAGACTGATCACAGACAGACACTCTTGTCCGAGCGCAGTAGCCTGCATTTCACACGACCTGATTGAGCCTCCCTGCCTGCCGCCGCAAGCCAGGGACCGATGTGGCACAGACACTCTTGTCTGTGCTCCGGCCGAAGCCGCGTGCCGTGAGCGCTTGCAGTCTCTCAAGTTGGGCGAGATCCAGCACAGACAAGAGTGTCTGTGCCACATCAGACAAGAGTGTCTGTGCCACATCAGACAAGAGTGTCTGTGCCACATCGGTCCTGCTCCGGTTACACTTCGTGGAACAGGTTTGTGCCGGCGCACGTTCTGAGCCCGGCGGAGGTTTCATGCGCAGATTCCCTCTATTGATTGCAGTCATTTTCTCGGTCGTCACGGCCGTGTCGGTCTCGGGCCAGATCCGCGGTACCGGGCGGCTCTCGGGAACCGTGACCGACAAGACCACGGGA
This sequence comes from Thermoanaerobaculia bacterium, assembly GCA_035482045.1. GTDB lineage: Bacteria > Acidobacteriota > Thermoanaerobaculia > Gp7-AA8 > Gp7-AA8 > JADGNZ01. The sequence goes on from DATHRD010000081.1 coordinate 3,502, forward strand.
AAGCCGGTCGAGGGAGCGGTGGTCACGATCTCGCTGCCGGCGGGCAACACGGTTCCGATCGTCTCGAAGACGGACGCGAGGGGACACTGGTCGGCGCTCGGTTTGACGACCGGTCAATGGAACATCGACATCGTCGCCGAGGGATATCAGACCGCCCGCGGGTCCGCGAGCGTGAGCGAGCTGCGGCCGGGGCCGCCGATGCAGACAGGGATGAGCCCTGTTCCGAAAGAGGAGGCGGCACCGCAGGCTGTCGCGCAGACGCCGTTGGTTCCGAAAGAAGCCGAGGATGCCATCGTCGAAGGGCAGAATCTCCTGAAGATTCACGCCGGAGATACGAGCTCCGACGCGGCCGGCGCCCCACATCAGGTGACCGCCGACGAGGCGCGCGACGCCGCGAAGCGGGCCGTCGCCGACTTCGAGAAGGCGCTGCCGCTGGTGCCGGACGACAAGCCGGAGACCAAACAGATCCGCTCGCAACTCTCGCAGGTGATGGCGCAGGCGTATTACCGCGCCGGTGATCTGCCGAAAGCGATCGCCATGCTGGAGGTCATCACCACGGCCGACCCCTCGAATACCGCGCAGGCCGCGCTGTTGGCGAACCTCTATCTGCAGAATGGGCAGCTCGATGCGGGAAAAACGCTTCTGGAGAAATTGCCGCCCGACACGATCAAGGATTCAACCATCTACGTCAACGTGGGCATCCTCTTTCTGAACAAGAAGAGCCCGGCGGACGCGGTCACCTATTTTACGAAGGCTGTGACCATGGAGCCGAAATCGGGCGACGCCCACTACTACCGCGCACTGGCGTATGCGCAGTTGAAGAAGAATGCGGAGTCGCGTGCCGATTTTGAGCAGGTCCTGGTGCTTGCTCCCGATACACCCGAGGCGAAGGACGCAAAGGCCATGCTCGCGGCGTTGCCCGCCAAGTGAAGCGAATCGGCGCTCCTTCATGGCCGGCGGCCCCCACGACAATGTCTCCAACACGGTCACGTCGTTTCGCTCTCGTATTCATCGCAGGCATCCTGGCAGCCTCGCTGCTCGCGTCGTCGTGCGGCAAGCGGTCCATCGGCTCGCCGTCATCGACGACGCCGGTGATCCTGATCTCGATCGACACACTGCGGTCCGATCACCTGCCTGCCTACGGCTACAAGGGAGTGGCCACGCCGGCCATCGACGCGCTGCGCGCGGACTCGATCCTCTACGAGCGCGCCTACAGCCACATTCCCATGACTCTGCCGTCGCACGTGACCATCTTCACGGGCATGCTCCCGGCCGACAGCGGCATCCGGGACAACATGGGGAACCGTCTCCCGGAGTCGATCCCGACACTTCCGGATCTGCTGAAGAAGAACGGCTACGCCACTGGGGCGGCCGTTTCGGCATTCGTGCTGCGGCGGGAGACGGGCATGGCGCACGGATTCGATTTCTTCGATGACTCCACCAAGTCGGTCAATGGCGGCGAGGTTCTGGGCCGGATTCAGAGGGTCGGTGGTGAGACGCTGCAGGCCGCGCGGCCCTGGCTCGACAAGCAAGGCGAGCGGCCGTTCTTCTTTTTCCTTCACCTTTACGATCCGCACACGCCCTACGAGCCGCCGGAGCCATACTTCAGCAGATATTCGAACCACTACGACGGCGAGATCGCCTACTCCGATTCCGTTGTCGGCGACCTCATCGCCGATCTGAAACGGAGAGGCCTCTACGACAAGTCGCTCATCATTCTCCTCTCCGACCATGGCGAAGGACTGAATGAGCATGGTGAGGAAGAGCACGGGATGTTTCTCTATCGAGAGACGCTGCAGGTCCCTCTGATCGTGAAACTGCCACAATCGCGGCGGGCTGGGACCTCGGTGCCGACACCGGTACAACTGGTCGACGTCTTTCCGACGATCCTGGAACGGACGGCCACTCCGCCACCGGCCGCCGGCCCCCGGCCGGGCCAGTCGCTCCTCACATTTCTCGACGGCGGCCCCACGCGGCCGGTCTACTCGGAGACGTACTACCCGAAATTCCATTTTGGCTGGAGCGACATGGAGTCGCTGATCGACGGCAAGGATCATTTCATCCGGGCACCGATCCCGGAGCTGTTCGATCTCGCTGCCGATCCGGGGGAAAAGAAGAACCTCGTGCAGGAGAATCGCCGTGTCTACGTGAGGATGCAGAATGCGATTCAGCCGCTGATCAAGGATGCGGTGGCGCCCTCGGGGTTCGATCCGGAGGAGGCGGCCAAGCTGGCGGCACTCGGATACGTCGGGTCGACGGTGGCGAACCAAAGCGGAAAGGCGCTCCCCGATCCCAAGACGGAGCTCGGCGCGTTCATGGACATTCGCGTCGCGTATACCTATTACAAGAACAAGAATTACCCCGAGGCGCTCCGTCTCACGAACAAGCTGCTGGCGACGAACGCGCAAATCGTCGATCTGTGGGACCTGAAGTCGAAGATCGAGTGGGCAATGGGTCAACACGACGCCGCACTCGAGTCGTCGAAAGAAGGACTGCGCCAGAATCCGGGCGCGATCGCGCTCCTGTTCGATGTCGCCAATCTCTCGCTCACGCACGGTGACCTCGACGCCGCACAACAGCATGCCGAGCTCGGCGTGAAGATCGAGCCCGGCCAGGCGCACGAGATCCTCTCCAGAGTCTTCGTGGCGCGCAACAACCCCGACCGGGCGGAACAGGAAGCAAAGCTTGCCATGCAGACCCTCGTCGATCCGACGCCCGATCTGATGATTCTGGCCGGGCTGGAAATGGACCGCGAGCACTACCAAAAGGCGCTGGCGTATCTCGATCAGGCGGCCGTCCGAGTGCGGGAGAAGTCTCCTCCGCGGCTGCTGAACCTGCACCTGACGCGCGGCGACGCTCTGGCGCGGCTGGGGAGGAATGAGGAGGCGGAGGGCGAGTTTCACGCGGAGATCAACGATTTTCCGGCGGATGCGCGTGCCTATTCGTCGCTGATCATGCTACTGGCCACCGAGCGAAGGTTCGACGAGGCCACGAAAGTCGTCTTTGATGCGATCAAGGCATCGCCCGAGCCCCATACGTATACCGTGATCGCCGAGACGCTGAAAGCGATCGGCGACGATAAGGGCGCACTCTACTGGGCCTATCAGGGAATGCAGCGTTATCCGCAGGATGCCGAGCTCCGTGGGCTGCCCAGGCATCTGGCCGCGGTCACGCCGGCACTCAAGTCACGTCTGCAGTAATGGCGAAGAAGAAAAAGCCGGACGCCCGGAATCCGGTGCCTCCGCCGCGAGCCGGCGTGGGGCCGGGACAACGGCCGGCCGCACCGTCATCGAGTCCGCGCGGCACTTCCCGGCGCACGCTCCTCGTTCTGGCGTTGGCGGGCTTGATCGCGATTGGCATCGCGGCGTTCTTTCTATTGCGGAATCGCTTCTCCCCTTCGCTTTCGCCCGCCCGCGACATCATCCTGATCACGATCGACACCACGCGGGCGGGCGCTCTCGGGTATGCGGGCAATACCAACGTCAAGACTCCGTTCATCGACGCGCTGGCCGGCCGGGGAATCATCTTCACGAACGCGCACGCCCATAACGTCATCACCCTGCCGTCGCACGTCAACATCCTGACCGGTCTCTACGCCTACCAGCACGGGGTGCACGACAATGCCGGGTTTGTCCTCGATCCCAGCCATCTCACCGTCGCCACCAGGCTTCGCCAGGCCGGCTATACGACGGGCGCGTTCGTGGGCGCCTTTCCCCTCGACTCACGGTTCGGTCTGAATCAGGGCTTCGACACCTACGACGACAACTACGGGAAGGGTCAGGCTTCGGTCGATTTCGTGGAGCAGGAGCGCCGCGCGACGGCGGTTCTCAGCGTGGCCACGCGATGGTGGAAGGAACGGGAGGGACGAAAACGCTTCATGTGGATCCACCTGTACGACCCGCATGCGCCGTACCTGCCGCCGGAGCCGTTCCTTTCGGAGTATCGATACAGCGAGTATCTGGGCGAGATCGCCTATGTCGACGACTCGCTGTCGAAAGCGCTCGGTCCGATTCTGGACGCCGATCCGGATGCCCTGGTCATCCTCACATCCGATCACGGCGAATCGCTCGGCGAGCATGGAGAACAGACGCACGGCCTCTTCGCGTATGAATCGACGCTCAAGATCCCGTTGATCCTTGCCCGCCGGGGAATCGCGCATCGCATCGAGCCGGCGTACGTTCGCCACGTCGACATCGTTCCGACGATTCTCACCGCGGCCGCGATCCCGGTCCCCAAGGAGCTCCCGGGACAGTCGCTGCTGGGCACCGTGGCGCCGAGCGACAGCTACTTCGAGGCGCTTTCGGCGTCTCTGAACCGCGGCTGGGCGCCGCTGACGGGGGTCATCCACGGCGGCGTGAAGTATGTGGACCTTCCGCTGGCGGAGCTTTACGACCTGCCGCACGATCCTCATGAGGCGAATAACCTGGTCGACGAGCGGCGGCGCGAGGTCGAGCTGGCCAGAAAACTGCTCGATCGAATGAAGGCCGAGATCACCTCCTCACCGCGGTCGGTGTCGCCGGAGGAGGTGGCCCGTCTTCGCAGCCTCGGCTACATCGCCGGCTCGGCTCCCTCGCGTGCTCACTACACGGCCGGCGACGATCCGAAGTCCCTCATCGGAATCGACGGCAAGATGCACGACGCCATCGACGCATTCGAGCATCACGATCCGGCGCGCGGCCTTCAGCTCGCCCGCGAGCTCGTGGCGGAACGGCCTTCCATGATCGCCGGTCGGGAGATTCTGGCCTTCATGCTGGAGCAGAACGACCTGGTCGGCGAGGCCATCGAGCAGTTGAAGATCATCGTTCACGATCCGGCCGCCGGTGTCGACGATCGCGTGCAGCTCGCTCTGCTCTATTGCGAGACCGCGCAGCCGGCGGCGGCGGTCGATCTGCTCGCTCCGCTGACGGCGACGAAAAACCCGGATGTTCTCAACGCATACGGAGTGGCGTTGTCCGATCAGGGGAAAGGCCCGAAGGCGCGGGAACAGTTCGAGCGCGTTCTCTCCATCGACGCCAATAACGCTCCCGCGCTCCAGAACCTGGGCATCCTCGTTTTGCGTCAGGACGATGTCGGCGCGGCGCTTACCTATCTCAATCGCGCTCTGGACCTGAACCCCAAACTGCCGCTGGCGCTGAACACGCTCGGCGTGGCCTATGCCCGCGTGAGCGATTTCAGCCGCGCCGTCGACGCCTGGAATCGCGCAATCCAGAGCGACCCCCGGCAGTACGACGCATTGCTGAACATCGGGATCGTCGAGGCGAAAGCCGGGAACGCCGCGGACGCGCGCGACGCGCTGGAGCGCTTCATCAAGGTGGCGCCGAGGTCCCGCTACGGCGCCGACATCGCGGAAGCGCAGCGAACGCTGGCGCAGCTGCACTGAAAAACCCAGCAACCCGGTAAACTACCCGCATTGCACGGCGACCTAACTGAATTCGAATCCCGGATCGGGTACAGCTTCCAGCAGCGGGAGCTCCTCACGCGTGCGCTCACGCACAAGTCGTTCTCGCATGAGGCGAAGAACGATTCGATGCGGGATAACGAGACGTTTGAATTCCTCGGAGACTCCGTTCTCGGCTTCGTCATCGGCGATCTTCTCTTCCGCCGTTTTCCTGAGCTCGACGAAGGAGCGCTTTCGAAGATGAAGGCCTATCTCGTCAGCGCGACGAGCCTCGCCGAAAAGGCCCGGGTGTACGGCATGGGCGAGGTGCTCTTCCTCGGCGTCGGCGAAGAGAAGTCCGGCGGCCGGAAGAAGGACTCGCTGCTGGCCAACCTCTTCGAAGCGATGCTGGCGGGGGTCTTCCTCGACGGAGGAATCGACGCGGCGCGGCAGCTCATCGAACGAACCTTCATGCCTGATGTCGAGGCCATCGATGAGCAGAACCTTCTGTTTCAGGATTTCAAGACCGCGCTACAGGAACAGGCACAGGGGAGCGGGCTGCCTTTGCCGGAGTACAGCGTCGTGGGCGAGGTGGGCCCCGACCATGACAAACGCTTCATCGTTGAAGTGAAAGTCGGCAACCTCGTGACGCGCGGCGAGGGTTCGTCCAAAAAAGAGGCGCAGCAGCAGGCGGCCAAGCATGCATTGCGCGAACCTCCGCCGGGCGCCTAGGGCCATCGCCGCGGCGCTGATCCTGGCGATCGGCCTGACCACGGCGCACTCGCAGACGACGCGCAATCCGGACCTGACCCGCATTCGCGCGGAGATCGAACGGCTCCGCAAACGGCTGGACGACGTCCGCTCGCAGACCCGCAGCGCGGAGCACGACCTGGAAGAGGCCGACCTCGAGCTCGGAATCCGGACGAACGAGCTGCAACTCGCCATCGACATGCAATCGCAGCTCGAGCAGCAGCAACATGAGATCGAGGCGCAGATCTCCTCGATCGCCTCGGGCATGGCACGGGAGAAGGACTTCCTTCGCAAACGGCTGGCCACCCTCTACCGGCTCGGCGGGCTCAGCTACATTCGCCTGCTGTTGTCGATCGATGATCGCCGCGATCCCGTGCAGGCCGTGTCCATGCTCAGTTTCCTGGTCTCCCGCGATGCGCGCGCGGTTTCGCGTTTCCAGGCCGCGCGCGAGGAACTGCGCGCCCGCTCCGCCGAGCTCGCCGATCGCCAGCAGAAGCTGGCCGGAGTGCGGCTCATCGTCGAGCAGCGTCAGCGGTCGACCGCCGTGGCGCGCGCGAAGAAAGAGAGGATGCTGACATCGCTCCGGAGCGAGGGAAACCAGTCCGAGCAGAAGCTGGCCGAGCTGGAAGAGAAGGCCCGGCGGCTCGAGCACCTTCTCAGCGTGCTGTCGCGCCAGAACGGGGCGGCAGTGGCGGCGATCGATATCCGCACCGTGCAGGGCGCGCTGGCATGGCCGGTTCAGGGAAAGATCATCGAGGGCTTCGGAAAGCAACGGAACGCAAAATTTTCGACTGTGACCTTCAATAATGGCCTCAAGATCGCGGCGGCGGCAGGAACCGAGGTACGCTCCGTGTTCGCGGGAACAGTTCTATTTTCGCAGTGGTTCAAGGGGTACGGTAATCTGGTGATTCTCGATCACGGCAACCGCGTTTTCTCACTCTACGGCAACCTGAAGTCGCCTGCCGTCGCCATCGGCGACCGCATCAACGCTGGTCAGGCACTTGCAGGAGTCGGCGAGTCGGAGGATGCGCATTCCGGCTATCTCTACTTCGAGATTCGGCAGGACAACAAGCCTGAAGATCCGCAGAAATGGCTGCGGTAACGAGCACGACGCTATGAGCAAAAAGAAAATCGCCTTCCTCTCCGTTTCGGTAGCGCTACTTCTCTCCCTTCTCGGCGGCGCGCTGTTCGGACAGGCCACGCAGAAGAACAACGTCTACCGCTACCTCAGCATCTTCACCGAGGTCCTGGACCTGGTGCGGAACAACTACGTCGATCAGGTACCGCCCGATCAGTTGATGGACGGGGCTTTCTCCGGCGTCACCGACGCCATCGACGAGTTCAGCTACTACGTCCCACCCACGCAGATGGCGGCCTATAAGACCTTCAGCGACGTCGAGGACAACGGAGTCGGACTCATCGTCACCAAGCGCTTCGGATACGCGTTCGTCATCGCGGCAGTCCCGGGCTCGCCCGCCGCGAAGGCCGGGATCGAGCGCGGCGACTTCATCGAGAAGATCGACGGGCAGCCGACACCGAAACTGGCCGTCTGGCAGGTGCGCAATCTTCTTCGCTCCGCCAAACCGATGAAGCTCCAGGTCCTGCGCGGCGGCGAGACCAAGCGCGACGAATTCACCGTGCAGCAGGCCGCTTTTCATCCGCTTCCCATCACGACCGGGCAGTACGGCGGCGTGGCCTACGTGAAGATCCCCTACTTCGAGAAGGGAACGGCCGCGCAACTGGCCACCACGCTCGAGAGCATCCGCAAGGCCGGGAGCCGCAAGCTGATCATCGACCTCCGCGGCAATGCCGGCGGAGACGTCAATGAGGCCATTACCTCGGCGGATGAGCTGCTGACGAGCGGCATGATCACCGCACTGGCGGGCCGTAAAGTCGATGCCAAACAGTGGCAGGCCGACCGCAACACCGACTACGACGGCGATCTCGAGGTTCTCACCGACGGCTCGACCGCTTCCGGCGCCGAGATCTTCGCGGCCGCCATCCATGGCAACCAGCGTGGCAAAGTCGTCGGCGTGACGACGTACGGCAAGTCGATCGTGCAACGCTTCGTGCCGCTTCCCAGCGGCGGTGGCGTGTACATGACCGTCGCGCACTACACGACGCCGGACATGAAGGCGATCAAGGCCGGTGGTATCCGTCCCGACGTCGTCGTCGACCTCACCGCGCTTGCCCTCCGCGAGCCGGAGCCTCCCGCGGCCAAGGGCGCTCCGCGCGCTGCCGAGAAGCCCAAAGACGATCTGATCCTCCAGAAGGCGTTGCAGCTGTTCAACGAGCCGGCGGCGGCGGCGAAGAAGGCGGCGTAAACACCGGCAAGCGCTGCTGTGAATCGTCGCGCTGCGCCGAGTCGAGCGGCAGCTCTACGGTGAACGTGGCGCCGTGCCCGCGGCCTTCGCTGGCCACGGTGGCACTGCCGCCGTGCAGCTCGGCGAGGTGGCGAACGATGGCCAGGCCGAGTCCCAGTCCCCCGTGGGCGCGGGCATTGCCGCTGTCCGCCTGCCGGAAACGCTCGAAGACGTGCGGCAGAAAGACCGGCTCGATCCCGGGGCCGTCGTCGCTCACGATGACGCTGGCCGCGTTCTCGCCGCGCGCGAGCCGAACCGCGATGTGTCCGCCCCGCGGAACGAACTTGATCGCATTCGAGAGGAGGTTCCAGACGATCTGCTGCAACCGGTTGGCATCACCCAGCACCGGCGTGGCCGAATCGAGATCGATGTCGATGGTGATCTGCTTGGCCATGGCGGCCGGCTGCAGAGTCTCGATGGCGCTGGTGATGACGGCGCAGAGATCGACCGGCACGACATCCAGCCGGAACTTGCCGCTGATGATGCTCGATACGTCGAGGATATCTTCGATCAGCCGCGCCTGCGCCTGGGTCGACCGGTCGATCGACTCCATGGCCACTTTCGCGGTCTCCTCGTCGAGCGAGCCCTGGGTGAGCATCCGCACCCAGCCGAGCGTGGCCGTCATCGGCGTCCGCAGCTCATGTGACACGGTGGCCAGGAACTCGTCCTTGGCCCGATTGGCCTCGACTGCCGCCGTGTGAAGCTGGGCGTTCTCGACGGCCAGCGCCACGCGGCGCGCGAAGAGCTGCGCGAGATCGCGATCCGCGTCGTCGTAACGATTCTTCTGGCTCGAGCTGACCGTCAACGCGCCGATCGTTCCGCTTTGAGCGATCAGAGGGACGACCATGTAGGACTGCGTCCCAAAACGCCGGATGATGTCGCGGTAGGCCTCGTCGTCCCCGCGCTTCGCCAGCTCCTCGGGCGGAAGCTCGTTCAGGACTTCTGGTTTGCTGCTGCGGATCGCCGCGGGCGGTCCGTAGGGATGGTCCACGCGCGGGCTGTAGGTCTTCATCAGGCGGACGGCATCCTGCAGGGAGGGATCGACATGCCTGACCGCGGCGCGGCGGATCGATGCACCATCGAGGACGTCGATGACGCACAGCTCGCCGAGGATGGGCAGGGCCGCCTCGGCCGCGGTCTCGAGCGTGATGTTCGCATCAAGCGACGACGTGACCAGCTCGCTCACACGCGCCAGGAACCGCAACGATTCCTCCGCGCGGCGCCGCGCGGTCAGGTCGAGCGTTACGCCGCGCATTCCGATCGGTTTGCCGTCATCGTCATTGACGACCATGGAATGCGATTCCACCCAGATCGCGCGCCCGTCTTTCGTCAGCCAGCGGAACGAGTCCATTTGGAAGCCGCCGGCCGCGAAATGCTCCTCAGAATGCCTCGCCGCCATCTCGCGATCGTCGGGATGGACGATCGTGAGCCAGAAGTTCGGCGTGGCCAGCCACTCCTCGACCGAGTAGCCGAGCATCCTCGTGACATGCTCGCTCACATAGTCGATCCCTTGCGATTGTCCGTTCGGATTGCCGTGAGATTCCCACACGACGCCCGGGACGCTGGAGACGATATCGGCCAGGCGCCGGCGCTCCGCCTCCACGCGGTTGGCCATCTCCTGGAGATCCCGGCCTCGTGCGTCGCGCAGCCTTGCCATCTCCGCGCGATGCGCCGCGATGATCCACGACAGCAGGATCATGAACGTGTCGATGATGGCGAGCTGAATGGCGTCGCCGGAACCGACAAACCTCCGCGCGTAGACTGGAAGAACGAAGAGATAAAGAACCGCCGCCGAGGAGAGGGCGATCGACAGAAGAGCCGGGCCGAAGCCGCTGTAGGTGGCGCTGATCACGATGGCCCCGATCAGCATGAGGTAGCGTCCGCCGCCGATATTCGGCGCCAGCCAGATTTGCAGGAGGATGGCCAGCGCGGTCACCGCGAGCGCGATGAGATATCGGCTCGCCAGCGAGCCCAACGCGACGGGTCGGAGTTTATCTGTCACTGGGATCGTGTTGCTGTCGTTGGTGCGCCTGCGGGTCTCATGCCGGGTTGGCACGCGCTGGCAAGTCAGCGAGCAGGATCTCCAACGCATCCGCCAGTTTTTCGTAGTCGCCGATCGAGTTGTAAAGCTGCGCGGAAACGCGCAGGACCCGTTTCGGCTGATTCGGCCAGGGGACGATCGGCACCTCGATCCCGTGCTCGAACAGCAACGCGTCCTGCAGCGGCTCGCTGAAGAGTGATGACGGGACATAGGCGTCGCCGTCGGGGAGCGGGAAGGCAGCCATCGACCCGATCATGTCGTCCGGCGCAGGCTTCTCCATCCCGAGCCGGCCGCACAAGAGGTCGCGCGCGCGCAGCGCCAGCTCGCGGTTGCGCCGCATCACTTCCGGCCAGCCGCCCTCGACGGCCGCGGCCATGAACCGCAGGGCGGCAGGGACGCAGAGCCACGACGTGGGGTCGAAGGTGCCGGGCCAGTCGAACTCGAGGTGGAACCGGCTGCGGTCGGTGCGGGTGGAGTTCGCGCCGTGGCTGATCACGACCGGACGGATGCCGAGCCGGCGGTTGGGGCGGACGTACAGGAAGGCCGCCCCTTTCGGAGCGCACACCCACTTGTGGAGGTTGCCCGTGTAGTAGGTGGCTCCCAGCGCGTCGAGATTCAGCGGGAACATGCCGGGGGCATGCGCGCCGTCGACGAGCGTGTCGATGCCGCGCTGCTTCAACTCATCGATCAGCCGCGCGATCGGAAAGATCAATCCCGTCTGGCTGGTGACGTGATCGATGAGAAGGAGGCGCGTGCGGTCGGTGACGCGTTCCATGACCCGATCGATGACCTCTCCCGACGAACGGATCGGGAACGGCACCTCGACAGCCACGACCTTCGCGCCCGCCAGCCCGGCAACGTACTCGAGTGCATTGCGCGAGGCGTTGTACTCGTGCGAGGTGACGAGCAACTCGTCGTGCCGGTCCAGATCGAGCGAACGGAGCACGGCATTCACGCCGGTGGTGGCATTCGGAACGAAGGCGATCGACGCCGGTTCGGCTCCCACGAACTCCGCGAGCACGGCCCGGGCGTCATCGAGCAGCGGCTCGAGCTCGCGAACCATGAAGCGCACCGGCTCGCGCTCCAGTTGCGCGCGCAGCTCGTCCTGTCTGGCCAGCACCACTCTCGGTGTGGCGCCGAAGGAACCGTGATTGAGGTAGGTGATTGCGGGATCGAGAAGCCAGTGCTGTTTCATGACGTCGGGAGGGAGCTTACCAGCAGCCTGATTCCTTCCTCGAATATGTGCGGCTCCGTCAGGAGGGACACCACCACATGTCCCTCGCTCTCGAAATCGAAGAAATAGCCCGGATGGATCACGACGCCATGCTCTTCGATCAGGCGCAGCGCCAGTCCTTCGTCGGAATCGAGCCGGGGAACGCGGATCACGGCTGACCAGCCTCCCTCGACCGGGAGCAGGCGCGCGGCGGGGTAACCCCCGAGCATCGCCTCGAGCATCTGCAGGTTCGATGACGTCCGCTGTCGGATGTCGTCGCGAATCCGCGGGGCGATGGCCAGCAACTCCGGCAGGGCCACCTGTACCGGCGTGGCGACGGAGAGGAAATTGTCGGCGATGAGCTCCAGGGCGTCGATCGCCGACGCCTTGCCGGGACCGCTCATACGGATCCATCCCAGTTTGTAATGCGGCAGGCCGGCGGACTTGGAGAGTCCTCCGAGGGTGAAGGTGAGGACGTCGTCGCGGACGAACGACGGCGACCGATCGCGGAACGCGAACGGATGAAAGACCTCGTCCGAGATCACCGGCAGGCCCAGCCGCGCCATGGCATCCTGCTCCGATGACGTGACGTACGAGCCGGTCGGGTTGTTCGGGTTGACGACGAGCACGGCCCGTGTGCGCCCACACATCGCCGAGCGAACACGCGCCGGATCGATCTCCCACCGTCTGTGAAACTCCAGCGCGAAGTAGTGCAGCTCGATCAGCTCCAGCGCGGCCAGGTGTTCGAGCAACGGATAGGACGGCCGTGCCGTCAGCACGGCATCGCCGGGATCGCAGAGAAGCTTGAAAAGGAACGAATACGCCTCGCTCGTCGACGCGGTGATGACGACGTCCGCCGCATCGCACGCCAACTCCTGCGCGACCGCCTCACGCGCGCGGCCGAGACCGAGCGGTTGTGGGTCGTAGGGTGCCTTTGCGGCGCGCGCCATGACCTCGGACAGCTCATCGAGCGGATAGGGGAGGCTCGCCTTCGTCGGATTCGCATTCGTCAGATCGAGCAGCTGGCCACGATATGCCTGTCGCGCCAGGGTGAGGCGATTGATGGCGGCGTCCCAATGGGCGCGTTTGGAGAACATGTCGCGTTTGCAGTCGCGGGGTTGCGGGTTGCGGGGTTACGGGTTACGGGGTCTCGCGGTGGAGAGGCTACCTGCTATGAAGGGAGGACCGCACAGACAAGAGTGTCTGTGCCCGCACAGACAAGAGTGTCTGTGCCACATCGAAGCCGCAGTGTGGCCTAGACACTCTGTCCGTTCCACAGCGGTTCCAGTGTGGCACAGACACTCTGTCCGTTCCACAGCGCGGTTCCAATGTGGCACAGACACTCTTGTCTGTGCTCCTCTACGACCGGCAGCTCGTCTGCGCCTCGGCCATGGCCTTCTCCAGATCGCCGCGCGCGCTCGTGCGCGATTGCGGCACGGCCTCGATTGCGGCACGGAATGTCGTCAGCGCTTCATCGCACGCGCCTTTCGCTGCCAGCACGCGGGCCAGCGTATCAAGGACCAGGTACGAATCGGATCCGTGCTGGGCCACGGCTTTTCTCGCCAGTGACTCGGCCTCGTCGTAACGCTTCGACTCGTAGAGAAGCCAGGCCAGATTGTTGAGGGCATCGCGGGACGTGGGATCGAGTGCGAGCGCTTTGCGGAAGGCATCCTCGGCCTCGGCGCGATGGCCGAGCAGCGTCTCCGCATTGCCGAGGTTTGTCCAGGTCAGAAGAGAGTCAGGATGATGGGAGAGGATCGCGCGATAGGCGTGTGCGGCATCGCCGTACTTGCCGGCATCCTCGAGGGCCACCGCGGAGCGTAGCGCGGCAGAATCATCGGCCGGATGGATCAGAATCGCCGCGTGGCCGCCGCCTGACCAGGCGTTTTCCAGCCGGCCGAACGTCGTCCAGCGTCCTTTGCCGTCGCCGAACTGCGTGCGCACGAGACCGGCCGCCGGATCGATTCCGTCCACGACGACGTAGTGGAAAAAGTCGTATTGGTGGCCGGGCCCATTCACTACCTGCAGCATCAGGATCACCGGCTGTCCCTGCCGCAACTCCCCTTCCACGATGGCCGGAGTCCCGGTGACGAGCTGCGCGTCGAAGCCCGCCTTGCGTGCCGCGATCAGCAGATCGATCGTGAGCACGCCACCGTGAGTCTTCGGCAGCGTCGCATCCCACGTCTGCATCGTCGTGGTGTCACCGTAGTGTTGCAGGACGGTCGAGAGCGATCCCGCGCCGCATGACTCGATGCCCCAGCGCTGCTCCGGAACGTTCGGGATTACCGTTGCAGTGGGGGAGGGGTGTTGGGTTCTGGGGGTGATGGTGATGCAGGAAGTGAGTGTCAGGAGGGCGCTGAGAAGAAGCTGAATGCCCGCGGGAGTCGGGAGTCGGGGGTCGGGGGTCGGAGCAGGAGCCAAGACGTTCTCTCCGACACCCGACACCCGACCCCCGACTCCCGAAGCACGAATGTTGACTGTTGACGGGAGCCGGGAGTGGGGAGTTGGAGCTGTAACGATCTCTCCGACCCCCGACCCCCGACCCCCGACTCCCGTCCTCAACATCAAATCAACCCAAAGCGATGACGAGAATCAACGCGGCCAGTGCGCCGATGCCGATCCAGATCCACTCCTGGCGCGTCACTCCCGCAGCCTGTACCTGGTCGATGTTCTGTGCGAGCTGGTGAAGGTCCTGTGGCGAGAGCTGCGCAAGGCGCTGGTCGACCTGCTCTTTGGTGAAGCCGCGGTCCGTCAGAACCTTGGCAACCTGCTCGTTCGCGGCCACATCGCGCACCAGCGCCAGATCGGCTGTGCGCTGGTCGATGCTCTGATCGGCCGCGGTCTTCGACGGGACGGGACCGGCGAACGCGGGAATGGCCGCAAACGCGAGAACCACCAGCAAAGCGACGAATTGAGACAAACGCTTGGACACGACAAGTACCTCCCTATTGTTGTGTGACGTGGCCTTGACCACCTCACCGTTCAGTAATCCCCGCGCTCATGGCCCCACGGCCACTGCGACGGTATCCGGGGAGCGACGGAGCAAGACGGGTGCCGGGTTGCGGTTGCGCGGTCGCGAGGTCGCGAGGTAGCGCGGTCGCGAGGTTGCAAGGTTGCAAGGTTGCTGAGTTGTCGGTTGTCAGGTTTGCCAACTGCCATAGCAACCCAGCAACCCAGCAACCTAGCAACCGCGAGACCGCGCAACCGCGAGACCCCGCAACCGCGAGACCGCGAGACCCCAACCACGATACGATCTTAGAGAATGATCCGCTTCGAAGACATCCTTGACAAGATCGAGAGCTACAAGCCCGACTTTGACGAGGAATTGCTCGACAGGGCCTTCGTTTTCTCGGCGCGCGAGCATCGCGGTCAGGTTCGCAGCTCGGGCGAGCCGTACCTCGTCCATCCCCTCAACGTCGCCTACATCCTGGCCGAGATGCGCCTCGACGAGACGTCCATCGCCGTCGGGCTGCTCCATGACGTCCTCGAAGACACCCTGACCACGAAAGAGACGCTGCAGGAGGTCTTCGGCGACGACGTTGCCGAGCTGGTCGACGGCGTCACCAAGATCTCCCGTTACGCCTACGTCTCGAAGGAAGAGCAGCAGGCCGAGACCTTCCGCAAGATGCTGCTGGCCATGGTCAGCGACCTGCGCGTCGTCCTGGTCAAGCTCGCCGATCGGCTCCATAACATGCGCACCCTCCAGTTCCTCCCCGAGGATCGGAGACTGGCCATCGCCACCGAGACGATGGAGATCTACGCGCCCATCGCCAACCGGCTCGGCATGGGGCGCATCAAGAGCGAGCTGGAAGACCTTTCCTTCCGCCACATGCACCCGCGCGAGTTTGAAGACCTCCAGCGCGCCGTCAACGAGAAGCTGGCCATATCCGGCGAGATCGTCGACCGCATCAAGGGGACCCTGACCGCCAAGCTGCGCGAAAACGATCTCAACGGAGACGTCTTCGGCCGCGTCAAATCGATGTACTCCATCTGGTCCAAGCTCCGCCGCCAGGAGATCGACGTCGGTCAGGTCTACGACTACCTGGCCTTTCGCATCGTCACCGCGAACATCAAAGACACGTACGCATGCCTCGGCATCATTCATCAGATGTGGCGTCCTGTCCCCGGCCGGATCAAGGACTACATCGCCATGCCCAAGCCCAACTTCTACCAGTCGCTGCACACCACGGTGGTGGCCGATAAGGGGCAGCCGTTCGAGGTGCAGATCCGGACGAGGGAGATGGACCTCATCGCCGAACAGGGCATCGCCGCGCATTGGAAGTACAAGGAAGGCCGCGTCGGCGCGCAGCCCGACGACACCAACTTCCTCTGGCTCCGGCAGCTCGTCGAATGGCAGCACGAGATCACCGACCCGCGCGACTTCATGCACTCGCTGAAGATCGATCTCTATCCCGACGAGGTCTATACCTTCACTCCCAAGGGAGACGTCTTCGCCTTTCCGCGCGGCGCCACCCCGCTCGATTTCGCCTATCGCATCCACACCGACGTGGGCCACCACTGCGTCGGCGCCCGCGTGAACGGCAAGCTCATGCCGCTCCGGACCACGCTGAAGAACGGCGACATCATCGACGTGCTCACCGGCCCGAACCAGTCGCCCTCGCGCGAGTGGATCAACATGGTCGTGACCTCGCGGGCCCGCCATAAGATCCGGCATTGGCTCAACACGGAGCAGAAGCACCGCTCCATCGAGCTCGGCCGCAAGCTCATCGAGAAAGAAGCCAAGCGCTACCGCGTGCAATGGCGCAAGCTCGTCGCCGAGAACGCCCTCGACGCCGTGCTCGCGGAGTATGCGCTGCCGAGGCTCGACGACCTTTATGCCGACGTCGGCTACGGCAAGATCTCATCGCGCGCCGTCGTCGAGCGCTTCGTCAAAGACGAGCAGGCGCCGGTCGACGAAGGCGTCCTCCAGCGCGCCGTCCGCAAGATCTTCCCCTTCACCGGCACCTCGCCCGCCATCAAGGTCAAAGGCTACGACGACCTGATGACCTACCTCGCCAAATGCTGCAACCCCCTGCCGGGCGAGCCCATCACTGGATACATCTCCCGCGGCAAAGGAGTGGGAGTCCACAGCGCGAACTGTCCCAACGTGCGCAACCTGATGTTCAACGCCGACCGCCAGATCGCCGTCGAATGGGCCGATCAGAAACACGCCCAATTCCAGGTCGAGCTGGAGGTCGTGATGGAGGATCGCCAGGGCATCCTGGCCCGGGTCGTCAACACCGTCTCCAACATCAAGACCAACATCCGCCAGATGGACAGCCGGACCACCGACGGAAAAGCCACCGCCGAGATGACGCTGGACATCGCCGACCTGAAGCACCTCGAGCGCGTCATCCGCTCCATCGCCGACATCGAAGGCGTCGTCCACGTGGAGCGGAAGTTCAATGTGCGCCACGCCACGGCGTGAGGCTTCGCGATGAGCACCAGAATCCTCATGACCGCCGCCGCGCTCGTGCTGGCGCTGGCCGGCCTCGGTGCTCTGTTTGCGCCGCAGGAGCTCCTGACCTCCTTCGGCGCCGCGCCTTCCGGATTCCTGCCTCCGCTCGTGCAGTTGCTCGCTGCCGCGCTCCTCGCTCTGGCCGTGATCGACTGGATGGCCAAGGGCAGCAAGGTCGGCGGCATCTACAACCGTCCCATCGCCGTCGGCAACCTGATGCACTTCGCGGTCGGCGCGATCACGCTGGCCAGGTTCGTGTTCGGCGGACACCCACCCGCGTTTGCCATCGCCGCGGCGGTTGTCTACTCCGTATTCGCGATCGCGTTCGGGGTGCTGGTGTTCTATTGACGCTTCGCGGCATCGGCGGATGACTGATGCGGCTAACATCCCTCCATGCCCCAATTCCAGCGCTACGTCGCCATCGGCGACAGCACGGTCGAAGGACTCGATGATCCTGACGGACGGGGCCGCCATCGCGGCTGGGCGGATCGCCTGGCCGGGAAGCTGGCGGCGGAGCAGGGGAGCGTCCTCTACGCCAATCTCGCCATCCGCGGGCGGACGACGCGGCAGATTCGTCTCGAACAGCTCGATGCCGCCGTGGCCATGCGGCCGGACCTGGTGGCCGCCGTTTCCGGAACGAATGATCTGCTCCGGCCGCGCTTCGATCCCGTCGCGCTCCGCGATGATATCGAAGCCATGCAATACGCCCTCACCGGCGCGGGCGCGGCCGTCATCACCTTTACCCTGCCTGACCTCGGCGACCTGATGCCGCTCGCGCGGATGGTGCGCGGACGGCTGCTGCGGATGAATGAGATCATCCGCGATGCGGGCGCCCGGACCGGCACGATCGTCTGCGACTTCGCCGCCTATCCGGTGGCATCCGATCCGCGTCTCTGGTCGGACGACCGTCTCCACGCCAACACCGCCGGACACGTACGGATCGCCGATGCCCTGGCCCATTACCTCGGGTTAGCGGGGGCGAACGGCGCATGGTCCGAGCCCCTGCCTGCGGCACCGCCGCCCCGATGGAGCGAACGGCTTCGCGCGGAATCCGCCTGGACGCGCGGGCACCTCCTGCCGTGGCTCTGGCGACATCTGCAAGGCCGCTCGTCGGGCGACGGCATCACCGCCAAGCTGCCGAGGCTCACGCTGATCGAGAGGTAGCTGTTAGGAGAGCGGGCGTCTCGCCTGCTCCCGACGGGCGTCCTCGCCCGGCGGTGGTTTCTGCCGGCGAAGAGGATTCAAACCGGCGAACGCGACTGGATCGCGTATCTCCCCGACGGAGTCGTATCGATCTCGTTCCACCGCCGGGCGAGGACGCCCAGCGGGAGCACGCGGGTGCCTGCTCTCCTCAGTCGCCCGTTTTGCGCCTGATGTAACGAATTGGCAAAGCGTGATGCAGCTCACGCTCGTGGCTGGCTCGATTGCGACATCGTCACCCGTCGCCGTGAACATTCTGCGTATCGGCCGCTACCGCGTCCTGCATCACCTCGGCGGGGGAGGGTCGGCGGAGGTCTACGCGGCCGAAGACACCATGCTGCACCGCATGGTGGCCCTGAAAGTTCTCCGCGGCGAAGCGGACGACCGGCAGACGCGTCGTTTCGAGCGCGAGGCCCGGCTGGCCTCCCTGCTCAATCACCCGAACGTGGTCACAATCTACGACGTTGGCCGGGAAGGGTCTGTCCGGTACATCACCACGGAGCTCATCGACGGCGAGACGCTTCGCGAGCGCATGGATCGCGGGCCGCTGACGGCCATGGAAGTCGTCGAGATCGCCGCCGCCGCCGCCGGTGCGTTTGCCGCCGCGCATGAAGCCTGGATCGTGCACCGCGACGTCAAACCGGAAAACATCGCCATCCGAAAGGACGGCGTGGTGAAGGTATTGGACTTTGGCGTCTCAGCGCTCAGCGGCAATGGCGACGGCGATGCCACGGATCCGATCCGCCGGCCCGGTGCACTGGTCGGGACGCTGCACTACCTTTCGCCCGAGCAGGTCCGCGGCGAGCCGATCATCGACAACCGCTCCGACATCTACAGCTTCGGTGTGGTCCTGTACGAGATGCTGAGCGGCCATGCCCCGTTCCGCGGCGGGAATGTCATGGACGTTCTCGCGCAGATCGTCGAGCGCGAGCCCGATCCGCTGCCCGCGCTCATCCACTGGAAGCTTCGCGATCTGGTCATGACCTCACTCCGCAAGAGCCTCTACGACCGCCCGCAGACGATGTCTCAGATCCTGACAACGCTGACCGATGTCCGGCTCGAGCTCCAGATCCGGGAGCGCGCCAGAACAGCGTAGGGCGGGAGCGCCGGGAGTAGGGTGTCGGGAGTCGGAGAACGCAACATCCATTCTGCCCGACCCCCGACTCCCGCTCCGTTTACGGCTTATAGATGAATGTGGATGACGCCGCGGACGACATTACCGCTGTCGACGAGGACCACATGGCCGCCGACGGCCATGTAGCGATGATGCTCTGGCGCTGGCGGGAGCTGCCGGCGAAGATCCGAGGGGACTGCGTAGCTGCGATTGCGCAATTCGCGATCGAGCGGCTTGCCCTCCTGCAGGCGAGACTCCTGCTCGGCCGACAGTCTGTCGCTCGAACGCAAGCCTCGCGGTGCGTTGGTTTGGTGGGCCTTGGCCCAATCCTGAGCTACCTGACGGTCGTGATCGTTGAACTGAGCGAACCCGGCGGTGGCGACGAAAAGCCCGATGATGCATGCTGCACTGCGTATGGTTGTTTTCATTCTTAGTCTTCCTTTTCTTCCAATAACATGGCTATGAGCACGATACGAGCCAACGTGTGATCGAGGATTCCGATCCGCCTGGAACAAGAGCATCCGCACCGACACCCGGTCACGACGACTCCGGGTGACCAACTCATCACGAGTGCGGAGCACGCATCCTCATCCGTATCAGTCTCACCGGCCGGGTGTCACCGTTTGCTTTGTGCCCCCATCCGACAGGAGAAATTTGTCCTCGGGCCGACCGGTTCGAAACGGGAGCAAAATTCGCCGATCTCAGAGTCTTTCCTAGGGGCAAACGCATACCGATGGCCGATCACTCGCTGAAGCGCAGTTATTTTTTCTTCGTCCTCTTGCTTCTCACCTCGAGCGTTGCCTTCGCGGATTCTCCGTCGGGCCGCTATGAGAGCCGGATGGTGTGGGACACACCCATCCATCGAGCTGTGCTGTTCGGTGGCTCGACAGCCATCGACTCCGGGACGAAGATCGCGTACGAACGGAACGACACATGGGAATGGACCGGGTACCGGTGGCTTGAGGTATACCCCGTTCACAGCCCGTCAAACCGTGCCGCCCATGGGATGATCTTCGACTCCGTCCGCAACCGGCCGGTGGTTTTCGGCGGCCGTCAGAGCACAATCAATTCCAACGGCACGTCGAGCTTCGTCAATCTCAACGATACATGGAGCTTCGACGGAACCGACTGGACGCAGATCCAGACGGCGGACTCCCCCTCCGTCCGAGAGCTGCCCGGCATGGTGTACGACTCCGCGCGCGATCGCATCGTGCTCTTCGGCGGCATCGTGCAGACCTACACCGGCCCCACCCTGAGAATACTCAACGAAACGCCACTCAAGGATACGTGGGAGTTCGACGGTACCGACTGGCATCAGATCCAGGTCGACGGCCCCCTCGTGTACAAGCCGATCCTGGCCTACGACCCCATCCTCAAACAGACCATCATGATCGGCTACAACAACCCGACCGACGTCGTCACGGTGATGTATGCCTACGATCCGGTCGGGGGAACCTGGAATCAACTCAAACCCGCCTTACTGCCGGCCTGCGCCAACGAAGGCGCGATGACATTTGACGGCGCGGACAGCAAGATCCTCTTCACGGGCGCGACCTGCCTCAGCTCGATCAACACGGAGGACACGTATGAGTGGGACGGGTCGAACTGGACGAAGATCACCCTGACGTCGTTTGCCGGCCGCTACTACGGGGAGGCCCTGACCTACGACCCCGATCACCAGGTGGTCGTGCTCTTCGGCGGCGCCCAATTGGTCGGCCCTCTCCTGTCCGCCACGTACACCTACACCAACACGGTCTGGCAGGGCGCGGGCGATCTCGATTTCCCGGCGCCGCGCTCGCTCTTCATGTTCCTTTCGGATCCCGTTCACAACGTGATCTATCTTTATGGCGGTCTGAACGACGCCACGAGTTTCTTCGATTTCTGGATCTATCAGAACGGGCAGTTTCATCCGAATCTCGACGGGACCCAGCCCTCCGCTTGCTCGTTGCCGCTCGGCGTGTTCGACACCGACCGCCAGAAGGTCGTGATGTTCTGTTCGGATAGCTCGACCTGGGAGTTCGATGGAGCGGCGTGGACCCAGTTCGACTCGTCGAAGACCGCACCTCCCGCGCATGAATGGGGCAGCCTGGCCTATGACCAGAGTCTGAAGAAGACAGTCTTCTTCGGCGGCTTCGATCCCAGCAACAACAGCTATCTGGATCAGACCTGGACGTACGACGGGACCAGTTGGACGCAGGTCACGAAGAACCCCCCAACATCGCGCTCTCATGCCTCGATCTGGTACGACCCGACCCTGAAAAAGACCTTGATCTACGGCGGGATCGGCCGGCTCACGTCCACCGATCGCCTGACGCGCTACAGCGACATGTGGTCGTTTGACGGCACAGGCTGGACCGCGGTTGTCCCGGCGGCGACGCCGGGCATGCGTTACGGTGCACTGACAGCCATCGATCCGACGACGAACCATGCCCTCATCTTCGGCGGGATCAGAGTCGATACCGACCCGACCAACAATCAGGTGCAGGTCTACGCGAACGACATGTGGGACTGGGACGGCACGAAATGGACCCAGATCAACACGGCCGCCGTTCCGCCTCCCCGCGAGAACGCCGGCCTGGCCCTTGATCCTCTCCGCAACCAGCTCATCATGTTCGGCGGTTACAGCGGCTTCTACCTCTCCGACGTCTGGACCCTCGGCAACGGCAGTTGGTCACAGGTGTTTCAGGTCCTGAACCGGCGCCGGGCAGCAGCGGGGCACTGATCGGCTCGGGAGTCGGGGGTCGGGAGTCGGGAGTCGGAACTGGATCGGCTCCGACCCCCGACCCCCGACCCCCGACCCCCGACCAACGCTATGCTATTCTCGCGGGCCGATCGTGAGCTCCCTGAAAACTCGAGCGTTTCCGCTGGCCCTGGGGGCGGACCATGGTGGTTTTGAGCTGAAAGAGCAGCTCAAGACTCATTTGCGCGAGAAGGGTCATACCGTTCACGATCTCGGTACCCACAGTAAGGACGCTGTCGACTATCCCAGGATCGCCAAAGCCGTCGCCGATCTCGTCGCAGCGGGGACCGTCCGCTTCGGAATCATGGTGGACGGAGCCGGAATCGGCTCGGCCATGACGGCCAACAAAGTGCCCGGCATCCTGGCTGCAGCCGCCTACAATGAGATACTTGCGCGAAACAGCCGCGAGCATAATGATGCGAACGTTCTGACGCTCGGGGCCGGTCAGGTGGATGTCGACACGGCGAAACGGATCGTCGAGGTCTTTCTCGAAACGGAGTGCACCGCGGATCGGCACCGCGCGCGGGTGAAGATGATCCGCGAGATGGATAAAGGAGGGCGTGGGGTGAGCTCGAGGGGCAGCGACTTGTCAGCGGAGGACACTGCTCGGATCGCCGACCGGGTGCGGCAGCTCCTCCAGCAGGGCGGTGCCTCCACGCTGCCCGCCACGAACGTCCTTCCCCCGGAGAAGCTGGTCAAGCTGATCGACCACACGCTGCTCAAGCCCGAAGCAACCGCCGAGGACATCGAGAAACTCTGTCAGGAGGCTTCGCGGTTCGGCTTCTATTCCGTGTGCGTGAATCCGACATGGGTGGCCAAGGCGAAATCCCTCCTTCGCGGGACCTCAGTGAAGGTCTGCGCCGTGGTCGGCTTCCCGCTCGGCGCGCAGTCCCCGGAGATCAAGACCCTCGAGGCGCGCCGCGCTCTACGGGAAGGGGCGCAGGAAATCGACATGGTGATCAACATCGGCGCGCTGAAGAGCAAAGACGACCGTCTGGTGGCGCGCGACATCCGCGGAGTGGTCGAGGCCTGCGACGAAGCGCGTGCCGTCTCCAAAGTCATCCTGGAGACCGCGCTGCTCAACGACGAGGAAAAGGTCCGAGGATGCCAGCTTGCCATGAAGGCGCGTGCCGGCTTTGTGAAGACCTCGACCGGCTTCTCGAAGGCGGGCGCCACCGTCGAGGACATCGCCCTGATGGCGCGCACCGTGGCTCCCCGTAAGCTCGGCGTGAAAGCTTCCGGCGGAGTACGCACCTACGCCGACGTATTGAAGATGGTGGAAGCGGGCGCCACCCGCGTGGGCAGCTCCAATAGTGTCAAGATTCTGGAAGAGGCCACGCAATTGGCCTCGGGGAAGAGGTGAACGGTGGCTGAGCTTCGCTGCTATGTATTCATCGACAGCCTGCAGCCCCAGTTCGCTTCGTTCCTCGGAACGATCGCTCAGGGATTTCTTCCGGTGCCGGGCCAGGCCTCGCTGTTCGTCGAGGTTTCGCCGGGCATGGAGATCATGAGCGTGACCGACGTCGCCCTCAAGGCCACCGACGTCCGGCCGGGGATGATGATCATCGAGCGCCTCTACGGCATGCTCGAACTGCACTCAGATTCACAGGCCGATGTGCGCCAGGCCGGCCAGGCCATCCTCGATTCTCTGAATCTGAAGGAAACAGACCGCATCAAGCCCGAGATCACCTCCAGCCAGGTGATCCGCAACATCTCCGACTACCATACGCAGCTCATCAACAGGACCCGTCACGGTGACATGATCGTTCCGGGGCAGACCCTGTATGTGCTGGAGGTGGCGCCCGCGGGCTACGCGGCGATTGCGGCCAACGAGGCGGAGAAGGCGGCCAACATCAATGTCCTCGAGGTGCGGGCCTTTGGAAGCTTCGGGCGCGTTTACCTCGGCGGCGAAGAACGCGACATCGACGTCGGATACCGGGCTGCGGAGCAGGCCATTGCATCGATTGCCGGACGCGCCGGAAGGCCGTGAAAAGCAAACCAGAAACCAGAAAGCAGAAACGAGAAAACTAGAACCAGAAATAGAGAACTAGAAACCAGAGAGCAGAAATGAGCTAGAAGCAGAATCCAGAAGGCAGATCGCTGAACGGGGTTTTTCTCCGACTCCCGACTCCCGACTCCCGACCCCCGCCTTCTGGTTTCTAGTTTCCGATTTTGAGGAGGACGCATGACAGACGCACTAGGCATGATCGAAACGAGGTCTTTTCCGGCGGTAGTGGAAGCCGCCGACGCGGCGGTTAAGGCTGCGCGAGTGGATCTCGTCTCCTATGAGAAGACGGGTGGCGGATACACAACGATCGTCGTCCGCGGAGATGTTGCGGCGGTGAAAGCGGCGTGCGATGCGGCGCAGACCGCGGCAGGACGGGTTGGCGACGTCGTGACCGTGCACGTGATCGCCCGGCCGCACGACCAGGTCGACGTCATCATGCCGCTCGGCCGAAAGCAGGCGGCGCCGCAGGGTCACGAGAAGAAGAAGTAACAGGACCTACGTCCAATGCAACTCGCGAGAGTCGTGGGAACCGTCGTGGCCACGCTTAAGGAGGAGAGCATGCAGGGGATCAAACTCCTGGTCGTGCGTCCTCTCGATGAAGAAGGCCGCGAGAGCGGCAATGCGATCGTGTCGGCTGACGCGGTGGGAGCCGGTCCGGGCGAGGTCGTGCTGATCGCGGCCGGAAGCTCGGCCCGGCAAACCGTGGTCACGGACAAGCGTCCCGTCGATTCGGTGGTCATGGCCATCGTCGACAGCTGGCATGTTGCCGATACCGTGAAGTACAAGAAGTGAGCCGCCGATGACGCGCCTGACCGATCAGGAAATCGACGAGATCGCGCGGCGCATCGCCGCCGAGATGGGCGGCCGCGGCGCGGAACCTGCCCGGAGCGGAGCCGAAGGCCCTCCGCCCGTCCAGTCTCACGAGATGAGTCTCGGGGTTTTTGCCACGGTATCCGACGCCGTGCGCGCGGCGACCACCGCACAGAAAGAGTTCGTCGCGCTCAAGCTCGCCCATCGAGCCCGCATCCTCGAAGCGATGCGCCAGGCGATGCGCGAGAACGAATCGGTTCTCGCGAAAGCGGCGTTTGAAGAGACCGGCCTTGGACGCTACGAAGACAAGGTCATCAAGAATCGACTCGTCACGGAAAGGACCCCGGGCCTGGAAGATCTCGTTCCCGTGGCCACGACGGGGGACAACGGTCTCACGCTCGTCGAGCCCGCGCCGTTCGGTGTGATCGGCGCCATCACGCCCGTCACCAACCCCACATCCACGATCATCTGCAACTCGATCGGGATGCTGGCCGCCGGCAACAGCGTCGTGTTCAACGTCCACCCGTACGCGAAGAACTGCTGCATGCAGACCATCGCCCTGCTCAACAAGGCCATCGCCGGCGCCGGCGGCCCTGCCAATGTCATCACCGGCGTGGCCAACCCGACTATCGAGTCGGCGCAGGAGCTGATGAAGCATCCAGGCGTGCGTTTGGTGGTCGTGACGGGTGGGGGAGAAGTCGTCAAGGTTGCCATGAGCAGTGGCAAGCGGGCCATCTGTGCCGGCCCTGGGAATCCGCCGGTGGTCGTGGACGAGACGGCGGACATCGACAGAGCGGCGCGCGACATCATCCTCGGCGCCTCCACCGACAACAACATCATCTGCACCGACGAGAAGGAAACCATCGCCGTCTCGTCGATCGCCGACGCCCTCATCGCCTCGATGGGACGGCAAGGGGCGGTCGTTCTTCCGCGGGAGCGGCTCGCCGAGTTGGAGAAAGTCGTGTTCACGGAGATGAAGGGCCCGAGGCAGAAGGCCTGGATCGACAAGAACCTCGTCGGAAAGAACGCCTCCGCGATTCTGGCCAGGATGGGGATGAACGTTCCCGACGCGGTCCGCCTGGTCGTCGTCGAGGTCGATGAGAGCCATCCGTTGCTCTGGACCGAACAGATGATGCCGGTCATGCCCGTCGTTCGAGTCTCCGACGCGAACCGTGCCATCGATCTGGCGGTCCAGTTGGAAGGCGGGAACCGTCACACCGCGGTGATGCATTCGAAGGATCTCGACAATCTCAGCCGCATGGCCAAGGCGTGCGACTGCTCGATCTTCGTCAAGAACGGCCGCTCGCAGGCCGGCCTCGGGCTCGATGGCGAGGGCTATTGCTCCTTCACGATCGCCAGCCCCACCGGCGACGGCATGACCGGACCGCGATCATTCTCACGCTGGCGCCGCTGCGTGCTCGTCGGTCACTTCAGGATCACGTGATGAGGAAGACGTCCGCTTTCGCCGTCCTCGATTTCTCCGACATTCCGTCGGGCGTCTGCGCGGTCGATTCCATTCTAAAGAAAGCGCCCATCGCATTCGTGCGGGCCGGAACGGTGACGCACGGCCGTTATCTGGTCGTGTTCGGCGGTTCGACCGCCGCCACCGCCGAGTCGCTGGCCGAGGCGCTGGCGACGAGCGGCAGCGCGATCATCGATCACAGCTTCCTGCCGGATGCGCATCCGGTACTCTTCGACGCGGCGTTCGGGGCGCGCCGGAAATCGACGGGCTCGCTTCTCATCATCGAGACCGAGACCGCCTCCTCGATCGTTCGCGCCGTGGAAGCGGCTCTCAAAGGAACGCCGGTCGAGCTGATCGAGATGCGCCTTGCCGACGCGGGGTTGGCGGGCAAGGGAATCGCGCTGATGGCCGGCTCGCTCCACGACGTCGAAGCGGCAGCGGCCCTGGCGGCCGAAGGAACCCGAGACGCTCCATCGCCCCGAGGCTTCTCGCATCGGCTCATCGCAGCGCCGCACGAGATCATGGAGCGCGAAATCGCAGCGGTGATGCGATTCGACATCGCCCCTCTCCTCGATCTGGATGGGGAGGCCGGCTGATGCTTCTGGGCCGCGTCATCGGTCAGGTCGTACCGTGCGTGGTGACGCCCGGACTCGAGGGCGTGCCGATGCTCATCGTGCAGCCGCTGGACAAGATGCTGAAGCCGAAAGGAAAGGCCATCGTCGCCGCCGATGCCACGCGCATGGCCGGCCCGGGCGAGCTGGTC
This sequence comes from Thermoanaerobaculia bacterium, assembly GCA_035482045.1. Taxonomy (GTDB): domain Bacteria; phylum Acidobacteriota; class Thermoanaerobaculia; order Gp7-AA8; family Gp7-AA8; genus JADGNZ01. Next base: position 30,801 of record DATHRD010000081.1, read on the forward strand.
TCGTACGAAGGCGGGCGTGAGGCGGCCATGTCTCTCGATCCGGCGTTCGTACCGATCGATCACGCCATCCTGGCGATCGTCGACGGGGTCAACATCTCGTGATCCTCGGACGCGTCATCGGCGAGATCCACGGGACGATCAAGCACCCGTTCTACGAAGGCAAGAAGCTCCTGGTGATCGAGAAGACCTCACCCTCGGGCGACCCGACCGGCGACTACCTCATCGCCGCCGACTCGGTCGGCGCCGGCGCCCACGAGCGCGTTCTCGTACTCGACGAAGGCAATGGCGCGCGGCAGGTGTTCGACTCGAAGGACGGCCCAGTCCGCTCCGTCGTTGTGGGGATCATCGACGATGTTGTGAGTGGCTGAGGTGTCGCGGCCGTGCAGGTCACGCGGTCGCGCAGTCACGCGGTCTCGCAGTTCCCAGGTCCCGTGCTGTCCGGTACGTTCCCCGCCGAGAGACCCCGAGACCGCGCGACCGCGCGACCGCCTAACCGCGCTGCTGAGCTTTCCAAAAACATAGAGACGCGACGCAGCCGCGGACGTAAGTTGCTGTCCGTCGCTGATCCGAAACTCGCGGCGACCCAGTGGGCGCACTCTAGCGCGCCAGCCCGTTGCGACGGCCGAGCAACGGGCATTTTTTTAGGCTGTGCTTCGGATCGGCTGCGCGATGAGTGCCAGATCGACGGTCGAGACGAGGTCGTCGTCGATCTCCTCGGGTTTGATGACCCGTACCGACGGGAGCGCGCGCCTGACCGTCTCCACAGCCGCCGCGATGACGATGATGGCGACGTTTTGTCCGTGCAGCGCCTCGATCCTGCGAACCAGGGCAATGGCGGTGAGCACCGGCAGATCGATGACAACGCCCTCGACGTTCGGCGCTCCGGAGATCCGTTCCATGGTGGCGTCGTCGACGATCTTGCTGACCATGTACCCGGCCGTGCCAAGCAGGGTGGCAGCGCGAGACGCGCCCGGGTCAGCACGCAGGAGCAGATGCGGCGTGAGTTGCGTCATTCGAGGCCTCGTTTCTGTAGGTCGTGCGCAGCAGGCGGCTGTGATCGATCAGGGTTTGAATGCGGGCGATGATCTCCATCGGCTCCTGCGACTTCGTGATGAAGCCATCCGCGCCGAGCTCTTCGGTCATGGCGGCCAGTTCGTTCGGAGAACGGCCGGAGAAGAGGACGAGCAGGGCGCTGGTCCGGAGCAGACGCCTGAGCCCCTGGCGGAGTGCGGCGGTGCTGGAGAGCGCGGGGAGGCTGACGTCGAGCAGGACGACATCCGGGTCGGCTTCTCGCAGGATCAACGGCAGCGTGATCATCGAGTCGTGCATGACCACGTCGATACCGCTGATCTCGAGCAGCGCCTTCATCCCTTCCAGGAGATCGTGCTGGTCATCGACGATCAGCACGCGGCCGCGTGTTTCGTTGCGGGCGCTCATCGAGACCCCGCCTGAACGCGCCGCACGAGTCCGGCCACAGCCTGGGGATGCAGCGGTTTGATGAGGTAGTCGTCGATGCCGTAGTGCAGCTTCGCCTCGTTCTGATAGCGCGTGTGCTTGTAGATCGCCGTCATGATGGCGATGTGCGGACGGTAGTCGGGGTCGATGTGCCGGATGAAGCGGGAGATCTCGAATCCGTGCATCTCCGGGAGCAGCCCGTCGAGCAGGATGAGGTCCGGCCGGCTCTCGGAGGCGACGCGAATGGCCTCGAAGCCGCTGCTGGCCGTGAACGGAGCGATGTGCAAGGCCCGGAACTGCTCGATCAGCGACCAGCGCAGCTTCCGCTCGTCTTCGACGATCAGTACCGTCGGCAATGCGGCATCGTCGGTTGGGTGGTACGGAAGGTCAGGAACTGCGATCTCGGCAATGCTCATTAGTTGCTACCCCTTTTCGCTCTCGAACTCGCTGGGAAGTAGTCCAAGAGCGCTGCCATGGGGTAGCAAGGGGCTAAGTCATTGTGGAGAAAGGGGAATCACGTTTCTAGTGGTTTGGCTATGCCGTTTGCTTTTCGGAGGAGTGTTCGGAATTAGAACGCTTACTTTACCTTCGTTCCCGCCGGAACTGCCGCATCGACGCTCAGCAGCGATGGTTCGCCGTCGATCGAGGCGGCCAGGATCATGCCGTTCGATTCGATGCCCATCAGCTTGGCCGGTTGCAGGTTAGCCACGATGACGATTTTGCGTCCGACGAGCTCCTCGGGGGTGTACTTCGTGGCGATGCCAGCGACGATCGTCCGCTCTTCGTCGCCGGTGAAGACGGTCATCTTCATCAGCTTCTTCGACTTCGGTACTCGTTCCGCGGCGCGGACTTCGGCGACACGGAGGTCGATCTCCATGAACTGGTCGATGCTGATCTTCGCATTGTCCGGCGGCGCGGCCTGGGTAGTCTCGATCGGGGGGCCGGAATGGGCTGGTTCCGGTGCACTGGCAGCGGCGGGCACTTCACTCTTCTCTTCCACGTGTACTCCTTTGATGTATGCCTCAATGTCGATGCGCGGAAAGATGGCCTCGATGGCCCGGACCGGCGCACCGTTCGGCAGGCCGCCCCACGCCAGCGCGTCGCGGCTGATGAAGCCAGGATCGGCGCCGAGGCGGGTCAGCGCCTCGCGCGTCGTCGACGGCATGAACGGCGCCATCATCACCCAGACGATCCGTTGCGCCTCGAGCGTGTTCCACAGAATGCGCGACAGCGTTTCATCCGCGCCGGTTTCCTTGAACTTCTTCCACGGCTCTTTGTTGACGATGTAGCCGTTCACGGCCACGAGCAGCTTCCATGCGGCATCGAGCGCGCGCTGGAAGGCCAGCTCGTCCATCGCCTTCAGGTACTCCGGCACGACCTGTTCCGCGGTGCGAAGAAGTTCGTTGGCGGGACACGACGTCGGCGGAGTCCTGCCGCCGAAATAGGTGTCGGTCATCCTGGTCGAGCGGGAGAGCGTGTTGCCGAGGTCATTCGCCAGGTCGGCGTTATAGCGGCCGAGGAACGCTTCGTCCGAATAGTTCTGGTCCTGCCCGAAGACCATCTCGCGCAGGAGGAAGTAGCGCAGCGAATCGGCGCCGAACTCGTCGATGATGTTGTACGGCCGCACCACGTTGCCGAGCGACTTCGAGATCTTCTGATTGTCGCGCAGCCACCAGCCGTGACCGACGATCCGCTTGGGCAGCGGAAGCCCCGCCGCCATCAGGAACGCCGGCCAGTAGACCGCGTGGAAGCGGATGATGTCTTTGCCGATGAGATGGATGTCGGCGGGCCAGTCGTGATCGAACCGTGCGTGTTCGGCGCTGCCGAAGCCGAGCGCGGAAATGTAGTTCGTCAGCGCGTCCAGCCAGACATAGACGACGTGATCGGGATGGCCGGGGAAGGGAATGCCCCAGGTGATCGACGTCCTGGAAACCGACAGATCCTTCAGCCCCTGCTCGACGAACGAGACCACCTCGTTCAGGCGTGTCGGCGGATAGACGAAGCCGGGATTCCGGCGGTAGTGCTCGAGGAGCGGCTCGGTGAAGCGCGAGAGTTTGAAGAAGAAGTTGCGCTCGGTGGTCATCTCCACGGGATGGCCGCTCTCGTCTTTCCCATCGCGAACTTGATTCTCGGGGATGAACGTCTCTTCATTCTGGCAATACCAGCCGGAGTGCTCGCCGAGGTAAATGTTGTCCGGCATCCGCTCCTGAATGCGACGGATCAGCTCCAGAACGCCGAGGTGGTGGCGTTGCTCCGTCGTGCGGATGAAATCGTCGTAGCTGATGTCGAGCTTGCGCCACATCTCGTGGTGTTTGGCCACGACACGATCGGCCAGCTCGATGGGAAGAATCCCTTCCTTCGCCGCCGCCCGCTCGATCTTCTGCCCGTGCTCATCCGCGCCGGTGAGGAACCAGACATCGTCCCCCATCCGCCGCCGGTGGCGGGCGATGACGTCGGCCACGACGTTCTCGTACATATGCCCGATATGCGGATCGTCGTTGACGTAGTGGATGGCCGTGGTGATGTAGAACTTGCTCATCGCGAAGGGGGAGGGATTGTAGCGTAGGGGCGGTGGTCTGCGACGCGAGCGTCCCAGGCCTCACGACCGCAACTGACTCTCCAGCTCTTCCGGGCGCGTGGAGCGGATCCTGGCATCCTCTACCGTGATCACTCCCTGTCTCACCAGCCGCGCCAGCGAGTCCTCGATCGAAATCATTCCCTGGCGCTTGCCGAGGGTGATCTCGGTGATGAGGTTCTCCATCTTGTCGCGGCGGATGTGATTGCGGACGGCGGCGTTGGCCAGCAGCACCTCCACGGCCACGGCGCGTCCGTCGCTTGCCGAGGAGGGGACGAGCTGCTGGACGACGATGGCGTTGAGGCTCAATGCCAGTTGCTGGCGGATCTGGGTCTGTTGCGCCGAGGGGAAGACATCGACGATGCGGTGGATCGCGTGAGCCACATCGCCCGTGTGCAACGTCGAGAGGATGAGGTGTCCGGTCTCGGCCGCCGTCAGGGCCGTGGCCACGGTCTCGAGATCGCGCATCTCCCCGACCAGGATGACGTCGGGATCCTGACGCAGCGCCGCGCGCAGGGCGGAGGCGAACGAGGGAGCGTCGCGGCCGACCTCGACCTGTTCGATGACCGACTGAACGTTGCGGTGCTCGTACTCGATGGGGTCTTCGATGGTGATGACGTGCCGGGCGTCGTCGCGGTTGATGGCCCCGATCATCGCGGCGAGCGTGGTCGTCTTTCCCGCGCCGGTCGGGCCGCAGACGAGGACCAGACCGCGTGTCGGCTTCACCAGTTCGCCCAGGACAGGTGGCAGACCCAGTCCGGCGATCGTAGGAACGTTGGTTGGCAACGCTCGGATGGCGGCGGCAAGCGTGCCGCGCTGCCGGTGAATGTTGACGCGGAAGCGCCAGGTACGCTCGCCGGCTTCCGCCTGCGGGGCCAGCCGAAGCGAGAAGTCGACCGCGCCATCCTCGGCAATCCGCTCGCGGATGCGCGGTGTCATGTAGGTGTCGAGCAGCGCGGCCACCTCGTCGCCGGAAAGAGGCGCGCTCTCTCCTCGTACCAGGCGTCCGCCAACGCGGAAGATGGTCGGCGCGCCGGCGATGATGAGCAGGTCGCTCGCGCCGCGTCTCGCCACGTCGATGAGCAGGGTCTCCAGCGGGTTGCCGCTCGGCACCTGTGCCGCCGGCCAGGGGGAACGGCTCGCGTTCGCCGCCGCCGTCTGGCGCTCTTCGTTGAGCTCTCGGACGAGCCGATCGAGCTCGGGATCAGGTAGGAGTCGTGTCATGTCGTTTCCTAATACGAATGAAGTGTGCCAGAAGTAACGGTTCCGAGAGTAGGGGGCGACGCCTCGGAATGGCGCCATCACCCTCCTCCGTTCCGTCCTTGCGGTGCGCAAGTTATTTGTCATGCTCCTGCTTCTGACGTCCCCGGTCATTGCCGACGACATCTCCTCCCGGTCGGTGCAGTCAGGATGGGACGGGGATGGGAGGCCGCTGTTCGATCATGGCATCCTTGGTCAACGCCAGATCATCGCCGTCCTCGATACAGGCCTCGATTGGGATAGCTGCTATTTTGCCGAGCCCGACGGCTCGCGTCCTCCGATCAACACCGGGACGCCGCAGGGCGGGCTGAGCTCGTCGAATGTCGACACGAGCCGTCGCAAGGTCATCGCGTACGATTTTCTCTACTCGTGCGATCAGTTCCCGGGCGCGTTCGGCTGCGACGATCCAAGCGACCCGACCGCGTACGACAACGCACGCCACGGCACGATCGCCGCGGCGGTGGCCGCCGCGGACAGTCACCAGCCGCTGGTCTATGACGACGCTGCCGACGGCATCGCCCCGGGCGCCAAGCTGATCGTGCAGGATGGGGGATTCATCGGCGGCGATAACTGCAGCCAGCGTCCGGGCTTCGGTTGCCCGGTCAACCTGACGCCGATCCTCGATCAGGCCTACAGACAGGGGGCTCGCATCCATTCGAACTCGTGGGGCGATCGGCAGGACGCGCCGAATGGGTTCCCGACGCCGACCGCGAACTACTCCGCCAGCGCCCGCGATGTCGACGCGTTTGTCTGGTCGCATCCGGACATGCTCCTCGTCTTCGATACCGGAAACTTCTCCACTGAGAGTGCGCCGCCGGCCAGTTCTCTGGCTGCGCCCGGCTGTGCGAAGAACACGCTGCAAGTCGGAGGGACGCGCTATCCCGGCCAGCTCGACAGCGTCGTGTCGCCGTTCTCGCTCATCGGTCCGACACGCGACGGCCGCGTCAAACCTGATGTCGTAGCCCCGGCCGTCGTGCTCGCCGGCGACAGCGACGGCGACATTACGACGCACGACTGCATCACCACTGAACAGGAGGGGACCTCGTGGTCGGCGCCGGCCGTGGCAGGGGAGGCGGCACTCGTCCGGCAATACTTCACGGACGGTTTCTACCCGACCGGCGTAGCGACGATTTCCAATGCCTTCGTCCCGAGCGCGGCGCTGCTGAAGGCGACCCTGATCGCCGCGGCGCGTGCCGTGCCAAATGATTGGATCTACAACGTCGGACTCACGCCCGCCAAGCCGGTCCCAAACTACGAACAGGGCTTCGGCTTCCCCGTGCTCGACGATGCGCTTTACTTTCCGGGTGATCGCCTGCACACGCGGGTGGTTGATGTGCCGCTCGCACAGGGTCTTGCCCAAGGGGAGACCGCAACGCTTCGGCTCAATGTCATCCCTGATGCACCGTTGAAGGCTGTGCTCGTCTGGACCGATCCCGCCGGTACACCGCGAGGTGTGTCGGACCCAACCCCGGAGCTTGTAAACGATCTCGATCTCCTTGTGACCGATGCGGCCGGCTCTTCGATGTTCGGCAACGAATCGCTCCATCCCGGGCAGCCCGATCGCCTCAACAACGTCGAGGTGGTCTCGATCGCCCAACCAACCTCGGGCACGTACACCATCTCGGTAACCGCCGCCCACCTCGGCTTCGGCACGCGCCAGAGCTATGCTCTCGTCGTCACAGGGGATCTGGCCGATCCCATCCCCCCAATGGCGAATCCGTCGGCGCGCGTCCGTGCCGTGCGGCACTAGCGCAGCGTAGCGCCAGCGGCTCGCTGGCTGTACCGCCGCCGGCTCGGCGGCGCGTTACCCCGCAAACCGCCAGCGAGCCGCTGGCGGTCCGGCCGACGAGCCGTCGGCGCTACGTTGGCGGCGCTACGATGCCCCACTGCTAGAATCCCCCGCCATGCTTTCCCGCGAATATCTCCGCGAACATACGGACGCCTATCGCACCGCGCTGAAGAACCGCGGCGCGAACGTTGATCTCGAGCGCTTTCTCGAACTCGACATCGAGCGCCGCCGCACCATCGCTCAAGTCGAGGCGCTCAAAGCGCAACGCAACGCGGCGTCGCAGGAGATCGCGAGCCTCAAGAAGAACAAGCAGGACGCCGGCGCGCAGATCGAGGCGATGAAGGGCGTCGGCGACGAGATCAGGAAGCTCGATGAGCAACTCGCCGTGATCGAGGCGGATCTGCGCAATGTCGAGCTCTACTTCCCCAACGTCCCGCACGAATCCGTTCCCGTGGGTCCGGACGAGACGCACAACCGCGTCGAGCGCGCCTGGGGTGAGAAACCCGCGTTTTCGTTCACGCCGAAGGCGCACTGGGACATCGGCGAGGCGCTCGGCATCCTCGATTTCGACCGCGCCTCCAAGATCACCGGCGCCCGGTTCTCTATCTTGACCGGTGCCGGGGCGAAGCTGAATCGGGCGCTGATCAACTTCATGCTCGACATCCACGAGCAGCAGAACTACGTGGAGGTCGTCCCGCCGTTCATGGTCAACGCCGACTCGCTTCGGGGCACGGGACAACTGCCGAAGTTCGAGGAAGACCTCTTCAAGCTGACGGATCGCGACTACTACCTGATTCCCACGGCCGAGGTGCCTGTCACGAATCTTCATCGCGACGAGATTCTCGATGGGGCCAAACTGCCAATCTCGTACACCGCCTACTCGCCGTGCTTCCGCAGCGAGGCCGGGTCGTACGGCAAAGATACGCGGGGTCTCATCCGACAGCATCAGTTCGAGAAAGTGGAGATCGTGAAATTCACGACGCCCGAGACATCGTGGGAGGAGCACGAGAAGCTCACCGCTGATGCCGAGGCCGTGCTGCGCGCCCTCGGTCTGCACTACCGCGTCATGACTCTCTGTACGGGCGACATGGGCTTCACTGCGGCGAAGACCTACGACCTGGAAGTGTGGCTGCCGGGGCAGCAGACCTATCGCGAGATCAGCTCCTGCTCCAACTTCGTCGATTTCCAGGCTCGGCGCGCCAATATCCGCTATCGCTCCACGGAGAAGAAGACGGGCTACGTTCACACCCTCAACGGCTCCGGCCTGGCGATCGGCCGCACGCTCGTGGCCATCCTCGAGAACTACCAGAATGAGGATGGGTCGGTGCGGGTGCCGGAGGCGTTGCGGGGGTACATGAAGGGTGTGGAGGTCATTAGCTCTTAGCTCTTAGCTGTTAGCTCTTGGCTCGGAGGGGAAAGGGCAAAGGCGCACCAAGAGCGCACCAAGAGCGCACCAAGAGCTGAGAGCTAAGAGCTAACAGCGGCTTTTTTCGCGTCTTCGCGCCTTCGCGTGACAAGATTCCTGTTCATGAAACGCCTCGCTGCGCTACTCCTCCTCGCCGCTTGCACGACGACCTCGGCACCGCCACCGCAGGCGCCTGCGCCGCCGGCACCCGCGGCTGTCGTGGTCCCGGAAAAGACCACGATCGAATCGAAGACGGCCAAGCTGCATAAGCTCGACGGCTACATTCCTCTTTACTGGGACGCGGAGAGCGGCAAGCTCTTCATGCAGATCTCCCGGTTCGGCGAAGAGCTGCTCTACCAATCGTCTTTGCCGGCGGGCGTCGGCTCGAATCCGATCGGGCTCGATCGCGGTGTCCTCGGGCAGACGCAGATCGTCACCTTCGACCGGATCGGACCGAAGGTGTTGATGACGGCGACCAACAATCGCTTCCGCGCGCTCAGCAGCGACGAAGCGGAGCGGCGCGCAGTCGCCGATTCCTTCGCGCGTTCGGTGATGTGGTCGTTCAAAGTGGAAGCGAGCGACGCGACGTCGGTCCTCGTCGATGCCACCGACTTTTTTCTCAGCGACCAGCAAGGAGTTACCCGCACGCTGCGTGCGACGCAGCAAGGAAAATACACGCTCGACAGGGACCGCTGCGCCATCTACCTGCCGCGCACGAAAGCGTTCCCGCGCAACACAGAAATCGAGGCCGTGCTGACCTTCCAGACCAGCGACCCGCCGGGCGCATTCGTCAGAGGCGTCACGCCCATTCCCGACAGCGTCACCGTGCGCGAGCACCACTCGCTCGTCGCTCTGCCGCCTCCCGGCTATACGCCGCGGCGTGCCGATCCCCGCGTCGGTGTCTTCAGCATCGACTTCTTCGACTTCGCCAGCCCTTTCACCGGGCCGATCGAGAAACAGTGGATCGCGCGGCATCGTTTAATCAAGAGAAACCCGGGCGCCGCGGTCTCCGAGCCGGTCGAACCGATCGTCTACTACGTCGATCCAGGCGCGCCGGAGCCGATCCGTAGTGCCCTGCTGGAGGGCGTGTCCTGGTGGAATGCCGCATTCGAGGCCGCCGGCTTCCGCAATGCCTTTCAGGTGAAGGTCCTTCCGCCCGACGCGGATCCCATGGACATCCGCTACAACATGATCAACTGGGTCCATCGCGCGCAGAGAGGCTGGTCGTACGGCGCCGCGGTGATCGACCCGCGGACGGGGGAGATCCTCAAGGGGAACGTCACGCTCGGCTCGTTGCGTATCCGCACGGACGTGCTCATCGCCGAGGGACTCGTGCCGCAGTTTGACGAGTTGCATGATCGCGCCCTCTCCGCGCTCGATCCGACCACGTCACCATCCATGATGGCGCTGGCCCGAATCCGCCAGCTCGCCGCCCACGAGACCGGCCACACCCTTGGGCTCGACCACAACATGGCCGCGTCGAGCTACGGCCGGGCTTCGGTGATGGACTATCCAGCGCCGTACGTGAAGATCACCGGCGGGAAGCTCGATCTCTCCGATGCCTATGCCAAAGGGATCGGTTCGTATGACAAGTGGGTCATCCGGTATGCCTATGCCCAGTTCTCGCTTGGTGCGAACGAAGAGCAGGAGCTCGATCGCATCGTTCGCGAAGCGCCGCTCTTCATCACCGATCCGGAGTCACGTCCCGTGAGCGCCGCGCATCCTCAGGCGTCTGTGTGGGACAGCCCTGGGAACGCTGTCGAGATGCTGGGCCACGAGATCGAAGTGCGGCGCATCGCGTTGTCTCAGTTCGGTCTGGGCAACATCCCGATCGGAACGCCGCTGGCAGAGCTCGAAGAGATGCTCGTGCCGCTCTATCTGCATCACCGCTATCAACTCGAAGCGGCCGCCAAATCGATCGGCGGACTCGATTACACCTACAGCGTCAAGGAAGAAGATGGCCTGGTGCCGACGCCGACGCGCCGCATTCTTCCCGCCGCCGCGCAGCGCGACGCACTCAGCGCTGTGCTTTCGACGCTTGATCCCGGGTTCCTGGAGATCCCGCCCCGCATCCTTGCGCTCATCCCGCCGCGCGGCAACGTCGACGTCACCAGCAACACGGAGCTTTTCGAACACCACACCACGCCGGCCTTCGATCCGGTCAGCGCGGCGGTGGCCTCCGCGGACATCACCCTGGCCGCGCTGCTCGATCCGCGCCGGGCCGCGCGGCTGGTGCAGTTCCACGCCGAAGACGCCGCAAATCCGGACTTCAACGAAGTCGTCGGCGACGTCATCGCCGCGGTCACACGCCATGAGGCGGGCTACCGCGGTGCGATCGTCAGGGCGACCGCGCGTCTGGCCGCCACACGTCTCATGGATCTGGCGGCGAATGGCGACGCGGATCCGCAGGTGCGCGCCGAGGCCAGCGAGGGATTGCGGCGGCTTGCCGTGAAGCTCGGTGATGCGGGCATCCACGATGATGCGGAGATCGCGCATCGTCACGCCCTCCGCGAAGACATCGCCCGCTTCCTGGAGCGTCCTGATCAGCCGCGGACGCAGCCGAAACTGCCGGAAGTGCCGCCGGGGCCACCGATCGGGGACTGATGGGGTGAAAGGCTCAATGTTGAATGTTGAATGTTCAGTGTTGAATGTTGAATGGACGCAGCAGTAGGTCTGAGTCATTCAACACTCAACATTCAACATTCAACATTCGACTCTCAACGTTCGACTCTCCCCCGCGTAGAACCCTCTTCGAAGTGCGAAGTTCCTTGCCTCCGATTCGTGTCTTTCCTGGCCGCGATCGGAGCGTCTACGCCGGGTAGCGCAGCAGGCAGGAATCCCGCACCGGGCTCAGCCCGAATGGTGCGTTACCGCTCCTCTTCTTCGAGATCGAACAGGTCGTTGGCCCGTACCGGCTCATGCGCCAGGCGCCGGCAGGCCGCGATGATGGCGGCGATGCAGCGGCGAGTCGGTTCCATCCGTCCCATTCGGATCCGCAAGAGGTGCTGGCGGCTGTACCCCGATTCGCGAGCGAGGTGCGCCGGTTTGATCCCGCGGCTTTTCAGATACTGCTCGAGTCGTGTCGGCATGTGCAATATAGTGCATCTTATGCCGATGCATGATGTGTGTCAATCTATAGGGGCGTCGCCTCGGAGCGAAAACCCATCAGTTTTGACATGTGAAGCGCAAAATCCTGCCTTCGTGCCTTCGTTCCTGAGCAATCATCACTCCATGTTCCTTTTTCCCGTGTGAACTATTTTTGATCCACGGGGGGTGGAAACCCCAGTATCCGTCACCCCTTAGGCGAGTCTGTGTCGGCATTCGGCGGTTTCGCGCCCGTCGTGGCCGGCGATTTGAGGGGTGTGCAACCTTCTGAGGGCCACGAACGGGCAACGGTCGTGAGTTGCTAACATTGCCGAAAGCTAGTAACTTATAGGTTACTATTTGCCCATGCTTGGAGAAACAGTACGCGCCACCAGGGTCAAACGAGGCTTCACGCAAGCCCATCTGGCCCGTCTCGCCGACGTGAGCCGCCGCCACCTCGCCGCGCTCGAAAAAGGGGCCAATGTTTCCATCAACGTCCTCCGCAAGGTGGCCTCCGTTCTCGACCTCGCGGAGATCGACCTTGGCGAGCTGACGGTCCAGACACCCAAATCAGCGTCCAGCCCGGTCAACATAACGCTTCTCGCCGACACGATTCGCGAAGCCCACGCCGACGCCTTCCGCGCGCAGTCGCTCATGGAGCGTGCCGAGACGATTCTCGACAACGGTGACGGCCAGAAGCACGGCAGTGGACTGGTGGCGCACTTTCCGAAGATGCCGCACCAACTCCTCGACCTCCGCCGCCGGCGCCGCTCGGGCGGAGCGCTTGCCGACAAAGGCGGCCCGGTGGGCATACCGATCGCCGGCGAGATTCGCCAGGGTGAAGCGGTGGTCGAGCTCTCCGGCGAAACCTCGCCACTCCCTCCCTCCATCGTCGAGAAAGGCGAAGTCGTCTTCCGCGCCCGCGGCGACAAGATGCGCGAACAGGGCATCGAGGATGGCGATCTCCTCGTCGTCGAGCTCCGCCAGACGGGACGAGCCTCCTCGGGAGAGCTGGTCATCGGCAAAGTCGGCGACCTTCTCTACGTCGGCCGCTGGTGGCAGAAGCACGGCCAGAAAGCGATCATGACCGACGGTCCGTCCGAGCTGACGACCGGTGGGACGTCGAAACGTTCGCTGAAGGTGCTGGCGGCGATCAACGCGATTGTTCGACCGAAGTGATGTTGCGGGGGTCGGGAGTCGGGAGTCGGGTGTCGTAGAGGAGATGGCCGCGGGGCCATCGATCTCTTCTCCGGCTCCCCACTCCCGACCCCCACACGGTGCAGAACCCCGAATTCTGGAAGGCGTACGGCTGCAAGGACGGCCAGCCGATGGTGCGCGACGCGTCAAAACGCTGTTCGATCTGGTGACGGGAGGCCATGAATTGCCTCGGGGGAGTCCGTGAATTGACTCCGTGAGTTCATGAATTGCCTCCGGGAAGCAATCAATTGCCCGGGAAGCAATCAATTGCCTCCGGGAAGCAATCAATTGCCTCCGGGAAGCAATCAATTGCCTCCGGGAAGCAATCAATTGCCTCCGGGAGCCAATCAATTGCCTCCGGGAAGCAATCAATTGCCTCCGGGAACCAATCAATTGCCTCCGGGAAGCAATCAATTGCCTCCCGGGGGTCCATGAATTGACTCCACGAGGGTGTTTTCAAATCCGACGATTGCGAAACTGCGGTTGGCGAGTCCGTTAGCCGCCTTGGCGTTCAACCGCGCAGTTCGGCTGCTGCCGCGCGAATGTCCTCGAGGCACATCTGCATCCGATCCATGTGCGTCCGATGCGAGACGATGCAGATGCGGATGACGAAGCGGTCGCCGGCTACGGCGCCCGTGAGCATCACACGCTGCCGGGCGTTGATGCGCGCGATGAAATCGCGGTTGAGCGCGTCGAGATCGGTGCCGGGCCTGACCAGCCGGAAGACGATGATCGAGAGTTGCGGCTCGGCGACGACCTCGATGCCCTCGATCTTGTGCAGCTCGGCGGCCGCCCACGTGGACAGATCGAGTTTCTCCTCGAGCTGCTCGCGAAACGGCTCGATGCCGAAGAGCTTGAGCGGCAGCCAGGCGCGCAGGCCGCGGAAGTCGCGTGAGAGCTCCGGCGAGAGCTCGCAGAAATCGATCAGCTCGCTCCCTTCCTGAAACCCCGGAAGGTAGTCGGCGTGCATGCTGTAGGCGCGTCGAAGCACGCTCGCGTCACGAACGACCAGGGCGCCGGTACCGAAAGGAAGGAAGAGCGTCTTGTGCGGATCGAGGATGATCGAATCGGCCTCGCTGATGCCCTTCATGGCCGCGCGGCCGCGTTCCGTCAGCATGAAGAACGCGCCGTACGCGCCATCGACGTGGAACCACAGCGACTCCTGGCGCGCCAGCCGTGCCAGCGCGTCGAGGTCGTCGACAGCGCCTGTCGCCGTCGTTCCGGCGCTGCCGCAGAGCATGAACGGCGTGTAGCCGCTCGCGCGGTCGCGCGCGATCGCGCCGGCCAGCAGGTCGGCGCGCACGCGGAACATCGCGTCGCTCGGAATCTCGCGGATGTTCGCGGCCGGGAATCCCGCGAGAATCGCCGCCTTCTGAAAGGCGTGATGCGTCTGGTCGCCGCAATAGAGCGTGGCCCGGCGAAAATCGTCGCCGAGGAGTGAGCGGCGCGCCGCGATGATGGCCGTGAGGTTCGCCAGTGAGCCGCCGCTCGTCAGAACGCCGCCGCTGCCTGGCCCCAATCCGACGATCTCGCAGAACCAGCGAACGACGTTGGTCTCGAGCTGTACCAGCGCGGGCGCCGCCGCGCACACTCCGACGTACCGGTTCACCGCATCGGCGATCAGATCGGCCACCGCCGCGTGAAAGATTCCGCCCCCCGGGATGAAGGCGAGATAGCCCGGGCCGGGCGCGTTGAACGAGCGTGGGATGGCCTCATCGAAGAGAAAGTCGAGGATCTGTTCGTACGGCGCGCCGTGCCGCGGCAACGGCTCGATCAGCGTCTTCGCGAAATCGGTCGCTCCCTCGACGTTTGACGCCGGTTGGGACGGCAACGACTCGATGTGCGCCACGATGCGTTTCATGGCCCCATCGACGAGGCGGTGCATCTCGGCGGCGTCCGGTTCCAGGGGGTGAGTGGTCACGGCTGGGATTCTAGCGGTAGGAGGGCGCGGGACCACGGCTCGCAAGAACGAGTGTCGGAGCCCTCGCTTTTCCGAACGCACGGATCAGATTCGGTTGGCGAGCGGCGGGAACACTCCTGTTACGAGTTTGGCAAGGCCTCACTTTTGCAAAGGCTATCATGCAAAATAGCTCCGACACGGAGGATTCTCATGCGTTTACGCTTTTCTGCACTCCTGGCTCTCTCACTCTTCGCCAGCATTGCCTCGGCGAAGGAAGTCTGGCTCAGTATCGGCGGCACGACGGCCGGCGGAACCTTCCGCACCGACGCGCGCATCTTCAACCCCTCGACTACGAAGGACATTCAGATCCAGGCGTACTACCTGCCGGTGGGCAACGTCGACAACTCCGCCGTGCAGCCGCTTGCGCCGATCACGGTTCCGAAGCGGCAGCAGGTTGTCTACAACGACGTCGTCACATCTCTCTTCCACAGCAGCGGACTCGGCGCGATCCGGCTCACGTCCGCTGACGATTTCGTGGCGACGCAGAAAATCTACGCCGTCACGAGCGGGGGCACCCTCGGCCAGTTTGTGGCCGGGGTCGATGTCACCAACGCCAAGACGAAGGGCATCATCATCCAGTTGCAGGCGGCCGGTGCGTTCAGAACAAACGTCGGCGCCGCGAATCCGAACGCCACGGTGGCAAACGTGACCTGGAGTCTGTACGACAAGAACAATGCGCTGGTTGGAAATCCGAAAACGATCCAGATGCCACCCTTCGGAGTCATCGCTCCGACAGGTCTGGCCGGCTACACCGATTCAGTCGGGAGCGCCGACCTGACTGACGCCTGGCTGGGTTACTCCTCCGACCAGCCGATCGTGGCCTACGGTTCGGTCATCGACAACGGAACAACCGATCCAACCTATATCCCGGCGGCGGAGGACACCGGCGTGGCCTCACAGACGACGAACGGCAAAGTGTTCGTCATCACGGAACATGGCGGGCCGAACACCAGCACCTCCGCAATCGATGTCTCGCCGCAAATCCGGTTAGGTACGATCAACCCCGGCGATACCGTGACCTTCCAGATCACCGCCCATGACGCAAACCATGGCTTCCGGCTGGTCGACCCGAACGGCATCATCATCCTCGATCTGATGCTCACCGCGGAAGCAGCCACCATCACGAAGACAATCGTCCTCGGTACCGAGGGAACCTGGGGGTACTACTGCACGAACACCACGTGCAGCCCGGGCCACAACAGCATGGGTGGGACGTTCCCGGTCGGCAATCCCAGTAGCTACACGCCGCCCGGCTATTGATGGCGCGGTAGCGAGGTTTTCTAGTTGCGGGTTGCAAGGTTGCTCGGTTGCGAGGTTGCTGGGTTGCGCGATTTGTCGGTAGCTTCATTGCCCGACATCTCCTGACAACGCAGCAACCCAGCAACCTTGCAACCCCAGCAACCAACCCACGAGACCCCGCGCCCTCATTTTCTGGTACTCTTCGCAATTGCAGATAACGTGTAGGGTGTGAGATGGAACTTCTGCAATTTGCCAGGAGCAGACGGGGAGGGGAGCTGATCGGGATTGTCATCCTGGCGGCCGGTATTTGTCTCGCCTGCGCACTTCTCACCTACCATCCTGACGACTCCTCGGCTTTTTACACCTCCACGAACAGCGTCGTCGCCAACTGGATCGGCTATTACGGCGCCACCATCGCCTGGCTCTTCGTCGGCTTTCTCGGCTTCGCCTCTCTCCTGTTTCCGGGCGCGCTTCTCGTCGTCGGCTGGAACCGTCTCCGCGCCAAAGAGATCGAGTACCTGCAGACCAAGACCATCGGCTTCGTCATCCTCATCTTCGCCGCGCCGCCGCTCTGTGATCTGACCTTCGGGAAAGTCTGGCTGCGCGGGGCGTTGATCCCATCCGGCGGCTATCTCGGGCAGGAGCTCAATCACGCCGCCTCCGCGAACCTGAACGGCATCGGGGCGGCCATCGTGCTCGTCACGACGATGTTGATCGGGCTGCTGCTGGCGACCCGCATCAGCCTCGCTGCGATCTTCGGCGCCTTTCAGGGCAAGCTGCTCGGACTGGGCCGCGCCTTCTCGTTGCAATGGGCGCGATTCAGCGAACGCCGGCGCAAGGAGAAGATGAAGACGGCCGTCGTTCGCAAACACCTCGACATCGCTTCGAAGGGGGCTTCGAATGGGGACGGACCGTCCTTGCGTCTCGTGGCGAAGCAGGACGACTCACCCCTGCCGGCTGCCGGTCCCATCGTGCGCGAGGTCAGGGGCGCCGGCCGGTTCCAGATCCGCAAGGTGACGAAGGCAGATCTCCGCAAAGCAGCCGAAGAGCTATCGAAGCAGGAGACGCCCGACCCGTTTGCCTTGTGGGCGGCCGCGAAAGCCGACACGGTCGAGGCCGCGCGGTTCTCGCGGCCGGTTGTCGTGGAGGACGACGGCGAATTCGAAGATCCGCTCTACCTCGACGATCCGCCGGCCGTGCGCGCGCCGCGGGTGAAATCGCCGATGCCGCGTCCGGTACAGCGCAAGACGAAAGAGTCGCCGCCGAAGCGCGAGACCCGTCTCACACACGACCTCCTGCCCCCGGTCGACCTGCTCACACCCGGGCCGAAGGTGGACAACATCAATGACGACATCCACAAGAAGTTCCTCGACATCGGGCGCCTCATCGAGGAGCGTTGCCGCGAGTTCTCCGTCGATGGCGAAGTAACGGCCTACCACCCGGGCCCGGTCGTGACGACGTTCGAGTTCAAGCCATCCGCGGGCGTCAAGTACGCGAAGGTCGTGAATCTGGGCGACGATCTGGCGCTGGCGTTGAAGGCCGAGTCGATCCGCATCGAGCGCATCAGCGGCTCTTCCACGGTCGGCATCGAGGTGCCCAACAAGCGCCGCGAGCTGATCACGCTGCGCGACATCATCGACACGGACGCCTTCACCCAGCAGCAGTCCCTTCTCACCGTGGCACTCGGAAAGGACATTCACGGCGACGCCGTCGTCACCGACCTTGCCCGGATGCCGCATCTGCTCGTCGCCGGCGCCACCGGCGCGGGCAAGTCCGTCGGCCTCAACTCGATGATCGTCTCGCTGCTGTACAAGGCGCTGCCGAAGCAGCTTCGGATGCTCATGATCGATCCGAAGATGGTCGAGCTGAAGATGTACGAAGACATCCCGCACCTGCTCCATCCGATCGTCACCGACCCGAAGCTGGCCTCGGTCGCTCTGATCTGGGCGGTGAACGAGATGGAGAACCGCTACCGCTGCCTGGCCGAATGCGGCGTCCGCAACATCGATCAGTACAACAGCCTGCTGAAGGATTTCGACGGCTACCGCCGGGCTATGAAGCTGCCGGAAGGGGAGCCCGTGAAGGTGCCCGAGCCGCTGGTCTACATCGTCATCATCATCGACGAGTTCGCCGATCTGATGATGGTGGCGTCGAAGGACGTGGAAGACTCGGTGACGCGCCTGGCGCAGAAGGCCCGCGCGGTGGGTATCCATCTCATCATCGCCACGCAGCGGCCGTCGGTCGACGTGATCACCGGCGTGATCAAGGCGAACTTCCCGTCGCGCATCAGCTATCAGGTGGCGTCGAAGATCGATTCGCGAACCATCCTCGATACGCAGGGGGCCGAGAAGCTGCTCGGCAACGGCGACATGCTCTTCCTGCCGCCCGGAACGGCGCGCATCCGACGCATTCACGGCGCGTACGTGTCGGAGAAGGAGATTGTGCAGATCGTCGATTTCGTCAAGGCCAATCAGGGCGAGCCGAAGTTCCTCGAGGAGATCACGAAGATCGGCGATGAGAAGAGCGGCGCGGACGGGATCGAGTACCTCGACGATTCGAAGTACGACGACGCGGTGCGCGTGGTGCTCACGACCGGCCAGGCCAGCGCCTCGTACATCCAGCGCCGCCTCAAGCTCGGCTACTCCCGCGCCGCGCGCCTGATGGAGATCATGGAAGCGAACGGTGTCGTCGGGCCGTCGCAAGGCTCCAAGCCGCGCGAGATCCTGGTTCGCGCTGACGACTATCCGCCGGCCAGCGGGCAGACGATCTGATGGCGAAGCGATGTTTGAATGTTCAATGTTGAATGTTCAATGTTGGATGTTGAATGACCGAGTCCGAGTGATTCAACTCCGAACATCAACACTGAACATTCAACATTCCGCATTCAACATTCAACGTTCAGTATCAAGTCATGACAACGAATGATACCCACCGCGGTCGCGGTCGCGGCCGTCCGCGCCGCGCCGAAGCGGACGCGGAGATTCTCAATGCCGCCCTGGCAATGCTGCGCGCGGGCGGCTATCGGGAGCTGAGCCTCGATGAGCTGGCGCGGCGGGCCGGCACGGCGAAGTCGTCGATCTACCGGCGTTGGCCCTCCAAAGCGGCCCTGGCGGCGGAGATCGTCCGTAGCGAGCTGCCACCGCCGCTGGAGGCCGTCGATATCGATGCCGCTGCGCGGGCGTTCGAGGAGTTGCTCGTCGGTGCGCTGGGAGGCGTCGTGGCCTCGCTCATCGGGGAGGCGCAGGAGAACGCCGAGACCCGCGCCATCGTCGTGGCGCTGGTCGCGCCCTACCGCCAGCTCGTCCGCCGCTTCGCCGATGATGACGCCGCCGACCGGCTCCTCGGCGGAATCCTGTTCCGCAGGCTCCTTGGCTCAGCCCTGGATTAGCCGCTCTTCTTATTCATCCGCGCATAGAGCGTCGACGGACTGATCTGAAGCTGCCGTGCCGCCTTGCGGACGTTGCCGCCGGCTGCGCTCACGGAGGCGGTGATGTAGGCATCGATCATCTCGTCGAGCGGGCGGATCTCCCAATCGGCGGTGGGCAACCCGCCGGATGTGTTCGGCATGGACGCCGGGTCCGATTCGAGCAGCAGATCCTCGCTCCGGATCTCTTTTCCCGTCATCGTCAGCATGGCTCGTTCGAGAACGTTGCGCAGCTCGCGCACGTTGCCGGGCCATGGGTAGGCCGCAAGCCTCTTCAGGGCCCGCGCGCTGACCGGAGGGGCGGAGCGCCCCATCTCCTTCGCCAGCGGCCGGAGGATGACTTCGACGAGCAGCGGGATATCCTCCGGGCGCTCACGCAGGAGCGGCATGCGGACGCGGACTACGTTCAGGCGGTAGTAGAGATCGCCGCGGAAGCGGCCGGCCGCCACGTCCTTGCCGAGGTCGCGATTCGTCGCCGCGATGAGGCGGAAATTCGTCGTCAGGTCACGGACCCCGCCGACCCGCCGAAACCGCTTCTCCTCGATCGCCTTGAGCAGGCGCGCCTGGACGGTGACATCCATATCGCCGATCTCATCGAGAAACAGGGTCCCGTCGGAAGCGATCTCGAAGAGCCCCTGCTTGGTGTTCATGGCGTTGGTAAACGCGCCGCGCTCATGCCCGAAGAGCTCCGATTCGAGCAACTCTTTCGACAGGCCGGCGCAGTTGAGGTCGACGAACGGTGCCCGAGCCCTCGGCGAACGGTTGTGGATGAGGCGTGCGTAGACTCCCTTTCCGGTCCCCGAGTCCCCCTCGATCAGGACCGGCGACGGCGCGCGCGCGATCTGCGCGAGCAGCTCGTTCAGGTTCTGGACGGAAGGCGAGATACCGGGGAGGCGCTCCAGATCGCTCGAATCGCCGCGCCGGAGAGCAATGAGCTCGCGGCGCGTTCCGACGATGCGCGATACCTGCTCCAGCGTCAGCGACAACATGCTGTAATCGAATGGCTTCTGCAGGAAGGTCTCGGCGCCCAGCTTCATCGACTCGACCACGCTGTCGATGGTGCCGACCCCGGACATCATGATCACGGAAACGGCCTCGGAGTACATCTTCAGGTCGTGGAGGACGTCCACTCCGTTGCCGTCGGGAAGGTTCATGTCGAGCAGAACCACGTCCGGCGAGAAGTCCGCGAAGACCGCCCGCCCGTCACGCGCCGTCGTGGCCGTCTTGACCTCCCACTCATCAGCCAGCAGCGCTTCCAGACCGGCCACGACGTTCACATCGTCGTCGACGATGAGGAGTCGCTGCCGTACCGCGGTCTCAGTCATGTCCAGAAATCATACAGCCGTGCAGTTCTAAAACAGGGTCAAATGCGTCAGACACAGCTAAGTTGCTGATTCTAATGAGAGTCTTGATTGGTATCGGCCTTGTACTGATCCAAGACGACCAGGAAAGAACAGACGAGAGAAGGAGATTCTCATGACTCAGATCAAACACTTCGTAGTCGAGACCACGTCGGACCTTCGCGGCGGACGCCAGTCATGGCGGGTGCTGACCATGTTGTGGTCGTTAGCGCTGGCCATCGCCGTCACCGCGGCCGTCTTTCCCCACTGAGGTAAACGACCATGCACGATACCCGACGAATCACGCTCGTCTCCCGCCGCGCCGATCAACCCTCCCGCGATTGGAATCTCCACCCCCGGGCGGCCAACCACATCATCTTCGCTGGCACCTTTTCCGTGCTCAGCTTTGCCGTCGATCACGTCTCGCAGGACGTCGACCGGATCCTTATCGACAGAACCGCCACGCCGGAAGAGTTCCTGGATCTGCTCACGACCCTGCCTTCCGCGTTTCTCGGCGACGTGCTCCTGATGCGCGACCACGACGGCTCGTTCCTCAGCACCGCTGGCCGCGCCGGTGGCCGCCTGCTGTATGCGCTGACGCCGGCCGACCTGCAGTTCTACCTGGACACGCTGGGGTTGGTGACGACCGAGGCGGTTGCGGCGTAGGGGAGTGGGGAGTGGGGAGTAGTCAAAGACAATTTTGAATGGTGAATGTTCAATGTTGAATGCTCAATGTTCGAGGTTGTGCCGGCTCCATTCGACACTCAACATTGAACATTCGGCATTCAACACTCGCCGTTCCTCCACCTTGGTGACGACCTAGGCGGTTCGGTGTTGGGGAGTGGGGTGCGGGGGGAAGCCAAAGACGATGTCGAATGGTGAATGGTCAATATTGAATGCTCAATGTCCGGGGTTGTATCGGCTCCATTCAACATTGAACATTCGACGTTCAACATTCGCCGTTCCTCCACACCCCACTCCCCACACCCCACCCGCCACATGCTACCTTTACCGTAGTGCAACTCTGGACGTCGTTTCAGCATACGGGGTGGGTGGGAAAGGCCGTCCTGGGGGTACTGCTGCTTTTCTCGATCGGCTCATGGGCGGTGATGTTCGTGATCGCCATCCGCTTCCGTCGATCGGCGGCGGCATCGCGGCGGTTCATGTTCGTGTTCCGGCGCGCCAAGAAGCTCGCTGACGTACAGGCGGCGACGGCACAGACTGCCCACTCCTCTCTGGTGGGGCTCTTCAAGGCCGGCTATGCCGAGATCGAAGCGCAGATCGCCCACGCCAACTCGGCGATGATCCGGTCGCTCGACAGCGTGGAGCGCTCGCTGCTGCGCGCCTCGCGTATCGAGGCATCGCGTCTGTCGCGCTATCTCCCGTTCCTGGCCACGACCGCGGCGGCCTCGCCGTTCATCGGTCTCTTCGGCACTGTCTGGGGAATCATGGACGCCTTCGCCACGATCGGAGCGACCGCCACGACCTCGATCACCTCCGTGGCGCCAGGCATCAGCGAGGCGCTCATCAATACAGCGGCCGGACTCTTCGCCGCCATCCCCGCCCTTCTCGCGTACAACCACTTCGTCCAACGCCTTCGCCAGGCGCGCGGCGAAATGGAAGATTTCACGTTGGAGTTTCTGAATTTGACGGAGAGGAACTTCATGTAGCGGTTGCGGAGTCGCGCGGTTACGCGGTGTTCTGCCGCGCGACTACGAGACCGCGAGGCCCCGCAACCAAGCGATCAACTGCCGGTTACTACTTGCGAATCACAGGCGTCTAACTCACACACACATGTCCTTCCGATTCGACCACGGCGACGACTACGGCGACATGGCGGAGATCAACGTCACGCCGCTGGTCGACGTCATGCTCGTCCTGCTGATCATCTTCATGGTGACGGCGCCGATGTTGACGCAGGGATTGACCGTGGCCTTGCCCGCGGCGGAGGGGAAGAGCTTCGAGCTGGCCTCAAACAATCCCGCCAAGATCCAGGTGACGGCGAGCGGTGCGGTCTACCTCGATGGCATCGCCGCGGGATCGGCGAATCTCGACCAGAGCCTGGGCCCGATGCTGCGCGCGCGGCGCGTCAAGCGGGCCTTGCTCGAAGCCGACAAGGCCGTGCCGTACGGACGGGTGGTGGCCGTTCTCGACATCATGAACCGCGCCGGCGTGGAACAACTCGGGATGGTCACGCAGCCGAAGGAGAGGGATGGAAGACCGCATCGGTGATCTGCTGGCCGAACGATCCCGCCTCGGCGGCGGCCCAGGAGCCGGCATCGCCATCTCCATCCTCCTGCATGGCGCGATTGCCGCAGGCATCATCTACGCTGCCATGCACGCCGCCGCCCCTCAGGAGATGTCGATGCTGAACATCCGGTTCGCCGCGCCTGTAGTGAGCCGGGAGCCGGGAGTCGTAGCTCCCACCCCCGTAGCTCCCACCCCCGTAGCTCCCACCCCCCACGCCCCACCCCCCACTCCCAGCAAGCTCACCATCCCCGAGCCCGTGGCTGAGCCTCCCAAGCCGGTCGTGAAAAGCGAGCCGAAGACCGTTCCTCTTTCCTCATTCGGACAATCGTCGAAAAAGGGCTCCGAAAAACCTCCCACCCCCCACGCCCCACCCCCCACTCCCCAAGCCACCGCGACCCCAGGCGTGGTCGGCGGAGTCAACATCCCGGCCGGCGCCACCGGAGTGACGGGGATCGAAGGCGACTTCCCGTACACGATCTACATCGACCGGATGAAGATGCTCATCGGCCAGCACTGGTTGCGGCCGCAGTCCGTCACCCATGACATCACGGCGACGATCCACTTCGTCGTCGAACGCGACGGCACCATTCGCGACGCGAGAAATGAAATCCCGAGCGGCGACGGCACCTTCGACCGGGCGGCGCTCCGTGCCGTTCTCGAAGCGTCGCCCCTTCCGCCTCTTCCCTTCGGCTATAACGGCACGTACCTTGGAGTACGTCTTACATTCCGATGAAACGAACGACGACGACACTACTGCTCTCCCTCTTACTCACCACCGCCGCGCTGCCGCTGGCAGCGCAACATACGGAGATCACAACCACGATCACCCCGGAGAAGGCCCTTCAGGTCGCGCGCATCGCCGTGCCGCGGCCCGATACGACGCTGCCGCTGGAAACGATCAATGCGCCGTTCTTCGCGCCGCTCACGCGCGATCTCGCCTACTCCGGCGTCTTCGCCATCGCACCGATCCCCCCCAACATCCCTCCCGGGGCCGATCTGGCCAAGGCGGCCGGCGCGCAGTTTGTCCTGGCGCTGAAGATCGAACAGCAGGGAGAGGATTTCACCGTCGAGGCCCGCCTGCTCGACTCGACCGGCGCCAACCAGTTCGGCAAGCGTTATCGCGGTGCCCCGGGCGCTCTCTCGCGCATCGCCCACATGGTGGCGAATGACGTGGTGCGAACCGTCAACGGCAAACCGGGCATCTTTCTCTCCCGGATCGGCTTCGCCTCCAACCGCACCGGACACTTCGAGATCTGGCTGATGGATTGGGACGGCGCCAATCAGCGGCAGATCACCCATCACAACGCCCTCTCGATCCTCCCGAGCTGGTCCGCCGACAACGAGCGGATGGTCTACACCTCATTCGCGCGCGGCACGAGCGACATGTACATCATCAGCCGCCGCGGTGGGAGCCGTGTCCGCGTGCCGACAGGCCTGGGGCTGAACACGTCGGCGACCTTCTCGCCGATCAGCAACGACATCGCCTTCGCCGGCTCCGTGGCCGGAAATCCCGACATCTACGTCATCAAAGACGACGGCACGAACCTGCGCCGGCTGACGACCGACTCGTCGATCGAGTCGACGCCGGAATGGAGTCCCAACGGACGGCAGATCTCCTTTACCTCGGGGCGGAGCGGCACGCCGCAGATCTATACGATGGACGCGGAAGGGGCGAACGTGCAGCGCATCTCGTTCGAAGGCGAGTGGAACGACGATGCCACCTGGTCGCCCGACGGCTCGCAGATCGCCTATACCTCCCGCGTCGACGGACGCTTCCAGATCCGCATCGCCGACCTGGCCAGCCACCAGAGCCGCATCCTCGCCGGCGAAGGCTCGAACGAACAGCCCACCTGGTCGCCCGACGGCAAGTGGATCGCCTTCCAGTCAAACCGCAGCGGCAGATGGCAGATCTACCGGATGCGCGTCGACGGCCTCGACCTCCTCCAGCTCACCTTCGACGGGGAGAACAAAGATCCCGATTGGTCAAAGAAAGAAGCGGCCGGCGGCCAATGACCGACGTCACTGCTATCATCAACAAAGGAGCAAATCGAACATGAGCAAAGGATTCAAAGCGTTCGCAATCACTCTGGCCCTTCTCGCGCTGGTTATCGCGCCGGCCTGCCGACCGAAGAAGCCGACAGTTGCGCCGTCGGCCGACACCGCGCCGGTCGTGCCGCCGATTCCGCCGACTGTCACCACGGCAACGGCGCAGCCGGTCACGACCGAGACGGATTTCGTCAACCCGAAGACCGAAACGGTAGGCGTGGATACGCTCCCGAACGACATCGAAGAGCTGAACCGCGTGGCCCAGGCCCGCGGCTACATTCAGGACGCGTTCTTCGCGTTCAACGAATCGACGCTCTCCGCCGACGCCCAGTCCGCGCTGACGTCGTCGGCCACATGGCTCAAGAAGAACGGGCAATACAACCTGCTCATCGAAGGGCACTGCGACGAGCGCGGCACGGAGCAGTACAACCTGGCTCTCGGTGATCGCCGCGCCAATCAGGCCAAGGAGTATCTGGTCACCCTCGGCGTCGATGCCGGACGGATCCGCACCGTCAGCTACGGCGAAGAGAGGCCGTTCGACCCGGGCCACGATGAAGCAGCGTGGGCGAAGAACCGCCGCGATCATCTGGTCCTCGTAGGGAAATGAACATGCGATCCCTCATCCGCGTTACGGTACTGGCCGCCGCGGCGTTGTCCTCGGCCGCGTGCGTGTCGACCTCCGACGTCGAGAAGCTGCAGAGTCAGATCTCCGACCTTCAGGAGCAACTGGCGCAGGTCAAGCGCACGGCTTCCAGCAAAGAGGAAGTGAACAACGTCAACAAGACCATCGCCGATCAAACGCAGATGCTGCTCAAGTCGAACGCCACGCTCGTGGCGAAGGTCGGGCAGATCGAGGACAAGATTCAGAACGCGCAGGGGACGGTCGAGCAGACGAACAACCGCCTCGACCGCATGACGCAGCAGCTCACGCAGACGCAGCACGACGTCGATGATCTGAAAGCCGCGGCTGCCCGCGCCGCCGCCGCGCCGGCACCCGGCGCGATGCCGGCGTCCGGCAGCGAGGTCACGGTGCAGCCGGTGGCCATCCCCTCGGAAGATCCGATGCAGACCTACCAGGCCGCCTACCGCGACTACGAGCGCGGCAACTACGACCTGGCCATCGCCGGCTTTCGCGACTTCGCGGCCCGGAACCCGAATTCGGAGCTTTCCGGCAACGCCGCTTACTGGGTTGGCGAGAGCCTTTACTCGCAGAAGAAATATCGCGAGGCGATTCCGCAGTTTGACAGCGTCGTTACCCGGTACCCGAAGTCAGACAAAGTTGCCGGGGCACTGCTGAAGAAGGGTTATGCCTATATCGCCCTCGGCGAGAAGTCGCAAGGCATCGTGCAGCTTCAGTATGTCGTTCACGAACATCCCACCTCACCGGAGGCGGCGCTGGCGCGGCAGAAACTGAAGTCGCTCGGCGTCGATTCGAAGTAGAATACGCGGCCCTGAACCGCAGACCACTTACGTAGGAGCAACATCAATGGCGAATACCCGCTCGGCCGAAAAACAGCAGCGACAGGCCGAAAAAGCAAACACGCGCAACCGCGCCGGAAAATCGCGTCTCCGTTCGGCGCTCAAAAAGGCCCGCGCGGCAGTCGATTCCGGCAGCGCCGACGCGAGCGTCCTCTCCACGAGCTTTTCCGAGATCGACAAAGCCGCACGTCGCGGCGTCATCAAGGACAACACCGCCGACCGCTACAAATCGCGGCTCGCGGCCGCTTCGAAACGCGCCGCGAAGTAACCGGCGCGATATCCGAGGCTCGCGAACGGCGCACTCCGGTGCGCCGTTTTCCTTTGTCTATACCGACAGCCGGCCGAACCCCTTCTCCTGGGACTTCTCGTCCATGACACCGACTGAAATCTGCGACCGGCCGGGCTCGAGCACGACGTTCACGCGGAACGTCAGCGCCTTGTCGCCGGCGTGCGAGACCGCTGCCGCCGGCCAGTGGATTTCTTTCGTCTGGCGGTTCACGCTGGACGAGTTCCCAACCGGATCACCGGTGGAGATGAAGACGGTGAATGCGCCGGCCACGCCGTCACCCTCCGGAACGAGCTTCAGCTTGCGAATCGGGATCAGCACATCGACGGTGACCAGACGCCGCTCGCCCTCGAATACCGGCGGCGCGGCATTCAGCGAGATACCGAGATCGTTGTCGGTCGGCTTGAACATCTGATTGGCGATGACGCGGCTCTCCATCTCGTCCGCCGGCGTGCCCGATCCGGCGCTGCCGCGCGTGACGCGCACGCTGTAGCCATTGCTCACCTTCACGGCTACCGCCTGCTTCCCCGAGATAGGCGCGGTTGGATGAACGCCAACCGTGTAGAACGAATCGAGATCGGAGACGACGCGGTCCAGCGCGTCCGCCGCTGAGCGTCCGACGAATGCCACGCCTCCCGTTTCCTCGGCAAGCAGGTGGTAGCCGGCGAAGCGGCCGGCCGCGTTGGTGAAGGCCGCGAGCCGGTCGCCCGCCTGCTGCATATCGATGTGACTGCCGGCGTCTTCGTTGATGTCCGAGGCGATGGCATAGAACACCGCACCGCGGCGCCAGGCGCGCATTCCGAACGAGTTGAACAGAGGCGTTAGATCGTACGATGAAGACTCGCCCATCGGGGAGCTGGCCTGAGCACCCGACTGCAGATTCGTTCCCAGCACGCCGCTCTGCGCGCTCGTGCGGATCGTCTCCACATACTGGAACACGCCCGCTCCCGGTGTCTGCGGAAGGCCGCCTCCCACGACGATGAGCACGTTCCGCGTCCGGGGAGTGAAGAGGCTCACCGCGGCGGAGATCATGCTCAGCGTGTCCTCCGCGTCGCGATAACTGGCCGCCGCGTAGGCGCGGGCGGCGTCGATCAGCGCATCGAAGGTATAGAACGTGTGACCCGACTTACCGGCCTGCCGGATGTCGGTGGCAATCTCGCGGATCCGTTTCTCGGCCGCGGCTTGTCCGTTGGCCGAGGGTGTCGACGATGCGCCGGACATCTGTTGAAGGGCAGCATCGACCTCTGTCAGGTTCGACGTCCATCCCGTCATGGTCCGCAGCGACTGGCCGCCCTCGAGAATCGCTACCAGGTCACCGGGCCGCAACGCCCGCGTCAGGAATCCGTGCAAGGCCTCGGCGGCCTGGCGGCGGGCACCACCCGAGAGCGTCGTCCCATCAAAAAGAATGACGATGCGTCTCATCTCTCCCGCGGGAACGCCTGCCGCTCCCCGCTCGGAGAACTTCTCCACGTCGACTGGAGTGCCGCCGATCGACAATTGAAAATCGTCCTGCTTCAGCGCTGGGATGTGATTCCCCCGCGAATCGGTCACGACCAGCGACAGCATCGCCAGCGGCGGTTCTTTCGCCGGTGGAGCGGCCTCCTGCCCGGATGCGATCGGAATGGCGAAAAGAACGGCGACGACGCATGCGGCGAAACGTTTCATGGCAGGTCCCCCCGGGAGTCGGGAATCGGGTGTCGGGGGTCGGTGTCATGATGCGCAGCCACTCCGATGCCCGAACCCCGGTTAGCGACTCCCGCGCAGTCTACGCTTCTTGGCGGCCGGAGCGCCGGCGAGGACGCCAGCGCTCCTCTAAATCCACCCAGCGAACGCCTTCATCACCTCGGCATCGGCCGTCACAGGGCGGCGTGTGGCGCGATCGACCCAGACGTGCGACGACGTGCCGTTGGCGTGCAACTTCTCGCCCGAGGCATCGCGCAATTCATAGGAGAAACGCATCATCCGGCTGGCCGCCTCGGCCACCGACGTTCGGATTACGACCTCGTCGTCATAGCGGTACGGAATGCGGTAGCGGCAGACGACTTCGGTAACGACCAGGATGAGGCCCAGCTCCTCGATCTCCCGGTAGGGGAACCCGGCTTCGCGGCATAGGTCCGTCCGTCCGACTTCGAACCAAACGACGTAATTCGCATGGTGAGCGATCGCCATCTGGTCGGTTTCCTTGTAACGTACGCGTGTACGGCTTTCGGTCGTGCGCATGGGGCGCGCGATTCTAACCCGGCAGAAGTTTTGCTGATGAGCTTAGTCGTGTGGCGAAAGAAAAAAAGCGTCCTCCTTACGGATACCGCAAATTCTTTGCTGATCGGAAGTGCTGTCGTCCTCGCGCTCGATCTCGGCCGGCGCATTTTCCGGCGTTCGCAGCTCTTCGTTCCTGAATGCAAGCCGGTCATCAGTTGGGACCCAGCGGACTACGGCCTCCCGCGTGAGCGCACCGAGGTCCTCTCGTTCGAGACCGATGACGGCGAACTGCTCTACGGCTGGTACTGCCGGGCCGAGCACCCCATCGCCTCCGCGCTCTACTGCCATGGCAACACCGGCAACCTCACGAACACCGCGCACGTCATGCCGCACTTGCTCGATGCCGGCATCAACCTGCTTCTTTTCGACTATCGCGGCTTCGGACGCAGCACCGGGCGGCCCTCATTCTCAGGCATCATCGACGACGGCGTCACCGCGGCCCGGCTGCACGAGAGAATCCGGCCAAAGGACGTGCCGTCAATCCTTTACGGCTACTCCCTCGGCGGTGCGATCGCGGCCCAGATCATCCGCAGGCATCCTTTCGACGGGCTCATACTGCAGTCGACATTCACCAATCTTCCCGACCTCGCGCGCGTGGCGTTCCCCCGCGTGCCGCTGCACCTCGTCAGCGGACGGTTGTTCGACACACTCGAAGCCGTCCGGGACATCAACGTCCCCGCTCTGTTCATCCATGGCTCCGCCGACGAAGTCTGCCCGGCATGGATGGCACAACAGCTCTATGACGCGTATGGCCCCGGTTCGAAGAAGCTGATCCTCGTGGACGGAGGCCTGCACAAGGACATCTTCGAGCGCCCCGACGCCCCGACGCTCGTCTCGGAGATCAACCGTTTCGCCACCTGTTTGTTATGCACGCCGCACGTCGTCCAGCACCGGCCTTCGCCCGCCGAGCTGCTTCTCGATCAGGCCCTTCGTTTCATCCGGCGGCACCGGCGCCGCCGGCTCGTCCAGCAGCCGCTGTGATACGTTCGTCCTCGCAAGAGGACATTTGTCCTCCCGCGAATTCAGCATTCGAAGGACGCCATGCTCGCCGTCGTCAAATCGGCCCCGGTCGAAGGTCCCGAGGGCACATCCATCCGAGATTGCCCCGTTCCGAAACCAGGCCCTGATGAGGTGCTGATTCGCGTCGCTGCCGCAGCGGTCTGTGGCACCGACAAACACATCTATCACTGGGATCCGTCGATCCACGACAAGGTCACCCCGCCTCGCATTTACGGCCACGAGTTCTGTGGCTTTGTCGAAGAGCTTGGCGCGCGCGCCCAGCGCTCGTACGAGGGACATCTCGAGGTCGGCGACTACGTCTCCGCTGAGATGCACGTCGTCTGCGGCGAGTGTCCGCGATGCCGCGCCGGCAATGGGCACATCTGCGACCGTACGCGCATCTACGGGCTGCACGAGGATGGCGCGTTCGCCGAGTTCGTGAAGGTGCCTTCGGCAAACGTGGTGAAGCTGGGCTCCTACGTTCCGCTGCGCGTCGGCGCGTTCCTCGATGCCCTCGGCAACGCCGTTCACGCGACGTCGATCAGCGATCTGGCGGGCAAATCTGTGGCCATCACCGGCTTCGGTCCGATCGGCGCCATGGCCGCGGCAATCGCAGAGCACAGCGGGGCGAGCACCGTGGTCGTCACCGACGTGAGCGATCACGCTCTCGAGACCGCGCGCCGCTGGGCCGCGAACCACAACTTCGTGAACCTTCACGCCTTCAACGTTCGGACGACGAGCGCTGAGGAAGTGAAGGCAGCCGTCGATGCGGTAACCGAGGGCGAGGGGGTCGATGTCGTCCTGGAGATGTCGGGCGCGCCAGCCGCCATCAACCTGGCACTCGACATCGTGCGCATGGGCGGGCTTCTCTCGCTGCTCGGACTCCCGGCCGGCCACTCCGTCACCATCAACGACTACACGCGCAATGTCATCTTCAAAGGGGTGACGATGCAGGGAATCATCGGCCGCCGCATGTACGGCACCTGGCAGCGGATGCTGGCGCTGCTCAAGTCCGGCCTCGACGTCGAATGGATCGTGCAGGCGGCCTTCGATTCCCTCAACGATTTTCACGAAGGGGTAGCCCGTTTCGACCGGCACGAAGCGCTGAAGGTGGTCTTCTTCCCAGAGGGGGAGGCTGCGGCGAACGCGCGGCTGAAGTGAGGGTTACTGAGTTGCTGGGGTTACTCGGTTGCTAAGTTGTCCGAGTTGTCGGATTGATAAGCTGTCGACCGGAGACTGACCTGGTAAACCCCGAAACCAGCCCACCATGTCAAAACGAATCGCGATCCTCACCGGCGGCGGAGACGTCCCGGGACTCAACGCCGCCATCAAAGCGTTCGTTGGCCGCCTGCTCGATCACGACGGATACGAGATCCTCGGGTTGCGCCGCGGCTGGGCTTCGCTGACCAACATCATCCCCGAGCGGAACGCCGACAACTCAGCCTGGATCACACCGCTCGGCCGTACGAACACACGCTCCATCGACCGCTTCGGCGGCACGATGCTGCACACCTCGCGCATCAATCCGTCGATCAGCAAGCTGGATCACATCCCGGCGCACCTCCTCCCGCTCAAAGGCGAACCGGACGAGCGCGGACGATACGATCTGACCGACGCGGCGTTGCGCGTGATCGACTTCCTCCAGCTCGACGGACTGGTGGCCCTCGGCGGAGACGGCACGCTCACGTTCGCCCGGCGCCTGCACCAGCGAGGCGTTCCTCTCGTGGCCATCCCCAAGACGATGGACAACGATGTCTTCGGCACGGACTACTGCCTCGGCTTCTCGACCGCGGTCACCAGATCCGTGATGTTCATCAACGACCTGCGCACCGGCGCCGGTTCGCACGAGCGCTTTCTCGTGGTCGAGCTGTTCGGCCGCTACTCCGGCGAGACCTGCCTGCTGGCCTCGTATCTCGCCGGCGTCGATCGCGCCGTCATCGCCGAGGTGTCGTTCGACGTGGAGAAGCTCTACAGCCTGCTGCAGGCCGATCGCAGCGACAACCCGAGCAACTACGCGGTGGTGGCCGTCTCAGAAGGTGCGCGCCTCATCGGCGGTGGAACGATCGAAAGCGGCGAGGCCGACGCGTATGGCAACCGCAAACTCGGCGGCATCGGCGGCATCGTCAGCGATTACCTGGAGAAACGGACGCGCGACAAGGTGATCTACCAGCGCCTCGCATACCTCATGCGCTCCGGCGCCCCCGACTCCCTCGATCAACTGGTCGCCAACAACTACGGCAGCCTGGCCGCCGACCTGATGCGTCGCGGCGACACCGGCAAGATGGTGGCCGTGGTCGACGGCCGCTACACCGCCGTCCCCATCGAAGTCGGCAGCAGCGGCCGGAAGCGCGTCGACGTCGATCGCTTCTATGACGTGGCCAACTACCGGCCGAAGGTGGCGGATGTGATGGGGATGCCGATGTTCCTGCACTGAGTCACGACCGCGAAGTCACGGGGTCAGGACCGTGCAGTCGAGCGCTTCGATCCGGCCGAAGTCCTTATCAAAGGTCACCAAGTGGCCGGCGCAATCGATCGCCGACGCGGCGATCCACATGTCGTTCACGGGAACGGGACGGCCCGAACGCCTCTGGCGCGCGTAAACCTGGCCGTAGCGGTGGGCGACCTCGGGCGTCGTCGGCAAAAACCGATACGAAAGACTCGGAAAGGAATTCCGCCAAGGCCAGACGGTTGGCTAGGGCCCGCGAGCCTAGCTCGAAGGCCCCCTCCAACTCGCCGAGCACCGTCACCGGAATGAGCAAAACCTCCGCGGACGCCAGCATGTCCGCCAAGTCCGGGTGGCCCGTCCGCATGTGCGAGTACGCCGAGGTGTCCATCACGATCCGCACGCGATCACCGCCACAGCGAGTCGTCGATCACGCGTTGCGCGGCCACGGAACCCTCGACCTGCGCGAGGTCCTCGGGCGTCCATGTGGCATAGCGCGCCAGCCGTTCGCGACGGGCATCCGTCCCTACCGCCTGACTGAGGATCTCCAGCACCGTTCCATTCAAGCTGAGGCCACGCTCCCGACTCAAACGCAGGAGCTTTCCAGCAACCTCTTCCGGCACTCCTCGGATCGTCATTTGCCTGCCCATGCCTGCATGATATCAAATTGATGCCTACACGAGTCGGGCCCGCAGCCCACGTGACGTACACTTTGTATGTATGAAGCGATGAACGCTCCAGCACCTCTTCGTCAAGAATCACGGGCGAGACTCTCGACCGGGGAGAAGAGGTACTCAGGGACGATCAACCGGGCGCTGCGGATAGGTGAATCGGATTGAGATCCTGCGCGACGGACTCGATCGCTTCGACCATTTGAGCTGGTGGCCGGGTTACGTCGAGGAGTTCGGGCCGAACCCGCCAGTCTGATCGCCGCGACGGCGATTCTCAATCGGATCGAGCATCTTCACGCCGACCGCGATTTTGACTACATCGCGGAGATTACAAATCTCGAGGCGCCCAACCTCATCCCTTCCGCTTCAGCAGCACGTTCATGATCACGTCGTTATAGATAACGACCATCATCAGTGCGGCCAGGACGGCGAAACCGACTTGTTGGATGCGCTCCTTGACGCGCAGGGAGAGGTCGCGGCGGGCCACCCCTTCGACGAGCAGGATCATGATGTGGCCGCCGTCGAGGACAGGGATGGGGAGGAGGTTCATGATGCCGAGCTGCAACGAAATCATGGCCATCAACGCGACCATGTTCATCCATCCCCGGCGCAGCATTTCGCCGGAGATGCGGGCGATCGAGATCGGACCGCTCAGCTCCTTGACGCTCCCTTCGGCGCGGAAGAGGCGGCCTAGGGTGAGGAAGGCATAGCGCAACATCTTCCAGTTCTGTTCGATGCTGTCCTGAATGGCCGGGACGAACGAAAGCTTGTGGATCTCGGTCGGTGGGATGAACCCGCGGTACGGGTCGTCCGGATTGGGTTTCATCGCTGGCAATACGGTGTGGATGACTGCCGCTCCGCGCATGATGTCGAGCGGGAGGGCGCCTCCCTTGACGGCATCGAACACCGCGTCGACCTCGGAGAGTTGCGTGACGGCTTTTCCGTTGAGGGAAACGATGCGGTCGCCGGTCTGTAAGCCGGCGATTGCGGCGGGCGAGCCAGGTTTGACGCGGCCGATCGTCGAGTCGAGGTACGGACGGATGCCGGCGCGGCCGACCGGCCCGAAGTCGCTGTCCTCACGCTCCGGAGTCATTGCCGTCGTTCGAAGCTGTCCATTGCGGAGGTAGTCGACGCGTAAAGCGGTGCCGCTGTTCATGCCGATGGCCAGGCGCATGTCGTCGAAGTCGTTGATCTTCTCGCCGTTGATGGCGACGATGCGGTCGCCGAACTGCAGCCCGGCGCGCGCGGCCGGTTTGTTCGGCGAGACTTCTCCGATGATCGGCCGGACGACGACGGACTCGGTGCCGACCATGCTGATGACCGCCATGAAGGAGATGGCGATCACGATGTTCACGAACGGACCGGCCAGCATGATGAGCAAGCGCTGCCACTTCGGCTTGGAGAGGAACTCGTCAGGGTTGCCGGGCTGATTCTCTTCCGGGATATCGCCGGCCATGCGCACGTAGCCGCCGAGGGGAATCAGCGAGACGCGATAGTCTGTCTCCCCCTTGTGGAAGCCGAAGAGCCGCTTGCCGAAACCAAACGAGAAGACCAGCACTTTGACGCGAAAGAACTTCGCGACCAGGAAGTGCCCGGACTCGTGGGCGAAGATCAGGAAGCCGAGGACGATACCGAAGCCGAGAAGGTTTGTGGCGGCGTTTTGCATAGAACAGTGGATTCGTAGATTAGTCGATCTCGGAAACCTAGTGGATCAGTAGATTAGTGGATCAGTGGATTAGAGTCATCGAAAACAGCCGTGGCAAGCCTTCCGATCCACTAATCCACTAATCACTGTCTCACCGCAACATTCATACCGCGCGCTTCTTCCCGAGCCCAACGGTCCCAGGCCAGCGCGTCGTCGACGGACGAGATCGGAGCGACGCGTCCGGCGTGTCGGTCGAGCACGCGCGACACGATGTCTACGATTGCCGTGAAAGGAAGTTCTCCGGCCAGGAATCGCTCCACGGCCACCTCGTTTGCGGCGTTCAGCACCGCCGGCATGGAGCCTCCGGCGCGGCAGGCAGCGTAGGCCAACTCAACGGCCGGGAAGCGCTGGGGATCGACGGCCGTGAATTCGAGTGTGCGGATCCGAGCCAGGTCGAGACGCGCGAACGGCGCGGCTACGCGCTCGGGATACAGCAGCGCGTACTGGATCGGGAACTTCATGTCGGTCGTGGAGAGCTGGGCGATGAACGAGCCGTCGACGTACTCCACCATCGAGTGAACGATGGATTGGGGGTGGATGAGGATGTCGATGGCGTCCGGCGGCATCCCGAAGAGATGGTGCGCCTCGATGACCTCAAGACCCTTGTTCATCATCGAGGCCGAGTCGATGGATATCTTGCTCCCCATCTTCCAGGTCGGGTGTGCCAGCGCATCGGCGATGGTGATGTTCGCGAAGGTGTCGAGGTCGCGCCGGAGAAACGGTCCACCCGAGGCCGTGAGCACGATGCGCCTGACCTCGGCGTGTTCTCCACAGCGGAGGGCCTGGTGTACGGCGTTGTGCTCGGAGTCGACCGGGAGGATCTCGCCGCCGTTCTCTGCGGCGGCGCGCGTCATCACATCTCCGGCGGCGACCAGCACTTCCTTGTTGGCGATGCCGACCCGTTTGCCGGCTTTAAGCGCCGCGTAGACCGGTGGGATGCCGGCCGCCCCGACGATGGCGGCGATGACCGCGTCGGCCCCCGAGAGGGAAGCGACGGCGGAGGCTCCTTCCGCGCCACAGACGATCTCGACGCGTCGTTTGGTCCTCCCGCGCAGCGCCGCCACGTCATCAGGATTCCGGACCGAGACGATCTCCGGCGCGTAGCGCTCGATCTGCTGCGCAAGAAGATCGAGATTCCCGCCCGCCGCGAGGCCGGCCACGCGTAACGCATCCGGGAACGCATCGACGACGTCGAGCGTCGAGCGTCCGACCGAGCCGGTAGAGCCGAGGATGGAGATTCTTCTCATTGGAAGTTCCAGTCGTGCAGGATGAGGAACCAGTACGCATACAGGATCGGCGTCGTGTAGAAAACGGAATCAAATCGGTCGAGGAATCCTCCGTGACCGGGGAGAAGCGTTCCGGAGTCTTTCACCTCCGCGGATCGCTTCCACATCGATTCGGCGAGATCGCCGATCACTCCCGCCAGCGGGAGGATCACGCCGGCGATGACGGCGTGGACCAGCGGAAAGCTCCTGAAGAACGTGAAATGGATGATGACGGCGGCGG
The DNA here is from genome assembly GCA_035482045.1 of Thermoanaerobaculia bacterium. Lineage (GTDB taxonomy): Bacteria > Acidobacteriota > Thermoanaerobaculia > Gp7-AA8 > Gp7-AA8 > JADGNZ01. Next base: position 67,173 of record DATHRD010000081.1, read on the forward strand.
CGACCGAGGAGACCACGCCGCCGATCAGTCCCTCCACGGTCTTCTTCGGGCTGATGCGAGATGAGAGCTTGTGGCGGCCGAGGGTGCGGCCGAAGTAGTAGGCGCCGGTGTCGCCGAACCAGACCACGAGCAGGAGGAAGAAGACCAGCTTCGGGCCGTCGGGGAAGTCGTCGTGGAGGCGGATCAGCGATCCACCCAGCATGCCCACATAGAGCGTCGCCAGGACGGCGATGGCACTGGACGGCAGCGCTTCCTCGAGGTTGCGATGGGAGACGACATACCAGCCTGGAATCAACAGCAACGCCACAAAGACGCCAAGCTCGACGGAGATCGGCTTGAGGATGAACGCGGCGATGATGAAGAGCATCACCCCGATGCAGAGTGGAATCGGAAGGTGGTAGCCCTTTCGCGTGCCGAGATCGAGGAACTCGTAGAGCGCCAGCGCCGCCACGATCGTCATGGCCCCGTCGAAGACATAGGGATGAGCCCAGCCGATCATCCAGATGGCGAAGGGAGCGGCGACGACTGCGGTGATCTCACGCTTCATTGTTGAAAGGATGAAGGTGGAAGGATGAAGGATGAAGGATGAAGTCAGAAGGCGAGGCGAAGGCATGCATCCTTCCGCCTTCCGCCTTCATCCTTCTGCTTTCAGCCTTGATTTCCATCCGCCTCGATGAACATCTGTGCGTCGGACTCATCGACCGCGCCGTAGCGGCGCTCGCGCGACTGGAAGTCGATGATCGCTTCGAAGAGATCGCGGCGACGAAAATCGGGCCAGAGGACCTTCGTGACGTGGATCTCCGCGTAGGCGATCTGCCAGAGCAGGAAATTCGATACGCGCAGCTCGCCGCTGGTGCGGATGAGGAGATCGGGGTCATCGATGTTGGCGGTGTAGAGATGATCGGCGAAGAACTGCTCGTCGATCTGGGCGTCGCTCATCTCCCGCTCGCGCAGCACGGCCATGATGCGGTTGACGGTATCGACGATCTCGGCGCGGCCACCGTAGTTGAGAGCGATCTGGAAGAGAAGGCCGCCGTTCCTGGCCGTCTGGTCCTCCGCGTACTTCAGCTCCCGCTGGACCGAGGGATCCAGTCCGTCGACGCGGCCGATGGCCGTGAAGCGGATGTTGTTCTCCATCAGCGTGGCCAGCTCTTTTCGCAGGTACTCCTTGAGCAGCATCATGAGGGTGGCCACTTCGTAGCGGGGGCGCTTCCAGTTCTCGACGGAGAACGCGTAAAGGGTCATGACGCCGAGCTCGAGGCGGGCCGCGGTCTCCACGATCTCGCGCACCGAGGCGATGCCGGCGCGATGTCCCTCCACGCGCGGCAGGTTGCGCGCGCGGGCCCAGCGGCCGTTGCCGTCCATGATCACGGCGATGTGCCGGGGCAGCCTCTTGAAGTCGACGCGGTCGAGGAGGGTTTCCTCGATCGAGCCCGGTTCAGCGAGTTTGCGCAGGTCGATCATGTGAACCGAGGGATGTTATCGCAAGACCGCGCGCCTGCGGCGGCGTTGTCTGCGGCGCTTTCGCGCCGCGTTGTCGGTTATCGGTTAGGGTAGGACAAATCTAACTGACAACCGACAACCGACAACGCGCGAAGAGCAGACAACGCGGCAGGCGCAGACAACGCCGCGAAACGCGCTAATACCCCACTTCCCACAGCATCAGTCCCTTCGCCGGCGCAGTCCAGCGCGCTTCGGTCCAGATCGCGTCCGGTTCCATCTTGCCGCGGCCGATCTCGATGAGGGAGCCGGCGATGCGGCGGACCATGGAGCGGAGAAAGCCGTCCGCGGTCACGGAGATGGTGATGGCCGCCCCGTCGCGAGTGACATCGATCGAGGTGATCGTCCGCTCGGTCGAGCTGACCTCGGGGCCGGCAACGGTGAAGAGCGCAAAGTCATGCTGGCCCAGCAGCGCCTGCGCGGCGGTACGCATCCTGCCGGCGTCGAGCGGCTGAGGAACGTGCGCGTATGTCGGATCGGCGAAAACGTCGGCGATCTCGGCGTTCCAGATCTGATACACGTAGGTCTTCGACTTTGCGGCGAAGCGGCAGTGGAAATCGTCCGCGACCGTCTCGACGGCGGCAACGCGGATGTCGTGCGGCAACAGGTTGTTGAGACCCTGACGAAAGCCGCGGGGCTCGATGGCGAAGGGGATGTCAACGTGTGCGCGCTGCGCCCGCGCGTGGACGCCCGCGTCGGTCCGTCCGGCCCCTTCGATGCGGATCGGACCGCCGAACATCGTGGACAGGGCCTTTTCGACGACGTTCTGAATCCCGATCGCATTCGTCTGCGACTGCCAGCCGGCGTAGTTCGTGCCGAGGTACTGAAGCGTCAGGAGAACGCGCACGGCAGGGGGCTATTTCGTGCTTTCCATATGCGAGATCGTCGCGCCGGCGAAGTGCCAGGCGTTGTCGCTCTTCTTGAGGTAGACGAGCGTCGCTTCCACGCGGACCGGCTTCGTGCGCGGGGGTGAGCCTCTCCCGCCCAAACCCGCGGACACGTCGTCCATGTCCTCGCCCATGATGTTGCACGCTGTCCGCGGCAGGAGCATCGATATCCCGTACTCGCGCCTGTCGGCGGCAGTCTGTTTCATGCTCCGGACGGTGAGCTCGAGAAAATCGGTCCGGGAAGCGAGCATGATGTTGTTGAGACCGGCTTTGTCGTCCTGCTCGACGATCTCATGCCTCATGATCAGATCATCCTTCATGAGCTCGATGAGCGCGGGATCCTGCGGAAGCGGGGGGAGCTGCGGCGCCGGCGGATTCCCCACCAGGGAGGCGTAGCGGCAAAGCGCCGTTTTGTCTGCGCCGGTTGAGGAGCGGAATGTCACGTGCGTGGCATTCCCGGATGTCTCCGCTCTGACGTCGAGACCTTCCGCCTTGAGGATGCCTTTTTCCGGCTCGGACCACTGCATCGAAGCGCCGGCCGCGATCAGCAACCGGGGCAGCCGTTCGATCACCGCCTTAGGAGCCAGGGTTGTCAGGACGAAGGTTTCCGATGACTTGCCATCGGAATGGTAGTTGCTCGCGCACTCGGGCTCATCCCCGAAGAGAGCGGCGGCGATGAGGAAGGCGGCGGCGGAAAGGGCGATTCGACGGTAGAGCATTGCTGGCAGAACCTGCCGGCGCGTTGTCCTAATCCACGATTTACAATCACGTCCATGAACTACTGGCTGATGAAGTGCGAGCCGTCCGCCTACACGATCGACGGCCTCAAACGCGACGGCACGACGAGTTGGGAAGGGGTGCGCAACTATCAGGCGCGCAACTTCATGCGCGACGGGATGAAGCGCGGCGACCGCGTGCTCTTTTATGCCTCGAATGCCGATCCCTCCGGCGTCACCGGCGTGGCAGAGATCAGCCGGGAGGCGTACGCCGACCAGTTCGCGCGGAAGAAGGGGCACAAGTACTACGACGAGAAGGCCACCGCCGACAATCCGATCTGGTACATGGTCGACATCGGCTTCGTGGAGAGGTTCCCGCAGATCGTGCCGCTGGAGACGCTGAAGTCGACGCCAGGTCTCGAGGAGATGGTGGTGACGAAGAAAGGCTCGCGGCTTTCCATCCAGCCGGTCACGAAGAGCGAGTTCGAGATCGTCGTGAAGCTGGGCCGCCGGAAGTGACACGCTTCGAGATCGTAGCCGGCGACATCACCCGACTCGCGGTCGACGCGATCGTGAACGCCGCCAACTCCTCGCTCCTCGGTGGGGGAGGAGTCGACGGCGCGATCCATCGCGCGGCCGGTCCTGAGCTCGTTTCCGCCTGCCGCCTGCTTGGCGGTTGCTCCACGGGCGACGCCAAGATCACGCCCGGCTTCCGGCTGCCGGCCAAATACATCATTCATACCGTCGGCCCCGTCTGGCGCGGGGGGACGCACGGCGAGCCGGAGTTGCTCGCATCCTGCTATCGGCGCAGCATCGAAGTGGCGCTGAAGAACGCTGTACGGACCATCGCCTTTCCCGCGATCAGTTGCGGCATTTACGGTTATCCGGTCGAGGCAGCGGCGGAGATCGCCGTCAGCGAGACCCGGAACGTCCTCGCCGATCGTGAGGAGATCGAACGCGTGCTCTTCGTCGCTTTCGGGGACGATGTGCGTCGTGCGCTTGAGCGCTCTATACTCTCGTCATGACGGCGCGCGCGAAGATCTTTCGCAACGGAGGCGGTCAAGCGGTACGTCTCCCGAAGCCTTTCCGATTCGCGAACGATCAGCGGGAGGTGTTGGTTCACCGCGTCGGAAGGCAGGTCATCCTCGAGCCTGTCGACGAGTGGACAAGCGAGTTCCTCGGCGCTTTAGGCGCCTGGAAGGAGCCGATCGAGCGCCCGCCGTCTCAACACGTTGGGTCGAGAACGGATCCGTTCGATTGACGCGCTTTACATGATCGATACCGACTCGTAGCTTCGCTGGTCGTAGAGGCGAATTACGAGTTGAGGTAGCCCGTGGCCTTCCTCCGACCCCCGACTCCCAACACCCGACCCCCGAAACTGCTACCCTACACATTGCCATGCCCAAGTTCTTCTTCTACGCCGGCACCGGCTTCTGCCTTTTTGTGGCGCTCTGCGCGGCCGCGGGGCTGATGTCGCAGGCCGAGGGGGCTCCGCTGGCGTTCGTGGTGGTGCATGGCGCGATCGTGTCGGTCAAGAGCGCGGCGGGATGGGCGATCGTCGTCGCCCTCATCGCCGGGATCGCCACCTCCGCCATCCTGGTCCGCATGGCGGCGCTGCTGGCGGCGCGGAACGTCTTCGGCGCGCTTTTCGCGCTGCTGTCGACCGCCGCGGCCGTCGTCTCTCTGGCCTGGACGCTCCTGCTGCAGACGCGCATGCTGATGCTCGTCCGCAACGGCACCGGTTACGGCGAGCTGGCGCAGCTTCATTTCGTGGCGCTGATGATGCTCGGCTGTTTCGTCTCGCTCACGTTCCTGGCCTTGCGCCCGTACTTCTCGGTGCAGGCCAGCCGCGTGCTCTCCGCGCTCGTCTTTTTCCCGTTCCCGCTCTACTGCCTCATCCTGGCGCAGGAGCTCTTCGTTTCGACTAGGCTCTCGCCGCTGCCCTCGGCGTCTCCGGCGGCGCTCGTCTTCTTCGGCGTCGTGGCCGTGCTCTTCTTCGCCATGGCCGTTCACTGCATCCGGCACCGCCACATGTTCATCGAGACGACGAACCTCCGCGAGTTGCTCGACACACGCGTGGACCGCTCCTCGCGCCCCATCGGCGGCGTGGCCTACGACTCGTAGGCTACAATCCATAGCTCCATGCGAAAACTAAGGTTCCTCTTTACAACGCTCGTTGTCTGTCTGCCCGTTTCGCTCTTCGCGGCTGCACCTCTGACTGACTTCGTGGCCGCCGCGAAGAACCTCAAGCTCGGCGAGGCCGCAAACGTCAGTAACGCCGCCTGGACGGTGGGGCACATGACGCTCCACTTCGGCGCCGGCTCGATCGCGCGCGTCAGCGCCGGCAGCGAGCCGGTCGGCGTCTACTTCAAAGGCAGCGGGACGTTCGAGTACCAGACCGTCGAAGCCGCGGAGCTGCCGGTCGTCGACCACAACGTGAAGGCGGTTTCGCACGTGAAGATGACGGCGGACGCGAATCAGGCCACCCTCAGCGGCGACTTCGGCGACGTGCTGATCCTCGGCGGCGGCGTAACGATGCCGGAGGTGACGGGTAGCGGCGGTGCGGCGCTCGCCGACGCGCTCGCGCAGCACGACGCGCTCTTCAGCCGGGTGCGCATGGCGCCGAAAGCACACTCTCTGGCCGTGCAGAAGTTCTCGTTCCCATCTTCCAGGAAAGCCCTCATCGAGCTCAGTGGCGGCCGGGACAACCTGTTTTACGATTTTGACGACGTCGAGGATCATGACGAGGGGCTCTACGCCGTGACGGGTGTTTCCTCTGCCAGCTCGGACAAGCGTGTCCAGCAGTGGCTCTTCCTAAGAACGCTTTCCGATCAGCCGGTCGGGCACGATCACTGGACTGCGGCGAAGCCTCCTTTCGCGCTGACCGCGCTTGACTACTCGCTCATTGCTGACGGCGACAACGCAAAGGCCGAGATCACAGAATCGATCGCCCGTCTGGCGCCGGGAGAGAACGTGCTCCGCTTCGAGCTGATTAGTGAGGAAATCGTCAAGGCGAACGCGCCCGTCCGAACCCTCAATATTCGTAGCGTTACCGATGAACAGGGGCGCGCACTGCCCTTCCATCACGAATTGGATGATCTCGTCGTCGCGGTTGACGGGGGCTCCACCCCGACGTTGAAGCTGAAGTTCACGATCGACGGCGACTTCCTGGTACGCGAGGGAGGCGACAACGCCTGGCAACTTGGTCTTGGAGAGCCATGGTTCCCGCTGCCCCGCCAACTCAACGCGCAGGCATACACCGTCCACTCGGTCCTGCGGATCAAGAAGCCGTTTATCGGGATCGCGCCAGGTGACACCATCGCCCGCCGCGAAGAGGGCGACTTCAACATCGTCGAAAATACGATCGATAAGCCGGTGCAGTTCACGATGGTCGAGGCAGGGAAGTACAACCTTTACGAGCAGAAGCGGGGTGAGCTGACCATCCGCGTCGCCACCTATGGACTTCGCAATGAGCGAGCGGCGAAGCAACTTACCGATCTCGCCGACGGGATCATCAGTTACTACGAATTCTTTCTGGGGCCGTTCCCGTGGAAGGAGTTCAACATCATCCAGGTGAATACCTACGGCTATGGACAGGCGCCGCCTGCAACCATGTTCATCACGAATGAGGCATTCAGCCCGTCGCTCGGGGACGAGGAGGCTCAATTCTTCACGCAGGGGATCAACGAACGCTTCGCGCATGAGATTGCTCACCAGTACTGGGGCTACGTCGTTCGCGACGCCACACGGGAGGAGACGTGGCTCGCCGAGTCGTTCGCCGAGTACTCCGCCGCGCTTGCTCTCAAGAAGCTGATGCCGAATGGCGAAGGCGTCTACAACCGCCTTGTCTCGACGTGGCGCGGTGGCGCGAAGTTGGGTGTCAACATTGCGCCCATTCCGTACGCAGACCGTATCCAGGGCGATCCATCTGTGTCTTTCAGGCAGAGGTTTGCTCTGGTGTACGAGAAGGGACCGTACCTGCTCTACACGCTGCACAAAGAGTTGGGCGATACCGCTTTTCTCACGTTCCTGAAGTCTTACCAGAAGTCATTCGCGTGGAAAGCAGGTACCACCAAAGACGTCTCAGGCCTTCTCAGCTTCATGACGAAGAAGGACTACAAGCCGTTCTTCGAACAGTACTTCTGGGGAACGGCCATGCCTCAGTGATTCGAGGATGGAGAGTCCCGAGCCGGGAGGCATTCCCGGCACTGACCGCGTTGACGGAGATAGCCGGGAGGCAGCAAGTGACATTCCCTCAGATATGGTTCCCCGAGATGGCAGTGATCATCTTCGTTGCACTCGTATCGACTGCCGCTGTAGTCTGGCCGGCAGCCCGCATTTGCCGTCGCGCCGGCTACTCGCCGTTCCTTGGTTTTGCTGCGATCGTGCCGCTGGCGAACATCGCTCTGCTGTGGTTCATCGCTCTCTCTCCCTGGCAGACAAATCGACGCTGAAGCAGCCGACGAGCGACGTCCCCGGCCCGCCCCTCGCGTAGAATGAACGTCGCCGTATTCTCCGTTCTCACCGTACTCTCGAAGGCCTGATGTCGTTCGCTCACCTCCACCTTCACACCGAATACTCCCTCCTCGACGGCGCCAGCCGCCCCGACGAGCTGGCCAAACGAGTGGCCAAGCTCGGCATGCCGGCCTGTGCCATCACCGACCACGGCAACATGTTCGGTGCCGTCGAGTTCTACAACGCCATGAAGAAGGAGAAGGTGAAGCCGATCATCGGCTGCGAGATGTACGTCGCCTACGGCTCACGCTTCGACAAAGCGGGCGTCGAAGACGGGCAGGCCGATGCCGGCGCCAACAATCACCTCATCGTCCTGGCCGCGAACGACCAGGGCTACCGGAACCTCGTCAAGCTCGTCTCGGCCGGATACACCGAGGGCTTCTACTACAAGCCGCGCATCGACAAAGAGCTGCTCCGCGCGCATCGCGAAGGGCTGATCGTGCTCTCCTCGTGTTTGAAGGGCGAGGTATCGCAGGCTCTCGCTGGCGGCAATTCGACGAAGGCCAAAGAGGCCGCCCTGCAGTACAAAGAGATCCTCGGCGCGGACAACTTTTTCCTCGAGATCCAGGACCACGGCATCCCCGACCAGCAGAAGATCGTCCCCATGATGGCCAGGCTCGGCGAGGAGACCGGCCTTCGCCTCGTGGCCACCAACGACTCCCACTACCTGTCGAAGGACGACGCCTTCGCGCACGAGGTCCTCCTCTGCATTGGCACCGGCAAGACGCTCGGCGACGAAAAGCGGATGAAGTTCTACAGCGACGATTTCTATGTCAAGAGTCCCGACGAGATGCGCCGCATCTTCAGTGGTTACGGCGAAGCCATCGACAACACCGTGAAGATCGCCGAGCGCGTCCACGTCTCGCTCGACGTCAGCGGCCATCACCTGCCGAAGTTCCCGGTACCGCCGGGGAAGGATCTGGCCGGTTACTTCGCCGAGGTGGCGCGGGCGGGATTGGAACGGCGGCTGAAGGCGGCCGCACCGCTCTTCGCCGCGAAGAAGAAGAAACACGAGCCGCAGGAGTACCACGACCGCCTCCAGAGCGAGATCGACATCATCATGTCGATGGGGTTCCCCGGCTACTTCCTGGTGGTGTGGGACTTCATCAAGTTCGCCAGGGACAGCGGTATCCCCGTCGGTCCCGGCCGCGGCTCCGGCGCGGGATCGCTCGTGGCCTACTCGATGGGGATCACCGACGTCGATCCGCTCGACTACGACCTCCTTTTCGAGCGTTTCCTCAACCCCGAGCGCATCTCCATGCCCGACATCGACATCGACTTCTGCATGAACCGGCGCGGCGAGGTGATCGAGTACGTCCGCCGCAAGTACGGCGCGGACAAGGTCGCGCAGATCATCACCTTCGGAACGATGGCGGCCAAGTCGGTGGTGCGCGACGTGGGCCGCGTCCTCGGGCTGCCGTACGGTCTCGTCGACAAGGTGGCCAAGACCATTCCCACCGGTCCCGATGTGACGCTGCTGTCGGCGGCCAGGGATTCGCCGGCACTGATCGAGGCCATGAAGAACGATCACGAGGTCGAGCGCATCATCGAGATTGGCTCGAAGCTCGAAGGCCTCTCGCGTCACGCCGGCATGCACGCCGCCGGGGTGGTTATCACGCCCGAGCCGGTCACGAACTACGTGCCGCTCTATCGCACGAACCGCGACGAAATCGTGACGCAGTACGACATGCGCGTCGTCGAGAAGATGGGTCTTCTCAAGATGGACTTTCTCGGCCTGCGCACGCTGACGGTGATCGACGACGCCATCAAATCGGCCAGGGCCGCGGAAGGCGTTACCATCGACATCGAGAACATTCCCCTCGACGATCCGGAAGTCTTTCGCCTCTTTCAGGAAGGGCGCACCAAGGGCGTGTTCCAGTTTGAATCGGGCGGCATGGTCGACCTGCTGCGCAAATCGCGGCCGACGAAGTTCGAGGACCTGGCCGCCCTCAACGCCCTCTATCGCCCCGGCGCGCTCGACGCCGGCATGGTCGACGAGTTCGTCCGCCGCAAGAACGGGCTCTCGAAGGCGAAGTATCTCGTCCCGGCCATGAAGGAGATCCTGGAAGAGACCTACGGGGTCATCGTCTACCAGGAGCAGGTCATGCAGATCGCGCAGCGGGTGGCCGGCTACTCACTCGGCCAGGCCGATCTGCTGCGCAAAGCGATGGGGAAGAAGGACGCCGCCGTCATGGCCGCGGAGCGGGACAAGTTCGTAGCCGGCGCGGCCGGCAAGGGCGTGGACCGGAAGAAAGCCAACGATCTCTTCGACTACATCGAGCCGTTCGCACGCTACGGTTTCAACAAATCCCACTCGGTGGCCTACGCACTCGTGGCCTGGCAGACGGCGTGGCTCAAGGTGCACCACCCCATGCATTTCATGGCCGCGCTGATGACCTCGGAGATGGACCGTACCGACTTCGTCGTGAAGTTCATCCACGAAGCGTCGCAGATGGGAATCCGCATCCTGCCGCCCGACATCAACGAATCGAACTACGCGTTCACCGTCGTCGGTCCGAACATACGCTTTGGACTGGGTGCGGTGAAGGGCGTCGGCGAAGGAGCCATCGAGTCGATCCTCGAGGCGCGGCAGAAGAAGGGGCGCTACACGTCCCTTCTCGATTTTTGCGAAGCCGTCGACCTTCGCGCCTGCAATAAGAAGGTGATCGAGGCGCTCATCAAATCGGGCTCGTTCGATTTTCTCGGCGTGGCCCGCAGAGTGCTGTTCGAGTCGCTGGAGATCACCGCCGATTCTGCCCAGCGGGCCAGGGAGGAAAAGGAGCGAGGCCAGACGTCGCTCTTCGGCTCTTCCAACGTGGCCCGGCCTCTGCCGACCCTCGCCAACAGCCGGACTGGAGAGTCTGACCTGCGTTTGCGCGCCGCCGAGTGGCCGGACGACGAGAAGCTCCGCTTCGAGAAGGAGACCCTCGGCTTCTACATCACCGGCCATCCCTTGAACCGATACACCGACGAGCTGCGCATGTTCGCCAACGCCACCACCGACAGTCTTCATCAACATATCGACGAGATCGTGAACATCGGCGGCATCGTCTCTCAGCTGAAGAAGTCGAAGATCAAGAAGGGCCCGAACGAAGGGAAGCTGATGGCCAAGTTCATCCTCGACGACCAGCGCGGCTCCGTCGATGTGGTGGTCTTCTCCGATCTCTATTCAAAGTACGCCAGGTGGCTCGACAACGGCATCGCCGTCCTGCTCACCGCAGCGGTCAAGGACACCGGCGGAATGCAGGCCGGCCGCAGCGTGGCCCTGCAGTCGGCCGAACAGAACGCGCAACGCGCCGAAGACGAGTACGCGCACGTGTCGGGTTACGACGTGAGCGAGGATGAGGCCGATGACGACCGCGATCCGAAGGAGATCGAAGCGGAGAAGTACGGTGACCGTTCTGCGAATCTGGGATTGTTCGCGGGAGTGGTCGCGGGGGTCGGGGGTCGGGGGTCGGGTGTCGGAGCGAAAGCTGGCGAGAACCGCACTCCGATCGCGGGGGTGGGGAGTCGGGAGTCGGGTATCGGAGAAGAGGCGGCGGTTGCCGAAGACGACGACCTCTCTTCGACTCCCGACCCCCGACTCCCGACCCCCGACGAAGACGACGACCTCTCTCCGACCCCCGACCCCCGACTCCCGACCCCCGACGAAGACGACGACCTCTCTCCGACTTCCGACTCCCGACTCCCGACCCCCGACGAAGACGACGACCTCTCTCCGACCCCCGACTCCCGACTCCCGACCCCCGACGAGGACACATCGTTCGCTTCCCACGCGGCAGCGTTCCACGAGTCACCCATCACGCCTGAGCTCAATGCGCTCGAGATCATTCCGCTGGAGGGGATCCGGGACAAGAAGGTGAAGGAGATCGCCCTGGAGGTGCCGTATCCGCGCATGTCGGAAGGGACGGTGCGCCGCATCCGCGAGATCGTCGATGAGTACCCGGGCGAAGTCCCGCTGACCGTCACGATCGTCGAGCTCCCGCAGCAGCTCGCCGACTCCAACCGGGGCGAAGTGCGCCTGAAGGTCAACCAGCACTTCCGCGTGCAGCCGGGCGCGGAGCTCAGCGCGAAGCTGCAAGCGGTCCACGCCACGGCCAGATACGTCTTCTGACTCCATTGACGTTCGTGCGATCCTGTCGTGCGAAAGAGGAGGTTCTCCATGGCCGAAGCAGCCCAGACTTACGCCACGCACCGCCGGTTCTTTCCGCTGTTTCACTTCATCGCCATTCCGCTGCTGGTCATCAATCTGGTCATCCGCATCATCTACGCCGTTCGTCACTGGGGTGCGCGGCTGGTGTGGTGGGAGATCGTCGTCGCCTTTGCCCTGGTCTGTCTGGCTCTGGCCGCGCGGCTGATGGCAATCAGCATTCAGGATCGTCTGATTCGTCTGGAGGAAACGCTGCGGCTCCAGCGCTGCCTGCCTGACGACCTGCGCGCACGGATCGGCGAGCTCTCAGCCGGTCAATTGATCTCGCTGCGCTTCTGCGGCGACGAGGCGGAACTGGTCACCCTGACACGCTCGGTTCTGAACGGCGAACTGAAAGGCCGCGAGGACATCAAGAAGAGCATCAAGACGTGGCGGCCGGATACGATGCGGGCGTAGCGGCACGCACAGCCTCCGCGAAACCGGCATCGTCATCGGCGAGGATCGCTACCGCGTCGATCGTCCGCGTCATCCCGGCCAGGCCGTGTACGGTCTGCGGCGTGGCGAAGCGGATGAGGAGGCGCGGCTCATCGAGCACGGCCACCTTCAGCACGCGCTTTTGTTTCCAGCCGGCCTCGTTGCGGACCGGCTCGATCGCGGTCACGGCGGCCAGCGGGATCGCCGCGCGCCAGCGCAGGCCGTAATTGAGGACGAGCATGCCGCCCTCGATGCGGGTCGGCCGCAGGCGCAGCGCCTGGTAATCGCCGAGGAGCCAGAGCAGGCCGTAGATGTCGAACGTGGTGACGATCCAGGCCGCTTTCGTGCTCCAGAGCTGCACGACCAGGTGTGCGGCCACCGACTCGATGCCGATCAGGAAGACGAACACGCCGACGAGGGTGGCCCAGCTGTTTCGCCTGTGCACCGTAAAGCCGGGCGGCGCAGGTTTGCGCCAGCCGAAGAGCGCGTAATAGAGCATGGATATCTCGAAAGCGACGACTCCGCCGGCGCGGCCTCCGAAGATCTCCGCGCACGCGCGCTCGATACGGTCGCTCGGATCGCCGCTCCCCTCGACATGACGGATGCGCGCCACCCGTCGGGCGATGAGCGCGATGGTGACGAGGTCGAGCGAAGCAGCCATGTAGCGAAGCTGGTCGACGAATCCATGCTGCGCCGCCGGGATGATCCGCGCCGCGGTGGCCACGCCGAGGACGAAGATCGGGATGAGCGTCACCGCGCCGGCGCGGCCGGGCCGCACCGCGAAGAGCCACCAGAGCAGCGGCAGCGAGATCGTCAGGTCGCAGGTGAACGCCCACCCCAGCACGTCGGGATGTGCGGCGAAGGTCTGCGTCCTGACGATGACCGCCGCGAGCAACGCCAGCCCCCCGGCGCCGAGGAAGAGGAAGGGATAAGGGCTCGCGCGCTCGGTTGTCATCGATTCCATCTTACGGCAGAACTACAGCCGGGTTTGGATCGGAGGAGGCACATTCCGAAGGTGCGGGTTTGATCGGCGGCGTCCTCCGGGAAAGCTTCAAGACGAGGCATGCGCTCCAAAACGCAGCGGGACACTAACTTATCGTCGAGGGACGTGAACTTGACGTCGGGGGACGTGAACTTGACGTCCGGGGACATGAATCAATTAACTTGAAGTGCCGCGGCGCTGCCAAACGTGACGACTGTCAGGCGTGCGGGCGGCGCTCACTTCAAATGTCCGTCGAACCACGCCACCAGCCTCCTGGCGATGTCCCGCTGATGCTCCTTCTTTGCGATGCGGTGCCCCTCGTCGGGATAGACCACGAGTTGTGTCTCCACGCCGAGGGTCTTGAGGGCGTGCCAGAACTCGAATGACTGCGGAGCGGGGCACTCGCCGTCGCGCTCTCCGACCACGACCAGCGTCGGCGTCTTCACGTTCTTGATGAAGGTGATCGGCGCGCTGCGGGCGTAGACGGCCGGATCGTCGTAAACCGAGGCTCCGAAGTAGGGGATCATCCAGGCGTCGATGTCGTTCTCGCCGTAATAGCTCTGCCAATTGGCCAGGCCCGCGCCGGCGACGGCGGCCTTGAAGCGCGTCGTCTGCGTTACCGTCCACATGGTCATGTAGCCGCCGTAGCTCCAGCCCCAGATGCCGAGGCGGGTCGTGTCGATCGGATTCGAAGCCGCGGCGGCGTCGATGCCGCTCATCACGTCGCGCAAATCGCCGTAGCCGAAGTCCTTGACGTTGGCGCGCGTGAAGGCCTCTCCCTGTCCATAGCTGCCGCGCGGATTCGGAAAGAAGACGTAGTAGCCGTGGTGGGACAGCAGCGCGGTCCGGTGCTCGGGCCAGTGTGCCAGCGAAGCAGCGGCCGGGCCGCCGTGAATCCAGACGATCAGCGGATACTTGCGGCCGGCTTCCACGTGCTCGGGAGCGAGCAGCCATCCCTGCACGTCGAAGGTGTCGCTCTTCCAGCGGACCGAGCGCGCCTCTCCCCATGTGGCGCGCGAGGAGCCGTTCGTGGTGGTGATCTTCCTCCACTGGCCGATCTTTCCGGTCCACACCTCGGGCGCGCCGCGGAACCCGCTGCGGATGACGGCCGACGTCACGCCGTCGCTGGCCAGCGAAGCGCCGATCAGGCTGTGGCTGGTGACGAATTCCTCGCCGTGCCAGAGCAGCTCCGTCGAACCGTTCGTCGTGTCGATGCGCGCGATGGCCGACTCGCCGGCGACGTCTTCGCCGCACGTGATCCGATCGGGGGCCGTCCATTCGAATGACGTCACCGACGCCTTGATCATCGGGGTCACGTTGCGGGCCGTGCCCCCGCCGGCAGGGATCACGAACAGGTCGCCGCCAGTGGAGCCCTCGTCGCTCATCAGCCCTTCGATAAAGGCGATCGACTTACCGTCCGGCGACCAGCGCGGTTCGGCGATCTGCAATTGCGGTGTGTAGATCGTGTGCATCGTCGCCGCCTCGACGTCGACGACGTGCAGTTTGGCGATCCAGTAGTTGTTGTCGCCCGAGCCGGGAGCGGCCGTGGTCACGAGTTGCCTGCTGTCGGGCGACCAGTCGAAATGGTAGACGTACATATCGGCGGGCGTGACGACGCGAACCTTCTTCGTGGCTACGTCGACGACGGCCACGCGCTGCTCGTCGATGTGCTCTTCGATCGGACCGACCGCGCGCGACATCGCCACCAAGGGCCCGGCGGCGCGTTTGGCGTTCTCGATGAAGACAAAGGCGATCGACTTTCCATCCGGTGACCACTGCGGCTCGGCCAGGTACCCGTGAACGTTCGTCAGGCGCACCGATGAGCCGCCGGCGCGCGTGATGAAGATCTGCCGCTGGTCCTTGCCGCCCTCGCTGACGGTGGCCAGCGACCGGGAGTCGGGCGACCAGGCCAGCCAACGGTCTTGGCCGTCGCCGGGCAGAAGGTGGACATCCGTACCGCTGGTCGTGGCCGTGCTCACGCCGGCTCCCTCCACGGCCCAGGCCACGTGTTCGCCGTCGGGCGAGATGGCCACGGCGCTGAATGAGCGAACGCGCTCGAGCTCATCGAGGAGCGCGTCATCGCGTTCCTGCGCGCGTGCGAGCGAGGCGGCGAGAAGAAGGACGGCGAAGGCGATTCGGCGCATAGGCGGGGAAGGATAACGGATGGCGCGGTCGCGGGGTTACGCGGTCGTGGGGTTTCGGGGTCTCGCGGGGTTCGCCCAGAACCTCAGCGGCCGCTCCTACGCTCTTCAAGAACGGCCGCGACGATGTCGCCGCCTGGTTCAGCGGTGGGCGGAGGGACGCGCACGATCTCCTCGATCCGGCCGCGGCGCGCACGCCGGATGACACCGGCTCGTTCCAGCCGCGCCAGGCGACCCTCGTCGGGGCCGGTGTCGCTCGCGCTCATCGCCCCAACTCCGCCCGCATAAACATCTCCGCCTCATCGACCGGCAGGGGATGACTGAAGAGGAACCCCTGCATCTGATCGCAGGCATTGAGCTTGAGGAACGACCACTGCTCCTCTGTCTCGACCCCCTCGGCGACGACGGCCAGCCGGAGCGTATGGGCGAGGTTGATCACGTACGAGACGATCGCAGCGGCCGATTCATCCGTCGTCACATCGTGCACGAAGGCCCGGTCGATCTTCACCGTGTCGATCGGGAAGCGCTTCAGATACACGAGCGACGATTGGCCGGTCCCGAAATCATCGATGGCGATGCGGATACCGATCTCTTTCAGCTCGCGCATGGCATTCATCGTCGTCTCGATGTTCTGCACCGCCACGGTCTCTGTGATCTCGAACTCGATCCAGGAGGGATCGCAGGAGTACTCGCGCAGGATCGCGGCCACGACATTGGCGAAACTGAGTTGCTGGAACTGCGGCGGCGAGATGTTGACCCCGACGCGGATCGGCGGCAGGCCGGCCTGACGCCAGCCGCGCTGGTCCTGGCAGACGCGCCGCAGAACCCATTCGCCGATCGGGACGATGAGCCCGGTCTCCTCGGCCAGGCCGATGAAATCGCCTGGCGGGACCAGGCCTCTGGTCGGGTGCCTCCACCGTACCAGCGCTTCCAGCGAGACGATCTTCCTCCGGTTGCGGTCGAAGATCGGCTGGTAGTGAACGACCAGCTCGTCGCGCTCGATGGCGTGGTGCAGACTCTGTTCGAGCGCCAGGCGGCGGCCGTATCGTTCATTCATGCTGGCCGTGAACATCTGCGCCTGATTGCGCCCCAACTCCTTGGCGCGGTACATGGCGCTGTCGGCGGACTTGAGCAACGTCTCCACCTCGTCCCCGTCGGCAGGGAAGATGCTGATGCCCATTGAGGCGGTGACGAAGAGCTCGTGCCCTTCGACACGGAACGGACGGGCCATGGATTGCAGGATCTTGCGTGCCACTCCGGCGATGGCCTCGCTGCTCGACGTATCGATGAGGAGGATGGTGAACTCATCGCCGCCCAGCCGCGAGATCGTGTCGGAAGCGCGCACGCAGGTTTGCAGCCGTGCCGCCACCTCCGACAACAAGCCGTCGCCCAGCGAATGACCGAGGCTGTCGTTCACCAGCTTGAAGTGATCGAGATCGAGATACATCACCGCCACACCGCGGCGGTTGCGGCGGGCCTGGGCGATGGCGTTGATCACGCGGTCGCGGAAGAGCAGCCGGTTCGGCAGGCCCGTGAGGGCGTCGTAATACGCCTGATACTCGAGCTGCTTCTCGGTCGCCTTCCGCTGGGTGACGTCGCGATAGTTCAGGACGATCGCGCCGACGCTCGGGTCGCGCAGCATGTTCTGCGCGAATACCTCGATCCAGATCCACATGCCGTTCCTGTGACGGAAGCGCAATTCGACCTGCGACTCGTGCGCCGCTCCGGTGGCCAGTGCGCTCAAGGTCTCGCGCATCGTCTCCCGCTCGCGCGGGTGGATGTAGGACAGGAAGCTCGTGCCGGCCAGTTCGTCCTCGCCGTAACCGAGCAGCCTTTCGGTCGATGCACCGCTGTAACTGAAGGCTAGATCGCCGTCGAGCAGAGCCACACCGCTCCAGCTCTTCTCCACCAGCGCACGGAAGCGTTGTTCGCGCTTTTCCAGCTCGGCCTGGGCGCGCTTGCGCTCCGAAATGTCGCGCAGAAAGGCCGTGAACGTCTGCTCGGCACCGCTGCCGACCGGTTCGATCGTCACCTCGATCGGGAACTCTTCGCCGCTGGCGCGCCGCGCCGTCGTCTCGATGCGGCGCTTCGTCGAGCTGACGGCGCCGACGGCATCGAAGAGCGCGGCGATCTTCGGCGGAAGCGTCCGCCCCACCACGTCTCCAACCCGTAACCCGAAGATAGCCTCGGCCTGTGGGTTCCACTCGATGACGATCCCGCCACGATCGACGCTGAAGACCGCATCCAGGGTGGAGGCGATGAGCTGTTTCAGCCGCGACTCCGATTTGCGCAGTGCCGCTTCCGCGCGTGAGCGTTCCACTGCCTCGCCGAGGAGACTGGCCGTCGACTTGAGGAACGCCAGCTCGTAGTCGGCGAACGTGCGCGGCCGGCTGGAGTAGGCCAGGAGGACTCCGAAGATGCCCGATGCCGTGGGGATGACGATCCCGACGCCGCCGCGCACTCCATGAAAACTGCAAAGGTGCGAAGACTTGAAACGCGTCTCGTTCTCCATGTCGTCGAACACCACGGGCGTACCGGCCATGGAGACGTACATCGCGATCGAGTCGTTTTCTTCGTCGTCGTGATCGCAGTGGACGAATGTCGCGTTCGAGCCGATCGAGGCCAGCACGACTACGCGGCCGTCGACGATCTCGAGGGCGCGCGAGTGGTCGACCTCGAGCGTCAACTCCACGAGCGCGCAGGCCTGGCCGAGGAGGATGAGCGGGTCCACGCCGGTCAACGCCGCCTGCCCCAGCTCGGCGATGGCCGTCTCCTGGCGGTTGCGCGCCTCGATCTCCGCGCGAAGACGCTTCAATTCACGCTCCGCCTCGGTCGCGCCGTCGCGACCGCCGGAGACCACTTGAAGTGGATGGGGTGCGTCCGGCATCGGACCTACCGCCGCGAGGTTTCGAGAACGGTCACGCGGGCGTCGAGGTCGTCGTCACGCTTCTGCAGGACGGCGTGCGAGATTTGAATCGTTGTTCGCAGTTCCTCGAATTGCTGTTCGTTAGCCTTGATATTCCGATCGAGCTTCTCCTCGACGTTTGAGACGCCTTCGGCAACCAGCTCGATTTTGGCGTCCAGACCTTCGATTAGAACGTGGACCTGTCGAATCGAGCCTTCGACGTGTTCGAAGCGTCCGTCGATCTGCGCGAAGCGTCCGTCGATCTGCGCGAAGCGTCCGTCGGTCTGCGCGAAGCGTCCGTCGATCTGCGCGAGGCGTCCATCGACTCGTTCGAATTGTTCGCGCGTCTCGCGCCGCGACTCTTCGATCCTCTGCGCCAGATCGCTCAGGCCGTTCTTGATCAGGTCGACCAGCTCCTGCTCTGCCATGGAGATCGATCTTACCTCGGGTTCGGCGACGACGCGAGGCCTTCCCGGCGCCGGAGAGCGGACCCCGACGACGGATCGCCGCCCCCATAGCGGTCACATCACTGAATAAAAATGTTTTTTGACGCTACTGCTTAGCTGGTATCATTCCCCGTCCTGATTCGTACCAGGATGCGCTCGTTAAGGCATCCGGCAGCGCCGTCCGGCTGACAATAGATTTCCGATCCCACGCCAAGGAAGTGTCGATGATGAGCCTGCATCGCAACGCGATCCGCTTTTTCTTATTTGCTGTCGCACTCACGCTTCCACTGAGCGCATACGCCGCGAACTACGACGTCAAGGTGCTCATGGACACCGACATCAACCGGAGCACCGGTTGCGTGGTCAGCACCGCCAGCGGACCGGTTGCCGGAATCGAACAGGTGCTCACCACCTCGGTCTCTGTGACCGGCGGCACGGCCACGGTCACGGGAGTGACCCGGCAACTCTGCACCAGCGGCTTCCTCGGCTCTCCGATACCGGTTGACGGCGGATGGAACGTAGGCGTCTCCTCCACGGGCAACCTCTTCGTCGAAACGCACGTCGGCGCGAATGTCATCACGATGACGAACGTGGGAACGATGCGTCTGTCGTTTGTCGTCACCTCGGGCTCGCTCTCCGACGCGATGACGAGCGATTTCGGGGATGACATCCTCTATCCGGTCCGTCCCGGCCGTCATCGCGCGGTCTTGACGGGAACTCCACGCACGATTCATCTGGACGGGGTCAACACGGACTGGGCGGGCCTGCCGGTTCTCGCGTACGGCGATGCGGCCCCTCCCGCGTTGCGCTTTCTGGACGCCGCGGCCTATGTCGACAGCGGCGACTTTTTCTTCGACTTCGACCTTCAGACGAACATCAACGCTCCGACGGCGTTGGACGACACGTACCCCCTTCCGACCGTCGGCGGAACGCTCAACGTCACGACGCTCGGGGTGCTGACCAACGACAGCGACCCGAACGGTCTCGCACTCAGTACCATCCTGGTCGAGGGGCCCGAGCACGGCACCCTGACGCTGAACGCCGACGGCGGCTTTACCTACGTCAACGACGGCTCAGACAGCCAGCAGGACCATTTCCGCTACCGGGTCACCAACGGGACGCTCCAGTCGAATCTGGCCACGGTGACGATCAACCTGCCCGGCGGCGGCGGGGCCTCGGAAGGCTACACGTTCACCAGCGCCGATCACGTCACGTTCGCGGCCGCGCAGCCCAACTCGTTCACCGTTACGGTGACAGGCAAGCCGACCCCGGCCCTCTCCGAGGATGGAGCGCTGCCGGCGGGGCTAACCTTTGTCGACAACGGCGATGGCACCGGCACCTTGTCGGGAACGCCGAGCGGCACCTCAGGCGGCATCTACAACATCGTCTTCCACGCGGAAAAGAACAAGCCGCATCAGACCGACCAGAACTTCACGCTGACCATCGGACAGGCGCCGGGCATCACCAGCGCGCCGAACACGACCTTCACGGCGGGCAGCGCCGGCTCCTTCCAGGTCACGGCCATCGGATTCCCGGCTCCGTCCTTCGGCGAGAGCGGAGCCCTGCCGAGCGGGGTGAGCTTCAACTCGGGCACGGGGACGCTGAGCGGGACACCGGGTCCGGGCACCGGCGGGGTGTACCACATCACCTTTACGGCAACCAACAGCTTCGGCAGCGACATCCAGGCCTTCACGCTCACGGTCGATGAAGCGCCTTCCTTCACCAGCGCGAACAACGTCCATCTCCAGGCCGGATCGCCCGCCAACTTCACGGTGACCACCAACGGCTTCCCGCCGGCGGCGATCACCAAGACCAGCGGTGCACTACCGGCAGGTGTCACCTTCACGGACAACGGCAACGGCACGGCCACGATCGGCGGTACGCCGGCGGGGGGCAGCGGGGGCACATACCCGATCGTCTTCCACGCGGCGAACGTGGCCGGCAGCGCCAATCAGAACTTCACCATCGTGGTCTGCAACAGCCTTACGGTAACCAACCCGGCCACCACGACCGGAACTGTGAACGCGGCCTTCAGTCAGACCTTCACGCAGAGCGGCGGGGTCGGCGCGGTCGCCTTTAGTCTCAACAGCGGTACGCTCCCCGCCGGGCTGACGCTATCGAGCGCGGGTGTCCTGTCCGGTACGCCGACGCAATCCGGCTCCTTCCCGATCACGGTGAGGGTGGTCGACAGCAACGGCTGCATCGGCATCGGTGCCACGTACAACCTGATCATCAACTGCCAGACCATCACGGTCACCAATCCGGGACCCAACACCGGTACGGTGAACATCGCCTTCAGCCAGACCTTCACGGCTTCCAACACGATCGGCGCGGTCACGTTCTCGACAGCGAGCACGTTACCAGCTGGCCTTACCTTGTCCGCGGGCGGAGTGCTCTCGGGCACGCCGACGCAGACCGGCTCGTTCCCGATCGTGGTCAAGGCCACCGACGCGAACGGCTGCTTCGGCAACGGCGCCACCTACACATTGACTATTGGTTGCCAGACCATCACCGTCAACAACCCCGGCACGAACAGCGGGACGGTCAACGTCGCCTTCAGCCAGACCTTCACGGCCAGCAATACCATCGGCGCGCTGACGTTCTCGACGGCCTCGACGCTGCCCACGGGCATCGCGTTGTCGTCCGGCGGCGTTCTGTCCGGCACGCCGACGCAGACCGGCTCGTTCCCGATCGTGGTGCATGTGGTCGACGCCAACGGTTGCTCGGCCAACGGCGCGACCTACACGCTGACCATCGCCTGCCAGGTCATCACAGTCAACAACCCGGGCACGAGCAGCGGCACGGTCAACGTCGCCTTCAGTCAGACCTTCACGACTACGAACGCCATCGGCGCAACGACCTTCACGACCGCCAGCACGCTGCCTACGGGCCTGAGCCTGTCGACGGGCGGGGTGCTCTCCGGCACGCCGACGCAGACCGGCTCGTTCCCGATCGTGGGCCACGTGGTTGACGCCAACGGCTGCGCAGGCAACGGCGCGACCTACACGCTGACCATCGCCTGCCAGGTCATCACCGTCAACAACCCGGGCACGAGCAGCGGCACGGTCAACGTCGCCTTCAGTCAGACCTTCACGGCTACGAACGCCATCGGCGCGACGACCTTCAACACGGCCAGCACGCTGCCTACGGGCCTGAGCCTGTCGACGGGCGGGGTGCTCTCCGGCACGCCGACGCAGACCGGCTCGTTCCCGATCGTGGTCCACGTGGTCGACGCCAACGGCTGCTCCGGCAACGGGGCCACCTATACGCTGACCATCGCCTGCCAGGTCATCACGGTCAACAACCCGGGAACGAACAGCGGCACGGTCAACAGCGCGTTCAGTCAGACCTTCACGACCAGCAACGCCATCGGGACGGTGACGTTCACGACCGCTTCGACGCTCCCGACCGGTCTTTCGCTCTCGACGGGCGGAGTGCTGTCCGGTACGCCGTTGCAGGTCGGCTCGTTCCCGATCGTGGTCCACGCGGTCGACGCCAACGGCTGCTCGGGCAATGGCGCGACGTACACATTGACCATCGGCTGCCAGATCATCTCGGTCACCAACCCGGCCACGACGACCGGCACGGTGAATACGGCCTTCAGCCAGACCTTCACGGCCGGCAACACCGTCGGCACGGTGACGTTCACCACCGCCAGCACGCTGCCCACGGGCCTGAGCCTTTCGACTGGTGGAGTCCTCTCCGGTACGCCGACGCAGACCGGCTCGTTCCCGATCGTGGTCACAGCGACTGACGGTAACGGCTGCTCGGGCTCGGGTTCCACGTACACCCTGGTCATCGGCTGCCAGACCATCACGGTAACCAACCCGTCCAACACCACTGGCACGGTCAGCGCGCCGTTCACCGAGGTATTCACATCGAGCAACACGATCGGAGCGGTGACTTACTCGACCGCCTCGACGCTGCCGGCCGGTCTTACGCTGGCCAGCAACGGTACCTTGTCGGGCACCCCGACCCAGTCGGGCACCTTCCCGATCGTGGTCACGGCCACCGACGCGAACGGCTGCATGGGCAACGGCGCCACGTACACCCTCGTCATCGGCTGCCAGGTCATCACCGTGAATAACCCGGCCACCACGAGCAGCCCGGCCGGCACACCGCTCTCCATCAACTTCACGCAGAGTGGTTCAATCGGCACAGCCACGTTCACGACGGCGAGCACACTTCCGGCCGGCCTGACGCTCGATCCCGACGGCACTCTGCACGGCACGCCGACGCAGAACGGACCGTTCCCGATCGTCGTTACCGTCACCGACTCGAACGGCTGCACCGGCACGAACTCGGCCTACACGCTGACGCTGACCTGCCCGACGATCACCGTCACGAATCCGGGCACGACCACCGGCACGGTCAACGTTGCCTTCAGCCAGACATTCACCCAGTCGGGCGGGGTGGGGACGACCACGTTCTCGATCTTCAGCGGGACGTTGCCCACGGGGCTGACGTTCCATCCGGCCACGGGTGTTCTGGACGGCACGCCAACGCAGACGGGCTCCTTCCCGCTGGTGATCCGCGCCACCGATGCCAACGGCTGCACCGGCGACGGTGCGACGTACACGCTTGTCATCGGTTGCCAGGTCATCACGGTCAACAATCCGGGCACCAACAGCGGCACGGTGAACACGGCCTTCAGCCAGACCTTTACGGCAGGCAACACGATTGGCGCGGTGACGTTCTCGCTCAACAGCGGCACGCTGCCGGCCGGCCTCTCGCTGTCGACGGGTGGAGTTCTGTCCGGCACGCCGACACAGACAGGTTCGTTCCCGATCACGGTCAAGGCCACCGACGCGAACGGCTGCTCGGGCATCGGCGCGACCTACACATTGACTATTGGCTGCCAGGTCATCTCGGTGACCAATCCATCGACGGCCACCGGCACGGTGAACACGGCCTTCGGTCAGACCTTCACGGCCGGCAACACAGTCGGCGCGGTGACGTTCACCACCGCCTCGACGCTGCCCACGGGCCTGAGCCTGTCGACCGGCGGAGTTCTGTCCGGCACGCCAACGCAGAGCGGCTCGTTCCCGATCGTGGTCACAGCCACAGACGGCAACGGCTGCTCGGGCTCGGGCTCCACGTACACCCTGGTCATCGGTTGCCAGACCATTACCGTTACAAATCCGGTCAACAGCACCGGGACAGTGAATGTCGGCTTCAGCGAGCAGTTCACAGCCGGCAACACCATCGGATCGGTCACGTTCACCACGGCCAGCGCGTTACCTGCCGGCATCACGCTCTCCACCGGTGGCCTTCTCTCGGGCACGCCGACGCAGGCCGGCTCGTTCCCGATCGTGGTCACGGCCACCGACGCGAACGGCTGCAGCGGCAACGGCGCGACGTACACGCTGGTGATCAACTGCCAGACCATCACGGTTACTAACCCGGTCAACGCCACCGGCCCAGCCGGTACACCGTTCAGCGAGACCTTTACGCAGAGCGGCGCGATCGGCACGGTGACCTGGAGCGAGACCGGGGCCCTGCCGACCGGCATCACACTCAATCCATCGACCGGCGTCCTGTCCGGCACGCCGTTGCAGGGCGGCTGCTTCCCGATCACCGTCACTGTCACCGATTCGAACGGATGCACCGGCGCCGGCCCGACTTACACGCTGTGCATCACCTGCCCGACGATCACCGTGACCAACCCAGGTGTATCGACGGGCACGGCCGGAACGGCCTTCAGCCAGACCTTCACCCAATCGGGCGGCATCGGCACGATGACTTGGTCCGAGACCGGCGCGCTCCCGAGCGGGATCACGCTCAACTCCTCGACCGGCGTGCTCTCGGGCACGACATCGCAGGTCGGCACGTTCCCGATCACCGTCACCGCCACCGACTCGAACGGTTGCCAGGGCACCGGCCCGACGTACAACCTGACGATTAATTGCCAGACGATCACGGTCACCAACCCGGGCGTGAACACGGGAACCGTTGACGCGCCCTTCAGCCAGACCTTCACCAAGAGCGGCATCCTCGGCACGGTGACGTGGACTGAGACGGGTACGCTGCCGCTTGGCGTCGCACTCAATTCTTCCACGGGGGTCCTCTCCGGTACGCCTGGCCAGCCGGGCAGCTTCCCGATCACGGTCACGGCCACTGATACGAACGGCTGCAGCGGCACCGGCCCGATCTATACGCTGACGATCGCTTGCCAGACCATCACGGTCACCAAGCCTGGGGTGACGACCGGCACCGTCGACACGCCGTTCAGCCAGACGTTCACTCAGAGCGGTGTCGGCACCCACACGCCGGCGACCTTCACGCTGAACAGCGGCTCGCTGCCGTCAGGTCTCTCGCTCTCCACTGCCGGTGTGCTCTCCGGTACCCCTGATCAGCCGGGCACCTTCCCGATCACAGTCAAAGTCACGGACGCGAACGGCTGCACCGGGGTCAGCTCGACCTACACGCTCGTCATCGCCTGCCAGACGATTACCGTCACCAACCCGGCCACCACCACCGGTACCGTAGCCGTGGCCTTCAGCCAGACGTTCACCCAGAGCGGCGTCGGCACACACACGCCGGCTACGTTTACCACCGCGTCGACGCTGCCGACCGGCTTCACGCTCTCGACGGCGGGCGTGCTGTCCGGCACCACCAACCAGCACGGTACGTTCCCGATCGTGGTCACTGTGACCGATGTCAATGGCTGCACCGGCACCGGCGCGACGTACAACCTGGTCATCAACTGCCAGACCATCACCGTCACCAACCCGGGCGTCACCACCGGTACGGTAGGTACGCCGTTCAGCCAGACCTTCACGCAGAGTGGCGCGATCGGCGGGGCGACCTTTACCACCGCCAGCACGCTGCCGCTTGGACTCTCGCTCAGCACCGCCGGCGTCCTCTCCGGCACGCCCACCCAGTCCGGAACGTTCCCGATCGTCGTGACGGTCACGGACGGCAACGGCTGCACCGGCACCGGCTCCACCTACACGCTGATCATCGCCTGCAACGTCATCAACGTGACCAATCCCGCCACGACTACGGGTACGGCGGGCGTGGCCTTCAGCGCCACGTTCACGCAGAGCGGCGGCAACGGCACGATCGTCTGGTCGAAGACCGGTGCGCTGCCGGCCGGCATCTCGCTCAACAGCTCCACCGGCGTTCTCTCCGGCACGACCACAGCTACCGGCTCGTTCCCGATCACGGTCACGGCCACCGACGCCAACGGCTGCACAGGCACCGGCCCGACCTACACGCTGGTCATCAACTGCCAGACCGTCACCGTGACCAACCCGGGTACCACCACCGGCACGGCCGGCGTGGCCTTTAGCCAGACCTTCACCGCCAGCGGCATCCTCGGCTCGGCCACATGGAGCGAGGTCGGCGCGCTGCCGAGCGGCTTCACCTTCAGCGCCGCCGGCGTCCTCTCTGGTACCACTAGCCAGATCGGCAGCTTCCCGATCACGGTCAAGGCCACGGACACCAACGGTTGCTTCGGCACGTCGAGCTACACCCTGGTCATCGTCTGCCAGACGGTTACGGTGACCAACCCCGGGGTCACTGCGGCGACCTTCAACGTTCCCTTCAGCGCCACCTTCACGGCCAGCGGCATCCTCGGCTCTGCCACGTTCACCCTCGCCAGCGGCACGCTGCCGACGGGTATGTCGCTTTCGGCCGCGGGCGTCCTTTCCGGCACGCCGACGCAGACCGGCACCTTCCCGATCACGGTGAAGGCCACGGACACCAATACCTGCAATGGCACGGGCGCCACCTACACGCTGTCAGTGGCGCCAGTAGCCTCGGGTGATTCCTACAGCAACCTGGTCGACAACACCCAGGCAGTGGTCACCGGCGGCGGGACTTCATCGCCCGGAACACCGTTTGTGACGCTGAGCGGAGCGATCATCGCCAACGACACTCCGGCAGGCGGTGTGACCGCGAATCCAGGAACGTTCGCCACCTCGGCGGGCGGCAGCGTCACCATCGCCACGGACGGCACCTTCATCTATACGCCGAAGGCCAATTCGGGTGCCGCGGCGACGACCACGGACACCTTCACCTACACGGTCTCCAGCAACACCGGCGGCGTCGCGGCGGTGAACTCCGCGGCAGCCACGGTCACGCTGAATCTGACCGGCCGCGTCTGGTACGTGAAGAACAACGGCGGTGGCAGCAACGGCCAGTCGCAGTCGCCATTCACCACCCTGGCTGCCGCGGCCGGGGCCTCAACCGCCAACGACATCATCTTCGTCTACAACGGCGACGGTACGAACAGCGGCCAGGACGCCGGCATCGCACTCAAGAACGGGCAGCAGCTCCTCGGTGAGATCAACGGCCTGACCGTCAACGCCCAGACGCTCGTGGCGGCCGGCAGCAGGCCGACCATCGGCAACTCCGGCGGCGCCGGTGTCACCGTCGCCGCCAGCACGGCCAATGGTGACCGTACCGGCATCTTCATCAAGGGTCTTTCCATCGCCGGAACCACGAGCGCCATCAGTATCAGCTCCGCCAATGCGCAGACGCTCACGGCCACGGTCGACAACGTCAACATCACCGCGGCCACCGCCAACCACGGCGTCAGCGTCGCCGCCGCCGCAACGCTGACCTCCACCGTGACCGTGCAGAACAGCACGATCAGCGGCGTGGCGCAGAACGGCATCGACGCCCAGCAGACAACTGCAGGCAACCTGGTGCTCAACATCAACAACAACGCCGTCTCGGCGACGGGGACCGGCATCAACGTCGTCGGCACAGGCAGCACCAGCACCACCATCACCAACTTCGCCAGCAACGCCATCAGCGGCAACACCGGCGGCAGCGGCATCACGGTCACCACCGCCACCTTCGACGCCACACCGGGTGGTACCTTCCAGACCGTCTCCGGCGGTACGACCACAATTGGTGCGGCGGGCAATGGCGTCGGCGCGAACGGTATGGTGCTGACGAACGTGGCCGGTGATCTCAGCTTCACCGATCTCGACATCGTCACCAGCAACGGCACGGGTCTCTTCGCCAGCGGTACGACGCCCTTTACCGGATCCGCCGGCTTCCAAATCGCGGTGGCCTCCGGCGTGGGAACGATCGACGCCACCGGCGGCGCGGCGGCCGATCTGAGCACCGTCACGGCCAATCTGCCATTCACCACGATCAAGAGCGCCACCAGCGTCTCGACCGGCGTGAATCTGAATGCGGTCCTCGGGACCTTCACGGCGGGTTCGGGCAGTTCGATCACCAACGCGACAAGCACTGACTTCAACATCAGCGGCGGCACCGCGACCGTGACCTACGACGGTACGATCACCGACACCACCGGTCGCGCCGTGTCCGTGGCCAGCACTACGGGCGGAACGAAGACGTTCAGCGGGGCCATCACCAACAACGGCGGCACCGGTATCTCGCTGACGAGCAACACCGGGGCGACGATCAACTTCTCCGGTACGATCATTCTCTCCACCGGCGCCACCGACGCATTCACGGCCACCGGCGGCGGCACGGTCACGGCCACCAACACGTCGAGCACACTCACGACGACGACTGGTACGGCGTTGAATGTCGCGAACACAACGATCGGCGCGGGCGGTCTCAAGTTCCAGAGCATTTCCGCCGGCACGGGCGCCTCGGGCCCGACAAGCGGCATCATCCTCAACAATACCGGCTCCTCCGGCGGTCTGACGATCAGCGGTACCGGTTCGGCGGGCACCGGCGGCACGATTCAGAAGATGACCGGCGCCGGAATCTCCCTCACCAGCACGAAGAACGTCAGCCTGTCGTTCATGGACGTTCAGAACGGCTCGATGGAAGGCATCCTCGGAACCTCCGTCGACGGCTTTACGCTCACCAGTTGCTCTGTCACCGGCAACAGCACCTCCGGGAACAACCGGGACGGCATCAAGCTGACGGACACCGTCAACGCCGTCACGTTCACGAGCGACACAGTGACCGGAAACTTCAACTCCAACGTGCAACTGACGACCGGAGGCTCTTCGACTGCGGTGATGACGACGCTGACGGTTACGGGCGGTACCTACAGCACCAGTACGCAGAACGTCGGATTCCTCGTCGACCTCCATGGCAGCGCCGCGCTGAACACGGCCTCGGTCAGCGGCGCAACGTTCTCGGGTAACTTCTCCAAGGGCATCCAGTTCCAGCACAACGACAATTGCACGATGGGCAACGGAATTGGAGCACCGGCGACCGGAACGATCACGGTCAACAACAACACGATCACGAACAACGACGTCGGAGCGAGCTTCGAGAGCGGTGGCACCGGCGGTACGGGGTCCGCGTACTACCGGTTCACGAACAACGCCACCATCACCGGCAACCACAGCCTCGCGGTCAACTTCGCCAACGGCTCCACGGTGGGTAACGGTGCCTTCAAGGTCTTCTGCGACAGCAACCATATCGGCACGGCCGGCGTCCCCAACTCCGGTGCGGCAATTGGCGAGGGTATCCGCCTCTTCGCGCAGGGTAAGCAGACTGTGACGGCCGTGATCACGAACAACACTATTCGGGACTTGTACAACGGCGCAGGCGGCTTCGATGCCCGCGGCATCGACGTCGAGGAGCTCGGCTCGTCGAATACGGGGCAGGGCCAGACGTCGATGGACGTGACCATCACCGGCAATAACGTCGACCAGGAGTACACGGGATCAACCTTCAACATTCAGTACGCCATCTACGTCGCGTGTGACGGGCAGGCCAGCGGCTCGGGCTCGAACGTCCATGCCGATATTCACGGCAACACCGTCCCGACGCAGAGTGCGTGCGACAGCAGCCCGTGCGCCGGCAACGACTCGATGATCTGGATGGAGACGGTCAGCAACTCCAACAGCCCGTCCGGCGCTCTCTACAACCTGTTCGGCGAGGCTAGCGTGAACGCGGCCATCATCAACCACAACACAGGCACAGCTGGAAAGGCTGCTGCGACGCAGAGCGGCGTTGGCCAGCCGGCCATTACCCTGACCGCCACGGCGCCGAACACGGTGAACTGATCTTTCGATACCATGAGGCCCGGGAGCGCGAAACGCGTTCCCGGGTCCTTCTGTTTTCTTCGACCCCTTGATGTGAAATTGTGGTGAGATACACTTACGTCCGGTTCAGATCAAGTAACATTCCCGCTCGGCCATCGATCCGAAAAAACAGTTCGTCCTGCTAAAGAGAGAAGAGAGAGGAGCGGATCGATGTCCGTCCGGCTCAGCAGACTCATCCCCAGGTTTCCGGCGGTCCAGCAACTGACGAGTAACGAACGATAAGGGAGGCACAATGGCAGAACCATTTCTCAGCGAGATCAGGATCATGAGTTTCGGTTTTCCGCCCAAGGGTTGGGCGACCTGCGACGGACAGCTCCTGCCGATCAACCAGAATCAGGCGCTGTTCTCACTGCTTGGGACGACGTACGGTGGCGACGGACGCGTCAACTTCGGCCTGCCTAACCTGCAGGGGAATGCGCCCATGCACATGGGCGGCGGTCACACACTCGGTGAGCGCGGGGGCGAGCAGGCCCACACGCTGTCCATCTCCGAGATTCCCACGCACGTGCACACGGCCCAGGCCACCAGCTCGACGGGCGACCAGCCGGTGCCGGCCACGGCGTATTACGGAGTATCGGCGTCGCAGCCCTATCTCCCGCCGGACGCCAACCTCGGTGCGCTGAACGCGGCTACGGTGGCCATGGTGGGGGGCAGCCAGGCCCACCAGAACATGCAGCCTTTCCTGGTGCTGAACTTCTCAATCGCCCTGCAGGGCATTTTCCCGAGCCAGACCTAGAGAGGAGGACGAAGACATGGCACAACCTTACGTTGGAGAAATTCGCATGTTCGCCGGCAACTTCGCCCCCGCGGGATGGATGTTCTGCGAGGGTCAGTTGCTTCCAATCTCTGAATACGAGACGTTGTTCAACCTTATCGGCACCACCTACGGCGGCGACGGTCAGAGCACCTTCGCGCTCCCCGACCTGCGCGGCCGCATCCCGCTGCACTTCGGCAACGGCTTCACCCTGGCGGAGACGGGCGGCGTGGAGGATGTGACGCTGACGGTTTCGCAGATCCCGGCGCACAACCATTCGTTCCTGGGCACCTCCGGCACCGCCAACCAGACAAACCCGTTGACTAACGTCGTTGCACAGTCACTGGGCGGCGCCACCCTCTTCAACTCGGCCAATCCGAATTCGCCGATGGGGCCCAGTGCCACCACGTTGGTCGGGGGCAGCCAGCCGCACAACAATTTCCAACCCTACCTGTGCGTCGACTTCATCATTTCGCTCTTCGGGATCTTCCCGTCGCAGACCTAGGAGGACATGACTATGGATCCATTCGTAGCTGAAATCCGCATCTTCCCGTTCAACTTCGCGCCCAAAGGCTGGGCCTTTTGCGATGGCCAGATCCTGCCGCTCTCGCAGAACACGGCCCTCTTCTCGCTCCTCGGCACGACCTACGGCGGCGATGGTAAGTCGAACTTCGCTCTCCCCGACATGCAGGGGAACGTTCCCATGCATCCCGGACAGGGCCCCGGCCTCTCGCTGCACGATCTCGGCGAGACCGGCGGCTCGGAAACCGTGACGTTGCTCGAGTCGGAGATTCCCTCCCACAACCACAACATCATGGGCGTCAACTCGAACGGCAATCGCACCAACCCGGTCGGGAACTCCATTTCCCGTGCCGTCAACTCCACTCCGTACTTTCCCAGCAGCCCCACGCCGCCCTTCGTGAATTTCAACGACAACGCCATCACGCCCGCCGGCGGCGACCAGCCGCACAACAACATGCAGCCGTACCTGACGCTCAACTTCTGCATCGCTCTGCAGGGCGTTTACCCGCCTCGCACGTAACCAGTCTTGTCGTGACCAGAGAGCCGCACGGATCGCCGTGCGGCTCTCTTTTTGATGCCAGTCACTTTTCCGTGACTTCATTCGGGAACTACGGTCGACAAGCGCGGCTCGTGTCGCTATCTTTCTGCCAGTCCGTTTCCACTAGTTCAGCGAAATCGTTCACGTAACCTAACCTCGATCGTCGCTCTCCACCCGAGGGAGCGACTTTTGAATAGTAAGAGGGGTGCCGTCATGGGTCGATTTGGTCGCACGCTACTGCCCGTAATCGCGGTCACGCTTTTCGCGTTCGCGCTTCCCGCGCTCGCCAGCAACGTCACCGTCAATGGCACCGCGAACTTCAGTTCGCTCGACGGTTCGGCCGACGATCAGGACCACGTCGTCAACGGTGTCTTTACCGTGAACGGGGACCTCATCATCAACGGCACGATCAACTGCAACGACGACGGGCCAGGAAACAACGCGGCCTGCTCCATGCGCTTCGACGTCAGCGGCAACGTCGTGATGAACGCCGGAAGCGCGCTGTATGCCGAGGACCGGAAAGGCAACGGACCGGGCGGCAACATCACCATCAACGCCGGCGGGAGCGTGACTGTTCATGGCCCGTCCTCGGGCTTCGGCGGTGCGGTGATCTCCAGCGCATCCTTCGGCTCCAGCATCGGCAGCGGCGGCACCATCACCATCAACAGTGGAGGCCCGGCCACCTTCGAAGCCGGCACGGTCGTCAACACGGCCAGTAAGAGTAATGATGCAGGGAAGATCCTGCTCACCTCCGGCGGCAGCATGACCGTCTCCGGTCTGCTCGCCGCGGGCGCAACGTCCACGCTCCTCTCCACGCGCCAGACCGGCGCCGTTCTGGATGGAGGAACCGCACATCAGCGCGGCGGCGAGATCCGTGTGCAGTCGACGTCGGTCTTCGATCCGTCCATCACCATCAACTCCACGGCCACCATCGTCTCGCAGAGCGATGCCGATGCCGCGGGACCCATCACCATCGAAGGCTGCGGCGTCATCATTCGCGGCCTCGTCGCATCCATTGCCAACGGCGATACGGCAACCCGGGTGGCCGTGCGGTCGGGCAAGGAGATCGTGATCGACGCCACCGACCTCGGCGTGAGCTCCGCGGGAACACGTCTCGGCCATCTGCGCGCCGATGCCACGAAGAACGGCGCGGCCACGAAGCGTGTCGATCTGTTTGCGAACGATGCAATCCAGGTCACCGGTCCCGATCCGTCTGCCAGCACTCTTTACGCGGTGACCAGCGTCCCCGGCAGCGACGACAAGAAGGTCGGCGGCGGGACGATCCGCGCCATCTCGTTGCAAGGAACCGTCAGTGGAAGCGGCAGGGTCTTCCTGGCCGGCTTGAACAATGACGACAACTTCGGCGGGACGATCGACCTCTCCAGCCAGGGCACCGTCAACCTCGATCACGCTTTCCTCGAGGCGGTCGGAGACTTCACGAAGTTGAAGTCGGACGCGGCCGGTGGACACATCGCCGCCCGCTCGTACGCTGGCAACGTGAGTTGGGCATTGGGCATGGGCGATGTCCGCCCTGTCGGTGCCGGTGCCTCGGGTGTAGCCAGCCAAGGAACCATCGCACTCACCGCCTGCGGAACCGTGACCATCTCCGGCACGACCTTCCCGACCAACGGCCCGGCCGTCGGCGTCTTCCCCACGATCACCACCGGTTCCTGCTCGCCTTCCGCGCCAGCGCTTCCGGCCGGTGAGCCGCCGCTGCCGATCTGTTGCAACGTCATCACGATCACCAACCCCGCCGTGACCAGCGGCGCGGCCGGCGTACCCTTCAGCCAGACCTTCACGCAGACCGGCGCCATCGGCACGGCGACATTCTCGATCGCCACCGGAACGCTTCCCTCCGGCCTCACGCTGGCCGCGAACGGCACGCTATCCGGCACGCCGACCGTCACGGGCTCCTTCCCGATCACGGTCATGGTCACCGACTCGCAGGGTTGCACCGGCGTCGGCCCGACCTACCCACTGCAGATCGTCTGTCCGACGATTACCGTCACCAATCCTGCCGTCAACAGCGGCGTGGCCGCGACGCCATTCAGCCAGACCTTCACGGAGAGCGGCGGGGTAGGGGCGACGACGTTCTCCCTGGCCAGCGGCACGCTGCCGGCGGGACTGACGCTCGCTTCGAACGGAGTGCTCTCGGGCACGCCGACGCAAACCGGAACCTTCCCGATCACCGTCGAGGCCACCGACGCGAACGGCTGCACTGGCACCGGCCCAACGTACACGCTGACGATCACCTGCCAGACCATCACGGTCACGAATCCGGCCGTTTCGACCGGCGTGGCCGGCGCGCCGTTCAGTCAGACCTTCACGCAGAGCGGCGGCATCGGAACGACCACGTTCTCGCTGGCCAGCGGCACGCTACCGGCCGGCCTTACGCTCGCCGCGAACGGGACGCTCTCCGGTTCACCGACGCAGACCGGCACGTTCGCCATCACCGTCAAAGCCACGGATGTAAACGGCTGCAGCGGCACCGGCGCGACCTACACGCTGACGATCACCTGCCAGACCATCACGGTCACGAACCCGGCAGTGTCGACCGGCGTGGCCGGCGCGGCGTTCAGCCAGACCTTTACGCAGAGCGGCGCCATCGGAGCGACCACGTTCTCGCTGGCCAGCGGTACGCTGCCGGCCGGCCTCACGCTGGCCGCCAACGGCACGCTCTCCGGCGCACCGACGCAGACCGGTACATTCGCCATCACCGTCAAGGCCACCGACGCGAACGGCTGCAGCGGTACCGGCGCGACCTACACGCTGACGATCGCCTGCCAGACCATCACTGTCACGAATCCGTCCGTGAGCACCGGCGTAGCCGGTAGCCCGTTCAGCCAGACCTTCACGCAGAGCAACGGCATCGGCGCGACGACGTTCTCGCTCGCCAGCGGCACGCTGCCTTCGGGGTTGACGCTCGCCTCGAACGGAACGCTCTCCGGTACGCCGATGGTCGTCGGTACCTTCCCGATCACCGTCACGGTTACTGACGCGAACGGATGCACGGGAACGGGCCCGACCTATAACCTGACCATCACCTGCCAGACCATCACCGTCACGCCACCGGCGGTGAATACAGGAGTGGCAGGTACGCCGTTCAGTGTGACATTCACGGAGAGCGGCGCCATCGGCTCGGCCACGTTCTCGCTCGCCTCCGGCGTGCTCCCCTCGGGAATCTCGCTGGCGACCAATGGTGGGCTCTCGGGCACGCCGCTGCAGACAGGCAGCTTCCCGATCACCGTCAAGGTGACCGACGCGAACGGCTGCACCGGCACCACCGGCTACACGCTGACCATCGTCTGCCAGACCATCACGGTCACGAACCCCGCCGTGAACAGCGGCGTGGCAGGCTCGCCGTTCAGCCAGACATTCACGCAGAGCGGCGCCATCGGTTCGGCCACGTTCTCGCTCGCCAGCGGTTCGCTCCCGGCCGGGCTTAGCCTGTCGGCCTCGGGTGTCCTCTCCGGCACACCGACGCAGACCGGCACCTTCCCGATCACCGTGTCGGTGACGGACGCGAATGGTTGCGGCGGCACAGGCCCGACCTACACGCTGACCATCGCCTGTCCGGTCATTACCGTGACAAATCCGTCGGTGACCATCGGCATCGCTGGCCAGGCATTCAGCCAGTCGTTCACGCAGAGCGGCGCCGTCGGTACGGCCACATTCACATTGGCCAGCGGCACGTTGCCCTCGGGTCTGAGCCTCGCCTCGGATGGCACGCTGGCGGGCGTTCCCCTGCAGACCGGCACGTTCCCGATCACCGTCACCGTCACCGATTCGAACGGTTGCACCGGGACGAGCGCGACCTACAACCTGACCATCAACTGCCAGACCATCACCGTCACCCACCCGGCCAACATGGACGGAACGGTCGGCGTGGCTTTCAGCGAGCAGTACACGCAGAGCGGTGGCATCGGAGCGGTGGTCTTCTCCACCGCCAGCACGCTTCCGACGGGGATGACTCTCGCGGCGGACGGTACGCTCTCCGGCACCCCGACCCAGAGCGGCTCGTTCCCGCTCACCGTCACCGTCACCGATTCCAACGGCTGCACCGGCTCGGATACCTTCACGCTGACCATCGGTTGCCAGACCATCACGGTCACCAATCCGGCCGTGTCGACCGGAACCGCCGGCACGCCGTTCAGCCAGACGTTCACTCAGAGCGGCGCCAATGGAACGGCGACGTTCTCGCTGGCCAGCGGCACGCTGCCGGCCGGAATGAGCCTCTCGGCCGCGGGCGTGCTCTCCGGTACCCCGACACAGACGGGCTCCTTCCCGATCACCGTCAAGGTGACCGACTCCAACGGCTGCACCGGAACGGGACCGACCTATACGCTCGTCATCGCCTGCCAGACCATCACCGTGACCAATCCCGGCACGACCACCGGAACGGTAGGAACGCCTTTCAGCCAGACCTTCACGCAAAGCGGCGGCATCGGCGCAGTCACCTTCTCCACATCCAGCGCTCTTCCGTCTGGCCTGAGTCTCTCGGCGTCGGGCGTGCTCTCCGGTACGCCGATGCAGCCCGGCACCTTCCCGATCACGGTCATGGTGACCGATTCGAACGGTTGCACCGGAACCGGCGCGGCCTACACATTAGTCATCGCCTGCCAGACCATCACCGTGACGAACCCGGCCACGACCACCGGTACGGTTGACGCGCCGTTCAGCCAGAGCTTCACGCAGGCCGGCGCCATCGGTACCGCCACATTCTCGATCGCCAGTGGCTCGCTGCCGGCGGGTTTGACTCTCTCTTCCAGCGGCGTTCTCTCCGGCACGCCGCAGGTGCCCGGCACCTTCACGATCACGGTCAAGGTCACCGACTCCAACGGCTGCACGGGTACGGGACCGACCTACACGCTGGTCATCGCCTGCCAGACCATCACGGTCACAAACCCCAGCTCGACGACCGGGATGTACAACGTGCCGCTGAGCGGCAGCTTCACCTTCACGCAGACGGGCGTCGGGGCGCACACCCCGGCGGTCTTCTCGCTCAACAGCGGTTCGTTGCCGTCAGGGGTATCGCTCTCCGCGAGCGGCGCCCTCACCGGCACACCCACCCAGACCGGCGTCTTCTCGATCACGGTCAAGGTGACGGACGCCAACGGCTGCACGGGGATCAGCAGCACGTACACGCTCACGATCGCGCCGAATCTGACCACCAAGTCGTACATCGACGTGGGGAACACGCAACTCGACGGCGGCCTCCCGGCTCCGGCCACGCCGACGGTTCTTTCGGTCGCGGTATCGAATGGCGATTCTTCTGACGCCGCGATTACCTACGCGGTTACTGTTCCTCCCTTCAACGGCACGCTCACCACGTTCAACGCGAACGGAACGTTCCTCTACACCCCGAACGTCGGCAACGCGGCAGCCGACTCGTTCACCTACACCGGCACGTCGAACGGCATCACCGTGACGCGCAGCGCCACGATCACCTTCAGCGGCAGGGTCTGGTACGTCGACAACGCCACCGTCTCCGGCACGAATGACGGACGCTCGAATACGCCGTTCAAGACGATGACGGCGGTCGGCGCCGCGGCCACCGCGTCGGGCGACATCATCTACGTATCGAAAGGCTCCGGTCCCACGACGGGCACCTACACCATGCTGGTCAGCCAGCAACTCATCGGCGCCGGTGCCACGCTCAGCGTGGGCGGTGTCCTGAACGTTTCGGGAGTGGCAGCGAATACGCCGACGCTGAGCGGCACGCTCACGCTGGCCACGAACGTCACGGTCAACGGGATCGACATGAGCACCGGGGCGACCAATGCCATCACGGGTGCGAACGTATCGGGCATCAATGTGACCGCTCGCAACGTGACCACAACGACGGGCACGCCTGTGACCATCGTAAGTGCCAGCGGAACAATGAACGTTACGCAGATCAACGCCGGTACCTCGGCGGTCGGGCCGCCGAACGCCATCACGTTAACCAGTTACAGCGGTGGTTTCACTGTGGTGGGCGACGGCAGCAACGCCTCTAACGGTTCGGGTGGCACGATTCAGAAGACGACCGGCAATGCGATCAGCCTGACCAGCCTCACCGGCCCGGGGGTCAGTCTGTCCTCGATGATCATCAAGACCAGCACGCACGACGGCATCAACGGGACAGGCGTGAACAACTTCGCCTTGCTCGGGTGCCAGGTGCTGAACAACGGTACGACGTTCGCTGATAACGGGATCCACCTGTTCGACGTCAGCGGCGTGGCGACGTTCACCAACGACACGGTCACCGGCTCGTTCAACAACAACGTGTGGCTCGATGCCACGGGCGGTTCCACGGCGGTGATGACATCGCTCGCCGTTACGAACGGCAGCTACAGCGGCAGCGCCAATGACGACGGGTTCCTGGTTTCGTTGAAGCATTCGGCCGCCATCAACACTGCCACGTTCACCGGTGCGACCTTCTCGGGCAACCTGGCGAAGGGACTTCAGCTCCAGCAGAACGACAATGCCATTCTTGGAAACGGCGTCGGAGCGCCGGCCACGGGCACGATTACGGTCAGCGGTTGCACGTTCACGAACAACGACGCCGGCGCCAGCTTCGAGGGCGGGGGCGGCGCAGCGGGCGCTACGGGAAGCGTCTACGTCAGGTTTGTAAACAATACAAACATCCTGGGCAATCAGAGTGTGGCAGTGAACTTTGCGAATGGCTCCGATAGCGGTGGTGGAACCTTCAAGGCGTTGGCCTCTGGCAACGTGATCGGAAATGCCGGCGTGGCCGGCTCCGGCTCTGCGTTCGGCGAGGGCATTCGTTTCTTCCTACAGGGGCAGCAGACCGCGACGGTAACAGTCCTGAACAACACTATCCGCCAGTGTCCGTTTGGCCGCGGGATCGACATCGAAGAGCTTGGACGCCCGGGATCGGGCCATGGGCAGACGCACCTCGATGCAAAGATCACTGGCAACGACGTCAATCCGCAGGACACGAGTGGCTTCCCGGCGTACGCGATCTATGTCGGGGCCGACGCGCAGGGCACGGGAACCTCGGGCTCCAATGTCAATGCCGAGATTCACGGCAACACGGTTCCGTCGACGCCCGATGCATGCGACACCATGTGCGGCCCGGGGACGGGAATGATCGACTACGAACTGGTGGTCGGCGCGTCAGGTACCCAGATCGGAAGCCTTTTCAACGCCTTCGGAGGCGCAACGGTGAACGACGAGATCGCCAACAACAACACAGGTACTTCGGGCAAGATCGTCACGCAGGGTGCGGTCACTTTGACTGCTACCCCTCCGAACACAGTGAACTAGTGCAACCCTGAATCGGAAAAGGAGGATCGCACCGGGTAAGAGCATGGTTCAGCTCCTTCAGTTAGGGCTCAACACAGCAGCGATCGGTGTCCGTAAGGTGTTCGTCATGGCCGCCCGTTCGATCGCTTCCTGTTCCTGACTGTCGATGAAGACCGAGAACTTGGTTGGGTGGCTGCCGTACCTGATGCGCTGGGAATCATCACCACCGGATATCCGGTGGCGTCATCTCGGGGGAGAGCGACTCGTCGAACCGTTCTTCGACCAGACGATCGATCGCTGCGGTCGCGACCCCAACAACCGTGAAGACCGCAGCACGTTGCTGGAAGCACTGGAGAGGCCTGCCGGCCGTTCGCCCTCCTGCGGGTTTCATCTTTCACATGTCTCGTTGCGGATCGACTCTCGTTGCTCAGATGTTGGCCTCCGTTCCCGAGCACATAGTCATCTCCGAGGCCACGATCGTTTCTTCGATCATTCGACCTCCGGCTCGGGCTCCTTAAGTGGCCCTCGGGCAGAGAGCCCGGGTGCTGCGACGCGTCGTGAACGCGCTAGCCCACCCCGAACCGAGCGAGAAGGTCTCTGCTTCATCAAATTTGGCGCGGGGAGCGTGCGGGACCTTGATCTGATCCGGTGCGCCTTCCCCGACGTGCCCTGGATCTATCTTTTATCGACACCCGTTGGAGGTCATGAGCGCGCTGCTGCGCACGCGAGGCGATTCCCTACCAGTGTAGACGGCGCTCGGCACGCTCGGCTTTCGGCCTGACCCGGAGCTCATTACGCATTTGTTCTCCCCGCAGCCGGCAGGTCCAGGGCCCGGGCAAGAGCCTGGTTCAGCTCCTGGATTTTCGCGTTCGACAGTAGTCCGGCCCTTGCGGTGAGCTTGTCCTTAAACATCAGCATCAGGAAGTCGCAGCGGACCGCGCTGGAGCGAGGAATCCCCTCCTCGGGGCCGACGACGACCTCCGTGGCCAGCCCGAGGACTTCTCCGTAGACCGGTGCGCAGATGACGGTCGATATGTCGTCGTTGCCGGCGATAAACCCGCGCGAGACCACGACGTAGTAACCTGGTTTGTCTCCTCGTTCCGCCACGCGGTGGCTGGTCCGGTAGACTTCTCCGCGCTTTCATGATTTCGCTTGCTCGGCGACCATTGCCTTGGCTTGGCGAGCCAGCAGCGAGCGGTGTTTCGTAATCGCCGCCCGCTCGATCGCTTCCTGTTCCTGACTCTCGCGGCGCGCCAGGAATTCCAGCAGCGCTTCTCGAACGACCTCCGATCGCTTGCCTCGCACGCGTCCCTTCTGCGCAAGCCGGTCAAGAGCTCCGAGCGTCGGCTCGTCAATGGAGATTGCAATAGTTTTCATGGTAAGAAGTTTAATAGGTGATTGTTGGGGCCGCAAGCGGACGATCCGACACGCCGGCGAAGGCGATCGATCGCGATCTTGCTGGAGCGCAGGTCATGACGCTCGAAGGCGGCGGTTTCTTCGCTATCCTTCGCTGCGCATGAACCCCTCCGAGGTGACTCTTCGTCCCGCGTCCGACGCCGACTACGACTTCATGCGCGGTCTCTATGCCGCCACGCGTGCCGAGGAGATGGAGCGCTTTCCTTTCGATGAAGCGCAAAAGCGGGTCTTTCTCGATCAGCAGTTTGCCGCGCAGTTCGAGCACTACGGCATTCACTATCCGACGTGCGAACGGAACATCGTCGAGCAAGGCGGCGTGCCCATCGGCCGGCTCTGGGTCGATGAATGGCGCGACCAGATCCGCATCGTCGACATCGCCCTGCTGCCGGAACACCGAGGGGGCGGCATCGGCTCGCTGCTGCTGCACCAGGTACTCGACCGCGGTAACGCAGCCGGCAAGCCCGTCACGATTCACGTCGAGGCCTTCAACCCCGCCCTCCGCCTCTACCAGCGCCTCGGCTTCGAGCAGGTCGATACGAACGGGGTCTACTACCTCATGCGCCGGGCGCCCCGGTAGGGCTCAGGTGAAGACCGCTTCGTATTTGAAGCCGCTCGCGTCCGGCCCGATCGGAACCAGGAAGAGGTCGAGCGGCTCCGGAAACGCGTCGTGTGTCAGACGGTAGATCTGTTGCGGCAGGAGGAGAGGGCCGAGGAAGTAGAGTGAGAACGCCGTCCGCTTCAGCCGCGCCGCCTCGCTCGCCATCACCCGCGCCGCCCGCGTGAGCCGCAACTCCACATTGTGGCCGCTCTCATGGAGCCAGAACGAGGTACCGACGTGAGGTTCGAACGATTCGATGGTGAGCGTGTCGAGCATGTCGAGTCATTTTACAGTCACACGAGCGTTTCCAGGAGACGCAGCGCGTGCGACACCCGAATCCCCGCGCTACTCTGATAGTCCTTCGTTCCGATGGCCGACACCTGCCATGCCGCCGCATCGGGGAACTTCGCCCTGAGGTAATGAAGGCTCTTATCGATGGGCGCGTCTGCCCATTTGCATTCGACGAGCAGAACTGGCTTCGTTCGTTCGGTGACGACGAAGTCGACCTCACGACCGTCGATGTCCCGGAAGTAGCGAAGCTCCAGATCCCGCCCCTGCGTGTCCTGTTCGAAGTGAACCCATTTCAAGAGATGCGATGCCACGAGGTTCTCGAACCTCGCCGCGTCTTCCGGCACGAGGGACCAATCGAAGTGGTAGTGCTTCTGCTCCTTCTTCACGGCGCGAATCCGAGGCGCACCGAAGGGAGCCAGCCGGAAAACGGCGTAGAGCCTCTCCAGCGCTTGAATCCAGGATGACAAGGCCTTGTGGCTGACCTGCAGATCTTCGCGCAGGGCGTTGATCGACAAAGGAGACCCGACAAGATCCGGAAGGCGCAGCATGAGGAGCTCGAGATGACCGAGATCCTGAATCCGCTCAAGCGATACGACATCCTCGCGGATCAGTCGGGTGCGGTATTCGCGAGACCAGCGTCGGGCCTGAATTTCATTGCCGCCGAGGAACGGTTCGGGAAAACCACCGAGTCGGAGAAGCTGCTCGAACCCGTCACGATCGCGGATTCGCTGTTCGGCGACCGAGAAAGGGTGAAGATGAAGAAGGTGGTAGCGGCCCTGCAGCGAGTCCCCGCCGAATCGATAGAGGTCAAGCCTTCCGCTGCCTGTGACCACGATCTTTTGACCGGGCGGGCGCCCGTCGTAGATCCCCTTCAGGTAGTTTCGCCAGCGGCGATATTTGTGCAGTTCATCGAAAATCCAGAGCTTGCCCGTGGGGAGCTCATTCCTTAGAATTTTCTCGCGGTGTCCCGATATGTCCCAATTGAGATAACCCCTGGCCGCGCCGGGAAGCGATAAGGCGAC
Source organism: Thermoanaerobaculia bacterium (assembly GCA_035482045.1). Classification (GTDB taxonomy): domain Bacteria; phylum Acidobacteriota; class Thermoanaerobaculia; order Gp7-AA8; family Gp7-AA8; genus JADGNZ01. The sequence goes on from DATHRD010000081.1 coordinate 109,275, forward strand.
CGTGGTCTTGCCAACCTGACGAGGTCCGGCCACGAACACCATCTTGCGCCTCAGGTCGGCGTGAATCTGCGCGGAGAGATACCTGCGTTTCGCGGCCATGAGCCGTTGTGACGATACGGGTATTTTTGACTGGAGTCAAAAATAGCGGCAGGATTATTTGACTGGCTGCAACCGAATACCCATCTACAATAGCTCCTGCATGGACCCCTTCCCCCTCCGGCCGCGCGAGGTCTTCGAGGAGCTGAGCAAGACCGTCGTCGGGCAGGATGAGGCCATCCGCGAGCTGTCCGTCGCCATCGTCAAGCACCTCGTCGGCCATCCGGCGCCGAACATCCTGATGATCGGCAACTCCGGCTCCGGGAAGACGACCCTTATGCGCGCGGTCGAGCACTTTCTGGCCAGCCGGTCTGATCTGAGCCACTCCGCGAACGTCATCCGCATCAACGCCAATGTTCTGGCCGAGGAGCATCAGGGGTATGGGCGGGCCGTTCTGGGCAGGCTCTTCTCGAACGCCAGAACCATCCTGGGCGTGAACGCGCCGATGCCCGACCTGCTCCGCTCCGTCGAACACGGCATCGTCTTCATCGATGAGGTCGACAAGATCCGCGCCCAGGTCAGCGGGGATCCGAACGTGCGCGGCATCGTGGCGCAGGAAGCGCTGCTCACGCTGATGGAGAACGAGAACGTCGAGTTCGAAGTGAGCGGCATGACCTTCGGCGTCAATTCGTCCAACGTGCTCTTCATCGTCGGCGGCGCCTTCGAGGAGTTGTACGAGGCCGTCTTCCGCCGGGCCACCATTGGCCAGGACGTCGCGCCGATGAAGCCGATCGTGGTCGTCTCCGCGTCCGGCGAGGTCCGCGAGGAGTTGCCCTTTCATCTGCGGGACTACCTGAAATACGAAGACCTTTTCCGTTACGGCATGACCCCGCAGTTCGTCTCCCGCTTCGAATCGATCGTCGTGCTCAACGATCTGGCGGAGTCCGACCTGGCGCGTATCTTCGTCGAGCCCGAGGCGTCGATCTTCCGCACCTCGCGGGCTTACTTCCTGCGCTTCGGCATCGACCTGCAGATCACGCGCGGCGCGCTGATCGCCATCGCCTGGGATGCCGCCCGCCAGAAACGCCTCGGCGCGCGCGCGCTGCGCGAGACCTTTCGCCGCGTGATCGGCGGCCTCGAGTTCGATCCCGCCGACGCCGGCTCGCGCGTCATCACCGTCGACGAGGCCATGGTCAAACAATCCATCGCCGGCCGCGAGCAGGGGACACCTCGGCCGCGATGATCCGATCTCGGCTCCTGGCCAACCTCCTGGCCGTTCTCATGGTTTTCGCCGGCGCTGCCGCGGCTTCGGCAAGCGCCGTCTTCGTCGACAACCGGGCCACACCAGGAGGCAACGGCAGCCATCAGTGGCCGTTCACCACGATCGGGCAGGCCGTCCAGGCCGGCGCAGTCATCTACGTTGCGGAATCGGGTACGCCCTACGTCGAGAGCGTTACGCTGAGGAAGGGGCAGATGCTCATCGGCTCCGCCTTCGGCCTCGACGCCGCCCGCGTCGAATTTCATGCCGACATCGGCACCGATAGCGTTCCAGCGGTACAGGGCCCCGGGCCGGCCATCCGCGGAACCATCGCCACCAGCGGCGATAACGTCATCGCCGGCTGTACGGTTTTTGCCGACGGCATGAGCGGGATCTTCGGGAGCGGCGCCATCGGGGCGTTGACCGTTCGCAACGTCTACATCAAGAGCTCCCGGGCCGGATTCGCCATCTACCTGCTGGGGCAGCAGGGCAAGGTGAACATCTCCGGCGGAGCGATCGACGCCGCGGATCGGGGGAGCGGGATCGGTCTGGAGGGCGGCTACGGCGACGTCGTGATCGACCGCGTGCCGATCTCCGGCGAGTTCAATTCGGCCCTTCGGATCCAAGGACGCAATTCCGGGACCGTCACCTTCCGCCGCGGCTCGAAGCTGCACGTGCGAGACGCCTTCGATGACGCGATCGTCATCGCCGGTATTGAGCGTCCCGCTGCCGTCATATTCGAGGACACGATCGAAGTGCGCGGGCGCAGGCGGGGACTGGTGGTCAACAAGGTGGCCAAGCTCGTCATCGGCGGCGCCTCCACCCTGAGCACCGCCAACGCCGCGGCACTCGAGGTGCATGACTTCGGGGGCGAGCTTTCGTTCGAGTCGGTATCGGCGGAAGGAGTGGCGCCGGGGACTCTCGACGACGGGATCATCCTCGACGGTGTCCACGGGAAGGTTTCGATCACCGGTCTTGATGGGAAGCCTGGAACCGGCGGCGCCATTCAGCACGCACGTGGCAACGGCATGCGCATCGTCCAATCGAGCAACGTCCGCATCACCGGGATCACGCTCACCGGCAGCGGCGTCAACACGCCGTTGCGCGGCGTCCGGTGTGCCGGCGATTTCCAGGTGAACTCGACCGCCATCTGCCACGCCGCGCTCTACCTGCGTCACATCAGCGATTCGGCGTTCGAGAACATCGTCGTCGACGGTGGCGGCGCCATGGGTATCAATGCCAACAACATTCGCGACGTTACCTTCGGCGGACTGGACGTCCATGGCGCCGGCAACGAGACGTTCGAGAGCGGTGTGCTGCTGCAGGAAGCGGGCGGCACGGTCACGTTCAGCCGTTCCTCGTTCGTCGACAACGCCGGCAGCGAGATGCTGATCGAGCAGCGCTTCAATAGCGGCCGGATCGTTCTCGACCGCTGCGTGCTCGCCGCAACAGGACGCCCCGAGGTTGCGCCGCACTTGCTGGAGGTGCGCACCTTCGGTACCTCCAGAATCAACGTCGAGCTGCGCAGCGCCGAGCTCAAAGACAACCTCGGATCGGCGATTGACGCGGCGGCCGCCGAAAAGAGCTTTCTTTCCGTCGATACCAGCGACTCGTCGTTGCAGCACTTCGGCCACGGCGTCGTGACAGTCGCGTCGGTGCAGAATGGGAACGCCGGGCTGATTCTGCGAAACAACTCCGTCGTGGCGCTGGTGTCCGACCGCGCCTGGGTCGATGTGACCGCGTCCGATGCCGCCACCGCCTGTATCGACCTCGCTGCCAACCGTTTCAGCAGCGTGCCGGGAACGGTGATCCACCTCGGGGCCTCCCCGCATTCATCGATACGAGTGATCGGTGCGCCGTCCGGCGACGCCCCGGCCATTGCGTCGATGATTGGGGCCGCAAACGGCGGAGCGATCGCAGTTGTGGATGGAGCCGTGGCGGCCGTTCCAACTTGCCCTTGAACTTCTGCCGCGTCGTGCTAGTATCAATAAGTCCAGTCTGCCACGATCCGCGAGTGCGCGATTTAAATGCGCATAGTTCTAATAAAGACATTATGGAGAACCGCATGAAAGCCAAGGGTGTATCCGAAGGTATTCCACGTCGCGAGTTCCTCCGCATCAGTTCTGTCGCCGCGCTCGGCGTTGCTGTCGTCGGCGTCAGCGAACGGAGCCTCTTCGCCGCAAGCAGTTCGGGGATCGTGCCCTTGATGGATGTCGGGTACGCACCGTCGCTTCCGGCAGCCGGCTATTCGGTTCCACTGGCCAGTGCGTCCTCCATCCTCAGCCCCGACCCTCGCTTCATCAGTTCCGGCGCTCGTGTCTCCGTCGTCGGCGCCGTGCGTGCCGCCAGCCACAGGAACGCTCCCGGGGGCATCGCCGTCGATGCTCTCTTCCCGGTGTCGCACCGCGCGCCCGAGGATCCGTCTCACTATCGATTCTTCTCAATCGCCGGCCGTCCCGACGTCGACGCGATCAGCGGACCGCTCAGCTTCACGATTCAAACGCCTGCCACTAACGGTGTGTCGCTTCTGGTCAGGCGTCAGCGGCCCTCCAACCAGCCGGATTCATCGACGCCGCCGCCGATCGAGACCGAGGCATCGCCCCTGACGCTGTCCCTCGGCAATGTGGCCGGACCGAAGCTCACCCGCGGTGTCTACGCCCTTGCCTTCCGCGAGGAAGACGGCGATGGCATGCCGAGCTGGGGCCGCATGGCCATCGCACCGGCGAACGGCGGATACATCATCTCCGGGGCGACCTTCTCGTACCTCCTGCTGAACGTCGACTACGCCGAGGCCGCAGTAGCAGCTCCGGATCGTCGCCGGGCGGCGGGACGGTAGGACGGCGCTGCAGGCCTCCGAGATCCCGGCGAGAGATCCTGAGTCTCTAGCGTGAGACACTCCGAGTCCTAAGCTGAGACCCGCGAGTCCTAAAAAGGGACTCGCGAGTCCTAAGCAAGAGACCCCCGAGTCCTAAAAAGGGACCCGCGAGTTCTAAGCAAGGGACCCGCGAGTCCTAAAAAGGGACCCGCGAGTCCTAAGCAAGAGACCCGCGAGTTCTAAGCATGGGACCCGCGAGTCCTAAGCAAGAGACCCGCGAGTCCTAAGCAAGAGACCCGCGAGTTCTAAAAAGGGACCCGCGAGTTCTAAGCAAGAGACCTCTGAGTCCTAAGCAGGGGACCCGCGAGACCTAAGCAAGAGACTCCCGAGTCCTAAAAAGGGACCGGCCAGTCCTAAGCGAGGGAACCGCCGAGTCTTAAGCAAGAAGCCCCCGAGTCTAAAGCGAGAGTGTCCGGCTACAATGCCCGCCGCCATGGCCGAGCAACCCAGGAAATCCCTCTTCGACAAGCTGAAGCGTGGGCTCTTCATGACCCACACCGAGATCATCGAGAAGGTGCGGGAGTCGATGGTTCCCGACCTTCCGATCGATCAGTCGGCGATCGACGGCCTCGAAGAAGGCCTCCTGGGCGCGGACGTCGGCGCGGAGCTGACGATGTCGCTGGTCGACAGGATCCAGCAGCGCATCCGCGCCGAGCGGATCACGAAGATGGATCGCTTTACCGAGGTACTGCGTGAGGAGACGCGAGCCCTCATCCCGCAGCGTTTGTCTTCGCCGATCGACACCGCCCGCGCGAAGCCGTTCGTCATCCTCGTCGTCGGCGTCAACGGAACGGGGAAGACGACCACGATCGCCAAGCTGGCCACGCGTTTTAGGAGCGAAGGCAAATCGGTCCTCCTCGGCGCAGCGGACACCTTCCGTGCCGCGGCCATCGAACAGCTCCAACTGTGGGCCGACCGCATCGGCGTCGACATGGTCAAGCACAAGACCGGCTCGGACCCCGGCGCCGTCGCCCACGACACCGTCACCGCCGCGAAAGCACGCGGCACCGACATCGTTCTCGTCGACACGGCCGGACGCCTGCACAACAAGTCGCACCTGATGCAGGAGCTGTCGAAGGTGCGGCGCGTCATCGAGAAGGAGCTGCCCGGTGCGCCGCACGAAACGCTCCTGGTGATCGACGGCACGACCGGGCAGAACGGCGTCAGTCAGGCCGCGGCATTTCTCGAAGCGGTGCAGGTAACCGGCATGATCGTGACGAAGCTCGATGGTACCGCCAAGGGTGGCGTGATCCTCTCGATCATGCGGCAGTTCGACATCCCGGTGAAGTTCATCGGCGTCGGTGAGAGCGCGGACGACCTGATTCCGTTCGACCCCGCCGCCTACGTCGACACGCTCTTCGAATGACTGAGTGCCCACCACGAGGCGAAGACGACGCCGAACATGCCGACGATGCGGAAGACAAGCTCCGCCGTCAGCCAGAAGTTCGCGGCTGCGTCGCCGTAGTTCTGCTCGCTCCACACTCCCTGGCGCACCGCGTAGGTCGATTCGATGGAGATCACCAACCCGACGCAGTGTGACGCGAAGAGGATCACCAGCGCGATGCCAAGGGCGCGAAGGTTTGGTATGCGCCAGGCCTGGTCGTTCGACGCGAAGAGCGCAAGCAGGAGAATGATGTTGTAGGTGAGCTGATCGGCTGGAATGGTCGCTGTCGGCAGCGGCGTCGATGACGTGACGAAGATTTTGTGCTCCTGCGGCACGAGTACCGCGGCGGCAAGCCGGCGGTCGGCGTACAGCAGCAGTTGCGTGGCGGGGGCAAGCAGGCGGTTATAGGCCGGCGTGGCCGCCAACCAGATCCCGACGCCAACGGCGAGGCCGGCCAGGAACCTAAGTGCTCGCAGGAGCATTGCGCGGTGCCACGATCGAAGTCCAGATAAGGAAAATGAAGACCGCCGCACCGAACATCAACGTCTGCCAGACGGCCAGGTGGAACATCTCGAAGACCTTGCGGTGGTAAACGCCGAGGAGATAGAGCGTATCGATCCGGACCACGTTGAGCGTCTCGAGGATCACGGCCGCCGCGAGCGCGCCGACGATGCGCTTCCACGGCGGCGCGTGGAAGGCCAGCATGGCCGCGCAGACGAAGACGACCGCCTCGAGACCGTTGCAGCCGCCGCGGATGTCGACGGCGAACCGCGGTCCGGCGATGACCGTAGTGGTCACGTGGACCGGCTCCCCGATCAGGTCGAGGGCTGCCCCTGAGATCCGCGCCAGCGCGGCCGTGAACGGCAGCACGACGTGCGTGTCGACCGCCCCTATGGTGATGACGGCATAGAACGAGATGAGCAGTACGGCGAAGACGATGAGGAACCGCGTCTGGCGCGGTGCGAGAGCCATACGCGGATTCTAGCAGCAGGACGAGGGCTCACTTGCGGTGGACGTGAATCGTTTCGCCGACGCGCTCCTGGCGGAGGTTCGCGTCATCGAGAATCTTGGCGAATGCCTCCTGCCACGGTATGTCGTGGACCGAAATGGTCACGCTGCCGGAGACGTCGGCGTCGGCCAGAATCTCAGTGTTCGTCAACTGGGCGAAGGTGTGCAGCACATCGCGGATGTCGGCGTCCTTCAGATCGAGCGAGATCTTGTCCCTGCCTGGTTTCGCGCTGCTGGGAATGGCGCGGGTTACCGGGGTCTCGATGCTGGAGATCGATGATTGCGCGTCCTTTCCGGCGGACGGCAGGGCGTGCGCTACACCGATTCCGATGGTGGCGACGGCAAGAAGAGCAAGGGCGGCCGATGTGACGAGACGGTGCGGGAGAAGGCGGCGGGTTCCAAATCGCATGATGGCTTCCATCCTTTCTTGGATCGTGTTGCTGACGATGCAGGAGATCCCTGCGGCCCGCGGAGCGATCACAGCGCCGCAAACCTTGCCGAGGGCGGTGACATAGACGTTGGGATCGCCGGAGGCGATGACGATCGCGTCGCAGGCCTCTTCGCGCGCGGCATCGAGCACGCGGCGGGCAATCCAGACCAGCGGGTGAAACCAGAGCGCGCAACCGGCGATCGTTTCGATGATGCCGAGAAGGTTGTCGTGCCGCGCGATGTGCGCGCATTCATGAGTGAGGATCGTTTCCAGCTCCGCGTCGGCGAGTTGTGTGCCGGCTGGGATGAGGATGACTGGTTGAAGAAGACGCACGGTTGCCGGTGTCGTGATCGGGGAACGGACCAGACGAAGCGCGCGTGTGACGCCGGCGCGGGCGCGGGCGCGCGTCAGGACGGTCAGCGCGCGCGTATCGGCATCGAACGCGCCGAAGAGCGCCAGCCGCATGCCCGCTCGGCCGCGAACGAGAGCGCGAGCCAGAAGGGCGATGGCGATCACGAGCCAGAGGGCGAGCGCCACCAAAGGCCAGATCGGCGTGTTCGTGGCGGGAAGGTTCGTGGCCACGAGTGGCCCGAGCGCGTCGATGAGGATCGTCCCTTTCGGTATCCTCGCCAGGTCGATACCGGCCAGGGCGAGCATGCGCGGCACCATCGCCGAGGGGATGGCGAACTTGAGGAGGGCCGCAAAGACGATCGCATAGCGCGTCTTTGCGGCCAGCCGGGGCATGTGCGCGATGAGGATAGCCATCGCCAGGAGCAGCGTCGACTCGAGGAAGTGAGCGATCATTTCCTGCTCTTCTTCGCGGCTTTCTCGATCGCTTTGAGATCGTCGAGAGAGAGTTTTCCGCTCTCGACGAGGTGTGCCACGAGCGGCTGCGAGCCTCCCACGAGATCGAGCAACTCGTCGACGAGCCGCCGGTAGACGGACTTGCGCGTAATGGCCGGCTCGAAGAAAAGCGCGTTGCCCTCTTTGCGCGTCCTCCGAACGGCGCCCTTCTGTTCCAGCCGCTGAATGATCGTCTGGACGGTGGTGTAGGCGGGGCGGTCGTTGCGGTCGATGGCGTCCTGCACCTCTCGCACCGTCGCTTCGCCGAGGCGCCAGAGGACGCTCATCACCTCGGTTTCGAACTTGGTGAGGGCGATGCGTTCACTGGCCATGCTTGACGCATACTACAACTGTAGTAGAGCGTCGTCAACCAGGCGGTCGAATGAGGGCGGACCGTCAGTCCGCCCTCGCGTGACTTACTGGCGCTTGCAGGTTTCCTGGTCGGTCTTGTTCCACGTACCCTTGTCTTCGATCTCGGACTCGTGGTGCACCTCGTTGTTGCCCACCTTCGTGAAGATGTCGCGGCCGTTCATGGTCATGCCGCCGCCGTGCGTCGGGCCGGTGAAGACGAGCTTGTCGCCATCCCATCCGGGAGACTGCGCCGTGGAGTAGCCGCCCATGTTGTCCAATTCCGCCGTTACGAACGCCTTCGGCTGCTCGTCGTAACCCCAGAAGACGCGAACGTCGAACGGATGAGGATTCTTGGCCGTCTTCGTTTCTGCGTAGTGGAGCTCCAGCCATCCTCCGCCGAGGACCCACGAGCCGTGGACGGTGGCCTTCGTCGGATGCTCCGGCCCCATTGGCGATGCGAACGCCACTCCGGTGCACTGCCAGGTCCCGACGAAGAACTGCAACTCTTTCAGCTTCGGATTGCTCTGGCCGAACGCGGCCATCGTGGTGAGACAGACAACTACCGCCAGGATGCGAGTTTTCATTTGGTCTCCCTCCTTTTTGTGAACCTACGTGTTTGGTCGCAATTTGGATTGTTATTGCCGCGGCACCGCGATGTCGGCGACCGTGGCGCGTTGCAGCCGCAGGAGATGTTCCGGTGCGATCCTGATCTTCGTGGAGCGGTTACCGCCGCCGACGATCACGTACTCGCGTTCCATGACGCACGCGTCGATATACAGTGGCACCGAGTCCGGCAGCCCGAAGACCGTGACGCCGCCGATGAGTTGGCCTGTCACTTCCTTGGTCTCCTCGGCCGATGCGAACGACAGCCGCTTGATGCCGATCAACTTGCTGATCTTGTGGTTGACGTCGAGTTTCATCGACGCCGTTACGAGGCAGGCCACGTATTGGCGCGGCTCCGTCTTCGCGGCCACGAGGATCGTGTTCGCGGCGTTATCGCGCGGGATGTCGTAGTTGGTGCAGAAGACGTCGGTGTCCGCCCATTCGGGGTTGCAGGGGAGGACTTCATGCGGGATCGCCAGCGAGTCGAGCTCGCGCTGGACGATGGGATCGAGCTGGCTCATGGGGCCGCACTCCAGACAGCCACGCGGCCCGCCTCGACGTTCACTGTCCCCGAACGCGCGCCGGCCACGACGCGGTACTGGCCCGGCGCCAGGCCGAGCATGCCGAAGAAGCCGGTTCCGTCGCTGTGCGTGGTGCGGGTGGCCAGCGTCGTCAGCGACTCGACGGTCACGAGGGTGCCATCGCCGTCGATCTGGCCCATGACCGAGCCTTTGCTTTCGTCGGGCTTGCGCGGCGGAGGCGACGCCACATCGAAGAGCGGCTTCGCCATTCGCTCGAATGACGTCCGCCCGTCCGTGGCCGTGCTCGTCCGAAGAGCGGCGAAGAACTCCTCGTTCGGACGCTTCGGTGTGTAGACGCCGGCAACCGGCAGCGCGTAGGGGTTTTGCCTGACCGCGTTGTTGGTGCTGTTGGCCAGGATCGACCACGGCTTCGTATCCCCCATGGCGAAGAAGAGGATGCCGTCGGCGTTTGCTTCGCGCGCACGGCGTGACTGGCGCAGAGTTCCCTCGATCGAGTTGAGATAGGCGCCGATGCCGGGCACGGCGGTCCGGCCGTAGGCGTGCGCGGTGGTGACGACGAACTGCAGCCAATCGTCGAACTGCTTGCGCTCGGCCGGTGCGTGCTCGCGTTTGTAGAGCATCGGGCTGGCCAGGTCGATGATCCCTTCGCGCAGCCAGGCGTCCCACTCCTGAAAGGCGACGCGGTAGGAGTCGGTCTTGTCGAAACCGCCGCTCGCGGCCGGGCCGGAGCCCCAGGCGATGAGCGCGGCCGAGATGGTGATGGACGGGCGGATGGCTCTCGCGCCGAGGGCCAGGCGCCGCACGAAACTCGTCACCTGTTCGCGGCGCCAGTCGTTCCAGAGCGCGTCATTGGCGTGGGGAAGCCTTCCGTATCGCGCGCGAAAGCGGGCCACGCTCGTCTCGTTGTAGCCGGCGTCGCCGCGCGGCGTCTCCGGATAGCGAATGCGGTCGAGATGAATGCCGTCGATGTCGTACGCCCGGACGAGATGGAGCAACACGCCGGCCGTATAGGCGGCGGCCGCGGGATGCCCGAGGTCGATGTACCAGTCGGGGCCGAACTGATAGCGGCCCTTGCTCGTTTTGGTGGCCCACTGCCGCGCGCCCGTGTAGGGCTGATGCGTCCTGGCGTCCCACACGTGCTGCAGGAAGACGTGGTGCGGATCGCGCGGGAGAGGATCGGACTTCGGATCGCCGTGGAAGACCGCACCGACGATGACGAACGCATGGACCTGGATGCCACGAGCGTGCGCCGCGTCCAGGAGCACGCGCAGTGGATCGAACGTGCCATCCATCGTCTCCGCCATCGGTTCGGCGGCGTCGAGGTACCAGGCGTCACCGCGGCGGCGCACCTGGACGAAGAGAGCGTTGGCATTGCTCTCCACGGCCGCGTCGACGATGCGATCGACATCCGCGCGTGTGGCGAACGGCGTGCGAAACGTGTCCACCCAATAGGCGCGGTATTCGGGACGAGGCTCGTCCGCACGGGCGACCGTGGCCGCGGCGAGGAGCAGGATGATGGCGAGAGACCGCTTCACTGAACTAGATGATTGTAAATGGTGAGTGTTCAATGTTGAATACCGGCGGGGGTCGGGAGTCGGGGGTCGGAGCTGTGACCCAGCACAGACAAGAGTGTCTGTCTGTGCCACATTAGGAGAGCCCTTGTGGCATGGCACAAATGCTCTTGTCTGTGCTGGGTCACAGCTCCGACCCCCGACCCCCGACTCCCGACCCCCGATTTGACGACACAATGGCCAACGTCCAAAAACCTCCGCCCGGCAACCGCCCGCTGAAGACCCTGGAGCGCGTCCTCTCCAAGGCCGGCCTGGGATCGCGAACGGAGGCGCGTAGTTGGATCGGCGGGGGACGGGTGAGCGTCAACGGCCGCGTGGTGCGCGATCCCGATGCCTGGGTCGACCTCGAGCGCGACCGCGTCGCCTTCGACGGCAAGCCGCTGCGCAACGAGCAGCGCACGTACCTGCTACTGCACAAACCGGCCGGGTACATCACCACCTATCGCGATCCGCACGGGCGTCCGACCATCTACGACCTCATGCCGGACCGCGAACGCTATCTGTTCCCCGTCGGCCGGCTCGATCTCGAGACGAGCGGTCTGCTGATCCTCACGAATGACACCCAGTTCGCCGAACACCTGACCAATCCCGAGTACCACGTCCCCAAGACCTACCTCGTCCACGCCACCCGGCCGCTCTCTGACGAAGAGCTGGAAACCCTCCGCCGCGGCATCGAGCTACGCGACGGGCCGACGCGTCCCGCCCGCGTCACGCGGGTAGGGGAGAGCGCTTTCGAGATCACCATCACCGAAGGCCGCAACCGCCAGGTCCGCCGGATGGTCGAATCGCTCGACGCCTCGGTGACGACTCTCGAACGCACCGCCATCGGGTCGATCCGCACCGGTAATCTACCCGTCGGCCAGATTCGTGCGTTGACCGCGGAGGAAGTGAGGACGTTGTTGGCGGGTGTCGGGAGTCGGGGGTCGGGGGTGGGAGGACGGCGGTAGGTCGCGGTCGCGTGGTTTAGCGGTTGGGGTTCACTCTGGAGTTGGACGTTTCGGTAGCACCTGGAAACGGCGCCGGACGCGCGCGAAGGCGCGCCTGGACAAACCAGCCCCGCGCTCGGCGCGGGGTTTTGCGCGGGAAATGGTGTGCGGCCGCGGAGGCGGCCGCTACAACAGTCGAAGCCGCATCTGTTGTGTCCAACTTTTTCAGCGGCGGTTTTGTAGCGGCCGCCTCCGCGGCCGCACACCTCCGAATCACGAACGTACCCCGCGCCGAGCGCGGGGCTAGCTTGTGCAGCGCGCCTTCGCGCGCGTGGATTGAACTCAGCCGGGCAACGAGACCGCGAGACGGCGCAACCCCGAGACGGCGCAACCCCGAGACCGCGCAACCCCGAGACCGCGCAACCCGTTACCGTTATACGATCCCCATCCCATGTGGACCGCACGCCGAATCATCAAAGAACTCGCTGATCCTGACCGCCGCCGGCGCATCCTCGTGGCCTTCTGGCGCTTCGGCGAGGATACGGCCAAGCTGATCGCCGTCGCTCAGTTGGCCAAGGCGCTGCACTTTCGCGAAGAATCGATCCGGAAGATGCCGGTGGAGAAGAAGGCCGATCTCTTCGCCTCGCGTGCCTCGGCACCGGAATACGAACAGCCGCTCGAGGCCGCGCTGATGCACTACCACACGCACGAGCAGAGCGCTCTCTTGGCGGCCTTCCTCGATTACTGGAAGATCCCGCACGTCAACGGCTCGATCGAGGTCGACGACTATGCCACCCCATCCCTCGATCAGGTGCGCGCCGCGGCGCGCGAACTCAGCGATTTCCCGCCGCGCGATGTCGCCATCTATCTCGCCTCGGCCGGGCTGCTCATGGGTGAAGGATGGCGCGAGTCAACATGGCCGGTGGTTGACGAGATGGCAGGGGCGCTGACCTAGGAGCCTGCGCAACAGAACGTTCGAGCGCGCCTGTTGGTCGAGCCTTGGGCAACCAATGCTGCCGGCCGTGCCGGCTAGCCTGCCCCGGGCTGAATATACTCGTGATCTGTGCTCGACCCCCGCCTCACCTACGACGAACGGCTGACGAAACATCGCGCCGAAGCCGGCGCGCTTCGATCGCGCGAACGCGCAATATCGATGGCGCGCATCGTTCTCTTCATTGCTGCCGCGGTCATCGCCGTGGTTCATTTCAGCGGATGGATTGCCATTCCGATCGTCGGCTTCGTCGCCCTCGTCATCGCGCACGACAAGGTGATCAAACGCCGATGCCGTGCCGATGCCGCCGCCCGATTCTGCGAGCGCGGTATCGAGCGGCTGAGCGGCCAATGGCAAGGGAAAGGGTTCGCCGGCGCCGGCTTTGCCGGCGAACATCATCCCTTCGCCGACGATCTCGACTTGTTCGGGACAGGATCGATTTACGAGCTGCTCTGCCTTGCGGCGACGGCCACCGGACGTTCGACGCTGGCTCGATGGCTTCTGCATCCCGGCAACGTCACAGCCGCTGAGATACACGAGAGGCAGGCCGCAGTCGAAGAGCTGCGCGGGGGCGTCGATCTGCGCGAGGAAGTCTTCGTCGCTGCCACCGAGGTGGCCAAGGATGTCAAGGAAGCCAGGCTCGATGAATGGTCGCGCAGCAGCCCGTCGCTCGGCAGGGGAGAACGAGTTGCGGCGATCGGGATCACCGCGCTGACGTTGATCGCCTCCGCCATCGGAATCCCGTCCCTCGTGGCCCGATTCGTCAACGCCACGAATCCCGGTGCCATGGCGGCGCACTCGCCGCTGGAGTCGCTGCCGTTCCTGGTGATGATCGTCGTGGTCAGCCTATTCACACGCCGGCTGGCCTCACGCGTCATCAGCGTCGTCGGCGCGGTCGAGCAGCGCGAGCCTGCCTTTGCCTTGCTGGCCGGGTTGCTGGCCGTGATCGAGCGCCAATCGTTTTCCGCTCCCCGGCTGATCGCTCTCCGCGCCACGCTCGAACGCGACGGCGTCCCCGCATCGCACCAGATCGAGCGGTTGCGCAAGCTCGTGGCCCTGCTCGAGGCGCGGCGCAATCAGTTCTTCGCCCCGTTCGCCATGCTTTTTCTATGGACGACACATATCGCATTCGCCATCGAGCGCTGGCGCGCCGAATCGGGCGCCGAGGTCGTCGCCTGGATTGACGCCATCGGCGAGATGGAGGCCCTTCTCTCGCTGAGCTCCTTCGCCTTCGAGCATCCGTCCTTCGCGATGCCCGAGGTGATCGGCGGTGACGCGCTCTTCGACGGCGATGCCGTCGGCCATCCGCTCATCCCCGACGGCCGGCGCGTCGCCAACGACGTCCGCATCGGCGGCGAGCTTCGCCTCCTCATCGTCAGCGGTTCGAACATGTCGGGCAAGAGCACGCTGCTGCGCGCCATCGGCGTCAACACGATCCTCGCTCTGGCCGGCGCTCCTGCCTGCGCTTCGCGTCTGCGCGTGAGCCCGATGGCGGTCGGCGCCTCGATCAGCCTCAACGACTCGCTGCAGGAAGGAGCCTCCCGCTTCTACGCCGAGATCCTCCGCATCCGCGACATCCTCGGCACCCAGCCGCCCCTCCTCTTCCTCCTCGACGAGGTCCTCGGCGGAACGAACTCCCACGATCGCCGCATCGGCGCCGAGGCCATCATCAGAAGTCTCGTTGCCCGAGGCGCCATCGGCCTGGCCACGACCCACGACCTCGCCCTTGCCCAGATCGCCGAGGAGCTGTCTCCTCGGGGTGCGAACGTCCACTTCGAAGACCGCGTCGAAGAGGGCCGGGTTACCTTCGACTACCGCATGCGCCCGGGAGTCGTGACGAAGAGCAACGCCCTGGAGCTGATGCGGGCGGTGGGAATCGAGGTGTGAGGGGGGCAGCAGAGATCAAACGCCGCGCCGCGCTGCTGACGCCAAAGCTCTGGCCACGACGCCGGGAGCTTTCGACGCAACGACGAGGAGCGCCCTCGCTGGGCCTTGCGGTTCACGCCGGCCCTGCTCCCAGTTCTGGAGCGTCGATAGGGTGACCCCGATCATTTGCGCGAACTCGCTTTGGGACTTCTGAAGTTTCTCGCGGATTGAGCGAACGTCTTCGGGCTTGAACACGAACTTGCGTGAAGGTGGCGTTTCGCCGCGATGGATCTTGCCTGCCTGTTGAACGCTTTCCACCAGTTCGGCAAAGAGCTGCTTTTTCATGGGAACTCCTCCGTGACAAGCTTCTTCAAGATTCGCTTCTCAGACGCCGAAAGATCATCCTGCGCTCCCTTTGAGTACGCGAGAAGCATGTAGATGACGCTGCCGGGGCTGTACCAGTAATAGATGATCCGCATACCGCCGCGCTTCCCTTTGCCACGATTCTGTTGATGCCACCGGATTTTGCGAAGTCCACCTGACCCGGGGATCAGATCTCCGGATTCAGGATTGACGATGAGTGTTCCCTGGAGAGTTGCATACTCCAAATCACTCAGGAGCGCCGCGATTCGTCGGGTGAATACCGGCGTTTCGAGGAAGATAAGCATCCTCTGTAGTGTACGTCAATGGCTGATAGAACGATTCCTGACGTGAGAGGATTCCGAAGGAGTTCGACATCTCAGGTGACAGGCGCGGGTGAGGAGACCGACGCAGACGACGACGTACACACTGACGGCGACCGGCGCGGGCGGCACGATGACGGGCCAGGCCACTGTAACGGTGTCGCAGCCGCCACCGCCGAGGCGCCGGGCAGTGCTGCACTAAGGGGACAGGTTCGCGCGTCCGGCTCGGTTGAGGTAGGCTCCCTCCTTCCATATGGCCAATGGAGCGCAGAGCGTCTTCGAGGAGAGCGATCGTCTGGTCGCCTCGGTCATGTCCGAGGACGACGGTGCACGGGAACGGGCCGCCGAGGCTCTGCTGCTCGACGACGCCCGCCGCGTCATCCGCCGTGTCCTCCTCAGCAGCCGCCATAACGTTCGCGAAGACGATTTCGCCGACATCGTTTCCACGGTGAACCTTCGCATCGTGCGGCGCCTTCGCCAACGCGATCAGGAGTCGATCGCCAACTTCGCTGACTACGTGGCCACGCTCACGTACAACGTCATCTACGACTTTCTGCGCAGCCGCTATCCCCAGCGCACGCGCCTGAAGAATCGCGTCCGTTACGCCCTGCAGAAGGACGGCCGCTTCGCGCTCTGGGAGGCGAATGGGGAGACAGTGGCGGGTCTGGCCTCGTGGGTCGGGCGCGAGCCTGGATCGATGCCTGTCCAGTCTGCCGACATCGCCTCGGTCGCTGCCGCCGACCCTCAACGGACGGCAAAGGGCATCGGAGCCGTCTTCGCCCACACCGAAGCGCCGATGCTGCTGGACGGCCTGGTGACGTTGCTGGGCGAAATGTGGAATGTGACCGATCTGCACGGGCTGGCCGGGAACGACGACGTAGCGTCCGCGGCCGCCGGTCCCGCGGCGCAGTACGAGTCGCGGCAATATCTGGCCAGGGTTTGGGAGGAAGTGCGTACGCTGCGGCAGCCGCAACGTGCGGCGCTGCTTCTCAACCTGCGGGATGGCGACGGCCGGAATGCGGTGGCCCTGCTTCTGCTGGCCCGGATCGCCACCGCCGAACAGATCGCCGAGGCTATCGGCATCACGCCCCGGAGACTGACCGAGATCTGGAACGACCTTCCCCTTGATGATCTGAGCATCGCTTCGATGCTCGGAGGGACGAGGCAACAGGTCATCAATTTGCGAAAGGCCGCGCGCGAACGGCTCACGCGCAGAATGAATCTTGACCGGCGAAAGCCATAAAGGAGACGCCTCGCCGTCTATACCCAATGAGAGGGCACATCACGAGTCAAGAGATGCATTTGGCGTCCGGGGGGGCGATCGATCCTGATTCGCTGCTCGAGATCAGCCGTCACCTCGACGCATGTGACCACTGCGCGCGACGAGCCGCGGAACTGGCCGACGTCGACGCGCTGGCCGCCGGTATGCGCGAAGCGATCTCCGCGGACGAACATCCGGCGATGGCGGATCTCACCGCGTATGCCGAGGACGAGATCGACGAGGCGGCGCGCGAGTGGGTCGAGGCGCATCTGGAGTCGTGCATCCGCTGCCGCGAAGACGTGGCCGACATCCGCGCGGAGCAGGAGAGCCTCGGCGGCGGATGGCGCGGGTGGCAGTGGATCGCAGCCGGGATTCTCGTCCTCGCTGCGACCGGAGCAGGCACGATGTGGCTGCAGCGTAGATCGGGGTTACCGTCGTCGCCGCCAGGCCGGAGCTCGCACATCCAGGCGCCTCACGCTCCACCCTCTCCGCCGCCCGATTCATTCAGTGAGATCGAGCGCTTGGTCCTGGCCGCCGGCCGGATCGAGCCTCCGAAGATTCTCCAGGCGCTCCGGCCGGTGGCACAGACGCTCCGTGGCAGCGAGACGGCCGTCGTCGCCGAGTTGCATCCCGCCGGCGAGGTGGTCGAAGACGACCGGCCTGCCTTTAGCTGGACGGCGACGCCCGGCGCCCGGTATGTCGTCATGGTTCTCGCCAACGACGAGCCGGTTGCCACCAGCGAGCCACTCGGAGACACCGAGTGGAGGCCCTCGCGTCCCCTTCGCCGAGGAACGACGTACTCCTGGCAGGTCGAGACCCGGCGCTCCGACGGTTCGACGACGGTCGCTCCCGCTCCCCCTCAGCCGGAGGCGCTCTTCCGCATCGCGGATGCGGACACGCTCGCCGAAATCGACGCCGCAAGCCGCGCCCACCCCGACGATCACCTTCTCCTGGCCATCCTCTATGCCCGGGCCGGGATGAAGACTCGCGCCGTGGCGGAGCTGGACTCCCATCTGGCCGCGCATCCCGCCGACGCCCAAGCCGCCTCCCTGGCGGATGGCATCCGGCGCTGGTGAGCCGGCACGGCTGACCTCGCTGATTTGGCGTAATTCGGTCCGGACCAGCCAGGCTTTTTTAACACCCACGCAAGCGCGCGGTAATTTCGGAGTTCCATCCGCCGTCTTCCAGACGAATGGTGACTTGAAGCGCGTCAATCCGGGCGAAGTCAAGGCGCCCGCGGAATCGGCAAGAGTTCGCTTCACCAAAATTTCGTAGAGGAGGCTCGTTTAATGCGAGTTTCAAATTCCAGGAGACTTCCCATGAAATCGATCTATCTGGCAGCGGTCGCTGTCGCGGCGCTCTCGCTGTTCGTCGCGCCCAACCTCAGCGCTTGTGTCTCCAACGACACGATGATGTCCTATCACGGCGGCGGCGATGAAACCGACCTGAACGACTACGGCGCGCTTTTCATCGACGCTGGCGATCCGGGCTGCGCCAAAGACGCGATGACCAGGCTCACTAAGAAATTGGAGAGCCACCTTGCCTCTTCCAGCCCGTTTCAGCACTGGGGCGACGGCTACTACGTCGCGCTCATCTACGGCGCAGCTCTTCGCCTCGGCGAACAGGGTTGGGCAATGAAAGATCTCGACTGGCAACTCGACTACTCGCCTGACGAATCTCCGCATGCGACGGTTGCGAACAAGTTCATGCATGTAGACTCCGGTAGCAACGGCGTCCCGGCCTGTAATCCGGATGGATTCAACACCTGTATGGACGACTTTGCCGGCAGCGCGGCTGGCTACGCGTGGATGGCGGTGTACAAATCGCGCCGCGTCATGCCCGGGCACAACACCACTGACGATGTGAAGGCCGCGCTTGGCCTTGCCGCTCTTCACATTCATAACTCGCTGAGTCAGTCGACGGGCGCCATCTGCATTCGCAAGCTGCCCCTCGATGACAACACCCGACTGTTCCCGATCTGCGACGGCACGATCGATATGCTCACGGCCGGAACCGCTCAGACGTTATCCGTCAACGGCACAGTCCAGCTCATTCATTATGGATTCGGTCTGATGACCAGCGTGCTTTCCGCCGCCCAGGGCTATGAAATCGCTTCCGCCACTCTCACCCCCAAAGGCGGACCGATCGTTTTCTCACCCTCGGAAATAGCGATCGCGAAAGGACTCTACGATGAAATCGTGCGGCACACTGATACGTCCGGGAACTTCCTGCCCCCAGATTGTCTCAAGCTCGTGGGTGGTGTGATCGAGGGAAACTCGCCGTGCGACGGCAGTTTCATCGGCGATAAAAGCTACGCGGGCTCGGCGTACGAGCCGAACATGTACCAGCTGAAGGGGGCATACGACAAATACTTCCCTCGTGTCATTCCAGATGAAAGCACCCCACCGGAAATGACCCCTTATATCTCGAACAACTTCCAAATTGGTTTGTTCCCCAATGTCTCCGATCCCAAGGATCACTTCGGATATGGCCGTCTCGCTACGTATCGCGACATGGGAGGATACTGGATCCCGGGCGGCAACCCAAACATGCCGTCGGACGGACCGCCGAACATGCCGTCTGACGTTTACGATCCGCTTCCGGGCTCCCTCAGCATCAGCCCCTCCGGATACGCAACCGGCTGGACCTGCGATCAGGATGCGCCGAACGGAGCGATCGAAGTGGATTTCTACACAGGCGATCTCTGGCCGCCTGTATACGTTCTACCAGTAGCCACTACCTACGCGAACCTCGCGAGTGAGAGCGCCGTCAATTCGGCGTGCTCGCCGGACGGTATCTTGAGCGGCGGTACAGCGCATCGATTCGCGATCCAATTGCCGCCCCAGGCAGCGGGCCTGGCTATCCACGCGTTTGGGCTCGACTACACGTGGTACGGATTCACCGAGCTCCTTTGCTCGTCAGGTACGGTGTGCTCCTTTGCCGCCTGCTCCACGGCAACGATCACCGCGCAACCGGTGAGCAGCCCGGGGTCGATCGCCTCCGGTGAAAGCTCCACTCTGACGATTGGGGTGAGCGGCACATCGCCAACCATTCAGTGGTACACCTCTTCCGGCACGTATGTCGGCTCGGGCTCGAGCATCACCGTCAGCCCGACAACGACCACGACGTACTATGCGACTGTCGGCAATTCCTGCACATCAACATTCCCGAGCGCGAATGTGACGGTCAGCGTCAGCCCGACTTGCATTACGGCGACGATCACCGCTCAACCCGTCAGTAACCCGGGCACGATCGGATCGGGTGGAAGCTCCACCCTGACGATCGGCGTGAGCGGCACATCGCCAACCATTCAGTGGTACACCTCTTCCGGCACGTATATCGGCTCGGGCACGTACTGCGCCGTCAGCCCGACAACGAACACGACGTACTATGCGATCGTCAGCAATTCCTGCACATCGCCGATTCAAAGCGCGAACGTCTCCGTGATCGTCGTGCCCTGCTCGCCGCCGGTGATCGTCATGCAACCTGCTGGATCGACGATCGCCTCGGGGCAGACGGCCACACTCTCGCTGAGTGCGAGCGGCAGTCAGCCTCTTTCCATCCAATGGTTCACCGCCCTCGGGGCCCCCGCCGGAACCGGGGCCACGATCACCGTTTCACCGGCGGAAACGACCGGCTATTACGCAACCGTCAGTAACAGCTGCGGCTCGGTGAACACCCAGACCGTCACGATCACTGTTTCCGTCTGTGCCGCTCCAGTCATCACCAGCCAGCCTCAAGGCCTCTCCGTCTTTTTCGGAAGCACCGCCACGCTCAGCGTCACCGCCACGGTCACCACGGCCACGCCATTGACCTATCAGTGGTACGTGGGCGACAGCGGCACGACGACCTCGCCGATCTCTGGGGCGACGAGCTCCAGCTACACCACGCCGCCGCTGACCACGGACACGAGCTACTGGGTGGCCGTCTCATCCGATATCTGCGGTCCGACGCTGAGCGATGCGGCCATTGTCTCGATCTGCCCGCTGCCGCCGACCATGCCCGCCGCGCCCGATCAAACGATCCGCCTCGGTCAGACGGCGCACGTGGAGCTCGCGCCGTTCTCTCCACCCACCGGGAACACCTTCTTCTGGTATCAGGGCGCCTCCGGCGACACCTCGAATCCTCTCGGAGACTTCACCGGAGACTGGGGGCCGTACGACTACATCGATGTTTCCCCGGCGGTGACGACCCAGTATTGGGCGCAGATCAAGAACGGCAGCTGCGTCGCCAACACCGGCACCACAACCATTAGCGTCTGCATCCCGACCATCACGCAGCAGCCCACTGGCCTCATGATCAACGGCGGCCAGTCGACGACTCTTACGGTCGTCGCCAATACACCTGGGCTGACCTATCAGTGGTACACGGGAGCGAGCGGCAACACCTCCTCGCCGATCTCCGGCGCGACGAACGCCAGCTACATCGCCAGCCCCACCGTCACGACGAGCTACTGGGTTCGCGTGACCGGCCTCTGCGCGCAGTCGGCCGACAGCAACACCGCCACCATCACCATCTGCCAGCCGCCGTCGGCCATCTCGCTCAGCGGGGGAGGGGAGATCGTCCGCGGCCAGTCGATGACGCTCTTCGCCAGCTCCACGGGGACGGGCATTACCTATCAGTGGTACCAGGGCTCGGCCAGCGACACCTCCACGCCGATTTACAACGGAGCGCAGTCGATCACAGTGAACCCGCAGAGCCTGACCAACTATTGGGTCCGCGTGAGCGGCACCTGCGGATCGCGCGACAGCGCGACCGTAACGGTGAACGTCTGCGCCGCCCCGACCATCACCAGCCAGCCGCAGAGCGTCTCCGTCTTCAGCGGGGGCACCACCACGCTCAGCGTCAGTGCCTCGGTGGCCACGGCCACACCGTTGACCTATCAGTGGTACATCGGCGCCAGCGGCACGACGAGCTCTCCCATCTCCGGTGCGACGAGCTCCAGCTACACCACTCCCGCGTTGACCACCGACACGAGCTACTGGGTGGCCGTCTCATCCGACATCTGCGGCCCGACGCTGAGCGATGCGGCCACTGTCTCGATCTGCCCGCTGCCGCCGACCATGACCGGCGCGCCGAGCCAGTCCATCTCCCTCGGCCAGACAGCACACCTGGTCATCCCGCCGTTCTCTCCGAGCACCGGCGATACCTACTTCTGGTATCAGGGCGCCGCCGGCGACACCTCGCATCCTCTTGGAGACTACAGCGGAGACTGGGGACCGTATAACTACATCGACGTCTCTCCGGCCGTGACGACGCAGTACTGGGCTCAGATCAAGAACGGTACCTGCATCGCCAGTACGGGGACGACCACGGTCAGCGTCTGCATTCCGACGATTACGCAGCAGCCGGCCAGCCTCATGATCAACAGCGGCCAGACGACCACGCTCACGGTCGCGGCCAACACGGCCGGGCTGACCTACCATTGGTATCAAGGCGCCAGCGGCAACACTTCGGTCCCGGTGGGAACCAACTCCCCAACCTTCACTACGCCGGCCCTGACCGCCACCACAAGCTACTGGGTCCTTGTGACCGGTACTTGCGGCCAGTCCGTGAGCAGCAACACGGCCACGGTCACGATCTGCCAGACGCCCGCGATCACAGTTCAGCCGGCGGGGACCTCACTCGTGCGCGGGTACAGCACCACTCTCAGCGTCTCGGCTACCGGGACGGGTCTGAGCTACCAGTGGTACCTCGGCACGAGCGGCAACACCAGTAACCCGCTCGCTGGCAACACAAACTCGTACACGGTCACGAACCCGCAGAACCCGGTCGATTACTGGGTCAAGGTCTCCGGCACGTGCGGAACCGCAGTCAACAGCGCCACGGCGCACATCTCGGTCTGCACCACACCGACGATCAACACGCAGCCGCAAAGCTCTTACACGTTCAGCGGAGGATCGGCCACGCTCAGCGTCTCGGCCTCCGAGGCAACGGGCGAGACGTTGCACTACCAGTGGCACAAGGGAACCACGAGTCCGGTCAACGTCGGTACCGATTCACCGACCTACAACACGGGAGCCCTCTCGGCCGTCACCTCGTACTACGTCACCGTCACCGCCGGCACGGCCGGCCTCTGCTCGGTCGACAGCGCGGCAGCGACGGTCTCGATCTGCACGTACCCGCAGACGGTTACCGGCGCTCCGAACGCGAACACCTCACCCGGACAGTCGGTGCGTCTGACGATCACCCCGAACTACGGTGTCACGTCATACCTCTGGTACCGCGGTGTGAGCGGCGACACGAGCAACCCGATGGGCGGTTGGCAGGCTGCCAACTACGTCGACGTCGCTCCGACGACGACCACGAGCTACTGGGCGCAATGGCAGGCCGACTCCGGCTCCTGCATCTCGAACACGACCACGACGACCGTGAGCGTCTGCATCCCCGTCATCACCACACAGCCGGCCAACGTAACGATCGCTTCCGGCTCGACCACGCTCTCGGTCGTTTCGAACCTGCCGGGCTCCACGTATCAGTGGTACGTCGGCGCGAGCGGCACGACCACCTCGCCGATCTCGGGCGCAACCTCTGCCAGCGTCACGGTCTCGCCCGGGACGACGACCAGCTACTGGTGCCGCGTGTCGGGCTCCTGCGCCACGGCCAACAGCAACACGGCCACGGTCACGATCTGCTCGCCGCCGGCGATCACGCATCAACCGACCAACTCGGTCGCGCAAAGCGGCCAATTGAACGTCCTGACCGTGACCGCCACAGGGACGAACCTCACGTACCAGTGGTACATGGGCGCGAGCGGCGACACCAGCAACCCGATGAGCGGCAGGACGACTAGTACGCTGCAGAACAACCTCACCAGCAGCGTGCAGTACTGGGTGAAGGTGAGCGGCACATGCGGTTCGGTCAACAGTAGCGCCGCGTGGATGTCGGTACCCCCTGGAATCCTCTCGCAGCCACAGCAGACGACGTATGTGGCCCAGGGCTCGAAAGGCAATCTCTTCGTGAACGCGGCGGGGACGGGCCTGCACTATCAATGGTGGGGCGACAGCGGCCCGGTTGCCGGAGCGCCTGACTCGCCGAACTTCATCTCACCCGACGTCAATGCCACGGCAGACTACTACTGCATCATCACCAGTTCCGGCGGAGCGCAGACCACGAGCTGGACGGGGACCTTCTACCTCTGCACCGGGGTCCCCATCAACAGCACCACGGTAACCAATGCCGGGGGCAACTGCCGCAACCTGATCTCGAACGTCGCCGGGTCGTACAACAACATGACCTGGTATCAGGGACAACGGGGCGATACGTCGGTCCAGGTTGGCACGAACTACTACCTGTCCGTCTGCCCCTCGACGTCGACCACCTACTGGTTCCGCGTCTTCAACACCGACTCGAGCCAGGGCGTCTCCTGCTACACCGACAGCGCCACGTCAACCGTGCCATAGGTTGAATGACCGGACTCATATGACACCACAGAGGCACTGAGGAACGGAAAACCTCAGTGCTCTCTGTACTACTAACCCCGGATTTCTGCGCGCGGCACAAGAACTCTCTCACGCGAAGACGCGAAGAAACGAAGGTTTGCGATGATCTCCTTCGCGTTCTTCGCGTCTTTGCGTGAGAATTGGGTTGCGGGCCATGCCAGCGCTGTGTCTCGTGGTCGGCTTTGTTTCGGCTACTCCGCCGCTCCGATCAACACGAACGGCGACCAGTAGTACGGATGGTGGTAGCGGGGGTCGCGCAGGAGGGCCAGGCGCGCCTCGCGCAGCGCCTCCGCCTTTGCGAATGGGTGCCCGGCGGCCCGGGCGGCGAGCCACTTGCGGTAGAAGTTCACCATCAGGACGGCCGTCGTGGCCGAGCCGACGGGCCATTCACTGGCCACTACGGAGGGGCAGCCGGCGGCGAAGAGAGCCCAGGCCATGCCGGTCAGACCCTCGCCGGCATGGACACTACCCCGGGCCGTGTCGCACGCGGACAGCACGACCAGCTCAGCCGAGAGGTGCATCTTCATCATCTCGCGCGCTTCGAGCGCCCCGTCCTCCCGGTCGCCCTCGCGCCGCGCCAGCAACAGATGCGAATACATCGGGTTCGCGTCGTCGATGACGCCGTGAGTGGCGAAGTGGATGATCGCGTAGCCGGGGGCTTCCGCTTTGACGCGCGACTCCAGCGCCTCGTCTACGACGTAGACGGTACTCGCCCCCGGCCCGAACAGACGGCCGATGGCCCGCACTTCATCCCCCGCTTCGGGAATCGCCGCGAGACTCACACGGCGCACGGCGTTGTCCGTTTGTGTGGAGGCAAGACGCGGGTTTCCGACGCCGAGGAAAACGTGCGCCGCCGTGTCGATGTTCGTCGTGCGGCGCGAACTGTTGCCGAGCAGTACGGCCGCCGAAAGACCGTAGTGAAAGGCGTGCTGTTCGATGGCGAACCTTCCCTGCCCGTCCATGAGCGTTTCGAAGGGGACGCGCCACAAGGCGTCATCCGGCACGATCGTGAAGAGGGTGGCCGTGCCGGCCGCTTCGACCGCGGGCTTGAGCAGGAGGTCATACAACTGCCGCGCCGCCGGCCGGTAGGCGGCATTGCGGGAGGCGAGCTGCGTCGAGAATTGATCGATGAGACGTGCCAGCGCCGCCTGTTCGATCGGCACGGTTCGGACGGTCAGCCGCGGCTGCTTTCCCGCCTGAACGATGAACAGATGCACGTTATGGGGACTGACGACATACTCCACCAGGGCGGCCTTGCCACCGGATAGAAGCGGCGCCAGCGAGGAGAGCGCGGTCAGATCGCCCGCTCCGCGTGCGGCGTGCAGAGGCGGATAGCGCGCGTCGAGGGCCGCCCGATACGACTCCAGGTCGAGCCGCGCCTTCTCCACGTTCGCCGCGCCGCCGGAATTCGTCGCTGCGTTCCGATTGGCCTCGACCAGCTTCTGTTCGAGCTGCTGCTCCTCGTCGATCTCCGCGGGCGGCACATCCTGCTCCGCGCTCGACCGTTCCGAACTGAGCACGTCGAGCAGCGCCCGCGCCTTCGCCTTCTCCGCGACCAGGAACGCTTCGTCGTACCGGTGGTCTTCGATGAGCAGGTCGACGAGCATGACGTATGCGGCGGCCGCCGGCTCGAACAAGAGCTCCAGTTGCCGTTCGCTTCCGGCGATCCCGGCGCGTTCCTGCTCGCCGTAGTCGACGGCGGACCGCAGGGCCGCGTAGGTTGCCGTGCGATCGCCGAGCGCGAGATGGGCCCGGGCGGCCAGCAGCCAGGGCGTGAGTCTTGACACGGCTTTCTGTTTCGAACGCGCATCGATCGATCGTTGCGCGGCCCGAACCGCGTCGTCATACCGGTGCTGCGCGAGCCGGACACGGGCCAGGGTCTCGAATGTCTGCGCCTTCGTTTCATCCTCGACGCCTGTTTCCGCATCGCTGGCCGCCTCCTGAATCGCGGCCTCGGCCTTCACGAGATCGCCATGCTGTAAGCGCTCGACCGCGACGTCCGTTCGAACTTGCGTGGCAAGGTCCTTCAGGGCACCAGTGGCGCGTTTCAGCACGTCGCCGGCTGCCGCCCGGAACTCCGCCGTTCTGCCGAGGCGGAGATAACAACGCGCCAGCATCCGGGTCGCGCCGACATACCCGCTCTCGAAATGCACCCTGTCGGCAAACACCTGCGCCCGTTTGAGATGCATGGCGGCTAGCTCAAAATCGTTTTCGCTGACATAGATCTCGCCGAGCATGGTCTCGAGGCCGCAGAGGTCGGTCGCGTTGTTCGCGCGCGTAGCGATCTCTTCAGCGATCTGGAGGTAGGGAAAGCAGGCCCGATAATCGCCACGCTCCTCGTGTACGCCCGCCATCAGGATCGCGGCGCGCGAAACGAGCCCCTGGTCTTCGATGACAGCACGCGCCGAGAGGACTCTCTCGGCGAGGGGAGCCACTCTCGTCGAGTTCCCATCGTGCCACTGGTAAGCTCGCACCACGTTCAGGAGCGCAGAGGCCAGCACATCGGGATCGCCGAAAGGCTCCGCCACGGCCAGGGCCTCTTCGACGCTGACAAGGGCTTTGGCCTGGTCCGGTTTCGGTCCTATCCGCTCGGAGATCGACTCGAGCACCTCCGTCGTGGAGAGTATCCCGTCGTCGGCCGTCATGGCCGCGAGCTCCCGCAACGCCGTGGTCAGCCGTTCCTCGGCATCGAACAGGTGCTGGTTGAGGAGTGCCGACGACTTCCGGCGCAGGCCGCGGTAGAACGCAAAGTCGAGCAGTTCAGCGTTCTCCCGTACAAGCGAGCGCGCTTCGTCAATGCTCTTCGCGGCCACGACGCGGTCGACGAGCTCGTCCTCCTTCAACGTCCAGCGGTCGATGCGCCACTCGTCATGCTCGCGCTTCATCCCGATCGTGGCGTGCTCGATGTCGGCGGACATCCGTCCGTTGATCCGGCTTGTCCTCGAGAGCACGGCCACGGCCGGCACCTCCGCGCGGCCGGCATCGATCCGCGGCTCGTCTGCATGAAACATGATGAGTGTGATGCATTTGACGCGCTGTTCATTGGTGAGGTCGGCGAGGTGAACCGGCGTGACGCCCTCGGCCCACAACCGCTTGAACCCGTCAGCGTCGCCATCGGCGTAGCTCGCGTAGAGGGCATGCGCCACCGCGGCGGGGGTGTCGGCGGCGAACACCGTCGCCGAGAAACCTAAGACGGCAAAAGCGAGCGTACTGATCCGGTTGGCGTTTTTCATTGTTTGCGGCAGTGGATGCCGGAATCCGGCCCGTCATCAACGACCTGCACGAACTCTATCATCCGCCGTACGCAGTCATTGATGCACTGACATACATACGGCTTCGCTCTCAAACTCGATGCGATACCAGCAGGGAGCTTCACCAGGCGCTCCGGGAGCGATGTGGCACCAGGGTGCTGCGCTCCACTGCACTGTCATCCTGAGGCTGCCGCAGCCGCGCCTCGAATGTTGGTGCTTGCGCAATGAGAATTCGCGGCGGAGGACGCCGAAGGACCCCCTACCTGCTTGCGCGGAAGGGTGGTGGGGGTGTCGCAGACGCGTTGAATCCCCCTCCCTTTCCGGCTCGTAGTTGGGGGGTCCTTCGGCGTCCTCCGCCGCGACGTTTGATCTGTGCAAGCACCGACATTCGAGGCGCGGCTGCGGCAGCCTCAGGATGACAGTGAAGTGAGAGGCGCTTAACCTCCGATTTCAATCTTGACGCGCCACTAGGTGGAATCGCAGGCAGAGTGTTTATCGAGCGTCCTTCTCCCCACCGCGCTTTTCAGCGGGGGGGAGAAGGCTCTCGACGTTACACGGTGTCCGCGATTCCAGAGTCGGAAAAGCGGCCTAACGCCGCCGCACGGCGCGCATGCGCAATGGCAGCGCCAGATCGAGAACGCCGTGGGCGCTCGTTCCGGCGATCAACCTCTCATTGCGGAAGAGCAACGCCATGATCGGCGATCCGGCCGGCGTATCGCTACGGCGGATCCAGTAGATGTTGTCCAGCAGCTCGA
Organism: Thermoanaerobaculia bacterium; assembly: GCA_035482045.1. Lineage (GTDB taxonomy): Bacteria > Acidobacteriota > Thermoanaerobaculia > Gp7-AA8 > Gp7-AA8 > JADGNZ01. The sequence goes on from DATHRD010000081.1 coordinate 137,351, forward strand.
ACACGTCGCCGGCCGATGCCGCGAACAAGCGATCGGAGGCAGATGCCAGTGCGGTGATGTTCGGCGGGCTGTTCGAGACGGGCGCCCAGTTCGCACCGTGATCGAGAGTGGAGAAGAGGGCGGTGTCCGTGGCTGCATAGGCGAATCGCGTGGTGGTGGCGAGGGCCACAGCCGCCGCTGAGAGCGTGCGGGTCCAGGTGGCGCCGTCATCGTGGCTCACGAACACGCCGGTTGCTGTCGCTGCATAGACCGTCTGAGCATCGAAGGCGAACGACAGGACGCGTTCACCGGGGAGGGCGGTGGACCAGGTCGCGCCGCCGTCGCGCGAACGCATCAAGCCGTCGTTCAACCCGGCGTACACCGATTGCGATGACCGCGGATCGACAGCCAGCGCCTGCACCCCTGCACCGATGTCGCCAGTCCAGAGCACGCTCCATGTGGCGCCGCCGTCGGATGTGCGTGAGATCGTGGCGTGAAAGGAAAGAGGATTTCCGAACGGACGGGCTGTTCCGGCGTATGCGATCGCGCCGTCGTTCGGATCGGCGGCCATCGTCGCCGCGCCGGCATTTCCGGTGATCCAGGTCGAGCCGCCGTCGTCACTGCGCCAGATCTGCCCATCTTCGACGGCCCAGGTCGTCGTGGCATTCTCCGCCAGCGAAGAGATCGATCCTTCCCCCGGCAGCGCCGCGGTGATCGACCATGCACGCTCGCCGTCGCTGCGCCGGTACACACCCGGTTGCGCCGCCGCGCACAGCGTTGTTCCGGCCAGCGTCATGGCGCTGATGTTCGGCGGCGACGGCACGAAGCCATCGTTGGTCATGGTCCACGTCCGGCCGCCATCATCGCTGCGCGCCGATCCGCCGATGTTGCCGTGCAGGTAGACGGTCGCGCCGAGGCCGGGGATGACGTCCTGTACAGGACTGACGCGCGCCGAATCGGTCAGTCCGGAATTCGATTCGGTCCATGTCTGGCCGTCGTCGATGCTGCGCAGAGCTCCGAATCCAACCGTTCCGGCCAGGAATGTGCCGTCGGACAGGATCGCAACGCGTTCTCCGAACGTCGTCGAGACCCGCGACCAGTTCTTTCCGTGATCGGCGCTGCGATACAAGCCGCTGGTTTCCGCCGCCACCAGCGTGTTGCCGTGAATGGCCACTCCCGTCACCCAGTCGTCGACGTTGTCGAGACCGTTGATGATCGGCTCCCAGGTCACTCCGCCGTCGCTCGTGCGCGCAAGGTTGAAGGGAGGCCCGAATGCATACAGCGTGGAACCGTCGATGGCCAGACCTCCGGCAATATCGGCGTAGAGGGTCGAGATCACCGTCCAGCTCGATCCTGGGTTCCGGCTGGCCAGCAATCCGATGTTCGTCATGGCGTAGACGGTTCCTGCCGGGTCGATCACCATGGCGAAGACAAACGCCTGCGCGGTCGCGGAGTTGTTGATCTCCGTCCACGTCCGGCCGTCGTCTCCGCTCCGGAAGAAGCCATTGCCGTACGTGCCGGCGTAGATCGTCCCGTCGTGACCGGCCAGCGCTCGCACACCGACGCCGACCGGACCGTGACCGATCCACGGCGCGCCGCTGAGAGGAAAACCGACGGCGAGCATGGCCAGAACGGCGAGACGGGTGAGGAGCATGTCAGTTAGCTACTGATAAGTATACGTTCGCGCTCGGATGGCTAACCCGGACTTCTCACCACTAAGTGGAATCGCAGACACGGTGTTCATCGAGCGTCCTTCTCCCCACCGCGCTTTTCAGCGGGGGGGAGAAGGTGCCCCTTCGTCGCTGTAGCTCCTCAGGGCAGGCTCCGGCGGATGAGGGGGTTTTGGCGCTTGCCGATCAGTGAACTATTTCATGACCGGGCGGTGGAAACTGATGAAAACAATCAACTTCGGCGCGAGAAACGCCCCCTGCTCTGAAAATGGGCGTAAACTACTGATCTCTCATCCTTCAAAACTGAATAGTCAACATCAACTGAAAAATGGGCACGGTCTACCCATTTTCGTCCTCGGTGGTCTGCCGCGCCGCAGAGCCGCGGCAGGTGAAGTCTCATCCGCCTGTCGGCACCTTCTCCCCCGCAAGAAACCGCGGGGGAGAAGGGCTCTCGACGGGGTAGAGGGTGCCGACGATTCCAGTGACAATGTGAGAAATCCAGGCTAAGGCTAAGGGCGCGGCAGTACCAGATCCAGCCCGATACGCAACGATGCTGAAGAGGCTTCCGGAGTTACCCCCCGATTCCGATGCCTGAGACAGGACCGCGCGCGCTCGGCAAGACCGGCTAATAACGATCATGGCAAGAGAACGCGGAAAACCGGAAGCGGTAAGCACTACTTCCTCGGTGGGTTAGCCTGGATTTCTCACGACCCGGTTGAGCCTCCCTGCCTGCCGCCGCAAGCCAGGGACCGATGTGGCACAGACACTCATGTCTGTGCTCCGGCCGAAGCCGCGTGCCGTGAGCGCTTGCAGTCTCTCGAGTCGGGCGAGACCCCGCACAGACAAGAGTGTCTGTGCCACATCGGTCCTGCTCATCGGCACCACTCCGCACGATCGGCAGACAGGCTGCGGGCGATTCCACTCGTCGTGTGAGAAATATGGGTTAGCCTCGAGCGAAAAACGAAGGTCTGACCCTCGAGACTGCGTCTTCCAGCAGGGATTCAATTCACGACCGCGCAGGCGATCGTCCCAGGCCGCGTCGAACACCGGCCTCTACCGCATGACGCGTTGCCGCCGAGGTCATGGAATGTTCGATGCCGCGGCCGGCCGCCCTTTTCGTTTGGATCGCCCCTGTTCGTCATGGAGGAGCCGGTGCAGCCGGCGGATCGATGCCGACAGTGGGGTCGTGGTGTCGCGGGCTTCGGGCAGGGCGTTCCACGCCTGGAACGCGGCCAGGACATTCTCCCTCATGCCGGCGGATACCGATTCCATCTCCGAAGAGAGGAGGTCGCGAATGTAGGAAACCTGCGCCAGGATCTGTCTCGACAGCAGCCGGCAGGCCAGCTCCTTTTCCAGGTCGTCGGCCAGCGTACCGGCCTTGACGGAAGGGTCGCGTGGCTGGAGCACGCCGGAACGCAGACGGGCGATCTCGCGCCGGAGCCTGGCGTCCGGCAGGTGCCGCACGCGCAGCGACAGCTCGTCGGGAGGTCTTGAGGTGTTCGTGAGCGCCTCCGTCACGGCGTCGATCCGGCGCCTGAAGTCGCCGGCCATCTCGCGGACACGTTCCTCGAGTGTCTTGCTGCTCATCACCGACCTCCTTCTATTCTCTCCGATGACTCCCGAAATTGGAAAAACGACCGGGCGCGCATACGGCGCGCCCGGTCCACAACCAAACAGCTACTGCCTGACTGCTACCGGGGTCTCCGTTGCTTCCGGCGCGGAAACCGCCGGTGCATTGGGAACCGGCGCCGGAGTCGGCGGCGTGGTCGTGACGCGCTTCTTCCGGCGGGTAATGCTCCTCAGCCGCTTTACCTCCTCGAGATGCGGTACGAGCGAGGCGTGTTCCGGATCGCGAGCCAACTGCTTGCCGATCAGAAACGACCGCACGGCCACCAGAGCGATCCGCTGCCGGCGGATGAGGTTCGTACCGGTCACGCCGTTCAGCGTTGCACGCAACTCCCCCTCCACCGCACTCCAGCGGTTGGCCTCGTCGACCATCGACTGCACCTCTTCCACCGGCTGACCGACTGCCTGCGTGATGATGTCCGCGGCTCCGAGGACGTTGAGCGACGCCTGGACGACCGCCTCGGACATCCTTGACTGCTGCCGGAGAGTCTTGCGTTGCTCCGGCGTCAACGGAGAGATCTCACCGATCTGCGCCTGCAGCGCCCGCAACTGCGCCACCACCTGCTCCGGCGTCACTGCCGGGGTGGGCGTGGGTACTGCCACTTCCTGGGGATTCGAACTGATTGTGGACATGATTGTTCTCCTTTACCGGGGTTGCAAAGGCCGGAGGGAGCGACGAGCACTCGTGCACGAGTGCAGGCGGCCACCGGCTGGAAGGACGCGGTTTTTCACGCCGAGACCTTCCGGTTGATGATTCCCCGAAGTGCGCACTCCGGGAGCCGACGGCAGGAGGAGTACAACTCGACTCCCGCATTGACGAGCACCCGGCACTATCCAGCGCTCCGGCTCGTCAGTTGGCCGCTATCAGATAGTTTAGCCATCCCTTTTCCGGATGTCAATAGGTACACCGAAGATATTCGCCGCACACCAGCGGATGAACACGACACACCGGCGGAGTAACGCGCTACATCGGCGGAGTAACGCGATTCACCGGCTCAGTCACGCGATTCACCGGCTCAGTCACGCGATTCACCGGCTCAGTCACGCGACACAAGTGGCGGAGTTACGCGACACACCGGCGGAGTTACGCGACACACCAGGCGGAGGAACACGACACACCAGCCGGTGGAACACGAAACACAGCCGGTGAAACACGAAACACAGCCGGTGAAACACGAAACACAGCCGGTGGAACACGAAACACAGCCGGTGGAACACGACACACGGGCGGTGGAACACGACACGCGGGCGGAGTAACACGGCAAGATCTTGGTGCCGGTTAGTCCAGAAGGGCGGATCCCCACTTCTCTACCGCCAGGAGGATTAAGGATGACGATCCCAGAGGTCGAACGCCGGCGTCTTTACCGCTCGCCTATGGAGAGAAAGGTTGCCGGATCGATCATCCGGCAACCTGATTCGTCAGACTACCTTGGCAACTCCGGGATCCGTCCCGGCGTCCACGGCGCGCCTCGTTCGTTCATCTGCTTCTCCACGGCCGCGAGATCGACTTCGATCAGCTTGTGCAGGCGGTCGAGGAGCGGGCCGGTCTGCTGCTGGGCGATGGCGAGCGATTCGCGATGCGTCGCCGTCGGAGGGGCTGTCGTCGTCAGGCCGTTCACGGCGGTGTTGACGCGATCGAGCAGCGACGGCGCAACGGGCTCGTTGGACCGGCGCAGGATCGGATCGCCGTTGAGCTGATCGTTGATGTCGTGCAGCGCCGCGTCGATGGTGTTCACCTGCGCCACGAGTTTCGGATCGGGGCCGGCGATCTCATCGAGGGCGCGCCGGACGTACTGGATGCGCGTGAGCGCCTCGCGGGTCACTCGGCCTGCACCCATCACCGTCCGCTGCAGGCTGGCGGCCTTCTTCTGGAAGTCGAGGACGGCGGCCCGGTCGCTCTCCTTCATGATCGAGAGATAGAGCGGTACGACGTTGAAGTTCTGCGGCTGTCCCAGCACCGTCTCGACACCGTCGATGTGCTTGACGATGCGGACGGTGTACTTGCCCGGGGCCACGAGCGGCCCTCCTGGCGGCTGCTGGAAGACGTCGGCCTCCGGTTCCTTCAGCTCGACCGGCGAAGGCGGCGGATAGCGGAGGTCCCACGCCACTCGGTGGAAGCCTGCCTTGGCCGGGCCGCTCACGCGGCGAATGACGTTACCCTCTTCATCGGACACGATCATCACTACCGCCGGCTCGATCTCGCGGTCCTCGGCGCGCAACTGATCGAGCGTCGGATACGGCGGCTGCTGCGCGTGTCCAGGCTCATTACCCTTGTCTTTCTCGATCTTCGCCTCCGCTTCCTGGCGCTGCTTGCGGCGGCTCTTCAGTTCGTCCTTCACGTAGTAGGTGAAGATGGCGCCGAACGGCGGGTTGGGCGCGGTGAAGTAGGTCTGTCCCTGAAACGATTTGCCCGGCAGCCCGAGCTGCGCACGCTCGACGTAGAGCTCCGCGTCGCGGGTCGGGAAGAGCGTTGCTTCGTTGGCGGCCACGGCCTGCGACATGGTGCGCAGCGGCTGCACGTCGTCGAGGACCCAGAAGCCGCGGCCGAAGGTGGCGATGACGAGATCGTCATGCCGCTTCTGGAACCAGAGGTCGCGCACGGCCACGGTGGGGAAGCTGCCTTTCAGCGGAATCCAGGAGGAGCCTCCGTTCTGCGAGACGAAGAGGCCGTACTCCGTTCCCAGGTAGAGCAGCTTCGGATCGACGCGGTCCTCGACGAGCGCGTACGAGCTGCCGCGTGCGGGCAGATCCCCCGTGATCGACGTCCATGTCTTCCCACGGTCGCTGCTCTTCAAGACATACGGCTTGAAGTCGCCGTTCTGATGGTTGTCGAAGGCGGCGTAGACGACATTTGCGTCGTGCTGCGAGGCCTCGAGACGGGAGACGTACGACATGTCCGGCACACCGGCGACGTGATCGATTTTCCGCCAGTGCGCGCCTCCGTCTTCGGTGATCTGAATCAGGCCGTCGTCGGTGCCGGCGTAGATCAGCCCCTCCTGCAACGGCGACTCGGCCAGCGAGACGATGTTCCCGTACCACGACGTCGACGACCCTTTGGCCACGGCGTCGACACCCCACACGCGTCCCATGACCGGCAGCGTGTCGCGGTCGATGTGGCGGGTCAGATCGGGGCTGATCGCTTTCCAGGCGTTGCCGCGGTCGTCGCTGCGGAAGAGGTACTGCGCGGCGAAGTAGAGGCGGTTGCTGTCGTGCGGGCTGACGATGATGGGGGAGTCCCAATTCTTGCGCAGCGGATCCATGGTGCCGGCCGGCTGCGGCTCGATGTCGAGCGCCTCGCCGGTGCGTTTGTCGAAGCGCACCAGGCCGCCGTTCTGCGACTCGGCGTAGATGATGTTCGAGTCCTTCGGATCGGGGACGGAGCGGAAGCCGTCGCCGCCCTGCGTGACGTACCAGTCGGCGTTGACGATGCCCTTCGCGTCCGTCGTGCGGGCCGGACCGCCGAGGCTGAAGTTGTCCTGCGTGCCGCCGTAGACGCTGTAGAAGGGCAGGGCGTCGTCGGCGCTCACGCGATAGAACTGCGTGACCGGCAGATTGTCCTTGAAGCTCCACGACTCGGCGCGGTCGAACGATTCATAGAGGCCGCCGTCGCAGCCGATGAGCAGATGGTCGCTGCTGGCTGGATCGATCCAGACGACATGGTTGTCGGGATGCTTCCACTTCTCGTCGAGCCTGCGCCAGGTCTTGCCGCCGTCGTCGGACACGCGAACCCACACGTCGGCGGAATAGATGCGGTTGTCATCGTTCGGGTCGACGAAGATCTCGCCGTAGTATTGGGCGCCCGGCGCGGAGTAATCGTTGACCTTTTTCCAGGAGGAACCGCCGTCTTTCGAGACGAAGAATCCTCCCGCTTTGCGCGTCGACTCGATCGTGGCGTAGACGACTTTCGGGTTGTGCGCCGCGATGCCCAGGCCGATGCGCCCCATGTCCTCCTTCGGCAGGCCATCCTTGAGCTTCGTCCAGGTCTTGCCTGCGTCGGTCGACTTGTAGATTGCCGACTCGGGGCCCCCGTCGATGAGCGTGAATACGTGGCGACGGCGCTGATACGCCGAGGCGTAGAGGATGTCGGCGTTGGAGGGATCCAGCACCACGTCGGTGACGCCGGTGTTCTCGCTGATCGTCAGCACGTCCTTCCACGTCTTGCCGCCGTCCGTGGTCTTGTAGAGGCCGCGATCTCCGCCCGGCGCCCAGAGCGGCCCCTGCGCGGCGACATAGACGACGTTGGAGTCGCGGGGGTCGACGACGATCTTGGAGATGTGCTCGGACTTCTCCAGACCAACGTTCTTCCAGCTCTTGCCGCCGTCGATCGATTTGTAGATGCCGTCGCCCATCGACACCGAGCGCTGGCTGTTGTTCTCGCCGGACCCCACCCAGACCACGAGAGAGTCGTGCGGGTCGATGGTCACGCAGCCGATAGAGAACGATTTCTGATCGTCGAAGATTGGCGTGAAGCTCGTGCCCGCGTTCGTCGTCTTCCAGACACCGCCGCCGGCCGTGGCGATGTACCAGACCCGCGCGTCGCGCGGATCGACGGCCAGATCGATGATGCGGCCCGAGGTCAGCGCCGGTCCGATCTCTCGCAGTGTGAGGCCGGCGAAGGTCTTCTCGCCGTACTTCGATTCTTTCTCTTTCGCGTCCGAGGCAGGAGTGGAAGCGTCAGCCTTCTTCGGCGAGGCGGCGTCCGCCTTCTTCGCCGACTGTGCGTTGAGAAAAACTCCGAATGAAAGGAAGACCGCTAGGATGCAGGTGAGGCGCTGGTTCATCGATGACCTCTCTCAGGTGTGGCGTTCTTGGAAGCGCGGCAATGCTAATCGAAGAGGTCGCCCGGAAGCACTCCTCACCACGGCCACCAAGACCGGCGAGGCGGCGTTTCGTCAGGAGAACGGCGCGCGATCTGCCCCTCCATGAAGTCGACGAATGCGGAGAGGCAGGTCTTCGTTCTCCATTCGACGCTCAGCGCCTGGGCTGCCTGCTGCAATGATTCCAAGTCCGCGACGCAGCGGGCGATGGCCCGGGCGATGGAATCGGGCTGCAGGTCTTCGGAGACCGCCCCCGCCGCCCGGCCCGCCTCGATCTGCTCCGCCATCCAGGTGCCGGCCGTGGCAATGACCGGCATGCCGAGGGTGACGGCCTCCGCGAACACACCGGAAACCCGTTTGCGATAAGGGATGACCTCGTACGGAAACAGAGCGATGTCGGCGCTGTCGAACGCGGCCTTGTACTCCGACAGCGGCAGCGCTTCGCGGATGACGGACACCCGCGGCTCTCCGGCGATCAGCGCCAGCCGGGCGGCCTCTTCGGCGCTGAGCGTGTTGTTGGTGAGATGGACCAGGAACTCGACCTCGACGACTGACTGGCATGCGCGAATGATGTCTGGGATCAGATAGGAGCCCTTTTCGCGGCGTGTGCCCCCGAGGATAGCCACGCGCGGCAGAGAAGAAGGGCGGCTCTCGGACTTGAGCGGCCGGGGTTCGCCGTAATAGTCGAGCGGTAGCGGTGCGACGTCCACCGTTGTGCCGAGCAATTCGCTCAGTTCCTCGGCCAGCAGGTCGGTGAGAGTGCAGAAGATAAGCCTGCGCGCATCCTCCTCCGCGAGGTTCGTGATCGCCGTCCTGAGCGCTCGGAATTCGGCGATCTGCCGGTCGTATTCGTCACGTCCGGCGCGGTTCCAGCGGTCGCTGACGAAGAGAATGACGATCCACGGTTTCTTCCGGCGCGGCAGACCCCGCAGCCAGCGCGTGAGCGCGTGCGCCTCGAGCTGCGTGGAAACGGTGATCAGCACGCGGTCGCCGGCACTCAGTCGCCAATCGACATTCTTGTGCAGCATCCTGACGAAACGGTGGCTGCGCTCCTCGAAGCTCCATTCCAGACGGAACGTCGGATCGTCCAGAACAGCGTGGGCTCTGAGCTCCGCGACAATTCCAGGCTGAGCTTGAGCGTTGACCAGCAGGACGAATCGTGTCCCGCGCCGATCGAACTCCTCCATGAATCCATGAGCTTCGTTGAAGTGATGGCTGCTGTAGCCGGCAAGGCGAGGATGAATGCAGATGATTTTCATGAACGATCTTCAGTATCCTCCACACCCCTATGCCCGGATCCGTCCGAGCGGCCGACGTCGTGGTCGGAATGCTCACCGAAAACACCGCGGGGATGCTCACGCAGGCGATCCGTCTGCTTCGCTCGCTGCGCTGGTTCGGCGGTGAGCTTGCGGAGGCGCGCGTGGTCGTGTGCGGCGTTGGCCCGCTCGAATCGGGCGCGCACGCGGCGCTCGAGGCGCTGGGTGCCGAGGTTCGCACCGTATCGCGTTTTCACCCTGCCAATCCGACGGCAAACAAGCTCCAGCTGCTCGCTGAACTGCTCGGGGTGCCGGGAGAAACCGTCTTCATTCTTGACTGCGACACCATCATTGTCCGCGACCCGTTGCCGTATCTGACCGCCGATGCCTTTCAGGCGAAAGTCGCGCCGACGCCGACCGTGAGCGATGAGGTTTTCGAGCGTTTGTTCGCGCATTTCGAGATCCCGAAACCCCCTCGCTCCCGCGTCGCTCCGTTAGGCGGCGCACCGATGATTCCGTACTTCAACGCCGGCGTTCTGGTCATTCCGAAGGCCATGGCCCGAACTCTGTCGCCGGTGTGGCGCAAGTACAACCAGATCCTGGCCGACCATCCCGAGCTCATCGCGCCTTGTCAGCGGCACATGCACCAGGCCAGTCTCGCGCTGGCATTGGCGGAGACGGGACTGCCGTGCGTGGATCTGCCGATGGAGATGAATTTTCAGATCAACGCCACGCACGTTACGCGGCCGTCCGGATTCGCGGAGACGGACCCTGTGATCATCCACTATCACGAACTGGCCACGGACGATGGATTCCTGTTGCCGAGTCCTTATCCCGCCGCGCAGGCGCGGATCGAGATGTTTCACGAACGTCTGCGCGCCGAGGGGTTTACTCCTGAGCCGGCACCTGCCATGACGCGCGAGTCGCGTCCCGTCGTCGTTCTCGGCATGCACCGTTCCGGTACCTCGGTCGTGGCTCAAGTCCTCAACACATTAGGTGTTTACGCCGGCCGGCCGGACGAGTTCGCTCAGGCGGATATGTTCAATCCCACCGGCTTCTGGGAGCACAAAGAGGTCGTGGAGCTCAATAACGAGATCCTCGCGGCGCTCGGCGCAAGCTGGATCGACCCGTCGCGCGCCGATGTTTCCCGGCTGTCCGACGATCGGCGCGCGGTTTACGTGGCGCGGGCCAGGCAGATTGTCGATCGATCGCTGCAGGGGCGCGGACCGTTTCTGCTCAAGGACCCGCGCATGGCCTTGCTCTTTCCGCTTTGGCGCGAGGCACTGCAGAACGCGATCTGTGTCATCGCCTGGCGTGATCCGATGGCTGTGGCACGGTCGCTGGCCACTCGCGACAAGCAACCACTCCTCGTTTCGGTCGCCGTGTGGGAGCATTACACCCGCACGCTCCTCCGCCACTCGGAAGGATGTCCGCGCGTGCTCGTGTCCTACGAGGCGCTCATCGCGGAGCCGGCCCGCGTCACACGCGAACTGCACGCCGCGTTGACCGGCTTCGGGATTGAAGGGCTGCGAGTCCTCGCCGAGGAGCGCGTCCGGCAGATCGTGAACTCCGACTTCAACCGCAGCGGGCGCGGGGCGGAGGCAGACGAGACGCTGTTGGACGACGCCCAGCGCACACTTGTCGCGGACCTGAGGAGCGGTGCGGTGCTTCACGGGCCCGTGGCGCCCACTCCGCCTCGCACGCGGGAACTGCTCGCGGAATTCGGCGAGCTCGACGCGCTTCGCCGCGAGCTCGTCGATCGAGATCGGATTCTCACCGAACGGGATCAGCTTCTCAATGTGGTGTTCGAGTCGAGGAGCTGGCGCATCGGTCACCGGATGACCGGTCTTCTGCGGTTTCTGCGGCGGAGCCGTGACGTCTCCGCGGTGGATCGATGGCGCGAGATGCCGCGGCGACGGCCCAGGTAAACCGCTGCCCAATCTTCGCTGCACACCCTGTGTTATATTGATCGACCCCGCGCAGTCCAGCGGGTTGCGCCATGATCGAGATCCAGATCGTTCCGAGCGATATCCGTCGCCGCGTGCGCTACGTCTTCTTCGACCGTAGCCGCGTCGTCGCCAGCCTGGTATTGCTCTCGCTCGTCCTGGCGGGCCTGCTCGGATCGATGGCGGCTGCCCCCACGGTGATCCGCCGCGTATACAAAGACAACTACCTCAAGTCGATGCGCAACGAGCGCGACATCCAGCGCGGGCGGCTTCAGGAAAACGTGGTGCAGATGACCTCGCTCGAGCGCAGCCTCGAGGAGCAGCGCATCCGCGTTGAGAAGCTGGTCACCGTCTATGGTCTCGACCGCAACCTCGGCGTGGGCGGCTTCTCGCTGCCGATTCGCGGTGCGAAGACCGACGCCGACTTCCATATCGACGACGCGCACCTCCGCGAGGCGGCCCTGCGCAACGCCATGCGCCGTCTCCAGGACCAACTCGACCTGTTGGGCCGTTATGAGACCGAGAACGCCGACCTCGTGCGCCACACCCCGTCCATCCTCCCGCTGCCGGCCGACCAGTTCGTCCTCACGTCGCCTTTCGGCATGCGCATATCGCCGTTCACCCGCGCAGCGGATTTTCACAAGGGCCTCGATCTCTCCGCTCCGACCGGCACGCCGATCTACGCCGCCGCCGATGGCGTCGTCAGTTTCTCCGGGCGCTATCCGTTGCGCGAGAGCGTCCCCTGGTGGCGCTTCGGCAACGTCGTCGTCATCGATCACGCCGACCGCTTCGTCACGATCTATGGCCATTGCGACACGGTCAAGGTGACCGCGGGGCAGAAGGTCAGGCAGGGTGAGGTCATCGCTACCGTCGGCTCGACCGGATGGAGCACGAATTCGCATCTGCACTACGAGGTGCGCAGCGATCTCGAACAGCCTGGAAGCTACATCCCCATCGACCCGCGCATTTACATCCTCAACTACCAGTGGAACAATGAAGCATCCCTGTTGATGAAGTCGCGTACCAGTAAGGATTACAAGGATTTCGATCCTCTTCCATCGGCGTTTCTTGGGCGCAGGAGGGTGTGATGAGCAGCAACGCCGCCGACCAGGCAAATTTCCCGACGATGATCATCCCGCGTGGGACGGAGATCCGCGTCAACGCTACCGGCCAGCTATCGATCAAGACGCCGGGCAATCTCGTCATCCAGAACTCCGGGACGTACTCGGATATCGAATCGACCAACGGCTCGATCCGGATCGAAGAGAACGTGACCGTCGAGGCGGTGACCATCCGGGCCGGTCAGGCCTGTTTCATCCAGGGCACGCTCACGGCCTGGCGTGTTCACGCCAAGCGCATCACCCTCGAAGAGCGCGCCAGGGCTTTCATCATGCTGCAGGAGTCCGAGCACCTGGAGATGGCCAAGAACGCGCGTCTGGTCGGCAACTTCTCGGACGAGAAGGAGCTCTTCTTCATGATGGGGAAGTTCAGCCCTCAGCTGAAAGAACTGCCGGGCGCGGTCGACCTGGCATCGCCGAATACGCTCGCAGGCCGCGCGCCCGCCGCCTTCATCCCGGCGGCCTCGCAACCTGGCACGATGCCAACGCCGGCGCCGGCGTCGCGTGATGACAGCGGCGAGCACCTTCGTGTCGCGCAGTCGCTCCTGGAGCGTGAGATCAGCCGCACCGATCTCGCGCCCGCCGAGGCCGAAGCGCTGCGCGAAGTGCTGTACGCGCTCCGCGAGCGGAACGTCACACGCGTGGGCGGTATCTACCGCGGTGCCTTCGCCGAGCTGAAAACGCAAAGCGAAGGGGTGCGGCAGGCGTACGAGCATCTGGATAAGCACTTCGGCGCGCGCTGAGCTGCGCGGCGTGAGCCGCGCAGTATCATTCGGCCTTGCTCCCTCTCGCAGATCACAATCCGCGACAGACGACGCCTGTTGTCAACATCATCCTTGTGGCCGTCAACGTGATGGTGTTTCTGTGGGAGATATCCCTCGGACCGCAAATCGAGCCCGTGCTGTTCAACGTTGCCTTCGTTCCTGCGCGTTTGTGGCACGTGCCCGGCGCCCTGCTGCCGAACGTCATCACGATGTTCGTTTCGATGTTCCTGCACGGCGGCTGGCTGCACCTCGGCGGGAACATGCTCTACCTCTGGATCTTCGGCGACAACATCGAGGACCGCCTCGGGCACGGGAAGTACCTCTTCTTCTATCTCGCCTGCGGCCTCCTGGCCACGCTCACACACGCGGTGATGAATCCTGAATCACGCCTGCCGTCGATCGGGGCCTCCGGCGCGATTGCCGGCGTCCTCGGCGCGTACGTCGTGCTCTTTCCGAAGCAGCGGGTGACGACGCTGATTCCGATCTTCATCTTCATCATCGTCCGCGAGATCCCGGCGGTGTTTCTCCTCGGCTTCTGGGTCTTGATCCAGATCTTCTTCGGCGCCGCGTCGATGAGCGGTGACCTGCAGAGCGCCGGTGGCGTCGCTTACTTCGCACACATCGGCGGCTTCGTCGCCGGGATGCTGTTGATCGTCCTCATGGGCGGCTTGCGCCGACGTCCCCGGGCCGTGTACTCCGATTACTGGCGGCGATGAGCGATGCGACTGCTTCGCGAAGCGAGGTAACTCGCAGTTTCGACAGGCCCGATCGTATTGACGAACGTGCCGGTTCCGATCTCCAGCCCGGCGATCATGGCGGTACGCGGAAGGAGCTCGAGGTACCAATGCCCGCGGTGCTCGTGCGGGAACGTCACGAACGCCCAGTTGAATGACTCGCTGACGCCGCGCATTGCTCGAACCGAGGTTTGTATCAGCGAGGCCAGCTCGCGCGGTGTGTTGAGGTCGTGCTCGTGCTCCTTCGGTACGATCCATTGCTGGTAGGCGAAACGCGCGCCGCGCGGAGCGATCCAGCGGTAGTGCCCGGTCTCGGCGATGAGTGGATGCTCGCTTACATTGCACAGCGGGCACGTCGCCGCACGCGCGAATGCTTCCCCCTCAGCGGCAACGCGCGGCGGCACGAACGGGAGGCCGACGAGCTGTGAGTGCAGGTGCGGGATCGATGCGCCGGCCAGGCGACCGTGGTTCTTGAAGATGCAGACGTATGCACTCGTCGTTGCCAGCGCGTGGTAGCGCTCGAACGTGATCTCGACGGCGCGCTGTGCATGATCCGTCACGAGATCGTCGAAGGCATCGTCGTGCCTGGCGCTCTCGACGACGATCTCGGAATGCTCGGTCGGTGGGTACCGATTGGGGAAGGCGCGAATGCGCCACGGGTCGCCATTACGGCAGATTTCCGGTGGCGTCTGGTCCTCCGCACCAGGGCAGAAGGGACACGGTGCGCCGTCGTAACCGTTCGGCCGCTCCTCGCGCCCGGGCGCGAGGATGACCGGCTCGCCTGTGATCGGGGTCTTCTCGATCACGAACGCTCCAGCCGGAGAGCGACGCGAAAGCGCTGCACCACGCCGAAGAACGCGAAGACGATCATCACGGCGGCCAGCCATTCCGCGATGGTCAGCGAGGCGAAGTGCAACGACTGCCAGCCGTTCGTGAAGAGGATGTACGAGACGATGGGAAGCACGATGAGGCCGAGGACGAACTCGCCGCGGCCGACCGGCTCGTAACTGCGCACGCCGTAGGTGGCCTCGATCTGCGTCCCCATGTAGCCGTTGAGCATCGTCATGATGATGCCGGCCATCGCCAGTGGCGCGCGCACGCCGTTGCTCAGCAGCCAGCAGACCGCAAGCAGCGAGTCGCCGGCCCGGTCGGCGCAGTGGTCGAGAAAATCGCCGAAGCGCGAGGTTTTCTCCTGGACCCGCGCCACGATGCCGTCGAGCGCATCGGCCAGTCCGCTGACGGCGATGATGACGATGGCCAGGAGGAAGAGCCATGGCCGCCGCGCGCCGTAGGCCAGACATGTGGCGGCCACGATATTCAGCGCCAGGGCGAAGATCGTGATCGTGTTGGGCGAGAAGGGGATCCGCCTCGCCAGGGGTGTAAACCATCGAGCGAGCCGCTCGCGCCAAGGGTGCATGGGAAAGATTGTATGCGCGCAAGTGGCGCACGCATTTGACTCGTGTAACATTTCGCCCGCCACGTACAAGCCGCTAGCTCGTGCACGATCAAGGCGAATACGCGGTGCGTCGCGCTGCGCTCGATGGAAAGAGAAAGCAGGTCGGACGTGCACACCTCCGGCCCAGGAAGGTATTGACGATGGGCACTGACAAGGCTCAAACTTCGCGTTCCGGCCGGCTCCAGGCACTTCTTTTTCTACTCTGCTGCTGCAGTGCAGTTTCGAGCAATCGGACCGCTGTTCAATCCGCGCCGCAGAGCCTCAATCAGCGGATCGTCCATCAAAACCGGTACTACGCGAGACCGGGAATGTCGAATGAGGTGTACGAGTGGCGATTGCATGCCTGCGACGTCCTGGTTCAGCTCGGATTGCATCCGGGTCATGTTTTTCGCGGGGCAGGTGGCACGGAGCCAGACGCCGTATGGCAGATCGAGCTCGCCCCTGAAACCGCGGCACGCGAGGCTCGCATTGCTCAGGAGAGTCCTGCTTTCCAGGAAGTCATGAAGCACATGGGCACTCTGATCCGTCGCTTCGAGCATTCAACTCTTCGCGAGGAGCGACTGATCGTCGATGACAAGACAATCCCCGCGTCGGAACAACACCGTTAAGAAAGGATCGTCGCGCGCGACCCCTTAATGGTTCAGTAGATGATCACCGTATCTCCCACGTTGGCCATCTGGTAGAGCTTCTCGATGTCGGCGTCGCCGAGGCGCACGCAGCCGTGGGAGACGGACCGGCCCAGCTTGTCCGGTTCGTCGGTGCCGTGGATGCCGTAGCCGTTTCCCATCTCCAGCCGGTACTTGCCCAGGACCTTATCGTAGTGGCGCTGCTTCGTGTTGACGGGAGGGACCACGATGGCATCTCCGGCTACGATGGCTGTTCCGGGACGGAGCTCGCGCTCCACGCCGTTGTGGACTTCGACGACGGTATCGCCGTGCACCTTCAGCACGGGGTTGCTGCTGCCCGCCTTTTTGCCCGTCAACCATGACCAGAAGCCAGCCTTGGGCGGGCCTGATGGCCTTTGACCGGTACGCGAGTCGATGGACTCCCCGCGATTGAGGCGGACGACACGCATCCCGTTCTTGCGGGCTTGTTCGACGTAATGCCAGTCCGGCGGAACCCACTGCGGGTTCTCCTCTTTCGAGACGATATGGAGCCTGCCGATTGGCGTGTCGAAGAGAATGGTCTGACCGTCGACAGCCAGCTTCGTTCCCTTGCCGGTCGAGCAGATCGCCTGAAAGATCGTCTGGCCGTTCCGGCGGACATAGAGCCTGTTCTCCGCGGTCGAGACGAGGATGGTCTGACCGCTGTCGGGGACGTCGTCGGTCTGTCTGGCGACGTCCTCAAGCCTGGCCTGCAGCACATTCACGCGGGCCGTTTCCCGCGTGGCGGCGTCGCGTATCACGCCGGCTTTGCGGTTGCCGCGTTCGGCGATCGTCCTGTCGATGGCGGCCACTCGGTCGAGCCGCCGCTCGTCATTGATATTGATCGTCTCGCCGGCGATGGCGAAGGCGGCCAGGCCGAGTGCGAGCACGAGCAACGCCCAGGAGCCGAGGAATCCGATCCAGCGTTTCATTAGAAGATGTAGACCCTCGTCTGATTCGTGATGCGCGGCCAGAGTGCGGCCAGGTCGGCTTCGGAGACCATGAACGATCCCGGCTTCGGCCCCTGCAGCGGACTCCCGGGCGGCGGAGGCGAATGAATGAGATAGCCGTCGGGAAGGAAGATCACGTATCGTCCCAGGCCGTTCGGTACCACCGCGCGCACGGGCGGCTCCCGTTCGCCGCGCATGGCGTAGACCCATTCAGGGACGGACCAGTTGTAGCGCTCCTCCTTGCCGGTCACGCCGAACCCGCCTTTGAGCGGGAGGAAGGTCCAGGTCCTGCCGGTTGGAGACTTGATGGTCTTCGCCTCACCGATCTGCACATCCGCCTCGCGCACGAGGGTAGGGCCCAGGCGGAACTGCAGCTTCTTTCGCCGTGTGTCGATCGAGAGGTAGAACTCCGCGCTCTGGAGGCTTTGCAGGTATTGCATCCGTCCGTCGATCTCGCGGGTGAGCTGGGCCTGCGTCAGATCCATCCGCGAGAGCTCATCCCGCATCCGGTTCAACTCCGCGGGGGAGTTGGCGCTGGGCTGGAAGAGGAGCGAAAACCTGGCGTCGATGAGGTCGCGCTCGTGCCTGGCGTACGCAAACGTGGCCGCGGCGATGACGAGCAGCAGGAGGTTCAACCAGAGCGGTGGCCTTGGGAAAGAGCGTCGTTCCCGGCCGAAGGGACGCGAGTCGGACATTGCGGGATGGAAGAGCGAGGGGCGTGCCAAGGCGGTAGCGCGGTAGCGGGGTTGCGCGGTCTCGCGGTGTCGTTGGCCATGAATGCTTAGTTGAGGTCTCAGCGACCGCGCTACCGCGCAACCCCGAGACCCCGCTACCGCGCTACCGCACAGGAATAACCCGCGAAACGGTCACCTTTCATCATCCGTTTAGGAGATCGTGGAATGACAACTTCACAGGCAGTACGGGAGATTACGGATCAGGATTTCGAGCAGCTCGTCAAAGGCGACCAGCCGGTGTTCATCGACTTCTGGGCGCCGTGGTGCGGACCCTGCCGCATCATCGGGCCGATCGTGGAAGAGGTGGCGCCGTCCTACGAGGGAAAGGTCGTCATCACGAAGATGAACGTCGATGAGAATCAGGTGGTCCCGCAGACGTTCGGTGTGACCTCGATTCCGACCCTGATGATTTTCAAGAACGGCAAGCTGGTCGACCGCGCCGTCGGCGTCATGCCCAAGCCGATGCTGCAGAAGTTCATCGACAAGAACATCTGACGCGCACGCGCGCGGTGGCAAGAAAACGGCCGGCTCGACGCCGGCCGTTTTCTTTGCGTTGTCGGTTGTCGGTTTTCAGCGCTTCGCGCGTTGTCGGTTGTCAGTCGTCGGTTGAGGCGCGGGTGCGGTATGACTTGCCATACCATCACTGACCACGCGCGATAGCGCAGACAACCGACAACCGACAACGCGCGAAACGCAGAAAAACATGCTCTCCGACCTCGATCGACTCATGCTCGCGCGCGACATCGACGCGCTGCTCGTGCCGATGCACGAGGCGATCCATCCCTCGTTTCGCTGGATCACTCGCGGCGCGAAGGTCACACGCGGCTATGCCGTGAAACTGGCCGGCCGCGACCCGCTGCTCATCTCCTATCCGATGGAGCGCGACGAGGCCGCGGCCACGGGCCTGGCCACCAGGCTCATTCACGAGTTCGGATACGACGCCATCTTCAAGTCGGCGCCGGACGCTGTCGCTGCCTACAGCGATTTCTTCGACGTCGTTCTGCGCGATCTCGGCGCGTCGTCATCGGTCGCCATCGTCGGCAACCTCCCGTTCCCCTTGTACCTCGGCATCGCCGAGGGGCTGGAAAGGCGAGGCTGGCGCGTCTGGCGGGGTGGGGACGATCTCGTGCAACTCGCGCGCAAACGAAAAGAGCCGTGGGAAGTTGCCGCCATCCGCTCCGTCGGGGAAAGGACCGAGCAGGTCGTCGATCGTGTGCGCGAGGTGCTTCGCGGCGCTGCCATCGTCGATGACCATCTCGTTCACGATGGCCGTCCGCTGCTGCTCGGCGATCTGAAGCGGCTCGTTTCGCGTGAGATCTCCCGCCTCGGCATGCTGGAGGATCACGATACGATCCTCTCGCAGGGCCGCGATGCCGGCATTCCTCATTCGCGCGGCGATGCCAATGCGGCCGTCCGCACGTCGGTGCCGATCGTCCTCGATATCTTCCCCGCCGATCGCGAGACCGGCTATTTCTTCGACCTGACGCGCACCTTCTGCGTCGGTCCGATCCCTGACGAACTGCAGCGGCTCCATGCCGATGTGCTCGAAGCGTTCGAGCTGGCGCGCCGGGAGATGCACGCCGGAACGCTGGCCTCGTCGTACCAGCACCTCGTCTGCGATTTCTTCGAGCAGCGCGGTTACGCGACGACGCGCTCCCATCCCGCCACGCTCGAAGGCTACGTCCACTCCCTCGGCCACGGCGTCGGCCTCGATGTCCACGAGAAGCCGTTCTTCGGCATCGCTGCGACGAACCTCGACGAGATCGAGCCAGGCGACATCGTCACCATCGAGCCCGGACTCTACTTCCCCGACCGCGAGCTGGGCGTCCGTATCGAAGACACACTCGTCGTCAATGAGGATGGACGGGTGGAGACGTTGTGCCGGAGCGATCGGGGATTGAGACCGTGATCGGGGAGTGGGGAGTGGGGGGTGGGGTGTGGGAGAGGCGGCATCGCTAGCGCGACCAATCCGCGCGACCCCGTCTCTCGCCTTCTCTCTCGGGTGCCCTTCTCTTGCACAAGCCTGTGCGATGGCAGGCGGAAGTGTAACGCTTGCAGCAACATGCGCGCACATCTCGCACCGATGGCGCAACGTTGCTGAGCGTCGGCGCAACACCGCTGCTTATCTGCGCAACACCGCTGCTGGTTGGCGCAATACCGCTGCGGATCGGCGCAACACCACTGCGGATCAACGCAACACCGCTGCGTGTCTACGCAACACCGCTGCGTGTCAACGCAACACTGCTGCAGCTTGACGCAATACTGCTGCGAGTTGGCGCAACGCCGCTGCGAGTTGGCGCAACGCCGCTGCGAGTCAGCGCAACACCGCTGCGCGTCAGCGCAATACTGCTGCGCATCAGCGCGACACTGCTGCGCATCAGCGCGACACTGCTGCGTGTCGGCGCAATACTGCTACGCGCTGGCGCAATGCTGTTGCGCGTCGGCACAGCATTGCGGCGCGGCAGTGGGAGGTTGGTACATGGATGGTGGAACGTTGCGACGCGGCCAGTGGAACATTGGTACATGGAGGTGGAACGTTGCGACGCGGCGGTGGAACGTTGCGACGCGGCAGTGAATCGTTGGTCACGGAAAGTGGAACGCTGCGACGCGCCGCTGGAACGTTGGTTCACAGAGGGTGGAGCGTTGCGGCGCGACATTGGAACGTTGGTACGTGGAGGGCGAACCTTGCGACGCGGCAACGTCGCATTGGTACACGAGGGTGGAACGTTGCTAAACGCCGCGTGCACTCGTTCACGTCTTTTGCAACTCCGCCCCCACTCCCCACCCCCCACGCCCCACCCCCGTTCACTGGTACTTCTTCATCGCCTTCGCCAGCGTCGAGCCCTTCAGGAAGGCCTCCTTCTTGTAGCCGACGGTCTCGTCGTAGACGTAGACAGTCACACCCGCCGCTTCCTCCAGGAAAAAGTGTTTGTTGAGTGCCGAGGCACGGAACGTCACTTTCTCCTTGCCGTCTTTTGACAGGCCGCTCAGGTACATCGCCATCGGATGCGGGATCGTTGGAGGAGCGAGCGTCTTCGGCGGCGCCGGCGTCTTCGACGGAGCGGCCGTCTTCGGCGGAGAAGCGGCAGAGGCGGTGACGGCGGCGAGCAGGGCGACGGCGAGCAGGCGCGAGCGCATCGGGAGATTGTAAGCTTTGGGCATGTTCCTCACTGACGGTCCAGACGATGCCAAACAGACCTACATCTTCGCCCATGGAGCCGGTGGCCCGATGGATGCGCCATTCATGACCACCGTCGCGCGCGAGCTGGGCCAGCGCGGTATTCGGGTGGTCCGATTCGAATTTCCGTACATGGCGGCGCGGCGGACGGGCGGAAAACGTGGCGCGCCCGATCGGGAGGCTGTGCTGCTGGCCACGTGGCGAGACGTCGTCGCTCAACTCGGCGGGGGAGAGAGCGTCGTCATCGGCGGCAAGTCGATGGGAGGGCGGATGGCCACGCTCGTGGCGGACGAATTGCGCGTCCGGGGCGTTGTCTGTTTCGGCTATCCCTTCCATCCGCCCGGCCAGCCGGCCAAGGTCCGTACCGCGCATCTCGAAACGCTGGCCACGCCGATGCTCGTCCTGCAGGGAGAGCGCGACCCGTTCGGAACGCGGGGGGATGTCGCCGGCTATCGCCTCTCACCTCGAATCCGGATCGAATGGATTCCGGACGGGGATCACTCGCTCAAGCCGCGGGCGAAGTCAGGATTCACCGAACGTCAGAACCTCACCCGAGCCATCGAAGCTGCTGCCGCATTTATGGCCGCAATTTTGCTGGGCAAAGAGTGAGATGCATAGGAAAGCACTGGTCGTCGAAGATGAAGCGGTGACGCGCATCCTGCTCGAGCAACTGCTCCGCTCGCTTGACTGCGACGTCGATCTCGCCGTCGATGGGGAAGAGGCACTCGACTGGCTCCGCTCTCACAGCTACGACGTCATTCTGCTCGACATCATCCTGCCGAAGATGAGCGGGATCGACGTGATGGAAGCGCTGCGACGCGACCAGGCGAGCACTCTGGACTGCATCATCGTCGTGACCGGTCTCGACGTCCGCGAGATCCGCTCCCTGTTTCCGGCCGTCCACGAGACCCTCTCGAAACCGGTTCAGCCGAGCCGCCTTCGCGAGGCGGTCCGCTCGTGCCTCATCGGGCCTCGTCGAAGCGACGCCTCGCCCTTTGACGAACGAATCACGCCCGGTTGATCAGCCGCTCACGAAGTGACCCTCGAGGTCGCCATAACTGATCGGATTTTCACGTCCGTCCGACGACCGGCTGATGCCGTGTCCGTAAACTCTACTCACTGGGACATACAGGGCGCGGCCACCTCCGGAAGCGTGTTGTATGAGAGAGAACAAATCAGGCGGATGGAAGCGTGTCGCTTTCATCCGCCTGTTGTTTTTCGGAGGCTCAGCGGTGCTTCGGCTGCATCCGAACGAGATCGTCGCGCCAGGCACGGCAGCGCTCCGCGGAAATGGTGGTTGCTTTCACACCGACGTCGAGGACACGTGTACCGCGGTGAATGGTCAGACGAACGGTCTCGCCCGGCCTGACGCGGCTAAGTCTCTGCATCAGCGAGTACTCGTCGCCGTAGCGGATCCGTTGTCCATTCATCGCGCTGACGACGTCCCCGGGCATGACTCCGCCGCGCGCGGATGGTCCACCTGGGGCGAGCTGCTGGACGTACATCCAACCGTCCGCGTGGCCATGGCCGGGCGGATGGTAGAGAAAGCCCAGACCAAGCCAGCCCGGACAGTCCGCGGGCGCCTGCGCCGAGAGGACCATCCAGAACAGGATCACCGCCATCATCGCGTTGCTCCCTGGCTGCTCCATGAGCTGACGTCGACGACGGTCTCCGTACCCGGCGCAAGGGTCCGCTGAATACACTTCGGCGAAACCTGAATGGCAGGACAAAGCGTGTACGTGCCGGGATCGAGCTCGAATTCGAAGCCGCGCGGCGTGCTGTTAGGAGAGTGAGGGCCTCCGGCCGGACTGCCGAAAAACTCGGGAAGCCAGTGGAGACGAAAGCCCGCGTTCGCCGGCGCGAGCGCCGGCCAGGGAGGGGAATTGCCGACGCTGAGCACGAGAAGGGAAGTCGCGCTGCCGAGGGCGATCTGTGGGTTCGTCTCCATCTCGGGCGAGATGGCCAGCGTCATCAGCCGCATTGGGTAACCGGCCGCGGCGATGATGACGTCGATTGCGTCCACGCCGCGCGGCACGCTGAACGTCGCGTCGCCGCCGGGACCGGTCACCTCCTCGTGCCAGTAGTAGCGGTTGCTGAAGCGGACAACAGCACCCGAAATCGGCTGGCCCGTAGGAGAGACGACCCACATCGTCACGTCCCGGCGCGCATGGAGGGTCAGCGTCACCGGCTCGGATGCGTCTTCGACGACGTTGTACGGCACCGGCCCGCTGTCACCGACAGTGCGCGACCGCGCGCTCAGTACGGCATCGCCAGGATCGATGGCGATGAGATGAAACGTGCCGTCTTCGGCGGTCATTGTGGAGATCATGCTCCCGCCCTCACGGTGGTAAAGACGCACCACCCCGGCCACCGGCGTACCCGTTTCATCGACGACCAGTCCGTGTACGGCTCCACCCGGCAGGGCGATGTCGAGTTGGGCCACGCCCTCGGAGCTGGGCTTAACCTCGACCTGCCTGCGCAGCTTCTGTTCGGTCTTCTCCGGCTGGATCTCGACGTCGTACGTCCCCCAGGCCGGGAACGTGCCGGCAAAGGTACCGTCGTGACTCGACGTCAGTTTCAAGTCGCCGGGCCCTCTCCGGTTCATGAAATGCAGCGTGGCTTCGAGTGGATCGTGACCGATATGGACCGTGCCGCGCACGAGGTTCGCTTCCATCTGCAGGCGCAGCGGCGATCCGTTCGGCTCGATCGTCACCAGGAGATGCTCGTACGCGATCCCATCGCCATCAAAGATCTCGAGCCGGTACTTTCCTGCCTCCACGCCATCGTGCGCCCAGGTTCCGTCAGTAGCGGCCCTGGCGTCGGCGATCGGGGCGAGAGGCCGCATCGGAACCGCGTCGCGGTCGAGAACGATGCGCCACGGCCGTCCTTTGGGGTCGAGCGGCGGGTCGATGATCACTTCCGCGCGCGCGAGCGGCGGCAGCAACAACAGGCCCGCGTCGGTTTCGTTCGCGCTGCTGACGCGCACCCTGTGTGTCGCCGGCGACCATCCTTTCTTCGTGGCAATGACCTCGTACGTGCCTTCGCCAACCTCGGGGAACTGGAAGAAGCCGCGCGCGTTGGGCTTGACGGTCCTGGCCAGCGAGGCCAGCCTCCGTTCATCCGTGGGTTTTGTGGCGAAGCCGGCCGGGTGGAGCTCGATCGCCACTTCGCCGAGCGGCGTCCGGCGGTCCGCGAGAGAGACGCGGCCGCTCACTGACGCGCCCTTCGTCAGCGACAGGGCGAGCGCTTTCTGCTGGCCCGCCGGTACCCGCAATCCCCACAGGTATTGGGGCACGAAGCCGTCCGAGGCAAGACGGAGATCGATGACCGCTGAGGGGACGAGGCAGCGCCAGTGCGGGCCATCCACGGAGCAATCGAGTGGAGCCTCCGCAATCGACTCGGTGGGGTTGTGTGGATCGTCCGCCTGCACGCTGCCGTGGAGATCATTCGGAGGCGCTCCGCCCTTCGGCATGACGAAGTCGCCGCCGATCGCGGCGGAGGGCCAGACGAAGGATGTTTTCGTTTCGCCGGCGTTGCCCGCGGCGATGATGATCGGCGGCGCCCAGCAGCCGCTCCCTTCGATCGCGATCTCCCACGAGACGTCAGGGCTAAGCGCAAGCTCCGCCTCGGCGGAGCCATCGCGGAACGTCCACGACCCCGTGACAGCGAGGTGATCTCCGCAGCCGGCGCCGCTGCAACGTTGCACGGCCCGAAGCTGGCCGCCGCGGCAGGACGGCTTAGTTCCCTTTTCGACGGAGAATAGCTGGATGTGACTCGCGTCGCCGGCCAGCAGCGACGGCCCCGTGAGGAAGAGCAGCGCGATCATTGCGCGCTTGCGCACGATCAAGTCCAGAGGCAGCGCTGACCGAAACACGCCGGGTAGCAGTGCCAGATGCCGTACGCGTCAATCTCGCAGTACTCACCGGCCTCGCAGCGCGCCCAGTTTGTGCCATCGCCTACGCAAAAGGTCTGACCGGCATCCGGATCGTAGTCGCAGTCCCCGCAGCCGCTTGACAACGGCAGCGCAGCGGTTGGTGCGAGAACCAGGACCAGAGCGAAGATTAAAGGCAGTAGTCGCAGTTTCTTCATGAAGATCTCATTATGGGTAAAGATAATGCCGTCATGCCTTCCTGTCAATAGGAGAGTTAACGTACCCGGGCTTCCTCAGTTGGCGTCTCTACAAATGGGAGAGAGAGGGTCGGGAGCAAATTCCGCGATCTCCTGATCCGTGGCCGATGAAATCGTAGAAGAAGCCTCCTCCACGCTTCGTAAGCTTCTGCCCGAGGGAACCTCGGTGGCAGGCAACGTCAATGGGGGGATCTGATTGCAGTACGTTCCATCAGTGAGTTGGCG
This sequence comes from Thermoanaerobaculia bacterium, assembly GCA_035482045.1. GTDB lineage: Bacteria > Acidobacteriota > Thermoanaerobaculia > Gp7-AA8 > Gp7-AA8 > JADGNZ01. The sequence goes on from DATHRD010000081.1 coordinate 162,576, forward strand.
TGAACGTCTGCGTGCCGCCGTCGATGCGAGCGGGCGCAGGCAGAACGCAATCGCGGCGTCGGCCGGAGTGACTCCGGAAACGCTCAGCCGCGTTCTCAGCGGCGTACATGCGCATCCGAACTTCGAGACCGTCGTCCGTATTGCCCATGCAGTGGGAGAGAATGTCGGAACCCTGCTCGACGAACCGGCCTTCTTCCTGGATGGCGAACAGCGGGCTGAGGTCCGCCGCGTCGTCGGGTACCTCCACGCGGCCGTCCGGATGTCTCCGGTCATCGATCTGTTGTCGGCCCCGAGTGCGGTTCCTCTACGCGCCGCGGATGTGCCTCGGCCGTTTTACGCCCGAGGCGCGAGACTGGTCTTTCGGGCCATTGGCGACTCCATGACCGAGGCGGGAATCGTCGATGGCGATCTGCTCTTCGTCACACCCACGCGCGAGCTTCGCGATGCGGCGAAGCACATCGTCGTCTGTCGCCTTGCGGGCATTACCCTCGTCAAGCAGCTCGAATTACGCGCCGGCCGCATTCGCCTCCACAGCCGCAACGAGCGCTATGCGGCAATCGAGATCAATGAAGAGAACGAGCTCCAGCTCATCGGCATCGTTGCCGGACGACTCGGGAGCATCCTGCCGTGACGCGATCCACCCGCAGCCATCTTTTGTTTTTTGGTGCCCCGATCAGAGATCCAACAGGAAACTATCGGGCGTGGCCGACGCGTCGTACTCCGCCTGCAGATCGGTCTTGTGTTTCCACTCGATCTCGGCCAGCTCCATGAAGAGTGCGCCTAGTTTCGTGTCGGGGACGCGCTCTGCCATGAAGCGGTAGTAGCTCTCGGAGTCGCGCTCGCGCTCGAGGGCTTGCTTGAGTGCCCGGCTGATGTCGAGGTCGGCGAGGTCGGGCGGCAACTCGATCGTCACCGGCAGCGGCTCAGGAGCGGGTTGGCCGATTTCCTCGCGGTACCGGCGCTCCATCTTCGCGCGATGCACGAGCTCGCCGTCGGCGAGCTGCAACATCCGCTTTCGGACCTCGGCGTTGCCGGCGCGTTCCGCCAGCTTCTGATAGTAGACGCGCGTCTCGACCTCGGACTGAATCGCCTTGCGAAGGACCTCTTCGACCGTCGTCTCGAGCGCTTTCATCGGTACCGCTACTGCGCGTCCCCACCGCGAAACACGTCCGCATTCGGGGGAGCGTCATCTTCAAACGGCGCGCTGCGAAGCTGCTGGCCGATGCCGGTGCCGCCGGCCGTCCCGTGCTTATCCATTGCACCGTAGTACGGCCGCCACCCCATCGGACCGACCGGAAAGTTCGGCGGCACGACCAAGTCGCGCAGGCCGACGACTGAGCGCGCCCGCGTGTCGATGGCCATCTCGTAGTCGCGCGTCATGTAGATGGCATCCTCGGGGCAGGCATCGACACAGTACCCGCAGAAGATGCAGCGGAGGAGGTCGATCTCATAGCGCACCGGGAACTTCTCGCGCGTCCGTTCATCCTCACCGGCCTCGATGGTGATGCACTCCGCCGGACAGGCCGTCGAGCACATATAGCAGGCCACACAGCGCGTCGTGCCGTCTTCGCGCGTGGTCAGGATGTGCCGTCCGCGGAAGCGTTCGGAATAGACGCGCTTGACCTCGGGGTAGGAGATCGTCGGCAGCTTGCTGAGATTGAAGAGATTGTGCAGAAGGTGGCGGATCGTCACCAGCATCCCGCCGATGACGGCCGGGATGTACAAGCGGTCCAGCACCGTCAGCGGTGTTCGCTCCACTTTCACGACTCCGGGTCTTACGCGCGTCACGTGCATCGGCTAGTGGTCCAACTCTCCGGCGATGATGTTGAGCGACCCCAGGGCCGCGACTGCGTCGGGAATCGTCTGTCCGATGATCATGTCCGGGAACGCGGAGTAGATCTGAAAGCATGGCGGCCGGCAACGGACCCGATACGGATTCTTCGTGCCGTCGGAGACGACGTAGAAGCCGAGCTCCCCGTTGCCCCCTTCGACCTGGAAGTACGTCTCGCCGACCGGCGGCTGGATGCCGTGCATGATGAGCTTGAAGTGATAGATGAGCGACTCCATCTCGTTGTAGACCTTGTCCTTCGGCGGCAGTGCAACGTACGGGTTGTCGACGATGACGGGCCCCTCGGGGAGGCCGCGTTCGATGGCCTGCTGCAGGATGCGCAGCGACTGCCGCATCTCTTCCATGCGCACCAGGAACCGCGCGTACGTGTCGCCCCCCTCGGCGATCGGCACGTCGAAGTCGTAGGTCTCGTACCCGAGGTACGGGCTGGCCTTGCGGATATCGAAGGGAACACCGCAGGCGCGCAGGCAGGGGCCGGTGAAGCCGTAGTTGATGGCATCCTCGGCGCTGATCGGAGCCACGCCCACGACGCGGTCGAGGAAGATCTTGTTCCGGTCGACCAGCTTCTCCACGTCGTTGATGAACTTCGGCATCATGTCGACGAGGCGCTGCGATTTCTGCAGAAAATCAGGAGGCACGTCGACGGCCAGGCCGCCGATGCGCGTGTAGCTCGGCAGCAGGCGTGCGCCGCAGCACGCTTCGATGAGACCGTAAATCTCCTCGCGCGGCTGGAAGAGGTACCAGAAGTTCGTGAGCGCGCCCATGTCCACGAGGTTCGTGCCAATGCAGACGAGGTGATCGGCGATGCGCATGAACTCGCAGAGCATCAACCGCACGTGCTGCGCGCGCGCCGGAACCTCGATGCCGAGGAGCTTCTCAACCGCCATGCAGTAGCCGACGTTGTTGATGATGGCCGAGCAGTAATTCAGACGGTCCGTATACGGGATGACCTGCTGATATGTGTGCGTCTCCGACATCTTCTCGAAACAACGGTGCAGATAACCGATCTCCTGATCGGCGCCGATGATCGTCTCGCCGTCGAGAGTCACGACGATGCGCAACGTGCCGTGCGTGGCGGGGTGGGACGGCCCGAGGTTCAGCGTGACCCGCTCGTAGTCCGTATCGACATTCTCGAAGCGCGGATCGATCTTCGGGATGATCTTGGCGACGTCGTTCTCCGTGAGGATCCAGCGTTGGGCGGGGTCGTAATCTTTTCGCAGCGCGTGGCCCTGAAAGGCCTCGTGCGTGAGGATGCGCCGCAGGTTCGGATGGCCGTCGAAGACGACGCCGTACATGTCGAACACCTCGCGCTCGTACCAGTTGAGCCCCTTGAACACGGAGGTGCCGGTCTCGATCGACTCGCCGTCGGCCACGCGAACCTTGAGGCGGATGCGCTCGTTGTTCTTCAGCGAATAGAGCTGGTAAATGACGTCGAAACGGCCCGGGAGTCGGGGGTCGGGGGTCGGGGGTCGGAGATCGTTTGTGGTGGTGGCGACAGCGCTCCGACTCCCGACCCCCGACTCCCGACCCCCGCTCTCGCGACGAGGATAGTCGACCGCGAAGAGGTCCAGCGGCATCGTGAACGCAAGGTCCGCGCTCTCTTTCAACGCCCGGAGCACGTCGACGATCTGGTCCTTGTCGACGATGAACGACGGCATGTCCTGACCGGTCTCCGGCGTCATGCCGGGGTGTTGGAGCGATTCGGCGATGACGGCGCCGCGAGCATCGGCGATCGCCGCTCCGACCGGAACGTACGGCTCCCGATTCGTCGGCGCCGGGCCGGTGTAGGGGATGGCGGAGAATTTGGTGAGGGTGCTCATGTGTGTGCGGGGGTCGGGAGTCGGGGGTCGGGTGTCGGAGATGAAAATTGGGGCGGTGTCGGAGACGGAGAAAACCACGAAGCACGATGCTCCGACCCCCGACCCCCGACTCCCGACTCCCGTTTGAAAGTCATCACCTTCTGATCTCCCCGCGCTGAATCTTCTCTTTCAACTTCAGGATCGAGTACATCAATCCATCCGGAGTGGGCGGGCAGCCGGGAACCCACATGTCGACGGGGATGATCTCGTCGATCCCCTGCACGACGTGATAGGCGCGATAGAAGCCGCCGGAGGTGGCGCAGGCGCCCATGGCGATGACGTAGCGCGGCTCAGGCATCTGTTCGTAGATCTTTTTGAGGACCGGCGACATCTTGTCGACGATCGTGCCGGCCACGATCATCAGATCGGCTTGCCTTGGCGAGAAACGGACAACCTCGGCGCCGAAGCGGGCGATGTCGTAGTGGGATGAGACCATGGACATGAACTCGATGGCGCAGCAGGCGGTGCCGAACGGGAGGGGCCAGAGCGAGTTGCCGCGCGCCCAGTTAACCATCGTGTCGACGGTCGTGGTCAGGTACGTTCCGCCGGCGAGGTCTTCGATCTCCCGCTCCGATTCGCCGGGTAGAGTGATCAGGCCCTTCTCCGCCCCTTCGCCGGGCGGAGCGCCTCGCTTGCGTTGGATGATCGAGCCGGAACTGTCGTAAGGAAGGTTCGCCATGAGCGGGTCGCGATGTTATGGGTTTGAGAAAGTTTTCACAAGGCGGTAGCGGGGTTCGGTAGCGCCGGCGGCTCGCCGGCTGGACCGCCGCCGGCCCGGCGGCGGCCAAAGAAAGAATCGCCAGCGAGCCGCTGGCGGTCCAGCCGGCGAGCCGCCAGCGCTACTACCCCGCAACCGCGAGATTGCGCAACCGCGCCTCCAACCTCTCCGCCACCCGTCCGGCCCGCCACTGCTCGGCCACTTCGCGGCCACGGCGACGCAAGCGGTCGCGAAGATCGGCGTCGCTCAGCAACTCGATCAGCTTCTCGCCGAGCTCCACGGCATTTTCCGGCGGCGCGAAGAGAGCGTAGTCGTGCGTTTCGTCGAATGACTGGTACGAAGGGATCGCCGTCATGACCACCGGGATGCCCGATGCCATCGCTTCCGCGGCGGGCAATCCGAAGCCCTCCTCGCGATGGTTCGGCGCGATGAGGACATCGCACGAATGCACGAGCCGCGTCATTTCGCGCGAGTTGAGGGCGACGTGGAACTCCTGCACGGCATCGAGCGGCTCTTCGCGCGAGGGGGCCCAGGGCGACGCGCGCACGAGGTCGAAGCGCTGATGAAACCAGCGCGCGTGCGCCGCGGCACCGTACCCTTCGGCGATGCCTTTGAGATCGACCTGCGACTCGCCGCAGAGCAGGACGCGAAGCGGATCGCCCTCCGGCGGTGTGCGCGGGCGGAAGAAGTCGTCGTCGACGATCTGGCCGATGTACGTCACATCGTCCGTGAACCGGCGGCAAATGTCGATCAGTGACCTGGCCACGACCAGCTTCGGGATCGGCAGCCGGTAAGACGCGTCGATCTCGCCGCGGAACGGCTGGTAGGCGGTGAAAGCGCCTTCGTATCCCTGGCAGAGATGAATCGCCTTCTCCGGCGCGATGGCCCAGGCGGCGGAGAGCGTGGTCCAGAACGTGGCCATGACGAAATCGTCGCCGCGGGCATCGTAGGTGTTGAAGTCGTCGACATAGACCCACTCCGCACGCGAGGGGCGCCATGTCAGCGGAAGCCCTTTCGTGACGATGCGGACGTGATGGCCGCGGGCGATCAGGGCATCCGCCTGGGCCAGCATCACGCGGATGCCGCCGGAAAGCGCGGTGTCTTCCATCAGGTAGGCGATGCGGAGAGAGTCAGGCATGGATCGTCAGGAATCGTTACGGGCGACGACGTAGTAACCGGTGGGGATCAGATCTTCTTTCGAGTGCGGTACCCGGGCGGCGGTAAGCGCCGCGAGCAACTCGTCGCGTCCGCGCGTGACCACCGCTTCCTGCGGCGCCATCTCGACCACCGTCCAGCCGGCGATGGACAGCATTTCCTCGATTGTCCGCTTCGTGAAGAAGCGCAGATGGCCGACGCACGTGAGGCCCATGTAGACGTAGTCGAAACGGCCGCGGATCAAGTCGTTCACCACCGCGGCGTTGGCCACGTTGGGGATGCTGAGAAGCAGATGGCCGCCCGGCGCGCACACTCCGCGCAGATCGGCCAGGAATGACCACGGCTCGTCGAGGTGCTCGACGATGTCGCCGCCGATGATCCAGTCGAATTTCTCTCTGATGAGGGCCACGATCTGGCGGGCGTCGCCGCAGTAGACGTCGTCGATCCGTTTGCGGGCCACGGCCGCCGCGCGGGGATCGATCTCGATGCCGACGACGCGGCACTTCTGCCGTGCCTTCAAGGCGGCGCCAAGGGGCGCCTCACCGCAGCCGAATTCGAGAACCGCCTTCGCGTCCGGGGCGATGCGCGCCAGGAGATCGGTCCGGGTCTGCCCGCGCAGCGAGCTCCAGCGATGGATGTAGTCGGCGGGTGAGATGACGACTTCCTGCCCGGCCAGCGCATGCCGCGGCGGGTCCTCGATCCCTTCAAGGAACGTCGTGCGGCAGAGGTAAACGCCTGGGTCGGAGCCGTCCCATTTGACGACTTCGGGATCGGCGCCCTTGGCCTGCATTTCGGCCGTCATCTGCTGCAGTTCGCGCAGCGTCAGGTACGGCGCGAGCGGTGAGCGCTGCTGCGCTGTGTTCTCGGCTTCGTTGCTGACAGGCAGCGCGGCCACGACGTCGCTGGTGTGGACCAGGATCTCGCGCAGGCGCATGACCAGCTTCGCGGGGGGGAGGAGCAGCGGATCGGTGACGACGAGCACGTGATCGCTCTCGACGGTGGCCGCAGCCAGTGAGGCCGGCTCTTCCGTGTCGTACACTGCGAATTCGGTGCCCCCGCCGGCGCGCAGCAGCGTCTGGCTTTGCCAGCTCGCGTAGCGCTCTTCGATGGCAGGGTGGTCGAAGCGCGGATAGAGGACGGCGGGCGACATGGGCGGGCGACATCTTAACCGCGCGCAATCATTCATCGGCGTTGATCGTTTGCATTTGGACGGTGCGCATATCCGCGCCGTACACTCTCGACCGACATGTCTTCCGCCATCGCCACGGATCTCCGCGCCAATCCGTTTCTGCACATCGACGCGGAACGGATCTACAACCCGCTGACCGACCGCGCCGTGGTGGCCGGGGAGCCGGAGTACGACGCGCTCCGGCGCGTGCTCGACGGCGGTGCCGGCGATGAGAGTCTCGAGCGAGCCGGCTGGCTCGTGCGCGGCGAAGTCTCCCGCTCTTACCGGCTGAAGATCGTTTCGCTGGAGACGATGACGGCGTGCAACCAGAAGTGCTACTTCTGCCCGGTCTCCATCGCGCCGCGCGAGGACTACGACATGCCGGTGGCGCTTTTCGAGCGGATCGTCAGCCAGTTGACCGCGTATCGCGACACGCTGGAGAGCGTCTTCCTGCAGAGCTACAACGAGCCGACGCTCGACCGGCGATTCGTCGACTTCTGCCGTGCGCTGTTCGCGGCGAAGTTGCCGGTGGCGGTGCTGAGCAACGGCACGGGTCTGACGCCGGCGAAGGTCGATGCGCTGATCGAATCGGGCCTGCTGCGATACATCTGCATCAACCTCTCGACGCTCGACCGCGAACGCTATGCGCGCGACCGCGGCGAGGATCACCTGGCCGCCGTGCTTCGGAATCTCGACTACGTGAAGTCGCGTCCACTCGCCGAGGTGATGAAGATGGTCGTCCTCGGTACGGGCGATGCGGTACACGACGCGGACTTCGAAGCGATCAGCGCCCGCTTCGCCGGAAGCCGCTTTACGGTCGAGCGCCACGTGGTGATGGACCGCGCCGGATGGCTCGACGTCGGCCTCAAGCCCGATGCCCCGAAGCGCAATCTGGCCGGCTGCGACAACCTCGGATCGCGCCCGCTGCAGCACCTGCACATCACGCCGCGCGGACAGTGTGTGCTCTGTTGCGAGGACTACGACGAGCGCTACATCGTCGGCGACCTCACCCGGAGCACCGTGGCCGAGGTGCTGGAAGGACCGGAGCTGGCCACGATGAGAAAGTGGGTCTACGGCATCGAGGAAGCGCCGGACGACTTCATGTGCCGCGACTGCGTCTTTGCGCGCACGCGCAAATGAAATCCCGCCGTTACGCCGACGCCGCCCTCGCCCTCCTTCTCACAGTCGTCGCCATCGTTGTCTACCGGAAGGTCCTCCGCCTCTGGTGGATGTTTGACGATCCCTACCACCTGGGGTTGCTCGGTGGGACGAAGGTCACGGAGCTGGCGACGCGCGCTTTCTGGCATCAGTTCGCGAGGCCGCTCTTTACGCCTCTTTTCTTCGCTTCGCTGAAGCTCGACCTCGCGCTCTTCGGCGCGAATGCGGAGCGTCTCTATCTCCACCAGCTTCTCGCCTTCGCGCTTATCCCGCCGCTGTTCTACCTGGCCTTGCGGCTCTGGCTTCGGACGTCGCTCGCCTTCGCCGCGGCGTTCATGGCGATCTTCGGTGTGCCGGTGGCAAGCGTCGTTTCGCTGCTGATGCTGCGGCACTACATCGAAGGGGCGGTCTTCGCGCTTGCGAGCGTGCTTCTTTTTGTCCGCGGCCTGCGCGGCGATCGCTACTCATTGGCGATCGCCTCGGCTGTGCTGTTTCTCGCGGCCATGTTCTGCAAGGAGATCTACGTCCCGCTGATCGCGATCCTCGTCGCGATCCCGGAGTCCACGCCGCGGCAGCGGATCCGTTTGCTGATTCCACACGCGGTCGCCGCCGCGCTGTATGGGGTTGCCCGGATCGCGATGGTCGGTATCGGCGTGGGCAGCTACGGCTGGGCGGTCGAGACGGAGAAGCGAAGCGCGGTGCTGGCCACGCTGCCGCTACGTGCCTTTGCGCAGTTGATCGGCGAGCGGCGCGGTATCGCCGCCGTGCTTCCGGCGGCAATCGTGATCTGCATCCTGATCGTCGCGATACGCTTCCGGCGCTCCGTTCCGCTAATGCTCATCGGCCTCGCTTCGGCTCTCCTGCCGATCATCCCCGTGGCGGCGCAGCTTCAGCCACGCTGGTCGTTTGTCCTCTGGCTGCTTGTCATCGCCGCGGCGGCGTTTGCGCCGCGGGCGATGCCGCGCGTGGGCACGGCCGTCTTCGCGGTGGCCTTTATCGCGGCGATCGCCATCCACCGCACCGAATGGCCGCGGATGTTCCGCGAAGACAAACGAATGAGTGACGAGGCCCGTGTCGTGGCGATGCTCGGTCCCGATGATGTCCTCCGCAATCCGTCTACGCCGGCGGTGACGATGGCCCAGCTCGAATCCTTCACGCACGCCGCGGGGAAGGCGTACTACGACGACCTTCCGCTCTGCGAGGGACGCCGGGTCGGACGCATCTTTGCCTATGATGAAGGCGCGCGTGAGGTGCGCGAGATGCCGTATGCGATCCTCTCTCAGTCGTGTGCCGCTGTCCGGCCGGGCGCAGCGCTGTCCGTGCGGATGAACTTCGCGGACGATGGCTCGATGTTCTGGACCACGGGACCTTACACGAGGGGGCAATATACGTTCATTCTCAGCGACGGTTTGATCGCCTACGATGTCCCGCGCGCGGCCGGTTTCCGGGAGCCCGGCCTCGATCGATTTAACCTTCGCGTCCGCTACGTCGCACCAGAGGGATGGCGAACCTATTCACCCATCCTGCCGGTCGACGTGCATGGAAAGCCGGTTGTCTTCGAACGACGATGAGACTCCACCACGATCCGAAGGCGCTCCACGATCGGTACGCGACGGCCGAGCCGTTCCCTCACATCGTCCTCGACGGCCTGTTCGACGAGGAGGCGCTCGACGCGGTGCTGCGCGACTTCCCCGACCGGAACGCCATGAAATGGCGCGAGTTCGACTCGCCGCTGGAGAAGAAGCTTGGCTATTACCACGAGACCAGCACCATCTCGAAGACCGTCCGCGAGTTTCTCAACGAGATGAACTCGTTCGAGATGCTGCTGTGGCTCGAGGACCTCACCGGCATCGAGGGGCTCATTCCCGATCCCTACTTCGGAGGCGGCGGTCTGCATCAGATCGAGCCCGGCGGGTTCTTGAAGATTCACGCCGACTTCAACGTCCATCCGAAGTTGAAGCTTGACCGGCGGCTCAACATGCTCGTCTATTTAAACAAGGACTGGCGCGACGATTATGGTGGCCATCTCGAGCTGTGGGACCGCGATCAGGCGGCCTGCCGCGAGAAGATCCTGCCGCTCTTCAACCGGACGGTGGTCTTCTCGACGACCGACACGTCGTTCCACGGCCACCCGCATCCGCTCACCTCGCCGCCCGGAACCTCGCGCAAGTCGGTTTCCCTCTACTACTACACCGCTGGGCGGCCCGAATCGGAGCGTTCCGCGCCCCACGACACGATCTTCATTCCCTGATGCCTTAGAATAACTTCGATGCGCAAGGCCATCGCTCTCCTTCTCTGCGCGTGTGTGCTCGCTGCCTGCCACCCGCGCGAAGGCGTCACTGATTCCAGCTCGCGGATGCCGGAGAACGACGCAAATAAAAAGAGTCGCCTCCTCATCCGTCCTCTCGCCCCCATCGAGAAGTCCCTCCTCGGCGCGCAGCTCGGATCCGACGGCGCGGTGTGGCAGGAGACGGATCACTTCGAGCCCGGCCAGACCATCTATCTCACATTGCGGCTTCACGACTCGCCGGTCGGGTTGAAGACGAACGCGGTCTGGTACGGCCCCGGGCAGAAGGAGATTTTCTCAGAGCAGAAGGAAATGAACGGCGCAAAGGTGGCCACCTTCGCCCTGAACAGGAAGCTGGCGGCCGGCAGCTACCGTGTCGAGGGTCACTGGGGCGGCAATCTCGCCGCGGATAAGGCTTTCGAGGTCGTCGCTCCGACGAAGAAATAACCGTCATGGCCGCGATACGGGACGACGAGTTTCTGCTGCCGATCTTTCCGCTGCCGAACCTCGTCTTTTTTCCGCAGACACGCATTCCGCTCCACGTTTTCGAGCCCCGCTACCGGCAGCTCATCGCCGACGTCGTGGAGGGGGATCGGCGATTCGGCATCGTCCTGCTGCGGCCGGGTTGGGAGAGCGATTACTTCGGCGCACCGGCCGTCCACGTGTGCGGCACGATGGGTCGGATCGAGCAGACGGTGCCGCTCGACGACGGCCGCTACAACATCGTCATGTTCGGCGAGACGCGATTCCACATCATCGACGAGGTGTCACGCGAGCCATACCGCACCGTGCGGGTCACCACCCGGCCGCAGATCGAGCGTGACCCCACCGAGGCGTATGCGCAGCGCACGTGGCTCGCCGAGCTGTCGCAGCAATACCTCCGCTTCTTCCCCGAGCAGGAAGCAGTGCCGGAAGTCGAAACGGCAGGGCTCGAAGCGTTGACAAACGCCCTGATCATGGCCCTCCAGCTCGACGTCCTCGAAAAGCAGCGCCTCCTCGAGACCGACGACCTCGTCTCCCGCGCCGAGGAAGTCGCCGGCGAACTGCAAGGCCGCATCGAGAGCCTGACGTTCCTCGCGCCGTTCAGGCAGGAGGGGGATCCGGGTAGGAACTAGCAAAACCGCTGTCATCCTGAGGCTGCCGGAGCCGCGGTACGAATTGTGATGCTTGCTCCAATGTCATTCCCGCGGCGGAGGACGCCGAAGGACCCCCTGCGAGCTTGCATCGAGAAAGTACCGCCAACCGACCGGCAAGCTCCCGGGGGGTCCTTCGGCGTCCTCCGCCGCGACGCCTGATCGGAGCAATCACCATCATTCGAGGCGCGGCTGCGGCAGCCTCAGGATGACAGTTCAATCAACGCTCACCCGCCCAACCATTCTCTCCACCTCCTCTCTCACCGCCCTTGTCTTCCGGAGGAAGAACGGGCCGGCGGCGCGATGGCGAAGGTGGAGAGCGGCATCGAGCAGGGCGGGACGGGATAGGAGGAAGGCGACGCGGCGGCTCCAGGCGATTCGACGGCCGAAGAGCTCGGCGTGCCGCGCGCGGTAGCGATCTTCGATCGGTTTGCGGTCGCCGCCGTCGAGCGCCTCGGCGATGAACGTTGCGGCGACGAGCGCCGACTGCATGGCCATGGCCATCCCGTTTCCGGTCAGTGGATCGATGACCCCCGAGGCATCGCCGATCATGAAGATCCCCTCTTCGACCGCGGAGCGCGCGCGGAAGATCACTGGATCCGACGACAAAAAGCCGTCCTGCGCCGGCGCATAGCGCGCGTACATCGCATCGAGCGGCCGTTCCTCGGCGCGGACCGTTTCGACGAATGCGTCCCATCGCCCCTTGTGGCCCTGGAGACGCCGCGCGTGGACGAGACCGCAGATGTTCGTGATGCCGTCCTCGACGTCGTTTACGCCGAGGTAGCCGTGCGCGAAAGAGTAAAGCTCGATGACGCCCTTCGCGCCGGCGCCGCGGTAGTGACGCTTGAATCCGAAGTTGCGGTGCGAGCGGTCGCGGACGAAGGCGCGTTCGAGTTGCTGATCGAATCGGCCCCACCGGCCCCACGCCCCGGCCACGACGCGCGCGCGGACAGCGCCGCCTTCGAATGTGACGCCGTCGCGCGAGACACCCGTGGCCGTCGCGGTAATTGGCTGGGCGCCGAGGGCGACAGCGCGGCGATGGAGCGCGTCGTCGAGCAGCATGCGCGACATGCCGCGAGCAGGGTGGGGAAAGTCGAACGCGTACGTGCGGCTCCGTCCAACGACGCGACAGTGCGTGATCTCCGGGGTGCCACCGAGGTCGACACCGAGCGCTTCGACGATCGGCAGCGCGTCGTAGGAGAGGAACTCACCGCACAACTTGTCGCGCGGAAACGCATCGCGATCGATCAGCGCAACGGAGTAGCCGCGGCGGGCCAGGAGCGCGGCTAGTGTCGATCCACCGGGGCCTGCCCCAACGATGGCGACATCGACAGGCTGAGTGGTCATGCGATTTCGCATCCGCGCACAGACAAGAGTGTCTGTGCCACATTGGCCTCGCTTCTGATTGACGAGAAGGCCTTTGCCACGAAGCGAATCCAATGTGGCACAGACACTCTTGTCTGTGCCCCGCGGCTCAAGCCTTCCACAGCAGCAATCCAAACCGGAACGGTGCCATCTTCACGACATGTACCTGCCCCGCCCCTGTCTTCTCACCTACGGCCTTGGCTTCATCCGCGGTGTAGCCGCGCGCAACGGACGCAGGCGCGTCATACGCCGTGATTCTGCCGACAAGATGCAGTTTTCCAAGCAGCGATGTGAACAGGTATGGGAGGACGTGGCGGCGCGTGTCGCTGGCCATTGCTCCAATGCGCACGACCTGCAGAGCGCCCCGGAGGATGGCCGCGTTCTCCTCGGGCTCGAAGTGATGGAAGAAGTGCGACGACGTGACGACGTCGACCGAGGCATCGCGAAACGGCAGACAGTTCGCGTCGGCTACGACGCGTAGAGCCCGTGAACGGCCGCGCTCGTACAGCAGATGTTTGATGTTCAGATCGACGGCGACCGTCATCACATTCGGTGGCAGAGCATCCAGCAGATCGGCCGTGCCCGCGCCGAGGTCCACGACGATCCTGGCGCGGGGAGCGAGGCGGTTGAGAAGGCGGCGATACGTTCGTGTCCCGCCGGCCCAGCGGTTGAAACGGCGAAGATCGCGGAGTGAGCGCTCCATGTCCTCGCGCGGCGCGTCGTCCTCATCGAGCAGCTCGTGGGCGACGACGCGCCTCATGACACCTCGACGAACGTGGTGCGCCACGCGGGCAGGTCCACGCTGTTTGTCGCGACCGGCTTCTTGGCCTCGTCGAAAACGTCGATTCGATAGGGACCGGGCAGGAGCCGGCCGCAGTTGATCGACTGTCCGCAGCGCAGTGGGTGAAAATCCTTGCCCAGGGTACGCAGGAAGTCGTTGACCTCCTGCCCGCCGGTGGCGTGAACCTGGATGAATCGCGGCGCATCGTGATTGACGGCGATGATCAGCTCGGCCGCTTTCTCCAGCTTGACGTCGAGCACATCCGACTTCGGCCAGGGAGCGAAGCGCTGGAAGCGGCGGGGTGCCGTGACGAGGGCCTCATTGACGACCGTCGCGTCGTCAACCTCGAACCGGACCTCGGCAGCGCCGTGAATCGGCTTTTGTTTCACGTCGACGGTGGTCCGCCACCGCCCGGCCAGCAGCGTCGCGCTCCCTTCGACTGGTGAACCATCCTCAGCGGCGAAAAAACAGATGATGAGCGTGCGCATGGTGAGTAGATTAGTAGATTAGTGGATTAGTCGATTGGTCGATTCGAGGATGCGACGGGTCTCTTCTAATCTACTAATCGACTGATCCACTAATCCACTCTCTTCAACACCAGCGCCGAGTTCTTCGATCCGAAGGCGATCGTGTTGCAGACCGCGGCGTCGATGCGCGCCCGCCGGCCGATATCGGGGATGTAATCGAGGTCGCACTCCGGGTCGGGGCAGTCCTGGTTGATCGTCGGCGGGAGGATGCCGTCGCGAAAGGCCATCAGCGTCGCGGCGACGCCCGCCGCGCCGCAGGCTCCCTGCGGATGTCCGATCATCGATTTGGTCGCCGAACCGGGGAGCGTCCTGGCGTGCTCGCCGAAGGCCAGCTTCACCGCGCGCGTCTCGATGCGGTCGTTGAGCTCGGTCGACGTGCCGTGGTAGTTGAGATAGCCGACCTCGGACGGATCGACGCCTGCGTCGGTCATGGCCAGCGTCATCGCGCGCGCCGGCTCCTCGCCCGATTCATCGAGGCGCACGCGGTGGTAAGCGTCGCACGTCGAGCCATAGCCGGCCACCTCGGCGTAGATGCGCGCACCGCGCGCTCGGGCGGTCTCCTCGCGCTCCATGACGAACATCCAGGCTCCCTCTGAGAGCACGAAGCCGTCGCGGTCACGTGAGAACGGGCGCGAGGCCGTCTCCGGAGCGTCGTTCCGCGTGTTCGAGACGATACGCATGATGGAGAAGCCGGTCATCACCCCTTCCGTGATCGTCGAATCGCCGCCGCCGCAGACGATGTAGTCGATGACCCCGAGCTTGAGGTTGCGATAGGCATACCCGAGGGCGTCGGTCGATGACGTACACCCGGTCGAGATCAGATGCGAGAAGCCGTGAAGGTCGTAGGCCATCGAGATCTCCGAGGCGATCGTGCCGATCGTGCCGGAAGGGATGGAGTAGATCGAAGCCTGCTTGGTGTGGTCGTTGAACCAGAGCTCGTACATCCGCTCGTTGAACTCGACCGCACCGCCGCCGGAGCCGAGGAGCACGCCGATGTTCCGGCGGGTCTCCAGATCGACCGCGGCCGGATCGAGTTTGGCATCCTTCAGCGCCTCGTCCGTCGCCGCGATCACCATCGGGACGACGCGCGAAACGTGCTTCATGTTCTTCTCGTCGACCCAGAGCTTCGGATCGAAGTCGACCTCGCCGGCGATTCGCGAGGGGAGCGAGGACGCGTCGAACTGCGTGATGGTGCGGATGCCGGAGCGGCCTTCCTTCAGGGCCTCGAAGTAGGTCTCACGCCCGACGCCGTTGGGGCTGAGAGCGCCGACGCCGGTGATGACCACTCGCTGATTGTGCATTTCGCGGCGCGTCAACGTGGATTGCAAGAGAAAGATTGCAGAAGGTGGGGGATGCGGTCACGGGGTCTCGCAGTTGCGGGGTCTCGCGGTGTGCGGTTTTCGGCCCTGCCAACCGAATCCAGCCACCCAGCCACCCAGCAACCCAGAAACTCAGCAACCAGTCACCGCGAGACCGCGCAACCGCGAGACCGCGAGACCGCGACATCATTCCTTAATAAACTCGGCTGTGATATTCTCACATCGGGTCCGGCAACCAATGTCCTCGTTCAAGGTTCGTTTGTTCGGCGAATTCTCGGCCACGGATCATCGTGGTAACACCCTCGCGCTCGGCAACCGGCGCACGGATGCGACGATCGCCTGGCTGGCCTTGCACCTGGACGCCCCCACGCCGCTGCGCGACTTCGCGGCGCTCTTCGGGAGCGTTGACGACCCCTCACTCGGACGCGATCTTCGCTACGCTCTCCGCTTCGCCGCGCCGGACGTCCTCATCGGCTCGGGCGACACGCTGCGACTCAATCCGCGGAGCGTCGAGGTCGACGTTGTCCGCTTCGAGCTTCTGGCAGGCAACGAGTCTCTGAACGCCGTCCGTGCCGCGTCGGAGATTTACCGCGGCGATCTCCTCGATCGTTTCGACAGCGGTGTCGCCGATTTCGACGATTGGCTATCCGAACGGCGCCTCCACTATTGGAGTATGGCTCTGGCCGTGCTCGGCAAACTCCTGGCCGCGCAGATCAAAGCGGGATGGTGGGAGGACGCCACCGACACGGCCAGCCGTATTCTGGCTCTCGATCCGACCCAGGAAGTCGTTCACCGCGCTCTGATGCGGCTGCAGCTCGAACAGGGGAGGCCCGACTCCGCGCTTCGCCGTTATCAGGAATGTGCCGACATCCTCGACCGGCAGTTCGACCGGCTGCCGAGCGCGGAGACCGAGCGGCTGCGCGATGAGATCCTGGCCGCCCTGGAGAGGACTCCTGCCCCTCGCGACACCTTTCACAAGGCACTCGACGGACCAGTGCTGATCCTCCTCCTCGAGGATGACGCCGTCTCCTCGGCGCTCGTCGAAGGATTCCTGATCGAGGCGGGGTACGAGGTCGTCGTCAGTGCCGATGGCGGTGACGCTCTTCTCGAGCTGGGCCGGCGGGAGTTCGACCTCATCGTCCTCGACGTCAACGTCCCGACGCTGAACGGCCTCCGTCTCTTCGAGATCATGATGAGCAAGGGAATGGAGACGCCGGCGATCTTCATCACAGGCGTGGCGGGCGCTGAGGTGGAGGCGCGCAGCCTCGAGCTCGGCGCCGCGGCTTTCCTCCGCAAGCCGATCCGGAAAGAGACTCTTCTTCCCCGCGTCCGGGCCATCCTGCAGCGGCGAGAACGCGTACAGTCGTCCCGGTGAGCAGCGATTTCATCATCCGCGGGGAGGATAGCGAGCAGCGGAAACGTTCGCGCGCGCGCGGCATCGCCGTCGTTGAGATCCCGATTCTTCGATGCATCGGCTCGGCCTTTCTGTCCCTCGGGGTCTACCTCAACAACCGCTACGTCCTGCAAACGGCCTCGAACGCCGGCTGGCTCCGCGTCACACTCATTCTCGCGATCTATTGCGCGCTGTCGTGGCCGGTGCTGGCCATCTTCTATGAACGCATGAAAGCCGATCTCAGCCTGGCCTTTCTCGTGCTGGATCTCCCCATCTGGACGCTGGCGGTCTACTACTCCGGCGCGGAGCGGAGCTGGCTCTTCTTCATCCTCTTCCTGCACGTGGCCGATCAGGCGCAGGTGCGCTTCCGCCGTGCGCTCGGCTTCGTGATGTTCGGCACCTTCTGCTATGCCCTGATGCTGATCTGGGTCGTCACCGTCGACAGCCGTCCCCTGCTGGACGCAACGGCGCTGGCGAAGATCGCCTTTGTCTTCGCCGGGGGCCTCTACGTCGCTCTGGCCTCGCGCGGCGTCGATGTGCGGCGCCGCTATCTTTCCAACGCCATCCGCACGTCGCGGGAGCTGATTCGCAAACTGGAGGCGCAGTCGGCCGAGCTGAGCGCGGCCCGGCGGCGCGCCGAGGAGGCCAGCGCGGCCAAGAGCGAATTCCTGGCCAACATGTCGCACGAGATGCGCACGCCGTTGCACGGGATCATCGGGATGCTGCAACTGGCCATCGACACCGAAACGTCCGCCGAACGGGCCCGGCAACTCGAGATGGCCCGCCGCTCCTCGGAGACGCTGCTGGCGACGATCGGCGACATTCTCGACTTCTCGAAGATAGAAGCGCGGCGTCTCGAGCTGGAGCCCGTCTATTTCTCGATGCGGCAGCTCGTCACCGACACCCTCAAGACGCTCGGTATCACCGCGGCGGAGAGAGGTCTCACGCTCGCCTTTGCCGTGTCACCCGAAGTTCAGGATCGCCTTTGGGGCGACCCGCTGCGGATCCGGCAGATCATCGTCAACCTGGTCGGCAACGCCCTCAAGTTCACCAACCGCGGAGAGGTCGTCGTGCGCGTCTCCTGCGAGGTGATGTCTGCCGACCGCGTCACCATCGGATTCGAAGTACGCGACACCGGCATCGGGATCGATCCGTCGCGAAGGCATCTGATCTTCGATCCGTTCGCCCAGGCCGATTCATCGCATTCGCGGCGTTACGGCGGTTCGGGCCTCGGTCTGGCCATCGTGTCGCGTCTGCTGGAAGCGATGGGCGGCGTCATCACATTCGAGAGCGAAGAGGGAAAAGGGAGCACGTTTCGCTTCGTCCTGACCATGCCGTGCGAACCGGTCGGAACAGCACCGCCGCCGGAATGGGAGACGGCCCTGGCCGGCACGCGCGTGCTTCTGATCGAGCCGAATACGACGACGCGGGCAATCCTCGCCGAGACCCTGCGCGTGCACGGGATGGTGCCCGAGTCGTATCCGACGCTCGATCGCGCGTTGCAGCCGTCGATCCGCGCCGCGTATGCGTGCGTCGTCGCCGACGCCAACATCCTGGCCACGACGCCGTGGATACCGCCGGTGCCGGTGGTGCGGATCACTTCCCCTCTGGCGCCGGCATATCACGGCGGCGTATTGGTGACGCGGCCGGTGGGTGAGCGCGAGCTGCTCGATGCGATTGGAGCGGCCCTCGGCGTGACGGAACTGACGATGACTTACACGCTCGAGCGTCGCCCTGACGTCATCCGTCCTCTGCGCGTGCTCGTCGTCGATGACAACGTCGTGAATCAGGAGTTCGCGACGGAAGCCGTGCGGCGCCTCGGCCACGTCGTCACGACAGCCGAGAGTGGCGCCGAGGCCCTGGACATCCTGGCCAGGCGAGCGTTCGACGTCGTCCTCCTCGATGTCCAGATGCCGGGACTGGACGGCCTCGAGGTGACGCGTCGCTTCCGGGCCGCCGAGCGCGGGGTGCGCACGCCGATCGTCGCTGTTACGGCGCATTCGACCCGCGAAGACCGCGAACGTTGTACCGCCGCTGGTTTCGACGCCGTCCTGACGAAGCCGGCCACGCAGTCGACCCTCGGCGCGATCATTCGCGACGTAACTGGGGTAATGACGCCGCCGCACGCGGTGACGACGACCCCCGCCGACGCGATCCTCGACGCCGTCGGCGGCAACGTCCGTCTCCTGGCCCGCGTCCGCGACGCTTTCGCCCTGCAGACCCCCCGCCTGCTGGCCGCCCTCCGCCACGCGGTCGCTTCGCGCGACGGCGAAGCGCTCTACCAGACCGCGCATACGCTCAAAGGCGCCATCAGCAACTTCGACGTCCCCGACGTCATCACCGTGACCGCCGAGCTCGAGCGCGCCGGCAAGGACGCCGACTTCGAGCGCGCCGGCGAGATCCTGCCGGAGTTGGAAGCCGCGATTCAGAAGTTGGAGGTGAGGATCGAGGCGGCGCTGGGTTAGGGGAGCGGTCGCGCGGTCTCGGGGTTGCGCGGTCACGCGGTTGGTAACTCGGCCCTCATGGCCAAGTTTTCATGTGCCCTATTCGATGACGATCAGCGCGCCAGCCACAGCATCGGAGAGGCGCGCGATCAACTCCGGAACAAGCGGTTCGATATCGGCGATGTCATTGCTGAGCGCGCGTAGTAGAAAGAACGCGATCGTCCAAGCCGCTAGATTCTGCTGGTGCTGAAGATTCTTGTCGGTAGTGATGAAGATATCGAACTTACCTTCGGCGTTACGAAGAAGTTCGCCGTTCTTCAGCCCCGCAAAGCCGGCTTCCGGCACTGTCAGGACTAGTTCATGTCCTCGCAGCTTGTGTTTGAGCGCGCGCGGAACGCACTCATCGATCAGAATGCGCAACCAGCAGTTCCTTCGCCTGTTCCAACGCTGCGACCGCCTGCTTTCGCGAGACAGTGGGGAAGTCTTCGAGAAAATCGCCGAGCGGGTGACCGCCTTCGAGGTAATCGATGAGTGCCTGCACCGGAACGCGAGTTCCGATGAAGACAGGCGTACCTCCGAGAGTCTCGGGATCGACGTGGATTACCTGTTCGGCGTTGCCCATGCCGCTCATTCTATCGCCGCCTTCACCAACGCCCCCTGCTGCTCCTCGTGCCGGTGATGCGATCCCGTTGCCGGTGATGCGCTGATGGGGCGGCCGATGTAGCGGAGCGTGCGGTTGCCGGCAAGGGCGGCCAGACGTTCGTGCAGAAACGGCCAGGCGCCCATGTTGCGCGGCTCGTCCTGGGTCCAGACGATCTCGGTTGCGTTCGGGTACTGTTTCAGCGCCTCGGCCAGGAATGCCTGAGGGAAGGGGTAGAACTGCTCGAGCCGGATGAGCGGCACATTGGCGTTTGCTTTCTCGCGTGCGGTGCGGAGGTCGTAGTAGACCTTGCCGGTCGTCAGCACGATCCTCTTCACGTTCGCGGCGTCGGTCGCGGCATCGATCAGCACCGGCTCGAAGCGGCCGTTTGTCAGCTCGTCGATCGATGACGTCGCCTGCGGGTGGCGCAGCAGTGACTTCGGCGTCATCACGATCAGCGGCTTTCGTGGATCGTTCTTCATCTGCCGGCGCAGGGCGTGGAAATGCTGCGCCGGTGTGGTCGGATAGACGACCTGCATGTTTCCCTCGGCGCAGAGGGTGAGGAAGCGCTCGAGGCGGGCCGACGAATGTTCCGGTCCCTGTCCTTCGTAACCGTGCGGCAGCAGCAACACGAGGCCGCTGTGCTGTCCCCATTTCTCCTCAGCCGAGGAGATGAATTGATCGATGACGATCTGCCCGCCGTTGACGAAGTCTCCGAACTGCGCTTCCCACAACACCAGCGCGCCGGGATCGGCGACGGAGTAGCCGTACTCGAACCCGAGGACGCCGTATTCGCTGAGCAGGGAGTCGTAAACCGCGAAGTCAACGGTCGGCGCGCCGCTGCCCTCGGCGGCGGTCGGGTCGTTCGCAGGCGCGCTGCTGAGCGCGTTGAGCGGGACATAACCCTTGCCGGTCGCGTAGTCGAAGAGGATGGCGTGGCGTGACGAGAACGTGCCGCGGCCCGAGTCCTGCCCGGAGAGGCGGACGCGGTATCCGTCGGTCATCAGGGTGCCGAACGCCAGCATTTCCGCGAAGGCCCAGTCGATCGGTTCGCGCCCCTCGGCCATCGCTTTGCGGCGGGCGATGATCGGCTTGAGCTTCGGATGGAGCGACAGCTCCTGCGGAATCGTCGTCAGCGCCTGGCCGACGACGTCGAGCCGCTCACGCGGCACCGAGGTGTCGGGCGACGGCTGGTTCTGGAAGCCCGTGAGCTCCTCGTCCGTCCAGAGCGCGTCGCGATCGTGCGGCGACGGCGGCTCGTTGTCCTCGCGTGTACGGTCGAACGCCTCCTGCAGCTTGCTCTGGAAGTTATCGAGCCACGACTCCGCTTCCTTCGGATCGATGTCGCCTTTGCGCAGCAGCGTCTCGGTGTAGACCTTGCGCACCGAGCGGTGCTCCTTGATCGACTTGTACATCTTCGGCTGCGTGAGCGACGGCTCGTCGCCCTCGTTGTGGCCGTGCCGGCGGTAGCAGAGCATGTCGATGACGACGTCCTTGTGAAACTGCTGGCGGAAGTCGTACGCCAGTTTGACCGCGCGGATGCACGCCTCGGGGTCGTCGCCGTTCACGTGGAAGATCGGCGCCTGCACCATCTTGGCGACGTCCGTCGCATAGACAGAAGATCGCGCCGATTCCGGCCCCGTCGTGAAGCCGATCTGGTTGTTGATGACGAGGTGGATCGTGCCGCCCGTGCGATACCCGGGCAGTTGCGAGAGGTTCAAC
The DNA here is from genome assembly GCA_035482045.1 of Thermoanaerobaculia bacterium. Taxonomy (GTDB): domain Bacteria; phylum Acidobacteriota; class Thermoanaerobaculia; order Gp7-AA8; family Gp7-AA8; genus JADGNZ01. The sequence goes on from DATHRD010000081.1 coordinate 184,094, forward strand.
GTCTCCGCGACTACACCCTGGCCGGCGAAGGCGGCGTCGCCGTGGATGAGCACGGGAAGGACCCAGGCGCGGTTGGCGTCGCCGATGAGCTTCTGCTTGGCGTGAACCATCCCTTCCACGATCGGGTCGACCGCTTCGAGGTGGCTGGGATTGGAGGCCAGCGTCAGGTTCATGTGCGAGCCGTCCGGGGTCTGGTGAACGCCGTCCGCGCCGAGGTGGTACTTCACATCGCCCGATCCCTGCGTCGTGTTCGGGTCGACGTCCCCCTCGAACTCGTGGAAGATCTTTTCGTACGACTTGCCGAGAATGTTCGCCAGGACGTTGAGCCGGCCACGGTGGGCCATGCCGATGACGGCCTCGTTGACGCCGTCCTGCGTGGCCTCGTTGAAGACGTAGTCGAGCAGCGGGATCACCGTTTCCGCTCCTTCGAGGGAGAAGCGTTTGTGCCCGACGTATTTGGTGTGCAGAAACTTCTCGAAGGCCTCGGCGTCGTTGAGCTTCATCAGGATGCGGCGTTTGGTGGCCAGGTCGAGCGGCTTGTGATTGCGCGACGGCTCCATCCGGTCCTGCAGCCATTTCTTCTGCACCGTCTCACTGATGTGCATGTACTCCGGCCCGAGCTTGCCGCAGTACGTCTCGCGCAGCGTGTCGAGGATGTCGCGCAGCTTGGCCGTGAGCCTGCCGCACAACCCGCCGCAGACGAATTCGCGGTCGAGATCCCAGATCGTGAGGCCGTAGAAGGCCGGGTCGAGCTCGGGATGGCGCTTCACCTCGTATTCGAGCGGATCGAGGTCGGCCAGGAGATGACCGCGCACGCGATAGGCGTTGATCATCTGCAGCACGGCCGCTTCGCGCGCCACCTTCTCGTCTTCGCCGGCGTTGAGGCGATGGCGGTCCCTGCCCCAGATGGCAGGCTCGTAAGGGATGCGAAGGTCGCGGTAGATGGTCTCGTAGAAACCATCCGCGCCGAGGAGCAGCTCGTGCACGCGCGCCAGGAACGCTCCCGACTCCGCTCCCTGGATGATGCGATGGTCGTAGGTCGACGTCATCGTCATCACCTTGGAGATGCCGAGGTCCGCGAGAACGGACGGATCGCTGGCCGAGTACTCGGCCGGATAGTCGATCTGGCCCGTGGCGATGATCGTCCCCTGCGATTGCATCAGTCTGGGCACGGAGGCGATCGTGCCGATGGTGCCGGGGTTGGTGAGCGAGATGGTGGTGCCCTCGAAATCGGCGATCTCGAGCGTGCCGCCGCGCGCCTTGCGCACGACCTCGTTGTAGGCCTTGAGGAACTGTGCGAAGTCCATCGACTGCGCGCGCTTGACGTTCGGTACCAGAAGGGAGCGCGAGCCGTCCTTGCGCTCGACGTCGATGGCGATGCCGAGGTTGACGTCCAGGCGGTCGATCCGCGCGGGCGTGGCATCCTGCACGGCGAAGGCCGCGTTCATGCGCGGGTACTGCTTGACTGCGTTGACGATGGCCCAGGCGATGATGTGCGTGAAGGACGCCTTGGGCTGGCCGGTCAGCGCTAGGTGATTGTTGACGACGCGCCGGTTCTCCTCGAGGACCTTGACCGGGATGTTGCGGATCGACGTCGCTGTAGGGATGGTCAGCGACGTCTCCATGTTCTGAGCGATCTTGCCGGCCGCGCCGCGCAGGGGAACGGAGGTCTGGTTGGCGGGGACGGGTGTGGGGCGGGGAGCGGGGGCGGGTTGTGGGGTTGGAGCGGGCTGTTGCGCTGGAGCCGGTTGCTGGGTGGGCAAGGCGACGGGTGCGCTAACGGGTGTGCTCTCGGCGTGGGCTGCGATTGAAGCGACGGAGACCGGCGGAGTCTCCATTGCCCGCTGCGCTTCGGCTTCCTCTTCGAACTCCTCCTCGAAGCGCGGCTCGTAATCGTGGAAGAACTCGCGCCAGCTCGCGCTCACCGACTCGGGATTGGCTCGATAGCGCTCGTAGAGATCTTCGATGAAGGCGGTGTTGGCGCCGTAGGTCTGTGTTACGGATGACATAGCGGGGTTCCTAACCGCGTGGGGCGTGTGGTGATTTCTAAAGGATGAAATCTGAAGGATGAAGGATGAAGAACGTCAGGCCTTCATGCTTCATGCTTCATCCTTCCTCCTTCATCCTTCGTCCGCGCCTCCCTTCCCATTTCCATGAGCACATGCGACAGCGACGTCAACCCCAGCCAGCCGTAGCCGGCGGCGAATCCGCCCAGGACGTCGGAGGGGAAGTGGACGCCGAAGTAGACGCGCGAGAAACCGACGCTGAGGATAGTGAGGGTGGAGAGCGTATGGACGACCGCCTGCGTGGCCACCGAGCGGTTCTGCACGAAGTGATGGGCGACGATGGGGTAGGTGGCCGCCGACAGCAGGGCGTGTCCGCTGGGAAAACTGTGGGAGTTGGGCAGGGTGATGCGCCGGGCCCGCTCGACGGGACGCTGGCGCTGAAAGATGTTCTTGAGGATGGTGTTGATGGCCATCGCTCCGCCGGTGGAGACGACGACCGTCCAGGCATCGGCTCGCCGCCCTTGCCGCCACATCATCAGCGCCGTGATGCCGGCGGCGCCGCCGATGGCGTAGTGCGTGCCGAGCTGGGTGATGGCGTGCATCACTTCGTTCATGGGCGGGTTGTTGATGGTGTGGACGGCGTCCATGACCCGTTCGTCGTAACGGTCGGCGCGCCCGGCCACGACCTCTTCCGCCTGCTTCTTGAAGAACCAGAACGCCACCCCGGCCAGGGCCACGCTGCCGGTCGTTCCGATCGCCAGTGGCAGGAAGCGATGCCGCCGTTTCGGCTTCTTCTGCGGCTCCTTTTTCACGTCAAGTTGAGTCTATAACACGGGCCAGAGTGACGAACCGATCGGCCACCGTCGCGCCGCAGGCTTTGCGATAGAAGTCGATGGCGTCCGTCCAGGCGATGACGGCGCGCTCGTATCCCAGGCGATGAAGGTCCGCCAGCGAGGCCCGGAGCAACCCTCCGCCGAGCCCGTGTCCGCGATGCGCGCGCGCGACCCCTGTCGGACCGAAAAACCCGAGGCCGCGATTGTTAGCATCGTGTGCGGCGAAGCCGGCGATCTCGCCGTCCACTTCGACATAGAACAGCGTCGGCGGATCGTTCTCGAACGCCCGGGCAGCCTCGAATCGCCAGATGCGCCCGAACTCTCTTTCGATGAAGGCGAGAACACGATCGCGAGTCGCTTCCGTCGCTCGAACCACTCCCACCCCCCACTCCCCACCCCCCACTCCCGCCTCCAGATTCTGCGTCCTGGCGATCTCGCCATACCCGCGGTGCACGAAGAACCCGACCGTGTTGGTATCGCTTGCCAATACTCCTGGCGTGAAGTAGTTCCCGGCCTCCGCCGCCACGATCCGCGCCCCGCGCGCCTCGGCATCCACCAGCAGCGCGCTGCCGATGCCGCGCCGGCGCTGCTCCCGATCGACGGCCAGGATGCGCAGCGCCTTGCCGCAGGTGACGGAGACCCCTGCGAAGTCCCCATACACCCTCACCTCGGCATCCCCGCTCACCCCCGCGCCGAAACACTTCTCCTCGGCTACGCGAACAAGGTCATACGGCGTGTCGTTCGCCCTCGCGAGCAGCGCGGCGATGCGAGGAAGATCGGCTCGTGTAGCCGTTCGAATCACGAGCGGGATTACAACACAGCGCCCGAAAAGCTTTCACCACAGAGACACAGAGAGCACAGAGTCCTCTCCGTGTCCTCTGTGCCTCTGTGGTCAGAGCCTTTTCGGACGCTTCAGCGCTCAGGCTCCTGCGGAGCCGGTGTGTCCGGTGCCGGAGACGTCGACGCGTCGGGAGCTCGCGCCGCCTTCTTGCGGCGGCTGAAGCTCTTCAGGCGTCGGATCTCCTGCACGTGCGGCACGAGCATGGCGTTGGCGGGATCGCGGGCCAGTTGCAAGGCGATCCCGTAAGCCCGCCCGGCGATGAGCGAGATGCGCTGGCGGCGGATGAGGTTCGCGCTGGACACACCGTTCAGCATCGTCCGGAGCTCATCCTCCACCGCCGTCCAGCGGTTGGCATCATCGTACATCTGACGCACATCGTCGGCCGGCTGGCCGACCGCCTGCTCGATGAGGTCATGCGCACCGATGACGTTGATCGATGCCTGCAGAACCGGATTGGAAGTGATGTTTCGGCGGCGCAGCTTTCTGCGCTCGGCGGCCGTCAGCGGCGTCACTTCGCCGATCTGCACGGCTCGCAACTGATCGACCACTGCCTCGGGTGCCGGCGCCGGCTGCGGGAGGCCCGTGACGACAGACGGATTGATGTTTTTCTCATTGATACGCATATCGTTCTCCATAGACCGTGGGATTTGTCAGGCCGGAGGGAGCGACGAGCACCTTGTGCGAGGGGTGCAGGCGGCCACCGGTTGGAAGGCCGGCCTTCGCGCCGCTCTTCCGGTTGATGTTCCCCGAAGTGCGCACACTCGAGAGCTCGCGGCAGGAGGAGCGCCGGCTCCATCCTCGATGGGTTGGCAAGCAAGCCCATAAGGTTGCATAGAATGGCAGAGTTCGGCGTGGCGAGTCAAGGTCGGTTGGAGTGCGGGCTTAGCAGTCCCTGATGTGGGCTGCTAGCCCTATGATGCAGTCAGTCAGATCCGATGCTACGGCCTACTAGTCCCCTGCTGCGGACTGTCAGTCCCATGCTGCAGACTGCCAGTCCTATGCTGCGGACTGCAAGTCCCATACTGCGGACTGTGAGTCCCACGCTGTGAGCTGCCAGTCTCATGCTGCGGGCTGCCAGTCCCATACTACGGGCTGCCAGTCCTATGCTACGGGCTGCCAGTCCCATGCTGCGGACTGTGAGTCCCACACTACGGACTTCCAGTCCCATGCTACGGACCGTCAAGTCCTATATTCCGGATCGCCAGGTCCCATACTGCGGACTGCTAGTCCAATGCTGCAGATTGTTCGGTCCTATGTTACGGACTCTAGGTCCAATGATGCGGACTATCCAGTCCCATCGAGTTCAGTCATCGCCCTTGGTAGAACTGCGTACACTTCATCAGGACGGCCAGCGACTGCTCCGATCGCGAGGTCCACTGCGGCAGCGCGAATCAGAGCGAGGATTACACCACGGCGGCGATTCGTTGCGAGGGCGATATGAAGCGCTTCATCGTCATCCTGATCCTCCTCGCTGCCGCCTGCCGTCAGCAGGAAGCGTCCAACACCGTCTCCGCGGCGCCGCCGCCCTCTCCCATCCCCGCGACTCAACCCTCATCGGCGCCGATGCCGGAGATGGCGGGGATGTCGTCGCCGGTGCAGCCGCCGCCGGACCGGAACGCGCCGGTGCTGACGGCGGCACAGCTCATGAACCCTGCCGCGGCGTCCATCTACGCCGAGGCCGCGCAGATCACCGACCGGCTGGCCAAGATGTATTGCTATTGCCAGTGCAAGGAAGAGCGCGGGCACGTCAGCCTGCTGACCTGCTTCCAGACTCACCACGCCGAGGAGTGCAGCATCTGCCTCCGCGAAGCGAACCAGGCCTATATGGATTGGAAGAACGGCCTTCCCGTCCACACGTCGCAGCACGCCGCGGACGTGGCGTTCCATCGGGGATCGCCTCCGCCGAGTTTGCCGGAGTAACTGCCGCGCGGCGCGCGGCGTTGTCGGCGTGCTTCGCACGCGTGATGCCACGTTGTCTGCGCCCTGTGGGGCGCGTGGTCATAAGGGCGACACGCCGCAGTAGCGCTCCGCCTTCCTGGGAGCGCGGGCGTCCCGCCCGCAGAGCTTGAGAGGACTGTGACGAAGCCTCGTGTTGTCTTGCGCTCCGTCGCGTTCAAACATCCGTGGAGTTAGTCTCAGATCTCCCGAGCTCTGCGGGCGGGACGCCCGCGCTCCCAGGAAGGCGTACCGCGACAGCAGCGGCTGACAACGCGCGCCGTAGGGCGCAGATAACCGACAACCGACAACGCCAACCGAATCACTCCCCACGCATCAGCCGCAAGTGCTCTTCCTCGTTCGGATAGAAGTACGACACCGGGTCGGCGTTGGGGCCGTTGTCGCCGAAGAGGCGGCGGCGGCGCGGGGTCATCCGGCCCAGGACGTGGTCGGGCAGGCGTTCGTAATCGTAAGGGCGTGACCAGAGCTGGCCGTAGCGGAGGGTGACGCTCTTTCGAATCCGGCGGCTGTGGTTCGGGGCCACGGCGTGCCAGAGCGACCAGGGAAAGAGCAGGACGTCGCCGGCATGGGCGCGGAGCTGGACCGCGCCGCGAGGCGCTTTCCGTGCGCCGAGGTCGGGCGGCGGCGCCGTTCGGTGGCTGCCGGGGACGAACAGGAAGTTGCCGCTGTCGACGCCCGAAACATCGGTGAGGAAGAACTGGGCCTTCATCTGCAGGACCGGATTGCCGCGGCGCGGAAGGAACGCGCCGAGTGTCGGGCCGCCGTCGGTGTGCCAGGGTACGAGCGGTTCCCGGGCTGCCGCCGGCTTGCGGACGAAAATCTCGGAGCCGAGAATCTGGAGCCAGGGTCCGAGAAGGGCGAGCAGGATCGGAAACACGCTGGGATGGTCGGTGAGCGGATCGAGCGCCTCGGTCTCGGAGACGGCCTGCACGATCTTGGACGCGGCCGATCCCTGAGATACGAAGTCGCGGTCCCGCTTCGACGCCAGCACGGCGTCGATGGCGCCGAGGAGCGACGCCACCTCGGCAGGCGAGAGCGCCTGCTCGATCAGAAGATAGCCGTGCCGGTTCCAATGACGCCGCTGTTCGACGGAGATGCGGCCGATGTCGCTGGTCATACCCATGATCGGGAATCGCCATTATGCCGGAAGGAAGCAATCTCGTTTGACGCCCGCGAGCGCCGCGCCGAGAATCACGGCATTCCATGCTGCTGACCGAAGTCTTCACCCGCCGCGACGCGTTGGCGACGCTGATCGAGAGCGCGTGCGCGACGGACGATGCGCAGACGTTCATCCGCGGTGTGCAGGCGATGGAGCCGAACGTCGCGCTCGCCGGCGCGGTGCGAGCGAGCGCAAACGACTTCGCCGACGCCGCGGGAGTGGCCCAGCCGGTCATGCGTGACGATGGCCCGATCGCGTTCGCGGGCCAGCAGCCGTATGTCGATTACTACCCGGCCGTGCCGGTGAAGCTCGATGCGCTGGCGTCGTGCGGCGGCGCGTCGTTCTACGGCTTCGCCGACTACGCGCCGCTCGGCTCCGACCCATGGATGGCGCGCACGGAGCTGCCCGTGGTCACGGCGGCCGACGGCGTGCTGCGCCTCTGCTTTCTGCGGTCGCTGCGTTCCGGGCGAGGGCGCGATCTCCGGTTCGTGCCGCCGCCTGACGCCCCGCTACTGGCGCTGATCGGTGAGAAGCTCAAAGGGATGATCACCGAGGCGGCGCGGCATGCCGCATTCGAGAAGAGGGATGCCTACCGGCGCTTGCGCGAGTTGATGGACGAATACGACGAGGCGCGCCGCCGTGCACGCTCGCTCGGCGTGTTCAATGCCATCGCATCGGTGCGGCTGTTCCGAGGTCTCGGATTCTCGCTGCCGTTCGTCTTGCTCAGCGACCTCCTGGCGCGGGAGGAGCTCCTTCCGTCCATCGGCGAAACGCTGGCCGTCTTCATTCGGGAGCACGCGCTGGTCGTGGAGGCGGTGAATGAAGCGATGGCGTATGACGAGCGGGGCGAGCTTCACTTCACGCGGAAGGAGTCCGGCCACGTGCCGCTGGCCATCGCCGGCGCCGATGACGACATCCGCCGTCCGGTACGGCTGGTGATGCACGGCGATGATCATCTCCTCGTCGCCGGCGGCGAGACGTTCAACGCCGGCCAAGCCGACGCCGCATCGCTCGTCGAAGTGTTGCAGCGCCTCCGCGGCCGCTGGTCGCTCGACGTTTTCGCGCCGCTCTTTCTCTTTCGCCTCGGCGTCACCGGCATCGTCAACGGCCGCGGATCGATTCGATACTCGCTCGTCCTTGGCCACGTGATGCAGCGCCTCGTCGGCGAGCGCCACGTGCCGAATCTGCTCTGCAGTTGCGCGCCGCCTCCCTCGGGGCCTCTGATCGAGGCGGTCTGCCGCGCGCGCGGCGGATTGCCGCCCGCTCTACGCGACTACGAACCGACGCTGATCGATCGCTTTCTCACCAACGATGCGGCGACGATCCGCGAGGAGATCCGCGTGGCCTGGAGGAACGGGGTGGCGGAATGAAGGCGATTCACGCCTACCCGCGCCCGCCGCTTGCCACGCTGCGGCGCGCGCCGTCGCCGGCCATGCGCGACGCGCTCGATCAGACGCCGCACCTGACGCGCTTCTCGCGCGACGCGCTCCATCTCGTCTTCTCCGCGCTCGGCGCACCCCGAGGCACGCCGGTCTGGTGCCCGTCGTTTCACTGCGGGATGGAAGTTCGCGCCGCGGCGGAGGCAGGATTCACGCCGCGCTTTTATCGCCTCCACGGCGACTTGACGGTCGACGAACAGCACCTCGCGCAATGCCTGGGCGAGGCGGCCGGGCCGGTTCTGCTCATCCACTATTTCGGATTCGCGCAACCTGGCACGGCGCGGATCGCCGCGCTCTGCCGCGCGAACGGTGTGCCGCTGATCGAAGATTGTTCGCATGCGTTTCTCTCGCGTTTCGAAGGCCGTGCGATTGGGGCCATCGGCACGGCGGCGACGTTCAGCCTGTACAAGACGTTCGGTACGAGCGACGGCGGCGCGTTGCGTGCCGACCGGGCGCTTCTCGATGCGGCAGCCATCGAATCTCATCGGCGGCCGCGCGTCGCATGGAGCGAGCAATGGGGGAGCATCCGCCGCCGCTGGCGCGACCGTCCGCCGCTGGCACGCGCCGAGGAGACGATCCACGCCCGCTTCCTTCGGCGGAATGACACGGCGTGGCGGCGGATTTTCGAAGATCCCTGGCATGCCGGCAGCGGCATCTCGAAACTCTCGCTGGCGCTGATCGAGCGCCACGATCCGGATCTGCTCGTGGCGCGGCGCCGCCGCAACTACGAACGGCTCGACGCGTTGTTGCGCGACGCGGCCGGCTATCGCTCCGTGGCTCTCTCGTTACCTGACGAGAGCTGTCCGCTCTACCTGCCGATCTTCATCCGCAAGCGCACCGATGCGTTCGTGAAGCTCTTCGCCGCCCGCGTCGAGCCGTTCATCTTCGGAATGTTTCATTACCCCGCCATGCCGGTCGATGCCTTTCCCGAGAGCCGCACGATGCGCGACGAGATCCTCTGCCTTCCCATTCACCAGGACCTCGGCGATGCCGATATCGACCGCGTGGCGTCGCTGGTGAGGCCCCTGCTGCGGCCTACGCGCTAACTTCAACCCAACGGCAACGCGCCGCGATAGCGGCAGAAGAGGGTAGCCAGGGGTGCGAGCGCTTTTTGCGAGCACCCCTGGTAACCGGGTACATAGTTTTGGTGCCGCGTCAGCGGCACTGGAAACCGCGACGGGTTTTCGTTTGATGATCCAGTGCCGCTGACGCGGCACAACTCAATAGATATCCGAACCAGGGGTGCTCGCAAAAAGCGCTCGCACCCCTGGCTACCGTCCTTGGCCGCTATCGCGGCACATGGCGTGGCCTTAGAGTTAGCGCGTATGCCCCTGCTGCGGAGCGCTTCATGACGCCTAGCATCATCTTCACCGTCGACACCGAGCCGGACGATCAGTGGGCGCCGCGGTTGCCCGATGGTACGTATCCGCCATTTACATTCGCGAACACGCGCGGTCTCGGCGCGTTGCGCGATTTCTTCCGCGAGCGGAGCGCGCCGGTGACGTGGATGACGTCGTACTCGGTGGCGCGGGACGACGAGAGCGCGCGATTGCTGCGCGACTGCGCGCGCGACGGCGACGAGATCGCCGGCCACCTCCACGGATGGGAAACGCCGCCGTTTGCGGACTTCGACCGCACCGCGCGTCCGTTCATCGGCGAGTATCCAGCGGAGATGCGGATGGCGAAACATAAATCGCTGCTGGCCGCGCACGAGGATGCCTTCGACGCGCGACCGGTGAGTTACCGCGCGGGCCGCTGGGGTGTCGATGCGCTCGAACTGCAACACCTTGCGGAGCTGGGCTACACGATCGACTCGAGCATTCCGCCTGGAATCGACTTCCGCGACCGTTACGGCCTCCACCAACCCGGTCCTGACTTTCGTTCCCATCTCGCTGCCGCTCCCCGTCCGCATCGCACGGGTTCGCTGTGGGAGGTGCCGGCATCGATCGCGCCGATCGGCGTCCTCGGAGGCGCAATCGGAATGGCACGCGTCGCCGCCAGGCGTGATGATGGCTCAGCCGCTAACCGCGCATTGAGCGGCGTGCTCGCCGCGACGCACCTGAGCGAGTTGATATGGGTCCGCCCTCTCAAACATCCGCGCGGGAAGCTCGTCCGCGCCACGCTCGCGCTCCTTCGCCGAGGCGCACCGATCATCAACGTCATGTTTCATTCGTCCGAGGCCTTCGCCGGAACGAGCCCGCTGAGCCGCCGTCAGGAAGATGTGGCGCGACTCTACGGCGATCTGGATGCCATCCTCGCCGCGGCGCGCACACAAGGCGCGATGCCGCGGACGCTTCGCGATGCGGTCGCGGCGCTATCTCTCCCTTCGCCGCCACGCGCGTAATGTGATCTCGGCGACGACGTTGTCGAAGGCCATTCCTCCCCAGCTTCCTGAGAACGAGCGGCTGGGGGGGACGATGGCGGGATTGGGATTGGCTTCGAGGAACACGAAACGGCCTGAGGGCGTGAGCCGCAGGTCGAGGCGGCCGTAGTCGCGGAGGTCGAGTGCGGTGGCGGCGCGGCGGGCGAGCGCGGCGAGCACTCGCATTTGCTCGGGCGGCAATGTCGCGTTTTCCATGCGCGCTTTCCAGCGTTGCCGGTAGGCGTGGTTGTGCTTGAGTTCCGCCGAGAAGAGCATCGGCGACCCTGGTCCGTTTCGTCTGACGACCAGCTCGCGCACCGACATGATGCGCGTGCCGAGGACGGTCACGAGCACATCCCTCCCGGCGGCGTACTCCTCGGCGATGACGAATTCGAACCCATGGCGCCGGAGCAACGCGGCGCGCCGGAGAAGGCTCTGATTCGAGCGGACAAGCGACGACTGACTGATGCCTTCGGAGGCATCGCCGAACTGCGGCTTGACGACGAGAGGGAAGGGGAGAGGCGATTTCGTTTGGGGAGCGACCGCGAAGAATCGCGGAATCGTGAAACCGGCTTGCTCCGCGACGAGTTTGCTGATGGCTTTGTCGCGGCAGAGCATCAGCCCTTTGGGCCCGGGCCCGGTGTAGGGCACTCCGTGGAGGTCGAGCAGCGCGCAGATGTGACCGTCTTTCGTGCGGTCGCCTTCCACCCATTCGGTGAGATTGAAGACGACGTCCGGCCGCGTGCGCTCCAGACATTGCAGCAGCGCGGTGGCGCCGGTGTATGGCACGAGGACGACCCGCCTGGCCTGCCGCCGCAACTCGACGAGGAGGTGACGGTCGGTGTGGCCTTTGACCGGACGCACATGACCGCGCACCAGGTTCTGCGGGTCGACGAGCACCGCAACTGTCAAGCGCTTCATGCGGTCGGCGTTGGTCATGGGGAAACCTGCTGCAGGGCGGCGGCGGTCACTTCGCGATAGATCCTCTCGTAGCGTTCGAAGACGGCGGACCAGGAATGCGGCGTCAGCTCCGCCGCAAGCATGCGGCGCGACGCGTCATCTGGTGCGGCGGCAAGCTTACGTGCAATCGCCGCGGCGAGATCGTCGACGAAGCGTTCGACGTCACCGTCGACCGGCACGTCGGCGTCCGTCGTCGCCAGCGGAGGCACGAGCTCAATGAAGCCGAGGTCCCGCCATGGTTGCGGAACCCAGCTCGCGATGGTCGGCAGCGCGCTGACGACGGCGGGGCAACCCGAGGCCAGCGCCTCGAGCATTGTCAGCGGGAGCCCTTCGAAGAGCGAGGGGAGGACGAAGACGCTGCTGACTTGCAATACACGCGCGATTGCCTCCGGCGCTTTGGCGCCGGTGTGGATGACCAGCGGTCCGGCCGCTTTGACCAGCTCGTCCATGGCCCGTCCGTGATCGCCGCTGCCAGTCGCGCCGAGCAGGACGACGCGAAACGGGGCTACGTGCCCGCGAAGCCGCGATGCGGCCTCGAGCAGAAACGGGACGCCCTTCGCCAACGACGTCCGGCCGATGAAGGTGACCAGCGCCTCGTTCTCCGGCAGCTCGATGCCATAACACTCGCGCAGCTCCGCGAGAATCTCGGCGCGCGGCCTCGTTGGCGGATGAAACAGCTCATCGGAGTATCCGGCGCCGGTGATCGCGATCCGCTCCGGTGCGATGCCGAAGGTCTCGATTGTGTCGGCGACCGATTGCGGTGTGAGCACGCACACCTTCTCGGCGTCGCGGACGCCGGCGAGCACGCGGGGAACGAGGTGCGGGGCCTTGATGGCCTGCCGCAGTTCGGCGTTGTGCGAGGTGATGACGAGCGGCACGCCGGCGAAGACGTCGCGCGCCAGAGAGGTCATGAGCCAGAGGTGATGCGCGTGAACGACGTCGGGGCGGAACGCATCGCGTGCACGCTCCATGACCCGGCGCGACGCGCCCAGATATTGCTCGATCTGCGTGGCAGTCATGCTGGAAAAGACGGTTGTCGGATAGGGCATGACGTCGCTGTTTCCGGGTAGCGGGAACGGAGCGTCGTCCGAGGGGAAGACGATCGGCGAAACCTCATCGTGAAGCAGGGGCGGGAGCTCCGCGGCCGTGGTGCCGGGAGGGCCGGCCACAACGACGTGCTGCGCGTAACCGCGGCGGGCGGCCTGCCGGACCATCGCGCCGAGGAAGATGCCGCTGCCGGAGCGGCCCGGACGCTGCGAAAGAGTGTGCAGCAGCCGTGTCATCCGATCATCACCGTCCCGACCGCCTTGCGCATGCGCTCAGCGATCGCCGCCGGCTCGTGCGGCACGCGCGGCGCGGTTCCGTTTACTTCCGCGTCGACTTTGACGAGCAGAAATGCAGGTCCGGATCCGGCCAACTGTGCGGCAATGGCGACGTCGAGCTCCTCAGCGGTAACAGCCCTGCGCACGTCGACGTAGCCCGCCGCGAGCGCCAACGCGTCGAGCGCGACGTTCGCGGAGGCGGAGCGCTGGCCGCCGGTGGACCCATAGACCTCGTTGTCGAAGACGATGTGAAGGAAGTTCGGCGGATGGAGATCTCCGATCATGGCCAGCGTGCCGAGCGTCATCAACAGATTGCCATCGCCGTCGAAGACGACCGCGCGCCGCGCCGGTTGCGTCAGCGCCAGACCGAGAGCGATCGGTGCCGCCAGCCCCATCGATCCCAGCATGTAGAAGTTTGCCTCGCGGTCCGCGGCGGCACAGGCCTCGCGGCTGATCCACCCGTTCGCGGTGACGACCATTTCATCACGCAGCCGCGCCAGCACCGCGGCAATTGCCTGGGAACGCCGCATCAGCAAACGACTCCCGGTCGGCAGAGGAGAGCGCACGGCATCTGCCGCGCTTCGAGCGTCTGCGCCGCGCGGGCGACGTCGGCGGGAAGAGAGGCGGCGTCGGGAACGAAGAACGGCAGGCGCAACGCATCGAGCAGTGCCGGCGTCACGGCGCCGAGCAGCGCGTGCTCCGGCGAGTCGCTGCCGTCGTGTCCGCGCCAACCGACGACGAGCAGGATCGGAATCCGGTAGATGGCCGCGAGCGAGCCGAGCGCGTTCATGGCCAGAGCCAGTCCGGAGTTCTGCATGAAGATTACGGGACGGTGGCCGCCAAGGTACGAACCGGTGGCGATCCCGACGGCGACATTCTCCGACACGGCTGTGACGTAGCCGAGCTCCGGATCCGATTCGAGCGCGTGCAGCAGCGGCTGGAACGTCGAGTCCGGAACGCCGGTGAAGAAATCGAACCGGGCATCGTGCAGGAGCTGCAGGAAGGCGGCGCTACGACTCAACGATCGCCCCCTCTGCTTCCGGCTCTTCCACCTTCAGGACGCCCTGCAATTCGAAAATCCTCTGCATCGGCCAGAGCTGCCCTTCGACCGAGGTCGTCGAGCCGGTGCGGAGGATCTCGGCATAGACGCGCTCCATCGCCTTGAGCGCGCAGCGGAGTCCCTGGTTGGCGTAGATGACCATCCTGATGCCGAGCGCGGCGAGATCGTCCAGCGACGTATCGCAGTAGGTCGTCGGCACGGCCACGAGCGGCGTCGGGCGGTCCCATTGCATCGCCACCTCGGCGATCTCGCCGGCTGTCCGGGCCTTGCTGTGGATGAGCACCGCGTCCGCGCCGGCGTCCGCATACTTCTGCGCCCGGCGCAGCGCTTCATCGACGCCGCATCCGGCGATGAGCGCCTCCGTGCGCGCGATGACGACAAAGTCGCCCGTTCGCTGCGCCTGCTTTCCGGCCCGGAGCTTTTTCACGAACGCGTCGGCATTGGCCAGCTCCTGGCGTCCGCCGACGAAGCTGTTGAGCTTCGGGAACTGCTTGTCCTCGACGCAGACGCCCGCCACGCCGGAGGCCTCGAACTGCCTCACGGCGTGGGCGAACTGCAGCTCGTCGCCATAGCCGGTGTCGCAGTCGACGACCACCGGGATGCGCACGGCGTCGCACATCGATCGGGCCAGGGCGATGTGCTCCGACATCGTGACGATGCTGGCGTCGGGGAGCGCGTACGACGCCGCGATCTCGAAGCCGCTGGCCCAGACTCCGTCGAACCCGGCCCGCTCACCGACCTTTGCGCCGAGCGCGTTGTGCGCGCCGATGAGACGGATGATCTCCGGGCTCGCCAGCCGTCGGCGCAGAATGGTTGCTCCTTCGAACATGAAGCGCTCCTCTTCCCGTGGTGCGGGTCCGGCAACTCAGCGACGATGGAAGTTTGATGCCGTATTTTATCGGTAAATCGGGACAGTGATCTTGTCACGGCCAGCTTGACGCTACCGGCCCGCATTTCGCAATACCATCAGAAAGATGGATAACGTCGTTCGCTGCCCGAATTGCGGACAGGCCAACCGGTTGCCTGCCGCCGGCGCGGGAAGGACGGCCGTTTGCGGCAAGTGCAAGACGCCGCTGACGGGCGGCCATCCCATCGAAGTCACGGACGCGAACTTCGCGGAGACGATTCGCAGCGGGTCGTTCGTCGTCGACTTCTGGGCGGCATGGTGCGGGCCGTGTCGGATGATCGCGCCGGTGATCGAGGAGTTGGCGGCCTCGCGCTCGGACGTCCGTTTCGCGAAGCTGAACGTCGATCAGAACCCGCGTACGGCCGCGGCGTACCGGGCCATGAGCATCCCCCTGCTGGTGCTCTTCAAGGACGGCGTGGAAAAGGGACGCGTCGTCGGCGCCGTGCCGCGCGGCCAGATCGAAGCGGCCATTCGGCAGTACCTTTGACTGCGGCTTCGCCGCGCTGTGGGTTGTCGGGGGCCGTAGCATAGCGCCGTCGGCTCGGCGGCGATCTCTCGTAAACCGCCAGCGAGCCGCTGGCGGTCCGGCCGCCGAGCCGGCGGCGCTACGCTGTCGCCGCCGACAACGCGGCGAGCAGCGCCGCAAGGCTACAATTCACCATGGTCAAGCTGCCGACCGTCGATCAGATGATCTCGCTCGTGCGCAAGCCTGGTGGGCCGATGGTGGCCGCCGCGCACCGGGAGACGCGCCTTCGCGACGCCTTCGAGCACGCGCCGGTCGGCATCGCTCTCGCCTCCCTCGACGGCGCCTGGCTGCAGTACAACGAGCGGTTCCGGCAGCTCGCCGGCTATACGCGCGAGCAGCTCGCGCGGATGACGTTCACCGACCTCACGCATCCTGACGACGCGAAGCGTGAGGCGGTGTTGATGCGGCGGATGATCGGCGGCGATATCCCCGGCTACCGCATCGACAAACGGATCATCGAGAAAAAAGGGAAGTACCGCGAGGTGGAGGTGGTCTGCGCGATCGTCGGCAGCGATGACGGCGGGCCCTTTCTCATCTATCTCGTCGACGAACGAGCGCGCACGGGCCATGCCCGGCAGCCCGTGCAAAACGCCGAGCAGATCATCCTGGCGGTCGTCGATCAACTCACGGACTTCGCCGTGATCCGCACGGACGACAAAGGGTTCATCGCGGGCTGGAACGCCGGCGCGGAACGAATCCTCGGGTACCAGCGCGACGAGGTCATCGGCCGCCCGCGCCGGATGCTCTACCGCGATCACGAGCACTGGGGCGGCAGGTCGACGCAGCAACTCCAGGAAGCGGCCGATTCGGGACGGCTCGACCTCGAGGACTGGCGCGTGGCGAAAGACGGCCGGCACCTCTGGGTGCGCACGAGCCTGACGCCGGTACGCATCGATGGCGTGATCAAAGGCTTCGTGGAGGTCATCCGCGCGCCCGTCGGGATGGCTGAGTCTGAAAAGGAGACGAAGAACGTACTGGACAGCCTGCGCGCGGAGGTGCTCAAACGGCAGAAAACCGAGGAATCGCTCCGCTCGGCCATCGAACAACTGCGCATCTCCGGCGAGCAGACGATGGATGAGCTAAAGATCATGACCGACGCGCTTCGCAAGGAGCTGGAGCGGCGGAAACGGGCCGAGGAAGAACTTCGCGCAATCCACGAGCGCGTGGCGCGGGCGGTCGTTCCGCCGCCGGCGCCCGCCGAGTCCGAGATCGTCTCGACCTCGGTGCCGAAGCAGCGTCGGTGGAAAGCGATCGGCGACGCCACCCCTGCCGAGCTGCTCGTCAAACACGCATCGCAACTGAGAACGGGCCGGCTCGTGATTTCCAGCGGCTCCCGCGAGAAAGAGCTCTTCATCGAGAAGGGGAAGATCATCTCCTGCGCCTCGAACGATCCGGCGCGCTTCCTGGCGCAGCGGCTGATCGGCAGCGGGTTGATCACCGAGGAGCAGCGGCAGAAGGCGATCGAGATCCAGCGGGAGACACAGCTCTCGCTCGGCCGCATCCTCGTCATCCTCGGCGCGCTGACCGAGAACCAGCTCCACGACGCCATGCGTGAGAAGACGGAGGATGAGATCGCCGAGCTCTCCACCTGGCGGGAAGCCAAGTATGTCTTCGTCGAAGAGGAGATCCCGACCCTGCAACTCGTCCCACTGCGCATCGACGTCGCGGAGCTCATCGTCCATCAGCTCGATCATCGCGACGACAAACGGCAGTCTGCCGCGCCGGTACTCGATGCCATCGACGTGGCCCGCATCGTCGACGAAGCCGTGAGCGATCTGGTGATTGACGACATCGCCTCCGCCGCGGACGAGATCACACACAACATCGAGGCCATCGCCTCCAACGCCGAAATCCTCGTCGCCAGCGTATCCGGCAAAACGAAGCGCTTTCATCGCGCGAGCTGCGCCACCGCCAAGCGCTTCGCCGACGAGACGCGCGTTGTCTTCATGAGCGCTGAGGATGCTGTCGCAGCCGGTTACGATGCCTGCCGGATGTGTTTTCGGTGAGGTAAGTTGGGGGTTGGTGGGTACTGGGTTGCTGTGTTGCTGGGCATCGAGGTGGCGCTGTTACGCGGTCTCGCGGCAGGCGACGTCCATATCGCCGCGAGACCCCGCGACCGCGAGACCCGAGACCCGAGACCCAGCAACTCAGCAACCATCTAAGAAACACCCACTTCCGTTACAATCCAACCGGCTCCCCGCGACGTAACTGGAGACGACATGCGACGAATCGCCGCGGCGGCATTTGGTCTATTCATCACAATCCCTCTCATCGCGCAGACGGCGAGCGACTGGACGTTCAACGCCCGCATCGAGCTGCGCGCGAACTACCGGGACAGTAAGGAAGAGAAGTTCGCCCTCAAGTTCCCTTTCTCGCCGAGCCAGCTCCCTGTGGGGCAGACGGTCGCTTTCGAAGAGACCGTGAACGCCGGCGCGCACACGGAGCTGAGCGTGGCGCAGCTCAAGCTCGACCTCGGCTACGGCGATTGGTTCACGGCGCACACTCAGTTGCACGCGACTGACAAGTACCGCCGCAATCCGACCAGCGCGGACCGCAAGATCGACGCCGACGAGCTGTGGATCCTTCTCGGAAAGAAGCCTGAGTTCCTGGCCCGGCCGGATCGGACTTCGTTCTTCCTGCAGATGGGCAGGTTTCCCAAGATGGAGCGGCAGCCGATCCGCCTGCTGGAAAGCTACGGCCTCGCCGCCACTGCCTTCAACCGCTTTGAGGACGTCGGCTTTATGGGCGGTGGTTCGATCGGCCGCAACGTCTATTGGCGTCTCACCGGCACGAGCGGCAATCCGCTCTACTTCCGAGATCCGAACGCCTTGGCGGGCGACAACGGAATCAAGGAGTTGCTGCAGCCGAATCCTGATCCGCAACTGAAGTCGGGGTTCCCGATCCTCTACGACACGCGCGTCGAGAACCTGGCGCTCGACACGAAACACATGTCGTTCGGACAGGGCATCGGCTATCGCTGGCAGAACGATGCGCAGAACTGCGGCTTCGACGCCGTCGCCTTCCACTACCGCCGCACCCTGCTGGACGGCGAGAACGCGCCGTTGACGGGCACCTTCTACGGCACCGACCTCGATCTGCTCGAGGGTCCGCTCGACCGCGGGCTGCCGATCCACGGCGACAAAAAGGAAGAGACCGGCGGCCGTGTCTACACCGAATGGCGCGGCTTGATTTCCACGATTCAGTTCACCAGTCAGTCCGTGGCGGGGCTGCACCGTAAGGGAGCGGAGGGCGAGGTCGGGTACAAATTGGGCTGGTCGCTCGGACCGGCTGTCGGAGGCGAGTCGCTGGTGCAGGGCATCCAGCCGGCAGTTCGCTGGAGTGTTCTCAACAACTCGTTTCGAGGCGACCCGACGCTCTATCCGGCACCGAGCATCTGGTGGAACTGGACCAAGATCGACGCCGGCGTGCGCATCAGCTTCGCGAAGAACGTCGACGTGACGATCGAGCATGCCAGGAACAATGTCGAAGCGCCGCGGAAGCTCCATCCTGACGAGACGCTGGCGACGGTGCGGATACGGATCTAGACCGACACACGGCTCAGTCAAGTGGCAGCGTCATCTCGACCGCGTTCTCGCCGCAAGTCTTCAGGTCGCCGCCCATGACGCGGGCGCGGGCGCGGACGACGGCCAGATGGAAGTCGATTTCCTGCTGACGGAACCGGGAAGCGTCCGGTTCGGCGTGCTCACCGAAGAGTTGCGCGACAGTACGGACCCGCGCGGCCAGGAGGCTGCCGCGAATCCGTACCACCAGCCGCGTGACGCCGGCGTGGCTCTCCGCGCGCGCCGAGAAGGTGCACTCTTCCGGCGGGGCCAGGGCCGTGGATCGTTGCAGGAGATCGTGCAGAACCCGCAGAACTCCAACGGCGGGTCCCCTGAGAATCCCCAGCAGCGGGTTCTCATCCCAGCGGACGCCGAACGGGGCGGCCGCTTCCCATAGCAGAGCGTCGCAATCGAACTCGCTCACCAGCGACGCCGCCGGCGCCGCATCCGCGCGCGCCAACTCGATCAGGTGGTCCACCTTTTCCAGCAGTTCCCGGCCGCTCGCGCCGGCCGTTTCGGCCAGCTTCTTGTGGCGCGGTTCCTCCAGCTTGTCGGAGAGCAGATCGCTGAAGCCAATCACGTGGTTGAGCGGCGTGCGCAGCTCATGACTGACGTTCATCAGAAAGACGCTCTTGGCGCGGCTGGCTCTTTCAGCGGAGGCCCTGGCCTCGATCAGATCGTTCTCGTAGAGCGTGCGCTGGGCGATCTCCTTCTCCAGCAGGACGATGGTATTGGCAAGCTCCGTCGTCCGCCGGCCCACGAGTTGCTCCAGCTCGCTGTTCAGCGCGGCCAGGGCGCGCTGGGCCTGCCGCCGCGCGGTGATGTCCTGAAAGACGGCTACGGCGAACTCAACGCGTCCATCGTTGCCGCGGACCGGCGTGGCCGTGACCTCGAGCGCAATCCGCTCACCGTCGCGCATGACTTCGATGTCGTCGACGCTGGTGCGCTCCCCTGCCAGTGCACGCACGATCGGCATGCCAACAGTCGGGTAAGGCTCGTCGGTCCCGGCACGGACCGCGGCGAACCGTTCGCCCAGGTTGCCGGCGTGGTCGCCCTCTGCCACGCCGCGGCCGAGAAGAGCTTGTGCCGCACCGTTCGCGTAGATCGCCGTTCCGGCACCGTCGAGAATGAACACGCCGACCGGCAGCCCTTCGACCAGTTGCGCGAGGCGGTCCGGGCCGAAGGTCATTCCGGTGGCGGGGCGGTCGCTGGGATGCGGCATCGTAGAGGTGGTGAGGGGCATGCTACACCGGAGGCCTCGATACACCGGACGGAAGGATTGCCAGTCGTTTCGATCGGTCACACCGCGGTGATTCGTTGCAGCGCCGCCAGCAGTTCATCGATCTCGTATGGCTTTCGCAGAAGCTCCACCCGGTCGCCGCTGAGCTCTGCGGACAGCTTCGTCGAACTGGCGTGACCGGTGGAAAACACGATTGGCAGTTGCGGCCAACGCCCGCGAAGCCTACGAAAGACCTCGATTCCTCCGATGTCAGGCAGGGTCAGATCGAGGATCACGGCCTCCGGTTGGAAACTCTCGACCGCTTTGACGACAGGAAGCCCCCGTCCGATCACGAGCACGGCCATGCCCTCCATTTCGAGAAGCGCGGCCAGACCAGCGGCCACGAGTTCATCGTCCTCGACGAGCAGGACACGCTTGAGGCTTTCGTCGGCCGGGATTGCGTCAACCGGCCTCTCCGAGGGTTGTTCGCGGAATTCGTCCTCTGTCTCGACACGGCGTGCTGTCACCTTCAACGATGCCCGCTTGGGCTCGCGCCGCATCAGCTCCGCCTCCGAGAGGCGGCGCTGAGGAAGGCGCCAGGATGGTGATCGTCTGGGTAAGAGCACTGAGGTTACGGGGATTATTATGGAAGTTAAAGAGGATGTCCAGAACCGGCTCCCGATGCCGAAGGCAGGGAGTGGTGAGATCTGCTGTCGGGTCTCAGCGCGCCTCGGCGTGCTCTTCGATCCATCGCCGAAGAGAGCCAAACGTCAGTCATGCGACCAGACCCGTCTGGTCAGCACGTGGTAGACCGGCGATCCGGGGAATGGCAGAAAAAGAGGATGCTGCCGCGCGGGTTAGCGCGCGGCTTTGGCGATCTTTCCGGTGCGGATGCAGCGGGTGCAGACGTTCATCCGCTTCACGGCGGAGCCGATCATCACGCGGACGCGCTGCAGATTCGGCAGCCAGCGCCGGCTCGAAACGTTGTGGGCATGGCTGACCCGGTTTCCAAAAACGGGGGCCTTGCCGCAGACTTCACACATCTTTGCCATCGATAGACTCCTCAAATAACGTCAGGGGGGCGGGATTGTAACGGGAGGCCCGATTCTGCGCAACTTCCTGCCCCGAAACAGCCTCAGGTTGGCGTAATCTCCTGATAAATCTAAATGCTGTAGAGTTGACACTCACCTTTAAACGTTGTAATTTCGACCAACTTTCCACATCTGGAGCCACCGAGAAGTGAGCGTGTGAGATGGACGGGGTGAGCGGTGTTCTTCTCAAAGAGCAAAAATGTAGTCGGTCTCGATATCGGCTCCTCAGCCGTAAAGCTGGTTGAGCTGAAGGAGAAGAAGGGTGGCGCGTTCCAGCTCGTGAAGCTCGGGATCGAGCACCTTTCTCCGGAAGCGATCGTCGACGGGTCGATCATGGACTCGTCGTTGGTCGTGGAGACGATCTCGCGCCTCAACAGCAGCAAAAACATCAAGAATTCCAACTACGCCACCTCCCTCTCCGGCCATTCGGTCATCATCAAGAAGATCACGCTCCCGGCCATGTCGCCGGAGGAGCTGGCCGAGTCGATCCAGTGGGAGGCCGAGCAGTACATCCCCTTCGATATCAACGATGTAAACCTCGACTACGTCCCGCTGAACACACCAGGCTCCGGCGACAACATCGACGTCATCCTCGTGGCCGTGAAGAAAGAAAAGATCAACGACTACACGTCGGTGATCAGCCAGACCGGCAAGGTCCCTGTGCTCGTCGACGTCGACGCGTTCGCTCTTCAGAACGCCTACGAGATGAACTATTCGATCGACGAGGGGAAGGTGCTGGCGCTGGTGAACGTCGGCGCATCGGTGACGAACGTCAATGTCCTTTCCGGCCCCACGTCGCTCTTCTGGCGGGACATCACTTTCGGCGGCAACCAGTATACGGATGCCATCCAGCGCGAGCTGAGCCTCTCGTTCGAGCAGGCGGAAGAGCTAAAGAGAGGGCACCAGACCGGCGACTACAGCATCCAGCAGGTCATCCCCATCCTCAACTCCGTGAGCGAGGACTTCGCCGGCGAGTTGCGGAAAACACTCGATTTCTTCACAGCCACCTCCGGAGCCGATCGGGTCGACGAGATCGTGCTTGCCGGCGGCGGCTCGGGCGTCCTGAACCTCGACGCCATCCTTCGCGACAAGTTCGGCATCCCCGTCGCGATCATGGATCCGTTCCAGAAGATCACGGTGGACGAGAAGGAATTCAACCCCGAGGAGCTGGCTGAGATTGGGCCGAGCATGGCCATCGCTGTCGGTCTGGCCATCCGGAAGCTGGGGGATGCTTGATTAAGATCAACTTAGTGCGGGAAGGGCGTGCGGTCCGGGGATCCGGAGCGGTTGCGGGTGCGCCCGCGGCCGCCGCGGGACCGACCAATCTCAACAACGTCTTTTTGGCAGGCGGTCTGATCCTGGGGATTCTGGTCGCCGCCGGCTGGTGGTTCATCGAGGACCGGAAGCTCAGCGAACGCAAGGAGGACGTGGCCCGCAAGCAGGCCGAGGCTCAGCGTCTCGATCAGATCATCAAGGAGGTCGCGGAGTACACGAAGGAGAAGGACAGCCTGCAAAAACGGATCGATCTGATCAACCAGCTCAAGCAGAATCAGAAGGGGCCGGTGAGGTTGATGGATCGCATCAGCCAGGATCTGCCGGACCTGGTCTGGCTCGACAAGATGAGCGTCAACGGTGGCTTGGTGTCGATCGACGGGCGGGCGCTGAACCCGAACTCCATCGCGAATTTCGTGGAGAACATCAAGAACGATCCGATGTTCGAAGAACCGGAACTGAGCGCCATGGTCCAGGTTCCTGGGGGGCCGACCGTGTACGGCTTCTCGATGACATTTCATTTCAGCTACGCGCCGAAGAGTGATGCGGGGGCGGCTGGCGCCGCCGCGACGGGAACCGCGACCGGCACGGCGCCGGCGTCGGGTACGGCAGGAGTACCGCCGGCGTCGGCGGCGACGAAGCGGTAGGAGGGGTGATGGCGGGGCTTTCGCTAGATGGAAAACCTTGGTACTACGGCCTGATCGTCGGGCTGGTGCTGGCCGTTGCCATCGTCTGGGGGGTGAACTACGGGTTCATCAGCGGCGTCGACGACCAGATCCGGACTGCCGATTCCACTCTCAAGGATCTCGATACGAAGATCGAACAGGGGCGGTCCGCACAGCGGAAGATGCCGCAATTCCGCGAAGAAGTGAACCGTCTCAAGGTCGAGCTGGCGAAGCTGCGCAGCATTCTGCCTTCGACGCGTAACACCGAGGAGATCATCAAGAAGATCAAGGCGCTCGTCGATGCCGGGAACCTCGTGCTGCTCAAACTGACTTTCCCGAAGCTTGCCGCCCCGCAGGGGAGCGACCCATATGCGGAGTGGCCGATCTCGGTCTCGGTGGACGGGCGCTACCATAACCTGGCCACCCTCTTCAATCACCTGAGCAACTTCACGCGTATCGTGAATGTCGAGCAGATCACAATCGCCGCTCAGAACGTGCAGACTGACCGCACGATCACGGCGGAGTTTGTGGCCAAGACATTCGTGTACGTCGAGCCGAAGGAGCCGGAGGATACGGCGAAGGGCGCCAAGAAATGAGAGTGAGCCGATTCGCGCTGTCCCTTCTGATCGTCGTCGCGGCGATGGCCACGCTCTTTGCCCAATCGCCGGGCAAGGGTGCCGCCGCGTCGTCGACTTCCAAGACAGCAACATCCAAGACAACCACAACGGCCACGACGGCCAAGCCGAACCCTGAACAGGCGATTCAGCAGAGCCTCCAGGAGATTCTCGAGGAGCCGAGTGCTCCCGACGCATATCACTACGACCCACAAGGGCGGCGCGACCCGTTCCAGTCGCTGATCGGTCCCGCGCCGAAGCTTCAGCCGGGTCAGCGTCCGCCCGGCCCCCCGGGATTCCTGATCGACGAGATCAAGATTCAGGGAGTCGTGAAGACGCGGCAGCAGGGTCTGGTGGCCATGGTCAACGGCCCGGACAACAAAGGCTATCTGGTCAAGGTCGGGGACAAGGTCCTCGACGGTGAGGTCATTCGGATCACACCCACTTCGGTCGTGTTCCGGCAAGAGGTCAACGACCCCACCCAGATCGCGCGATTCCGTGAAGTGGTGAAGGAACTCTCCTCCGAAACTCCGAGGAAGAAATAGGTGTAGCGTGCCGGGTTGTGCAGGCGTTGTGTGTGGAGGGTTGTGAGATGGTGAACGTGAGAAGTAAGACAAGAGCCAAGCTGATCCTGCTGATCACAGGCATGCTGGTGGCGGGCGTCACCAGCGCGCACGCATCTTTCTGGAAGCACGGGGCCGCGGCAAAGCCTGCCTCGCAGGCTTCTTCCGCCCCCGCCGCTCCCGCCGGCATGTCGCTCACATCGGTCGACGTCGAGACCTCTCCGTCGCCGCGCCTCGTCCTGCGCACAACGGCCAGCCCGGTCTATACCTCTTACAGCCCGACGCCTGACCTTTTTGTGATCGACCTGACCGGCGCCTCGAAAGGGGCGTCTCTGGCGATCCCTTCAAATCTCCCCGCGTCCGTCGCATCGATCTCTGTCGATGACGTGACGGAGATGGGGTCCCGCCTCACGCGCGTGACCGTACACCTGGCTCAATCCGCCGCGGTCGACGCGACTGCGGACGCCAACAGCGTCGTCATCAATCTGCCGCCGATCGCGCCTGCCGTCGCCGAGGCCACTCCAGTCAGCAAGCCTGACGCGCCGATGCCGCCCGTCACCGCGGCTACCGTACCGCAGACCGTTCCGGCCGAGTTGAAAGCGGAGCCGCAACCGGAGCCGGTGAAGAGCGAGCCGGTCGCGGAGAACCCCGCGCTGGAGCCGGCGGTCGCCACGGAGGCATTGCCGCCGGCGAACAAGGCCAGGACCCTTCGGAAAATCGAGACCAGCGGCGCAGGCGCGGCCATGGAAGTACGTCTGGCCACGGACGGCGACGTCACCTACAACGCCTTCAAGCTCGTGAATCCGCCGCGCGTCGTCATCGATCTCAATGGCGTCAGCGACAAGCTGGCGAAGAACATCATCAACGTCTCGGATCCAGTGGTGAAGCGGATCCGCGTGTCCCAGTTCAAAAGCGCTCCCGAGGCGGTTACGCGCGTCGTTCTCGACGTCGATGACAAGGCGTCGTATCGAGTCACCAAGGCCGGCGACGCCCTTCACGTCACGTTCGGTGGAGCCCCGATGATGATGGCGGCCCCGGCCCCCGCCCCGATGCCGAAGCCGGAGGAGCCGAGGGTAGCGGTCACCCCGGCCTCAGGCCCTCCCCTGGTGAAGACGGTCGTTCCTACCAAAACAGCGGCTGCGGCTGATATCCCTGCCCAGGTGCCGGTGATCGCGGACAACGCTACCTGGAAGATGCCGGAGCAGCGTAAGGCGACTTCCGTCATCAACGCACCCCAGACGCAGACCCCGCCGGTTTCGAACAAGCGCGGCAAGACCACGACCAGCTCCGGGAGCACGGCTCCCGCGATCGATCCCGCCCCCGGCGGCGAGAACGTGTTTGCGGACCCGCAGTCGACGGTCCCGACGCTGTCGCCGTCCACCCCTCCGAACGGCACGGTGTTGTCGACTGGCGCCGGAGGCCGGACGCTGTCGAGCGGCGAAAAGGTATACACGGGTGAGCCGCTTTCGCTGAACCTCAAGGACGCCGACCTCAAGGACGTCCTGCGGACCTTCGCGCAGCTCACGGGACTGAACATGGCAATCGACCAGTCGGTAACCGGTTCCGTTACCGTCGATTTCGTCGATGTGCCGTGGGATCAGGCGCTGGAGATCATCCTTCGGCAGAACTCGCTGGCGTACCAGCTCGAGGGGAACGTCATGCGGGTTGGAACGGCCGCGCGCCTCGGTGAAGAGTCCGAAGCGAACCGTCGTCTGGCCGAACAGGAGAGACTGAATGTTCCTCTGAGCACGGTCAGTTTCAAACTCTCGTACGCCCGCGCCACGGACGTCTCTGCACTTTTGAAGGAGATGGCCTCGCCGCGCGCCAAGCTGATTGTCGACACGCGGACGAACCAGGTCATCATCAGCGAGATCCCCTCCTACCTCCAAACGATGAGGAACCTGATCGAGTCGGTCGATATCCCGACCCGTCAAGTGGTCATCGAAGCGCGCATCGTGGAAACCACGAAGACTTTCTCCCAGCAGTTCGGCTTCAACTGGGGCTTCCAGGGATCGATGGATCCGTCGCTCGGCACGGGGACGGGGCTGGTGTTCCCGAACCGGATCGACACGGTCGGCGGTCCATTCCAGTTCGGTGCCGGTAACCCGGTCGTCTCGTTCACTCTGCAGAACGTTCTCGGGACATTCAACCTCGATCTCGCACTCCTGGCGGCGGAGAACGAAGGTCTTGTGCGCGTCATCTCGGCGCCCCGCGTCACCACGCAGGACAACACCTCGGCGCAGATCCAGAGCGGGTTCCAGATCCCGTATCAGACCCGCATCAACCTCACCACGACGGTTGCCTACGTCGATGCCACGTTACAGCTCATCGTCACGCCCCAGATCACCGAGGCTGGCACCGTCATCATGGACATTCAGGTTCAGAAGAACGATCCGGACACCGGTCTGAATATCGTGGGCGGCGCCGGCACGCCGTTGTCGACACGGCGCGCCCAGACCAAGCTCATGGTCCGGGACGGCGGCACCTCCGTCATCGCGGGTATTTATCAGGTCAAGGAAAACAACGCCCAGTCGCGGCTTCCGTTCGTCAGTCAGATCCCGATCCTGGGAGCGTTGTTCCGTACCAGGGACTACAACACTACCCATGACGAGCTGTTGATCTTCATCACACCGCGGATCGTGAGGTCATCGTAATAAGTCGTAATAAAATAGGAAGCCGGTCTATGCAGCGGATGATCCGGAAAGTTGGAGGGTGGGGTATGAGGATGAAGAAAATCGCATTGATTGCCGCGGTTGTGCTGCCGAGCGTGGCGATTCTGTCGTGCCACCAGATCGCGCGTGAAAGCGGCTCGGTGGAGCTGGTGGTCGCGGGCACACAGACCCTCAACCAGATCGATCTGCAAGCTGGTTCGGGCGGTTGCGCAAGCACGATCGGTTCGGTTTCGCTGAGGGTGCTGCTGCTGCAGAACCAGCAGGGCAATTTGCCGACAACCAACACATTCAACGACATCAAGCTCGATCGCTACCAGGTTACCTATCTGCGAACGGATGGCGGCACACTCGTGCCCCCGTCTTTCGTCCGCTCCACCGCCCAGGTCATCACTGTGACTGGCGGGGCGCAGAACCTCGGCGGTTTCGTTGCCTTCGAGACGAATGCATTCAATCAGGCTCCGTTCGCCGCGCTGCTGCCGCAGAACGGCAGCCGCGATCCGGAAACGGGCCTATCTTTCGTGAAGTTGAACATCATCCTGACTGTCTTCGGCCAGTCCCTGGCCGGCGACCGTGTACAGGGCTCGGCCACGTTTCCGGTGAACTTCTGCTACAACTGCGGCGGCTGTTTCTAGCCTCCCGCGCCGGCCGTCGTGCCGGATTCGTGTGGGTGTGATGAGGAGTTGACGGGGGTAGACATGAAGCAGACGAAACAGCGATTCATCTTTTTGGCGCTTGCAGCGCTGCTGGTGCTTTTCGCGGGATGCAAAGGCGAAT
This sequence comes from Thermoanaerobaculia bacterium, assembly GCA_035482045.1. Taxonomy (GTDB): domain Bacteria; phylum Acidobacteriota; class Thermoanaerobaculia; order Gp7-AA8; family Gp7-AA8; genus JADGNZ01. The sequence goes on from DATHRD010000081.1 coordinate 211,895, forward strand.
CGCCCACCGCGCCTCCTCCGATCACCGGCACGAGCGGCGGCACCGGCGGTGGAGCGGGCACACCGCCGCCAACCGGTTCCGTGATCGTCCTCAGCGCGTCGACCACGACGCCGTTCACTGCATCCACTTCGACGATTACCGCCACCGTAACGATCAACAACGCGCCGGTCCCCAATGGGACGGCTATCGAATTCTCGACGACGGCGACAAGTGCCAACTTCACGGATACGTCCGACAATCCGACCGCGCTGCTGAGAACCACCACGGCCGGTGTGGCCAAGGTGACGCTCACCTCATCGGTCGCAGGCCCGGTTGTCGTCACCGCCACCGTAAATAACGTGACGAAGAGCATCACCGTCACGTTCCAGGATCCAGTCATCCCGCCGTTCCCGCCGTCGACGGCGCCAACGATCTCGGCTGTTACCCCGGCTACCGGGCTGCCGACGGGGAACCAGCCGGTGGTAATCACCGGCACGAACTTCCGCGCCCCCGTGCGGGTTCTCTTCGATCCGGGCAATGGCGTGGCCGCCAAGGACGCATTTGCCACTCTGGTCACGTCGACGCAGATCAATGTGATCAGCCCTGCCTTCGACCTCGGCGTCAGCCAGCAACTCGTGGTCAACATCACCGTGATCGTCGAGGCCGGAGCCCCGACCGAGCAACGAACCACGAAGACGGCAGCGTTCACCTACACCGCGCCGGTGCTGACGCCGGTCATCCGCGCGCTCAGCCCTACGACGGGTCCGATCGAAGGCGGAACCCGTGTGTCCATCATCGGCGACGGATTCCAGGCGCCGGTCCAGGTCTTCTTCGGCTCCGCGCAGGTGACGGTGCTCACCGTGGCATTCCACGAGATCGACGTGACGGCTCCCACGGCCCGCGATACGAGCCCTAACGGCTCCGGCGCGGTCACGGGACCGATCGACGTCAAGGTTGTCAACGTCAACTCCGGTACGTCCGTCGTGTCAGCGGGAGCCTTCCGCTATGTGAACAAGGCCCAGATCACGGCGATCACGCCCAATCAAGGTCCGTTCACCGGCGGTACGCGCTTTACGCTCGACGGGACCGGTTTCACCTCTCCCGTGACGGTGACCCTCGACGGGATTGCCGCCTCGATCATCAGTGTCTCGGCGTCGGAGATCATCGGCATCTCGAACGGGATCGCGGTAACCTCATGTGCCGACTCCAGCGGCCCGATCGGCATGACCAATGTCGACAATGGTGACTCCGCAATCGGGCCCACCTGGATTTACCGCGTACTCAAGCCGGCCATCCTGAGTGTCAACCCCGCCTCGGCCGCACCGAATGCGAACGTCTCGATCCGGGTCGCCAATGCCGTCGGTTTCCCCAGGATTACGCTGGGAACGACCGGCGTGAACATTACAAGTCAAACCGACAACGGCGACGGTTCGACCACGTTTATCATCGTGGTGCCGAGCAGCCTTCCACTGACAACAGCCGGATGTCCCAGCGCGCCCGGGGTGAACGCCTCCCAGCCGACCGCATTTGACGTGACCTACACCAGTCTTGCCACGACGTGTACCGACACTCTGAAGAATGGTCTTCTCGTCAATCCGCCGAATACGCCGATCCTGACGCTTAGTCCGGGGAGCTTCGCGCCGTTCAGCGCCACGATCGTCCCGCCCACTCCGCCGGCGGTTACTCCGACCGTAACAAACCCGCCGCCGCAGACCGTGACGATCGTCAACACGGGCGCCGCGCCGCTGACCATCCTCAGCGTGACGACGTCAGGTGCGGGGTGCGGCAACGCTCCCGGTCAGATCTCTGTGACCGCGCCCCCTCCGCAAACACTGAGTACCTGCGATACAGCTCCGATCATCGCTTCGTACCACGGAACGACTGTGCCGTCGAACGCCCAGTGTTCGGTCACCATCAATACCAACGACCTGACGCGAAGCCCCAAGATTCTGCAACTCAGCGGCACATCGCAGTAACCGCAAGCTGCACCTGATTCAACGAACCGCCCCTTCGCCGGGGCGGTTCGTTTCTGCGGCCGTGGTTGCGCGGCCGTCTGTTGTTAAGCAGAATTCGAAGTTCAGCACATGGCTCAACCCAGCATCAGCGCAAAAATCGAAGAGCTGCAATTCCGGATCAAGGTCGATCCGAAGAGCAGGCTGTTTTTTCCGCTCGCCGAGGAACTGCGCAGGAACGGTAAGCTTCCGGAAGCGGAACAGGTTCTTCGTACCGGTCTCGGAGTTCATTCCGCGTACCTCTCGGCGTGGGTCAGCCTGGGGCGGGTCCTGCGCGAGCAGCACAAGAATTCCGAGGCGGTCGACGCTCTGACGACGGCGCTGCAGGTTGACCCGGGCAACGTCGTTGCGGCCCGCCTTCTGGCCGACGCCTACCTGGACCTTGGCCAGAAAGTCGAAGCGATCAAGAAGTACAAGCTCGTCCACGCGCTCATGCCGTCCGACGAAGAGCTTGAGGCGAAGATCGAACAGCTCGATCGCGAGCTGCAGGCCGCGGCCCCCGAACCGTTCGCGCCGGTCGGAGAAATGCCGGAGTCGCCGTTCGCGGAACCGGAGCCGCTGGCCGACAACGCGGCCCCCGAGCCGGTATTCGCCGCGACTGCGGATGTGCCGTTCGCTCCAATGCCGGAAACTCCTTTCGACGAGACGGCGCCCATCTCCCGGACGATGGAGACGCCGTTCGACACGGGAGACGCGACGCCGATGGCGGCTCACCATACCGAGAGCCCATTCGAGGAGCCGTCCGGCTATACCTCCGAGACATTCGAGATCGAGCAGCCCGCGGGGATCCATGTCGAGGGAGCGCCCCCTGTCGCCGAGGAGCGGTCGGTGTGGATCGAGGAGCCGCCTGGGATTGAACCGGCCGCGGATGTCTTCGCTCCCGCCGAGCCGGTGGTTGCCCACGACGACGACGTTACCGCCACCACGACGATGGCGGATCTCTATGTTCGCCAGGGTCTCATCGACGAGGCGCGCAAGATCTACGAGCATGTGCTGCAGCGCGATCCGTCGGACGAGGAAGTGCGGACGAAACTCGCGGCACTGAATGAACGGGCCGAGTTGCCGCGTGACCAGGTTGCCGGGTTGCCAGGTGAACGGGCTGCCGAGTTGCCGGGTGACCATGTGGCCGAGTCGCCGGCTGCAGAATCAGAACAGGCACCCTGGCACCCGGACAACGTGACAACCGAATCAGCGTACGAGCCGGCAAAGGAAGAGGCGCCGCCGCAGCCTGGGGATCCCTCAAATCTGCACGGACACGCGAGAGTCGCCGCTCTCGAGCAATGGCTGGCGAGAGTGTCACGAAAGGAGCAGGGGGGTGCGTAGCAGTGTTTTCCGCGACGTTCTCGAGTCGCTGCGCGACCGGATCGAGGGGACGCTCGCCGTCAGCCTGATTTCGCTTGACGGCATCCCGATCGAGTCGATCAGCGACGGCTCCGTGCCACTGGACGTGATCGGCGCCGAGTTCGGCGGGTTCATCAAGTCGGTTCGCCTCTCCAACACGGACCTCAATACGGGCGATGTTTTA
>DATHRD010000082.1:0-26740 GCA_035482045.1 Thermoanaerobaculia bacterium
AAATAACACTATCTTTCTGAGAGGAACCGTCGGGAACATCGTTTGCCGCATCACAAACTTTTTCTGCAGCGTCGCTTCGTTCTGGTGCGGCATCGCTCCGTTTTTCTCCGGCATCGCTCCGTTTTTCTCCGGCATCGCTCCGTTTTTCTCCGGCATCGCTCCGTTTTGGTGCGGCATCGCTCCGTTTTGGTGCGGCATCGCACTATTTTTGGACACGGTGTCTGCATTCTGGACATCTGTGTCCGGAATCCGAACAGCGATGCAACACAACCGTCTGCGCCCAAAGCTGGCTTACGTCGGATACGCCGGCGAAAGTCGGACTGAGAGTCCGACCCACGCTGGATTCATCATCATTCCCTGCTCCTCACGAAGAGCGCCGGCGCGATGATCCACGAGATCAGCAGCACGCACCGGATGCCGCCGTTCGCGGGAGAGCCGAGGAGGGCAAACCACTGGTGCCCCAGGCGGACGGTCATGAAGATCTCCGTGGCGATGTCGAGGAGCACCCACGTGGTGCCGACGAAGAGCGCGTAATTGAGCGTGCTCTCGGATGCAGCCAGCCTGCCGAACGCCGCCGCGATCACCACAATCGCACCCACCTTCAAAATGACGCTGACCACGGGCGAGCTTGCATCGATCGTCTGATGAACGATGGCGACGAGCAGCGCCGCGACGCTCCAGAACACGACGAGCAACGCCGCTCTCGTCACCGCATGGCGCTTTTTCCGTGGTCCGGAATCTGATGTAAGCGAGCGGGTCATGGTGGTCATGCCGACGTCCTGACTCGTTTAACACATGCTTCGCGGGCGCCTCATTAAGAAGTGCGAAAGCGTCGTCGTGATATGGGGATAAGAGTCGATGAAGAGTTGCGAAAGACTTCTCACTCGAGAACCCTGATCGGCAGGACCATGGCCTGAATCCCTTCGAACTGCAGACGGCGCTGGATGGCGTGAGGCGTCTCGTTGTGGAGCAGCCGGTGATACCACTTCTCTTCCTTGAAGATCAGGCGTCCCGTGAAGAAGATCGCACGCGGAAACTCTTTGGCCACATCGAGACAGATGGCCTCGACCGTGGCCACGGCCTCCGTGCCGAGGGCCATCCGATAATCGGCGCGGAAGCCGTGTGCCTGGGCCCAGGCGACGTACTTGAGCAGGTTGGCCTCGGTATTCGTTTGCAGACTGCCGAGCTCCTCGGCGCCCTTGAAATTGCCGGAATCGACCACGGCTGCGGAGACGAAGACGAGCTGCTTGAAGTAGTTCGGAAAGGCCTTGTGGATCGACAGGATCTGGTGCAGCCCGAACCCGGAGAACGACGAGATGCTGATCACAGCCGTGGGCAGATTCGCGTCCAGCTCCGACGGACCGGGGGCGGCTCCCGTCTCGGGAAGCGGAATGGTCGTCAGAATATCGTCGAGCCGCTTCAACCCCGCGCGGACCTCGTCATAGTGTCGTCGGATCGCGAAGCAGAGAGCGATGAGGACTCCCGTGATGACCACGGTCACCCAACCTCCCTGTGAGAATTTCTCGAGCGTGGTGATGACCAGAATGCTCAGGCACATCACCAGTCCCGTTCCGTGGATGGCGAGCTGGCTCTTCCACCGCGGCTCCTTGGCTCGGTCCTTGATCCAATGCCGGGCCATGCCCAGCTCGGTCAGGGAAAACGTGATGAACACGTTGATGGAGTACATGACCACCAGCGTGAGGATGTCTCCTCGGGTGTACAGCAGCGCGGCCGCGGCGGCGACCCCCATCATGTAGACGCCGTTCTTCGTGACGAGCCTGTCCGAGAGCTGGCTAAAGCGATGCGGCATCCAGGAGTCGAGGGCCATGTTGCTGAGAACGCGCGGGCCATCCAGAAAGCCCGTTTGCGCCGCCACGAAGAGCAGCGCCGCCTCGGCGACCAGAGCGACGATCACGAATGCCATGCCGGTGGAAAGGCCTCCCATGTGCCAGCGGCCGAACAGGTTCGTCAGCAGCACGGCGTTCATGGTCTTCCCCTCCGACGGCGTCGAATTGGTGAGGAGATAAGCGAACATGATCCCGCCGGCGGTGAACGCCAGAGAGACGGCCATGAGGGCCATGGTCCGCTTCCCCGTGCGAACGCGCGGCTCGCGCAGCATGGACACGCCGTTGGAGACCGCCTCGATTCCCGTGTATGTGCCGCCGCCGAGCGAGTAGGCACGCAGGAGGATGAGCATGAGCGGCAGGAATCCGATGCTGCTGACGGAATGGGAGTAGTCCACGTGCGCGTCGTGAAACACCTTCGGCAGGCCCGTCACGTGGGTGCCGATCGCATACACGATCGCGAAGGCATGGGTGACGATGAACAGCACGAAGATCGGCGCGAGAATATTCACCGATTCCTTGACGCCGCGAAGATTCAGAATGATGAGGACGAAGAGGATGAGAAACTCGGTGAGGAGCTTGTAGCCGGCCACGGAGGGCGGAAGGAACGACCAGAGCTGGTCGCAGCCGCTGGCGATCGACACGGTGATGGTCAGGACGTAGTCGACGAGCAGAGCGCAACCCGATACGACGCCCACCCGGCTCCCGAGCAGCTTCGTGGCCACGAGGTACCCGCCGCCGCCGCCGGGAAAGTGCTGAATCAGGTTCGAATACGCGATCGAGATGACGGCGATCGTCACGGCCGTCATGGCCACGAGGATGATCGACAGGTGCGAGTGCGATCCGAGCGCCTTGTAGGCTTCTTCCGGACCGTAGGCAGACGATGACAGTCCGTCCGCGCCAAGACCTACCCACGCCAGGAACGCGATGAGGGAAACGTGGTGAAAGATCTTCGGGTCACTCACGTCCCGCGGCGGACCGACGATCATCCGTCGCACGCGTTGAATCGTCGATCGCTCAGGCTGGTGATCGTTCACAGAGGCTGGGCGGCGGTGTCATGCCGGTCTCTGGACTCTAGCAGCGGAAGCGATTAAGAGCGGATTAAGAATTTCGAAAGGCCATGATTAGACGCGCAATTAGACACTTGGGCTAAAACGGTGGAAGAGACGGTTGAAGCGGGTTCGACTTAGTCGTTCGTGCGGAAGTTGTTCCGGCTGGCTGTGGCGGGAGGACTCGAACATCCGACCACCGGATCAACAACTCGCGTTTGTCTCGGGACATACGCGGATATCTCCTTTCCTCAGTAGTTTACCTCGGTCTGGACTTGTCTGTCCTAGGCGAAAACGAGCGACTTAGAGGCGCTTTAGACGAGCCCTGCGGGTCCAAGACAGCTCCGAGTAACGCGACCCATCGCGTGGATGCAATGTGTTGGTACGTTGAACTGGTCATTCGCAATGGCCGAAAGTCACTCCGGTCACAAGTTCGCCAGATGCGTCAAGTCGTGAGACGTGCCGCGCTGGCCGGGCCGAGGTTCCAGTCAGCCGAGGTTGCACCGAGGGCGGCGAGCGTGCGCCGGCCGAAATCGGCCGAGGCCTTCATGAGCGCCGCGCGATCGATGGTCAGGGAACCAACGAAGGGCGGTTCGGTGCACACCGTGGCGATATTGACGCCGGCCGGCGGCGGGGTGCGGCCGATAGCCAGGTCGCGGTACTGAGTGGATGCTTTCACGCGATCCCGGTAAATGCGCCAGGTACCCGCGCTGCCGCGCGCGCACATCGTGCGGAAGAGGATGTGCTGCCAGAGCTTAAATTCAGACGACACATACCCGGCGGGGTGGGACTGGAGAACCAGGATGTCGGTGCAGCCGTCGGCGATGGCGTGCCGGAGGGGGAAAGGGATCCCCAGTCCGCCGTCCATGCAGGGACGACCATCGACCATCACCGGACGGTTGTAGAGGACAGGCACCGAGAGGGCAGCGTGCAGCACGGAATAGATGGACTCTTTCGCCATGCGCGTGTTGACGACAAAACTTTCGCCGGAGGCACGGTCTAGTAAGGCAACATGAAGGCCCGAAGAGGATTGCCGCAGGCGGTCGAGGTCCAGGCGCTTGCTCCCCTTCACGATGTCTTTCATGACGTAGTCGACGTCGAGCACCTTCCAGAAGCGCCAGGGGCTGTAGAAGGCGCGGCTCGCCAGGTCGTCGAAGTAAATGGAGATGCCGATATCCTCCTGACGGGACAGATAGTAGGCGGCGTTCATCACGCCAGCGGAGGTGGCATACACGTCGTCGAACAGTTCGGACAGTCCAAGGTGGGCGAGGGCGAGCGCGCCGCCGGCGGTCGTGGAGCCGCGCATTCCGCCGCCTTCGATTACTAGGCCGAGGCGTCTGCCGTCGCGGGCGTCACGGCAGGTGAGCTGGCGAAGCGCCCGGTAGCGGATGGCCTCGATCACCCGGTCAGGATCGGTGCCGTAGACGCCCCGCGGGCTTGGCGTGGAAGAAAAAATCGCGCGGGCGCCGCTCACCGTTGGGTCCTCTGTGGATCGACTCGCACTCCGTGCCGCAGCATGACGATCCCGAGGCCCAGCCCCACGATGGCAAAGTAGCCCCCAACGACTTTCGAAAGTACTTCGCCGAACAGGCCGAGCGCCTGGCCTTCAAGGCTCATTTTCCATCCCCTGATCGCGTTCGCTTTGTCGGCCATGCCCCCCAGGAGGATCCCTTTAGCGGAGTGCGCGGTCAGATGCCAGTGCGTGGGAGGGGTGCCCTGCATGACGGCCAGTCCAAACGCCGCAAAGAGCGGTGTCAACACGAAAATGGGCCACGCGTAAGGAAGCGAGAGCTTGACTATGCCGCGGGTGACTTGAATGGCCTGCTTCAGACTGGTGACCGCGGTTTGATTGTTCAGGAACTCGGGCCAGGCCGTGGACGCGCGCAGGCCGTTGGTCATCATGGCCATGGCCACGCCGAGTCCCGTACAGGTCAGGGGAAAGGCGTAGCCGTAGTGGTTGATGGCAAACATCTCGTATAGAACGGACCAGGTGTCGGCGGGGGTTGCCAGACTCTTCCATCCGATTTCCTCGAGCGCAAGAGGAGTAAAGACAGCGGCGATCAGGAACACGCAGAGGAGGCCTGCCACGAAGGCGAAAATGCCTCCATAGAGCATGCTTGGGAAGGGGCGGAACATCGAGAGCCGGTCATATTCCCGGCCGATCACCATGCGATAAAAGGTGAGCCCGAGCACCGTGCCGCCGCCAATGACGAAGCCGGCCACCACCGCGGCGAACAAGCCGCGGAACGCGCTTGGGCTGGCTTGTACGGCCGAATAGTTGAAGAGACTGGGCAGCCACTTGATGGCGCAGGCTCCCCACATTGCGAACAAGCTCGCCGGGATCAGGACAAAAACAAAAACGGGCGCCGAATTTCGCAGCCGCAGCACATGGCTGCGGCGCTGCACCGGCGATGTCTGCGGGGGTGGAAGGCGGGCGAACCAGTCGGCGAAGTGCGGCCGTTCTTCTTCCATGTCGGATACCGAGACAAGGCGGGCCAGGGCCGCGCGGACATCCGCTGGCAGATGGGCGTCGCCCGGCGCGGAGCGCTCCCCGAGAATACGATCGAACGGATCGTCTCCCTCGATCGAGACCAGGGCCTGCGCGGCGGCGAGCTTGACCCTCTCGCTGGGATCCTCCATCAGGAGCCGGATCAGCGGCTCCTGAAATTCGCCCGCGTGCGGCGTGTCGCGCAGAAGGCGGGCCGCGTTGCGCCGCAGGTCCTCCGACTCCGCCGCCAGCGCTTGCCGGAGGGTCTGGTCCCAGATGTCGGGATGATGCTCGTTTAGATCGCGAGAGATCTCCTCCGGCGCTGTTCCGCTCAAGATCTCGCGCTCGAAATCGGCGCCGATGGACCGCCGGATGAAATCGGCGAGCGTCTCGTGCCCTTCCGCATTCAGCAGGTAGAACGCTTCCTCCAGCAGGCGTCGTCCTTCCGCGAGGGCCACCCCCCGCGGCAGGAGCAGGCTGGAATCGCGATTCATGTTCAGCCAGTGAGCGTGTGCCTGGGCCACCTGGCTGCGAATGCGCAGACATTCGCGGTTGCTCTGGATCCACTCGTAGATGCGCGTCCAGCGCTTCAGTAGCGCCTCGTGTGTGAGCGTGACCGTGGCCAGTCCGTTGTCGTGATCCGTGGTGAGGAACCGCGCCGCCACGAGGACCTGGGTGAGCATCGCGCGAGGGCTGTTCGGATCGGGGCCCGTCACGTCGTCCAGCCGGGGACGCAGGCGCACCGAAATGAACTCGTCCCCGGTTCCCGGGTCGACGGAGACCAGCAGCGGCAACAGTTCAGTCAGGGCGGCCTGGTTTTCCGCCGGCTGGGCGGCGAAGACATCGGCGGCGCGCTGTGTGATGGCTCCCTCCACTCCGCCGATCTCTTTATAAACCGCGTGCGTGAGGACCACGCTGCGAGACGATCGTTCTGGGGATTTGTCGTCTGCGCTCGCGGCGTCAGCGAGCGCCTTTTTCAGGCAGCGGCGATGCAGTTCGCCGAGGGCGTATTCCAGGAGCGGTAGCGCGCCGGGATCGCCCAAGGCGTCTTTGAGAATGCGCTCGTTGAGCGCGCCAAGAGGACCGAGCTCGATGAGCGTCTCGAAGCTGAGACCGGCCGCGCGGGCCGGCTTCTCGATGATCTCGCGCAGGGCGATCTTGCTGGGCGGGATGAGATCGAAGAGTCCTCGCTCTCCCTTCAGGCGCAGGAATGCCGGAGTGGCCTGGGCGTGGTGATAGAAGTCGCTGCGCAGCGTGGCCAGCACCGCGAAACCGGGAACGTACCGCGCCAGGATCTCCACGGCCCGCAGGAATGGCTCAGGCGAGAGTCTCTTGTCTGACCAGAGCTCTTCCATCTGATCGAGCACCAGCAGCACCGAGACCTTTCCTTTGACCTTGGTTTCCTCCGCCTCGAACACCTTTTCCAGCAGCTCGCCTGCGGCTTCGGCGTTGCCGTCCTCCAGGTACTTCTGGAGTTTCTGCCGCCGAGCTTCGACCGCGAGCGCCGGCAGCGCATCAGGCAGGCGGGAAGAGTCGTCGTTCGTTTCGGGCGAAGTGACCAGGCAATCGACGAGGGAGGCAAAGAGGTTTTCCTTGCCGCCGGGTTGGAGCAGAGCGAACCGCCACTCCTTCACCGTTTCGTCGAAGGACCGGTACAGGAGCTTGGCGGCGAGACCTGCCCGAGCCAGCGACGACTTGCCCGAGCCGCTGGCGCCTGCGATGCAGACGAAGGCGCAGCCCTCCTTGGTGCGATCGCGCAGCCGCTTGTGAAGGTCGAAGATCTCCTCTTCGCGGCCGCGGAAGATCGGGGCGTGGTGGACATCGAACACATCCAGCCCTCGGTAGGGGGCCTCCTGCCAGAGCACTCCTCCTTCCAGGTCGAGCCTATCGAGCGAGCCATGCAGGTGCTTGGACAAAAGCTCGGCGAAATCCACCGGCTGCTCGAATCGATAATGAGAGCGGGTGTTGCGGCCCTGGGCATCCTGGAAGTTGTTTTCGCGGAACGCTTGCAGTAGCGTCTGCTGCTGGAGCATTTTCATGCGCTCTTCCGGTCCCGCGTTACGGAGCTCCTTCAGGAATCCCGTGTCGTCATTGCGAAAGTAGACCAGGATTTCAGGCCCTTCGCTGCCGTTGCGCTTACATTCCTTCACCCAGTCGAGCATGAAATCGAATTCACGCTCGGTCCCGCTCCGATAGAGTGTGCCGTCGCGGTGGGTCACGTTTTCGCTGAGAGGGCTGCCCAATCTCCACCAGAAAACAAAGATTGCGATTTTGATCTCATGGAGCTGAGCGCGAAGCTTTTCTTCGAATACTTCTTGAAACGAGCCGGCCGCGGAAAGCCCGATGTTCTCCCACGCGACCAGATGGAGAAGCATCCTGTTTTCGAATACGTGCTGCAGGGAGTTGACGACCTTCATCGCCTTTTCCCGCTCCTCGTGAACATCGCCGGGGCTGCCGATGAAAATGCGAATCGTATTCACGCGCTGAAGCTCCTCTTGTGTTCGTTGCTGGGACCCGGCAGCGGCGCCGAAGACTCCTGCGCCCTCATTCAATAGGAGTGACGCAAAAGCGGCATTCCCTACCCCTTGCTGCTACAATTACGTTCCCGGGGGGCGATGTGCCGCAAAGGGAAGCATCAAGCGGGACTGCATTCGACAACTACGATCTGAAGGCGGTGGCGCCCGAAGCGGAAGATCCGACCATTCGATTTGCCTTTGACTTCCCCGAGTTGCTCGAGTTGTTTGTGAGAATCGATGCGGAGGCCGGCCACGCTCGTGACCGAAATCGTGATCGAGGTGCGCTCGCCATCGGCTTTGTCTGCGTCGCGCTTCTCTACACCGCGGCGGCTCCTCTTCTGCATGGCGAGCATGAATCGATGCCGTTCAGGATTCTCGGCGTTGCTGCGGCCGGGCTGGGGATTCTCGGCACGGCGGTTGGAGTGTTCGGGCTACGCAATACCTCGCAGCGCCGACGATGGCTGGAGGCGCGGTGGAAGACCGAAATGCTCCGTCTCTTTCACTTTCAATACATCGCCGCGCGGGTCCCGGACATCGAGGCGGCCGCCGGGCAGGAGCACTTGCAGCTCGACTATCGGGCGCGCCGCAAGGAAGCGTTTGATTCCCTTCTGGCAGTCATGGCCAAAACTGTGACCATGGACGACGGCCTGAAAAAAGCCGTCGAGCCGGGGGCTCCCGAGCCGTTCGTATTCATCTCCAGGCAGCTCCCCGCCGGAGGCGTTTCCTCCGCCACGAATGATCTCTTTGCCGCGTGGCTGGCCCTGCGTCTCGATTGGCAGCTGGCATACTGCGAAGCGAAGCTGGTCCATCGATCGACAAAGGGCCATTGGAGTCCCTGTCAGCAGGAACGCGCGTTTTCGCTGATCAGTTGGACCTGTATTGCCATCGTGGTGCTTGCGCACAGCGTTTTGGCCGCCGGCGAGTTCGCGCACAAAAAGATCAGCTGGCCCGAGCCTGTGGTGATCTGGACTGCATTGATCGCGCTGGCTGTCCGCGCGCTCGAAGACGGCCTGAAGCCTCAGCGCGAAGTGGAGCGTTACGAGCACTACCGCGCCAGCATCCTGGTCAGCCGGGAGCGCTTTCTCGCGGCTCCGGACATCCAGATCAAGCTCGAAGTCATGCGGAACTTCGAGCAGGTCAGCCTCGAGGAGATGCGAACTTTTCTCCGAACCCACGCCAACGCCAGATTTCTGCTATAACGCGAAGTCGGCGCTAAGTTTGTGCTCCTCGCCACTTCAGGTGGGCTTCGGTGCGCGAGATGACGTTTCTTGTCCATGCGCTGGTGCGAATGCAGGGCTCCCGGCCCGTGGGTCGTCTCGTTACAGACGCGCGTCGCCCCTGGCTGTGGCGGGAGGACTCGAACCTCCGACCACCGGATTAACAGCTCCGCGTTTGTCTCAGGACATACGCGGATATCTCCTTTCCTCAGTAGTTTACCTCGGTCTGAACGTGTCTGGACATGTGCGGAAACGCGCGAATTAGACGCGCTTTAGACGCGGCCCCAACGCGGAGGTAGCAGTAATCGTCGCAGCGACGTATCTGGAACGACGACCAGGAGCAATGATCCCAACCTGGTCGCCCGAGTGGAGGCGGTGGATCAATGCGCTGAAGGCGCGCACTGGCGATCCGTGATCTCCATGACTCAGCTCGCGGCTTCGACGGCCTCTTCGATGACACTCGCTGTGAGGATCTCGGCCGACGACAGAACGCGATCGATGTCGAGCAGCACGATTAGCGCGTCGGCGCTGATGCCCATCCCGGAAATGCAGTCGACGCGAACCTTCGGCCCGAATGACGGCGGCGGCTGGATTTGATCCGGGGCGAGCTCAATGACCTGGTGCACGGAGTCGGCCATCATGCCCAGGACCATCCGCTCACCGTCGTGCTCGAGGTCGAGCTCGACCATCACCACGCACGTGCGGCGCGTGAGCGTCGTCGCCGGCAATCCGAACTTCACTGCAAGATCCACGACCGGAACGACCGCGCCGCGGAGATTGAGCACGCCGCGAATCCACGGCGGCGTGCCTGGTACGTAGGTGAGCGAGACACATTCGATGATCTCGGTCACCTTCACAATCGTGACGGCGTACTCTTCGCCGCCCACATAGAACGTCAGGTACTGATTCATGAACGGCTCCTAGAAGCGAGTGTAATCGGCGACTGCGGCCGGCGAAACGCCTCCCGGCTCGGCCGCGACGTGCGTGCCGGGGAACCGCTGCACGACGGCGCGCGGCTCAGCCTTGCGCGCCATGGCCGGCGCCGCGCCATGGGTACGGAAAAACGAGATCGTCTGCTGCAGCGCCTCGGACTGCGAGGCCATCTCTTCCGCCGTCGAAGCGAGCTCCTCGGAGGCTGATGCATTGCGCTGCGTTACCTGATCGACCAGCGCCATGGCCTTGTTGATCTGCACCACTCCGGCCGACTGTTCGTTCGACGCTGCGGCGACTTCGCGCACGAGCTCGGCGGTACGGCGGATCGTCGGCACGAGCTCGGTGAGCAGACGTCCGGAACGCAGCGCGACATCGACGCTCGATTTTGCCAGTCCGCCGATGTCCTTCGCGGCTGCCTGGCTGCGCTCGGCGAGCTTGCGCACTTCGGTGGCCACGACCGCGAATCCGCGTCCGTGCTCACCGGCCCGCGCCGCTTCGATCGCCGCATTGAGCGCGAGGAGATTCGTCTGGTACGCGATCTCCTCGATGATCGAGATCTTTTCGGCGATTCGCGTCATCGCATCGACCGACTGGTTGACCGCCTGCGCGCTCTCATCGGCGTCGGCCGTGCCCTTCACAGCCATCGACGCCATCTGTCCGCTGTTCTCTGCATTCTGCGTGATCGAGGCGCTCATCTCCTGCAGGCTCGACGTCGTTTCCTCGACCGACGAGGCCTGCTGGCTCGTACCCTGCGACAGCGACTGCGCGCTCGCGGAGACCTGCGTCGACGCCACTGTCAGCGCCGAGGCGCCGGAGCGCACATCCGTGATGATCTCGGTGATCTTGCCGATCATGTTCGACAGCGCTAGTCCGAGGGCGTCGCGGTCGGAGCGCGGGGTGACGCGGACACGGAGATCGCCGGTGGCGATGCCGGTGGCGGCGGCGATCATCTCGCCGTTGGAATCCACCATCTTCTTCATCGCCGTGAGCAGCATACCGGTCTCGTCGTTCCCCCGCGCGGGAACGTCGAAGTCGTTCTGTCCCTCGGCGAGCTTCTTCGCCAGCTCCACCACTTCCAGGATCGGCGTGGTGATGCTGCGCGTGATCAGCACGGTCATCACGAAGACGATGATGATTCCCACGATGCAGACCGCCCACATCGTGGAGCGCGTCCGCGCCTCGGCGTCCAGCACCGTCTGCCCATTCAAGTGCATCCGCTCCACGTTTTTCACGGCGATCTCCTTCGAGCTCGCCTCGAGCGCGTGAATCTCGTCTTTGGACTCGAAGATAGCCTGGTTCGCGGCGGCAGCCGTAAGAATCCTGCCGCCCTCGATGCCGCCTAGCACTTTCTCGAAGCCCGCGGTGTAGGTTGCAAAATCCCTGCGCATCGACTCGATGGATGCGGAGTCCTCGGTGCCGCTGAGCTTCTGTACCTTGTCGAGGTCTTCCATCGCCGCGGCGTGCGTGGTTTTCCACTTCGCGGTGTAGTCCGCGACCTTCTGGCGGTCGCCGATATTGAGGAAGACGTCCTTTTCGTAACGCCTGAGATCGAGTGTTTGCGTGTCGAGGTCAGACGCGTACTCCATCAGCTTTGCGTCCCGATTGAGAATCGCGCCGACGGTGGAGACCATCTGCGAGAGTCCCCAGAAGCCAGCAGCGGCGACGACGCCGACGAGAATGATTGCAACGGTGAATGCGGCGGTGAGCCGTTTCCCGATTTTCCAGTTACTCAGCATTGAATACCTCTCTTTCGTTCATTTCAGATTTCCTTCACGTAGGCCTGGCCGGTTCCGGTGTGAAAGAGGAGCTTGCGTCCGCGGCGTCCGCCGGTTTGATCCGCACGAACGGGAATCGAGTGCGCCGCGAGAAACCGAATCGCCACGTCGGCGTTTTGCGTTCCGATGGCCTTCCGCGCACCGATGAAGGCGTCGAGCGTGCACGCACCACCGAAGATCTTTGCCACGATTCGCGCCACCAGCGCGCCCCTGTCGGCCATCGCATCAATCAGTTCCGGCATCGCGTCTGCTCCGTAACGCGAGCCTTTGCCTGCCGGCAGGAGGAAGTGGTTCATGCCGCCGATTTGCGCGATCGGATCCCAGAGACAGACCGCAATGCACGATCCGAGAATCGTCGACACCAGAGCGTCCTGCGAGGTGACGTAGATCTGTCCCGGGTGTACGTACACGATCTCCAGTGCTTCCTCGACGGGCATAGGCAAGGTGTTCATCCCTTCATCACCGGCGGCGCGTGGAGGGATGCGCAGTAGAGAGCCACCGACGCATGCACTCCGAGCATCTCGATGAGCTCGAGGTCGATCGGCTGGAGAGCGGCCTTGTGCTCGAGGAGGCGGAACACGAGGATCGCGCCAACGACACGGTTCTCGATCTGCAGCCTGACGCACGCTGTCAGCGGCTGGCGCTGCGATGGATCGTCGAAGATGTGGCCCTCGCCGAGCCTGTCGACCGCGTTCTCGCCGCCGACGATCTGCAGGAGCGGCCAGGAGTCCAGGCCGAATGAGGCCGCCAGCTCGAACTCCGCGTCATCGTTGATCTCATAGATAGCCAGCTGTTCCGAGCCGATCAGGTTGACGACGATCTCCTGGATTGCGTTGAGCACGGTGCCGCGATCGACGCTCGCGTGCAGTTGGTACGATGCCACATAGAGATTGGCGAGGGCGTTGCTCTGCTCTTCGATCGACTGGTACTGCTCGGCGAAGCGCTGGTTCTCGACCGCGATCTCGTCAAATCGCGCGCGCAGCCGGTCCAGTTCACCCGCCGCGGCCCGCTGCTGCTCCTCGGCGATCGCCGCCGTGGCCCGCAGCTTCTCGTTCTCGCGCAGGAGACCGTTGATGTACTGCTGCTGTTCCTCGCGTGCGTTGGAAATGTACGAACGGCCGTTGGTCATTCGGTCACCTCCGCCGGCTCATCCATCACACCACCAATGAGGCTGCGGACCTTGGCCAGCAGCTCGATGGCGTTGATCGGCTTGGTCACGTAGTCCGTGCAGCCGCTCAGCCATCCGGTCTCGACGTTTGTGGGCTCGCCGCGTGTCGTGACCATGATGATCGGGACGTGCTTCGACGCGTCGTTCTCGCGAATCAGACGGCACGCTTCGAAGCCGCCCATCCCGGGCATGACCACATCGAGCAGAATCAGATCGGGTTGTTCCGACACCGCTTTCTGCACGGCCTCCTCACCGTTCGAGGCGGTGGTCAGAATGTAAGGATTGTTGCGGAGAATGAACTTCTCCATCATGAGAATGGTGCTCGAGTCGTCCACCAGCAAGATCTTCTTGGGACTCATTCAGCGTGTCTCCTTCCTGTCGTTCACGTAGGTGGGGATGTCCCTGGCTGGGATCGGTTGGGCGAAGAGGTAGCCCTGGCCCAGTTCGCAGTGCGACGCCGCCAGAAACTCGGCCTGCTCGCTCGTCTCCACGCCTTCGGCGACTACGCGGAGGTCGAGAGCGCGCGCGGTGGCAAGGATCGCGTTCACGATCGCGGTCGCCGACCGCGAGGCAGGCACGTCAGCGACGAATGCGCGATCGATCTTCAGGCCGGTGATGGCGAAACGCGTGAGATAGGCCAGCGACGAGTAGCCGGTGCCGAAGTCGTCGATGGTGATTTCGAGGCCGAGCGCGCGCAGCTCATCGATCGTGCGCGCGGCCGCCGTCGGATCATGCATCGCCGCGGTCTCGGTGATCTCGAGCTCGAGCGCTGAGCCCTCGATGCCGCTCTTCTCGAGCAGTCTGCGCATGGCCTCGGCGAGACTCGGCTGCTGGAAGTGACGCGCGCCGACGTTCACCGCGATCCGCGGCACGTCGACGCTCATGTCACGCCACTCAGCGATCTGACGACAGGTCTCGCCGATGACCCACTCGCCCACGTCGATGATGACGGGGCTGTGCTCGATCGCACGGATGAACGCGGAGGCCGGAATCGTCTGGCCGTCGCGGTTCCAGCGCAGGAGAGCTTCGAACCCCACGAGCGCGCCGTCGCGGAAACGCACCTGCGGCTGATACACGAGCGAGAACTCGCCGCTGGCAATGGCCCGACGCACGCGATGCTCGATATGCAGGCGCTCGAACTCCGCCAGCGTCAGCATGCTCGATGAATACTGCCGCTGATTGCCGCCGAGCTCTTTCGCGCGGTGCAAGGCGGCAGCGGCGGCGCGCAGAAGGAAGTCGGGACCTTCGCCGTCGCGCGCGAGATCACTGATTCCGACGCTGGCAGTGACATGAAGGTCGCGTTCACCGATGTTGAACGGCTCATGAAACGCGGCGAGCACGCTCGCGACTACCTCGACGATCGACTCGGGCGGCTCGCCGGCCGCGAGAATCGTGAACTCGTTGTCGCCGGTGCGCGCGACGAGATGCGAGCCGGCGCAGGCCATCAGTCGTTCTGCCGCGGCGGCGAGGAGCGCGTCGCCGGCGGACTGCCCCGCCGCGGCGTTCACGATACGAAAGGCATCGACATCGACGAGAAGGAGTGCCAGAGGTTCGTCCTGCCTCCGCGCGCGCACGACGGCCTCGGCGAGACTCCGCAGCATCTGCTGGCGATTGGGCAGGCCCGTAATCGGATCGTAGGAATCGCCCGCGAGCGATCGTTGCGCCGCCAGCATCTCGGAATAGCGTGGATCGATGTTCATGTCGCGCCACCTTTGCGCAAGCGGAGCGCCAAGCGATGCCACGCACGCAACTCATTGACAAGTTGGATACTTGAGGTGGGAGTCGCGGTTATTGGAAGGTGGCGGGAATCACGAAGATTCGTGAATTTTCACGAGATTAGGGCCGCACGATCGCGAACGACTTCATCCGCGATTCCAGCGTCGACGGCTTGATTCCCAGCAGCTCCGCCGCGCCACCTTTGCCGGCAATCTTCCAGTTCGCGCGCTCGAGGGCGTTGATAAGGTTGCGCCGTTCGAACTCGCGCCAGGCGGCCTCCGTAATGACCGCGCCATGGGCGATCTCGTTTGCTCCACCGTTCTCCTGCTCGTCGACGTCGGGCGTGTCGGTCGATTCGAGAAACGGCTCGACGGGCAACGGCCCGCCCGTATGTCGCGCCACGGCATCGAACACCATCGAGCGCAGCTCGCGCACGTTGCCGGGAAATTCGTAGCGCGAGAGCAATCGATAAAGGCGCTCCGGTACGACCGGCGGCTTGCGATCGAGATCGTGCGCGGCCTCGCGGACGAAGTGATGGATCAGCGCCGGCAGATCGCCCGTGCGCTCACGCAATGGCGGGATGCGCACGTGATACGCGCGCAGGCGGAAGTAGAGATCGCGCCGCAGCTTCGCGGGATCCTGGTGCGTCGCGGCGACCACGCGCGCTTCGAGCGGCTTCGGCTTGTCATCGCCGAGGGCGTGATACTCGCGCTCCTGCAGCACGCGCAGCATCTTCACCTGTGACGCCTCGGACAGGTTGCCGATCTCGTCGAGGAACAACGTCCCTCGACCGGCCGTCTCGATCATTCCATTGCGCGTTCCGGTCGCGCCCGTGAACGCTCCCGGCTTGTGGCCAAACAGCGTGTCCGCGAACATCGTGTCGTCGAGGCCGGCAACATTGACGGCCACGAACGGTCCTCGCCGACCGCTGACATTGTGGATTGCGCGCGCGAAGAGCTCCTTTCCTGTGCCGGTCTCGCCGCTAATGAGCACCGGATTCGCCCCCCCGGCGATTACTTCCAGATACGCGAACAATGCCAGCATCGCCGGGTCGACGGTGATGATTTCATCGAACTGTTCGGGCCGTGTGAGCTCCTGCAGCAGGAGCTTCGAGCGCAGCCGCGTGTTCTCCTCCCGCAGCTCGCGATGTTCGAGAGCGCGCGTGATCACGGCGGCGAGCTCCGGCCCGGCAACAGGCTTGGGCAGGTAGTCGTATGCACCTGTCTTCATGCAATCCACCGCGGTACGGATGTCGTGTTCGGCCGTCACGACGACGACGGGGATCTCCGGATGCGTCGCGGCGATGCCCTCGAGCAGCTCGCGCCCGCTGATGTGCGGCATCATCAGATCGAGGAGAATCAACGAGACCGGCTCCGCATCGAGCAGCGGCTGCACATCGCGCGGATCGCGGCACATCAGCACGTTCTCGAAGCCTGCCGCACGGAGCGCGCGGCGCGCGGCATTGAGGACGGCTTCATCGTCGTCGACGACGAGAATCGTGATGGCCTCGCGCCCGCTCATCCGCTTGCCAGCGGCAGCCACAGCGTGGCCGCCGTGCCTTCTCCGACCGCGGACTGAAACGTCAGCTGACCACCCTGCTCGCCGGCGATGCGGTCGGAGACCGCCAGGCCGAGGCCCGTGCCTCCTTCAGCACGCTTGGTGGTAAAGAAAGGCGTGCGGATGTTGGCCAGATCCGCGGAGGCGATGCCGCGCCCTTCGTCGCGCACACGGATGAACGCGCGTTCTCCATCGGTGCCGGTCTCGATGCGGATCGCCTGCTCGTCGTTCTGTAATGCCTGACAGGCATTCAGCACGAGATTGACCACTACCTGCTCGAGGCGCGAGAAGTTCGCTGTGACGAACGGCTCGTGGTCCGCTAGCTCGAGCGTGAAGCCCTTCGTCGCTTTCGCGATGTGCTTGCCCAGCAGACGCAGCGAGCGGGCCACGACGGCGTTGAGGGAGACTCTCCGGCGCTCGCCTGGATCATGATCGAGAGTGAAGTTGCGCAGCTCGGTGACGATGTTGCGAATGCGTTCCGAGGCGTGCTGGATGTCGTCGATCATCGCCTCCATCTCTGTCCGCGCTTCCTTCCAGGGCATACCGCCGATGCGCAGGTTCTCATCAGTGGCACCGAGCCGGTCGAGCAGCGACGCTGCATCACGCCAGGCATCGCGTAGAAGCGGCGCGTTCAGGCCGATGGCGTGATTCGGGTTGTTGATCTCGTGCACGATGCCGGAGACCAGGATTCCGAGTGAAATCATTTTGTCGGCGCGCTCGAGCTGGTCGCGATGCCGCGCTCCTTCTTCCTCGGCGCGTTTCAAATCCGTGATGTCGCGAAGGAGTCCCACCGCCCGAGTCAGCGTGCGGTCGGCCGCGTAGTGAAGAAAGGTCTGGCTGCGGGCAATCGAGATCGATCCGTCGGCGCGCACGAGCCGATACTCGTTCTCGACCACCGAAGGTTTCGCGTCACTGGATGGGTCTCGCAGCGAGAGCCACGTCTCCCACGCCACCTCCCGTTCGTCGGGATGCGTCCGCGCAAGGCACTCCTTCATGGTGCGGTAGCGTGGCCCGCCCTGGTCATGGCCATCGAGCATGCGCCAGAACTCGACCGATCCGTAGACCACGTCCTCGGCCGGATTCCACTCCCAGCTTCCGAAATGCGCCGCTTCTTCGGCGCGCGCGCTGATCTCGACTCGGTGCACCAGCTCGCGCTCGATCCGTTTCCGGTCCGTGATGTCGACGGCGACGGGAAACATCATCCAATCCTCACCCCATCGCTGCGAGCGCGCCACACGGAAGAGCACGTCCAGCGGCTCTCCGTTCGCACGGACCAGGGTGTATTCGTCCGTGATGATCTTGCGGTCCCCGAAAACAACGGGCGCAAGCGCCAGTCCGTAGCGCAACCCCGATTCAAGCGTCCACGCCGTGAGCAGCCATTTGTGGAATTGCTCGTGGTTCTCGACGCCGGCCATTTCGAGCGCTGCCTGGTTTACGCCAATGATCCTGACGTGGCTCCCGATCTCATAGAAACGCCGCGGATCTTCGCGAAGGGCCGCTTGCAGCGCGTCGGCGCTGCCGATCCCTCGCGCGCGGAGGTCGGCCATGATTCCCACCCAGTCGTTTTCCCACGCCGCGATCGGAAGATTGTTGAAGAGACTGCGGTAGCGCTCCTCGCTCTGGATGAGCCTCTGCTGCGCCTCGTGCTGCTCCGTCAGATCGCGGCCAACGGCCTGGATCTCAATGAGCGTTCCTCTCTCGTCGAAGAACGCGCGATCCGTCCATTCGTGCCATCGCAACGCGCCGCCCGGCGCAATCGCCCAATGCTGTTCCGTCAGCACCGGAGTTTCGGGACTGAACGAAGCGTACTTCTCGCGCACACGCTCCCGATCCTGCTCGGGGATCAGCGGGAAGAACGACGAGCCGATGAGCTGGTCGGCGGTCGTGCCGTTGTAGCGGCAGTAGGCCTGGTTGACGAACGTTCGCGTGCCGTCCGGCAGACAGCGCACGATCATGTCCGTCTGGTCTTCGATCACACGCCGGTAGCGAAGCTCGCTTTGGCGCAGGGCCGTCTCCATGGCCACCCGTTCGGTGATGCACTCGACGAAACCGATGCCGCAGACAGGCTCTCCGGTCTTCGAGAAGATGACCGAGACAGAGACCTTCGCGTGAACGATGTCTCCATTGCGAGCAATGTAGCGGCAATTCACGACGTAGGGGCCGCTGCGTCCATCGCGCAAGCTATCCGTGCGCGCGCTGATGTCGGCGAGATCGTCTGGATGACTGATGTCTGTGAGGTTCCGTCCGATCAGTTCCGTGCGCGCATAGCCGACCATCGAGCACAGGGCGTCGTTGAGATCGATGATCGTGCCGTGCAGGTCGGACAGCATGACTCCGACAGGCGTGTGCCGGAAGACTTCCTCGAGAACAAGCTCGGTATCTTCGAGCAGCGAGACCAGAGACGTGCTTTTCATCAATCGATGCGCATCAGGATAAACCTTAATGAGAGGGCACACCGGCCGGGGTGAGTCGGCGGCCTGTCTCCGGACGGCCGCTACGTCCTCACCCAGGATTCCGATGCGAGCTTCGCGCGTTTACCTTCATTCACGCCGGTCATGAGTGCGCCGTCTTGAGGCACAACGAAACGCGGATGCTACTCTTTGAGAGCGTATGCGGCTCACTCGATTCGCCGCGGTGCTTGTGTTGCTGGCAACCGTCCTGGTGACTCGTTCCGGCGTTGTCGGCGCGCCTGACTCTCGCGCCGAATACGACCGGGCTCGGGCGACTCTGGCCGGGCGTTTCGCGGACTTCTCGAAGGCCAGCGGCACGCCGGGTTTCGGCGTCGCTCTCGATGGTGCATGGTCGGCCATCGCCAACTGGTCTGCCGGCTTTCTCGATGAGCATCCCGACGCGACCGCGGAACAATTGGCCAAAGCCGTGGAGAGACTCGATCCTCCGCGCCGCTGCGCCGCGACCGATGTCCGCTGCTCCGACGACTACCAGTTGAACGCGACCGCCGTACTCCTGAACCCTGCGCCCGAAACCACGTTCGCCGTCGCGGCGAATTACCCCGGAAGCGGGACGTTCTTCGTCGTCGCTCGTGCGAATGACGGCCATTTCCGCGCGGTGTGGAACATCAAGGACATCGCCCGACGGCATTTCCTCTCACGCGATGAGATCGGCTATTGGGCCTGGACCGGATCGGGATGGGGGGACGGACCGGCCACGGGCAGAGTCGGTCCACTTCCCCGGGCAGCATCCGGCCATGCGCGTTTCTATGTCGACGCGGTCGCGGCAGCCGAGGCGGGTGGCACGTTCAGGAGTCAGTTCAGCGCGTGGGAGTGGAATGGTGCCGAGGCCAGACCGCTCCTCATCGAGTCCTATCTGGTCTCATTCGACACGAGTCCGGTGACGGTGAAGGGCGGTGACATCTCGATTCCGACGAAGGGCTCCTACAAGAGCTTTTTCACCTGTGGTTCGTGCGCTGAGCCGCACGTTCTCTGGAACCTCCGGGTATCCCCCGATGGCCTACACGACCTCGGCAGAATCGATGGCGAGCCCGAGCTGCGCCGTGTCGATGAGCTATGGGATCACCTTGTCCACGGCCAGTCGGTAGACGGCCTTGCAGGTCCCGAGGTGATCAGCGCGCTCAAACCAGTCGTGCAGGACATCCGACGCGACGCCGGTGCAGACCTGGACTTTTCGCTGGGGATGCTCGGCAACTCGAAGATCACGGAAGAGAATGGACGCCGCTTCCTTCTCGTCGAGGCGGATAACCTCAATTGCCGTCAGTTGCGGTTCGAGATCGAATCACGCGTGGACGGGCCGTACCTTAGGGAGCTGCGCGTTCTCGATCCGTGCGGCGAGGGGAAGGATGAGGATGAAAACTGAATGATGAAGGATGAAGCTGAGACTGCGGCACCTCATCCTTCATCATTCACTCTTCATCCTTCATCCTTCATCCTTCATGATCACACCGGTTCCGCGATGAACCGATATCCCACCCACGGCTCCGTCACGATGTAGCGCGGCTCTGAGGGGTTCGGCTCGATCTTCTTTCTGAGGGAGCTCATGTGAACGCGCACTGTGTCGGCGCTCGTGCTGGGGGCGGAGCGCCAGACGCGGGCGATGATCTGCTCGATGAACATCGGCTTGCCGGCGTTGGTGGCCAGCACTTCGAGCAGGGAGAACTCGGTCGGTGTGAGGCGCACCTCGTTTCCGCCTTGCACCACCCGGCGGCGATCGAGCTCGATCGTAAGGTCGGGGAATGCCAGCGTGGTCATCGGCGGAGCGGTGCGCCGCAGTTGGGCGCGCACGCGGGCCAGCAGTTCGGCCATCGAGAATGGCTTCGTGACGAAGTCGTCCGCGCCGAGGTCCAGGGCGCGGACCTTGTCCGGATCGGCGCCGCGGACGGAGAGGACGATGATGGGGATGCGCGACGTAGCGCGGATTCCGGCGATGAGCTCAAAGCCGTCCGAGCGCGGCATGGCCAGATCAGTGAGAACCAGATCGGGGACGTGCGACTGAAAGGCGCCCATTCCCTCGATGCCGTCGGCCGCGGTGGTCGTCGCATAACCGGCGGCGCGCAATTCCTTCGAGAGCGAGTCGCGAATGGCTGGATCGTCGTCGACGATGAGGATGACGCTCGAAACGGTCACGAGCGATCCTCGCTTTGCAACCGCGCCGCCGGCAGGTCGACGCGCGCGATCACACCGCCGCCCGGGCGCGGCGCCAGGCCGATGCTCCCGCCGTTCGCGGCGGCCAGACCACGAGCGATCTCCAGGCCGAGGCCGAGCTGCGCCACGTCCGTCGTCTCGGCGGCCACGTTCCCGTCTGCGTCGACCACGCCCGGCGGCAGACCGGGACCGCGATCGAGGATCTCGATGCGCAACTTTTCGGGATCAAGAGGATGCTTGCGTGCCACGAGCTCGATCGTAGCCGAGGGAGGGGAGACGCGGTGCGCGTTCTCGACGAGATTGACGAGAATCTCCAGAACCAGCGACGGGTCGACGTTGGCGTCGGGGCAGTCCGGCTCGACGAACACCGTGATGGGCCGCGCGCCGAAGACGAGGGGAAGATTCTCACGCGTGGCGCGAAAAAGGTCGGCGGGAGGCGTCGGCTCGCGGTGCGGCTTTGCCTTTCCCGCTTCCAGACGGGCCATGGACAGCAGGTTGTCGATGCGCCTCCGCAGACGTCCGGTCTCCGCGGCGATGGCGGCGACGTCCTCGAGCAGCTCGCTGTCGTTCCCGGCGCGCCGGCGGATCGATTCGGTCCGGATCGACACCGTCGTGATCGGCGTGGTCAGGTCGTGAGAGATGGCCCGCAGCAGCGAAGTCTTCAGTGCCTCGCTTTCGCGCAGGGCCTGGACATGCGCGTTCTCCTCGATGAACCGCTCGCGCTCCACGGCCAGCGCCACGAGCCGCGACGCGGACACGAGGGCCTGCTGCGACGCCTCGGTGCCGCGGGCCACGAGCGCTCCGGTCGTCTTGCCTCCGACGATCAACGGCAGATAGACGTCGCGCCCGAGGGGTGAGGGGAACTCCAGCGGCTCCTTGTGTCGTCCGACGCCGGCGATCAGATCTTCGATCTCATCCGGCTTGTCGCCGCTCCAGGAGATCACCTTCTGCCGGAACGGGCTGCCGTCGAAGAGAACCAGACCGCCCGCGCGCGCCCCCAGGAGTTGCAGCGCCCGTCCCGCTGCTTCACCGAGCGCACCGACGCGGTTCGTGGCGGTGAAGAGATCGATGCTCAATCCGTAGAGCGTCTCCAGCTCCGTCCGCCGCTGTTCCGCTTTCTCCGCCTGCACGCGGGCGGCGATGACGAGGCGATTCACCGTCACCGAGGCCACGAGGAAGGCTACGAGCGCGAACCAGTTGGCCGGCTCCGCGATGGTGAACGTGTAAAGCGGCGGGAAGAAGAAAAAGTTGTAGCAGAGCGTAGCGATGACCGAAGAGACAGTGCCCGCCAGCAGCCCGCCCCAGACCGAGATCAGAAGGACGACGATGAGATAAGCGAAGCCGACCGTGTTCGGGTTGAGCCCGAGAAAGGTGCCGGCCGCGGTCACCAGCGCCAGCGAGCCGAGGGCCGCCAGCCAGGTGAACAGCCGTTTCGTTCCAGATTGCATCGGGTCAGTGAAACACAGGAGGCAGGAGAGTGTCGTTAAAGAGGGATAAAGAAGCGGTGATGAAAGACTCCGCGCGCCCGATCCAAGCCCCGCGCTCTGAGCGATGTTCAAAGGTGCCGCGATAGCGGCAGGAGAAGGTAGCCAGGGGTGCGAGCGCCTTTTGCGAGCAACCCCTGGTAACGAGGTACATAGTTCTTGTGCCGCGTCAGCGACACTGGAAAATGGGATGCATCTTCTTTGATGATCCAGTGCCGCTGACGCGGCACGACATGGATTGACCTCGACGACCAGGGGTGCTCGCAAAAAGCGCTTGCACCCCTAGCTATCCTCTTTGCGCCGCTATCGCGGCGTACGCAATCGAGGATTCCACGAAGCACGCCATCCTGCGTTTTGAGCGTATGACGCTCTGCGCGGGTGCGCTATGGATTTGTAGCGCCTTCGCGCGCCCCCCTCACCGCGTCGCCGCTACCGTCCCACCTTCGCCAATCCCTTCCATCCACCGCCGCTGCCACTCATCGAGCGAGACGCCGGAGAGGCGGGCCAGGGCGTTGACATCATCCGCGCGGTGGATGCTGACCAGGCTGTTCGTACCGAGGGACGTAGCCAGGAACTTCGTGAACGAATGGGAGAGGATGTAGAACGCCCGGCGTTCGCGTGGCGACGTCAGATGCGGGTCATCGGCCGTGAACCAATCCCCGGGCTCGCCCGCGGCGCGTGAGCGTTCGATCGCCGCTCGCGCCTGCGCGTCGACACGGTCATTGCCTGCGCTCAGCACAGGAGCGTAGTAGCCGCCGTACTTCGTGGCCACCGAGGAGGCGACCCACGAGGCGAACCCCTCCTCCAGCCACATCGGTCCGCCGTCACCGACCACCGCGTGTACGAGCTCGTGGAGGTACGGCGCCGAGTGGTCGGGGACGCGGTCGCTGTCGAGGAAGATGCGCGGCTCGTGCTGGTACGAGCCTGGATACCTCGGGTATGTGTGGGAGATCTCGACGTGGGGTGAGAGATACACGAGGATGCGCTCCTTCCGCGGTTCGACCCCGGTGAACCGCGCGATGTCGCCAACACCCCTTTCCACGAGCCCCGCGAACTCGTCCAGTTGCTCCGGGGTCAGCGAGCCGGACGCGCTCCGCACCTCGACGCCGGCGCAGACACTCACGAGGGGGTCTCGATCGACCTCGGCGGCGATACGCCGGTCGTCGCGGAAATCAGCCATGACGGCCACGGCTGAAAGCGATACAATCCCCGCAATCATCCAAGCGAGACGGTGTCTCAATGCAGTGCCGGGGACTGCATCCGAGGTGCCTTCGAACGAATCGTCCCGAAGTGGGGTCGCATCCAGTTGGTCGCAGCAAACGTATCTCAATCGATGTCCAAACAATTTTTAGGAGGAGAGTCTCATGAATAGTCGCGATCTAGCGAAGTACCTCGTTCTCGGTGGTGTCATCGCCGGCCTCAGCGCCGGAACCAACCTGCGTGCCGACACGGCGAAAGCATCGAACGCGCTCGGGTTCAACCAGGCCACGTCGCAGGCCGTCCAGATGGCCGATTCGCCGAAAGCGGCCGACAAGCATGCCTGTAAAGGCCTCAACGGCTGCAAGACCCTCGGCAATTGCAAGTCGGGCGACAACGGCTGCGCGGGCAAGAACTCCTGCAAAGGCAAGGGCGGCTGCGCCTCGAAGGAGTACAAGCACTCCTGCGCCGGCAAGAACGCATGCAAGGGTCAGGGCGCCGGCGGCAAGAACGACTGCAAGGGCAAGGGTACCTGCGCCGTTCCTCCGAAAGCTTCGTAACTCTTTCGCTCCACGGAGGGCAGGCGCGCTCGCGTCTGCCCTCCAACAGAGATCCGATGAATCGATTCAATCTCCCTGACCTCGGGATCGGTGTGGGGCTGCGCAGCGTTCATTACGGTCACATCCTGGCCACGCAGCCCGACGTCGATTGGTTCGAGGCCCTCTCCGAAAACTATCTGGACACGGGCGGCCGCCCGCGCTACGTGCTCGAGCAGGTCGCGGAGCAGTATCCGATCGTGCTCCACGGTGTCTCGCTCTCGATCGGCGGAACCGACCCGCTCGACTTCGACTACCTCCGCAAACTCAAGGCGCTCGGACACTCCGTCAAGGCGCGCTGGTTCTCCGATCACCTCTGCTGGACAGGCGTCAGCGGCCGCAACGTCCACGATCTTCTGCCGATGCCGTACAACGCCGAGTCGCTTCGCCATACGGCGGAGCGGGTCCGGATCGTCTCCGACTTCCTGGAGATGCCGCTCGTCGTCGAGAACCCGTCGTCCTACGTCGAGTTCACCTCGTCGACGATGACGGAGTGGGACTTCCTGGCGTCGCTGGCGGCCGAGAGCGATTGCGGACTCCTGCTCGACGTGAACAACATCTACGTCAGCTCGTTCAACCACGGCTTCGACCCGAAGGTCTACGTCGACGCCATCCCCGCTGATCGCGTCGTGCAGGTCCATCTGGCCGGGCACGCCAACCATGGCACGCACATCATCGACACGCATGACAACTTCGTCATCGACGAAGTCTGGTCGCTCTACGGCCGCGCATGCGCGCGCATCGGCGACGTCTCGACGCTCATGGAGTGGGATGCCGACATCCCCGATTTCGAGACCGTACACGCCGAGGCGCGGAAGGCGGCAGCGTTCCGCGGGAGTCGGGAGATCGCGTATGCCGCTGTCTGAGGTGCCGGGAGTCGGGTGTCGGGTGTCGGGTGTCGGAGCAACCGCACCGATCTCCGATCTCCGAGTCCCTCCGCTCTCCGAGGTCGGGAGTCGGGAGTCGGGGGTCGGGAGTCGGAGCACCAACACCGATCTCCAACCCCCGACCCCCAACCCCCGACTCCCTCTTCCTCCGCTGTCTGAGACCGGGAGCAGGGAGTCGGGAGTCGGAGCAACACCGCCAATCTCCGACCCCCGACCCCCGACTCCCGACCCCCGACTCCCGCATCTCCAGGAATGGATGCAGGGCGTAATCACCCATCCCGGCGACGTCTACGAGGCGGCGGCGGAAGCGGTGATCGATGTCGACGCGGTCATCCTTCCCTCGGCCACATTGCAGCCGATTCAGCGTGTCGGCCTCTATCACGGCATGTACATGCTGCGCATGATCGAGGCGCTCACCGCCGACTACGGCGCGCTGGCGCACTTCCTCGGCGAGGACGCATTCGAGGAGTTGGTGCGTGCCTACGTGCTCCGCTTTCCATCGCGCAGTTACACTCTGAACAGGCTCGGGGATTCGCTTCCGGAGTTCATCGCCGCGTCGACATCAAGAATCCTGAAGCGCCGCATCTTCCTGCGCGATCTGGCAAGCCTCGAGCTGGCCATGACGCAAGTCTTCGACGAAGCCGAAGCCGAGCCGCTGCCAGCCGACGCCATCGCGTCCATCGCACCGGAGCGCATCGCCGACGCGCGCATCGTCCCCATTCCGGCCCTGCGCCTGCTATCGCTCGACTACGACGCCAATGAGGCGTTCCAAGCCTGGCGCGACGAACGCAACATGCAGCCGCGGCGTCAGAAGACGCGGCTGGCCGTTCACCGCCGCGACTACGGCGTCTACCGCATGCCGCTCTCGCGCGAAGCCTTCACGTTCCTCGGATCGCTCATCGCGGGCAAGACCATCGGCGATGCCATCGGAGCGTTCCATCGCCGCTTCAAACGCCTGCCGGAGCAGGACGAGCTCTTCACATGGTTCCGCGACTGGAGTGCGGCAGGCATGTTCGCCGCCATTGAGATCACCTAGGAGAACCGATGTTCGCCAAACTGGTCCGCTGGTATGACCTCGCCATGTCGCGCTGCTTCGACAAGCTGCGAAGCCCGCTTCTTCTTGTGCTTCGCCTGATCTTCGGCTGGGGGCTCTTCCAGACCGGAAAGGGGAAGCTGGAGAACATCGACCGCTTCACCGATTTCCTCACCCACCTGCACATCCCGATGCCGGCGGCGAACGCCCACTTTGTGGCGTCGCTCGAGTGCGTCGGCGGTCTGCTGCTCCTCGTCGGTCTGGCCTCGCGCCTGATCGCCATTCCTCTGACGATCAACTTCATCGTCGCCTACCTGACCGCCGACCACGAAGCCGTTGTCAGTTTCTTCAAGGACCAGGACGCCTTCACCAGCGCCGCCCCGTTCCTCTACCTCCTTGTCTCCCTCATCGTCCTGGCCTTCGGCCCCGGATTCTTCTCGATTGATGAGGTGATCGGGCGGATGTGGCGACGCCGCGCGGCGTGAATTGCCCGGGCGTGATTCGACAAAGCGCCGCCCATGGTAGAGCAGACGTCCTCGATTCGGGATAGGGGGGAGCCTCACGGCTCCGCCCCTCCCACACCACCGTGCGTGCGGATCCGCACACGGCGGTTCGGCTGGTTGAACACGTCAGCTGTAGAGCTTCTGAAGGCCTAGAGAGTCGA
>DATHRD010000083.1:0-55307 GCA_035482045.1 Thermoanaerobaculia bacterium
GTTTCTTGCGGGGGAGAAGGTGCCGACAGGCGGATGAGGGGCCGGTCCTCGCGGCGAAGTTGACTGTTTTCAATCGTTTCCACCCGCCCGTTCATGAAAATAGTCCACTGCTCTGCAAGAGCCAAAGCCCCCTCATCCGCCTTCGGCACCTTCTCCCCTTCGCTGAAAAACGCGGTGGGGAGAAGGACTCTCAATGAACACTGTGCCTGCGATTTCAATCAGATTGTGAGAAATCCAGGCTAGAAATTTGTCATCCTGAGCCTGCCCTGAGCGCAGCCGAAGGGCAGTCTCAGCCCCCCGACTGGAAGCCGGGGCCCGCAGACCTGATCCCGGCGGTCACGGATGTATTCGCGTGGTCGACTGGCTCGCAGTAAAGCAAAATAACATTGGCTTGATGGGGAGAGACGCCGGAAACATCCGCTTTTTTGCGGTATCGCAATCTTTTTGGGTGGCACCGCAATCTTTTTTTGTGGCACCGCAATCTTTTTTTGCGGCATCGCAATCTTTTTTTGTGGCATCGCAATCTTTTTTTGCGGCATCGCAATCTTTTTTTGCGGCATCGCAATCTTTTTTTGCGGCATCGCAATCTTTTTTTGCGGCATCGTATTATTTTTGGACACGGTGTCTACATTCTGGACATCTGTGTCCAGAATCTGAACAGCGATGCATGGCAACCGTCCGCCCGTCAGCGAAGGCTGGCTTAACCTTGGCTTAACCTGGATTTCCCACCATCTGACTGAATCGTGGCACAGT
This sequence comes from Thermoanaerobaculia bacterium, assembly GCA_035482045.1. Taxonomy (GTDB): domain Bacteria; phylum Acidobacteriota; class Thermoanaerobaculia; order Gp7-AA8; family Gp7-AA8; genus JADGNZ01. The sequence goes on from DATHRD010000083.1 coordinate 754, forward strand.
GTTAATCGAGAGTCCTTCTCCCCACCGCGTTTTTCAGCGGGGGGGAGAAGGGCTCTCGACGGAGTACAGAGTACCGATGATTCCAGTGAGAGTGTGTTCGACCCCCGCACTCCGCGCGGCGACATGTGCCACGACCAGGCGGATTGTGTCGTAGGCGATGCGGCCTTCGAATTCGTCATAGATCGGTTTCAGGCGTTCCGTGCCGAGGCGGGCGATGACGGGTGTAATGGCCTCAAACTGTTCGCGCCCAATCCAACGGTCGATCGTGTCGGGATGCTCGGTGATGATGAAGTCGGCGAGGTAGCCGACGATGGTGCTTCGGGCGCGTCCGGTGAGGCTCATGACGACGTCGATCGGAGCGCCGCGGCGGAAGGCGTCGTATGCCTGGATGCGGCCGGGGGTGGCGGTCTTTGGTTGTCTGGCCGGTACGGCGGGCGGCGCCGGGGCGTCGAAGGAGGCGCCCGATTTCGCGCAGGAGTCGCGGATCACGGTGAGCAGCGCGGGGCCGAGCGTGGCCAGCCGGGCCTCGCCGATGCCGGAGATGGATCGCATCCGATCGATTGAGGACGGCCGGACCGCCGCGAGGTGGCGCAGCGTCGTATCCCCCAGGACGACGAACGGCGGGACGCCGCGCGAGCCGGCCTCGCGCTTCCGCCATTCACGGAGCTCATCGAAGAGCGCATGATCGACACCGCTCCACGAGACGTCGGGACGGAGATCGTCGCTTTCGCGCGCGGATGCGCGCATGAGGCGCACCTCGCAGGCCCCGCGCAGCAGCGGTCGCGACCTGTCCGTCAGTCGGAGAACCGGGTACTGGCTGCCTTCCCTTCGGAGAAAACCCTGCGACACGAGCTGGGCGATCCAGCCGCTCAGCTCCTCCTTCGAGAAGCCTGCCAGAATGCCGAAGGTCGAGAGCGCATCGTGCCGGCGCTCGCGGATTTTTCCGCCGTTTACGCCGCGCAGGACCGAGGCGACGTATCCCGCGCCGAAGGCCTCCCCCACCCGCACGACGCAGGAGACGATCTTCTGCGCGATCACCAGCGAGTCCGGCACCGACTCGTGATGATCGAGGCAGACGTCGCAGGCGCCGCAAGGGCCGTTGTCGTACGTCTGGCCGAAGTACTCGACGAGTGCTTTATGCCGGCAGACGAGGTCCTCGGCATAGCTCTGCATGCGCCGGACATTCTCCAACGCCGCGCGCAGATGTTCCGCCGTCCGATCCTCCACGCCGCCGGACAGGATCGAGTTCCACGCCGCGGCGTCGCTGGGGGCGTAGAGCATCGTGCACTCGGCTTCGAGCCCGTCGCGTCCCGCGCGTCCACTCTCCTGCTGGTAGTGCTCGACCGACTTCGGCATCCCGGTGTGGAGGACGAAGCGAACGTTGGAACGGTCGATGCCCATCCCGAAGGCGACCGTGGCCACGATGATGTCGCGCTCCTCTTTAGAGAACTGATCTTGCGCGGCGCGCCGGAGCTCCGGGGAGAGGCCGGCGTGATACGGCGCGACGCGGTAGCCGCGGCTACCGAGAATCGCGGCGAGGGAGTCGACGTCGCGACGGCGAATGCAATAGATGATCCCCGCTTCTCCGCGATGCCTGCGAATCACATCCTCGGCTTGGGCCACCTCGTCGCGCCGGGGAAGGATGCGATAGGTGAGATTGGGCCGGTCAAAGCTGCCGACCAGCTCGACCGGATCGCGGAGGGCGAGTTGCTCGACGATGTCGCGGCGCACGCGCTCGGTGGCGGTGGCGGTGAAGGCGTGCAGCGACGCGTCGGGGAAGATCCGGCGGAGCTCGCGGAGCTGCCGGTATTCGGGGCGGAAGTCGTGGCCCCATTGGCTGATGCAATGTGCCTCGTCGATGGCGAAGGCGGTGACGCCGGCGCGCAGGAGCAGTTGCCGAAAGCTCGTAAGCGCGAGGCGCTCCGGGGAGACGAAGAGCAGTCTGACCGCGCGGTCCGCGAGTGCCCGTTCCACCGCGCGCTGTTCACTGCCCGTCTGCGAGCTGTTGAACTGCATCGCCGGAACGCCGCACGCCACCAGGCCGTCGACCTGATCTTTCATCAATGAGATGAGCGGCGAGACGACGACCGTGAGCGAACCGCGGACGATCGCCGGAGCCTGGTAGCAGAGCGACTTCCCACCGCCGGTCGGCATGACGACGAGCGTGTCGCGCCCTCGTAGCGCCGCTTCCATCGCCTCGCGCTGGAGCGGCCGAAGGGCAGAGAACCCCCAGTACCGCGCCAGCACCTCGTTCAGTCTCGCGTTCGCGCCGGGGTCTGTCGTCTCCGTGTTCATAGTCGCGTTTCTCCTGAACCGAGGCTCCCTCGGTGCGCGAAGAAATGCAAGGGTTCTACGTTAGGTAGAAATCGGCTCTGCGTGACCCCCTACGAGCAGCCGTCCATGGATGCGTTTCTGAGCGTGGAGCAGAAGTCGCCGCGCGGGGTGACTCCGTCTTTCCTTGCTGAATGGCCTATGTTGCGCCCCGGTTCCGCAAGGCCTCGAGGCGCTGCACGTCCGGCAGATCCTTCTCTGCATTGCCCGTCGCCCGTTTCATTCGGATCAGCTCATCCACACCAGCAAAGGAGGTTGGCACTCCGAGGAGCTCGCTTTCGACGCGGCTGTTCCAGACGTCCTCCCACTCCACCCCAGGAACACGGCTATGGACCTCGACTCGCAGAAGGCCTCCGAACGAAAGAATGTCACCGGCAATGAAGTCGGCCGGCGTGTACTCCGGTTCGAAATCGCCCCATGCGACGACTGCACGGCGGGCTCTCTCCCCATTCGGTAGAGTCGGCTCGATCAGAACATCCAGATCACGTGTTGTCCGATACGGGATGTGGGCCAACACCGCCATCCCGCCGATCACGACATAAGCCACGCCTTCTCTGTTGAGTGATTCCAGGAAATCGGCAAAGTCCTTGGTCACGATCGATTCCTCTCGAGACCCACAACGCATACACGCTGTCGAGCAGTGCAACCATCGCTTCGATTCGCTCGGTCGGAGTGGCGGCCAGCGCGTCCGCCACCTCTTCGCGCATGATGGTCTCGCGAGAGTCGGTGACGGCAAAGCGACGTCCCCTCGCTCGCCGGTTCCTGGATAGCACTTCAATCTCAGGTGATGATGCGCCACGATCTACGGTCATCGATACATGCTACTTCAGGGTGCCGCCTGCCAGAGCAACTGACCCTACCCCTCACCGAAACCCCGGCATCAACACCTCCACCATTTTCTCCGGAACCTTCACGATCTGGCCGCGTAGCCAGGTATCCGCGGCGTTTACCAGAGCCGCGCCTTCGTCGCCGCCGGTGAGGACGCCCAGGCGGCGGCGGGCGGCTGCGGCGTAGAGGAGCATCTCGGCGTTCTCGAAGTTGCGGACGGCCGATTCGAGGAGCTGTCGGGCTGAATCGAGATCGCCGTCGATCGCGCGCAGAGCGGCCTGGATAGATTGTGCAAGGGGGCGCGCCCAAAACATCTTCGTGCGGAGGATTGTTGCCGCGTCCCGTTCGACCTGGCGGAGAAGGCCGCGGTCGCCGGTGCTGGTGGCGACGGCGAGGCCGACGCGGGCGCGGAGGTGGACCATCTCGTTACGGACGAAGCGTACCCGCAGGATCTTTGAATGAACCATGGCCGACCACGACTTCTGCAGGCGCTGCCACGCGTCTGCCGGCCGGCCGATGTAGATATCGATCTGGGCCGAGGCCAGCATCTCGAAAAGGTGCTGGGACTGAAAGCGCTCGGACGACCATCGGTCGATGACCGTTCGATTGATGCGGATGGCCGTGTCGGGATCGTCCATGGCCAGGTAGACCACGCTCGGCCGGCCGGCCACGCTCCAGCCGCCATAGCGATCGCCGCGGTCCTCCGCCTCGCGGAGCAGCGTGTTGAGACGCGGCGCCAGCTCGGCGAGTTGGCCGAGGTAGTACATCGCGCAGAGCGAGCAGCTCTGCGTCGTGTCGATCTCCCACGCCACGCCCGTACAGCGCTCGCGAAACTGCTTGTCGGCTTCGTTGGCCTTCTGCAACGCCACGCGAAAACGGCCGAGGAACAGACTGCTGAACGTCTGGGCCAGCGCGGCCAGACCGACCAAGTGCGGATTATTCAGGCGCCTGGCGTGCCCCTCCGCCCGTTGGATGAGGGCGTCGGTGCGGTGTTGGGTGCGATCGCTGCCCATCGAGGAGTAACCGGCCTGGACGGCCAATGCGCGTGCCACCCGGTATGGGTCGCCCGCTTCGAGCGCCAGCCGAAGATGAATCGACTGGAAGTAGGCGGCGCGGATGTTGTCGACGCGCGCCAGGCCGATCGCGACGGCCCAACAGACCTCGACGCGCATGAAGAGATCGGTGGGAATGTCCGCGAGCGGCCGTTCGCGGTATTTCATGCCGCGCAACGCCAGCCGGATTCGTTCCCAGATGATCCCGAGGAAGGAGCTGCGCGGCGTCGCCGGAAGCTTCATGCCCACCGAGGCCAGCACCTGCTCCATCACGCGCAGACCACGCTCGACGTGACCGCCGTTCAGGAGGTTTTCGGCCCCGCGGCGCCGCAGCTCCAGGGCCATGTTCGGGTCCGACGTCTCCGCCACTTCAAGGTAGATGGGAGCGGCCTCGAAACCGCGGCCGGCGCGCGTGAGCGCATCGGCGAGCTGGACGCGCAGCTCACCCGCGCTGGCGATGGACGGATGAAGATCGAGCGCCATCCGGTACAGGCGCGCCGCGTGATCGAAGGCCAGTGCCGCGGCGGCGTTGGCGGCGGCCGCGGCGGCGTGTTGGGCAGCCGTTAGAGGTTCTCCGGCGGAGGCGTAATGCGTGGCCAGCATCTCCGGATCGCGCCGGCCGAGGTCCTCCAGCGCCACGGCAAGGCGGAGGTGACCGGCGCGCCGGTCATCCTCGGTCATCGAAGCCAGCACCGCCTCGCGGAAGCGGTCGTGCGACGCATCGAGCGCCTCGCGGGCGTCGATGACACGGCTGCGGATCATCCTCTCCGAGCGAAGGGCCAGGACGGCGTTTCCGATCTCATCGCCGATCGTCGCCTGAAGAACGTTCCGCTCCAGCGGCTGACCGGCCACCGCCAGCATCTCCAGCACCTGCCGCTCGGCGGCCGGCATGGCCGCGACGCGCAGCCGGATGAGGTCATCGAGGTTCGCCGGGGCATGTTCTCCCCCCATCGCCGTCACAAACCGGACCATTTCGCTGACGAACATCGGACTCCCGCTGGCCTCGTGTGCGATCGATTGCAGGCGATCGTCCGCCATGGGGCCGCCCAGCAACCCCGCCAATTGGCGCGACTCGTCGAGCGTGAGCTCCAGGATGGGGATCTCCAGGACCTCGCCGAGCGCGCCACGGTCGCGCAGCCGTTGGATCTCTTCGAGGAACGGCCGCGGACCCGCCTCGTCGCTGCGGTGCGTCAGCAGCGTGAGCAACGGAGGCGCGTCCGGGGGTTGCAACAGCGCCGCGAGAACAGCGGCGCTATCGCGATCGCCCCATTGGATGTCGTCGATGAACAGGACGACGGGATGCGCATCCGCCAGACGGGCGAAGATCTCGCGCAGAGCGGCCACGGCACGGCGGCGAACCTCGCGCGAATCGAGGACGTCGACCGTCCGTTTCCGTTTGCGGATCGCCGTTTCCAGCGGCTCGAGCACCGGGAAGACGCGCGCCAGCATGGCTATGTCCACCGGCACGATGGCCTTGAGCTCCAGCGCGGAGAGGCGGTCCGTGTAGTGCAGGAGGTCATCGATCAGGCTGTCGAGCGCTTTGTACGGCACCGATTCCTGTTGATAGCAACGGCCGCGCAGGAGGACGGCATCCTCGTGGCGCTGACCGAGCTCCGAGAGAAAGTGGTTGACCAGCGCGCTCTTCCCCAGACCTGAGCGCCCACGGATGACCGCGGTGGCCACTCCGCCGCCTGTGACCACGGAGTAGGCGCGCCACAGCTCCCGCAACTCCCGCTCCCTGCCCACGAACGCCGTCTCCCGTGGGGAGGACGTCGCCGGCGACGACGCGGAGCCGGAAAGGCGGGCCAGGACTTCGGCCCCGGTCGGGCGCTCCTCGGGAAGGCTCGCCAGAAGCGCCATACAGAGGTCGCTGAGATCCTCAGGCACGTCGAATCGATCGCGGGGCGAGTTGAGCGCCGCATTCTGCTTCTGTGCCCGGATCGCGTACAGATCTCCCTCGAATGGAACGATGCCGGTCAGTGCCTGATAGAGCATCACGCCGACGGCGTACCAGTCGCTGGCCATCGAGATCGGCGCCATCTCGATCTGCTCGGGGGACATGTAGGCCGGCGTTCCGGCGAACATGGCGCTCCCTTTTCGAAATGGATCCAGCTCCTCCACCAGGCCGAAGTCGAGAATGACAACGTCTCCGTTCGCCCGCACAAGGACATTGGACGGCTTGAGATCGCAATGGAGCTTGCCGGCATTGTGCAGGGCGATGATGCCCTCCGCCAATTGCCGCATCGACGTCCGAAGCGATGGAAGGTGGACGCTCGGCGCGAATCGAAGATCCTCAGGAACGCGCCGGACCGTCTGGTCATCGCCGGCCGAGGGTAGGGTGTCGCCGGCCTCCCGATGCAACGTCTGTTCGTCCGGATCCGAGGTAAGAAGAGTCGGATCGAGATCCTCGCTCCCGATCGTCGGTTGATCGCCGCTTTCATCTGTCGACGGAAGCTCCGGCGATGCCCCAGGGCGCACGTAGCGGAGAAAGTCGACTCCCTCGATCAACTCCATCGTGAAGAACCACTCGTTCCCCTCGGCGATCAGTTCGTAGAGAGGCACGAGGTTCGGATGAGCGACATCCGCAAGCGAACGGAACTCCTTTTTCAGCCGGTAGATGCTGGCCGGATCCGGCTCGGGGAGCTTCTTCAGCGCCACCGTCTCCTGCCGCACGCGGTCGTAGGCCTCGAAGACGACGCCCATTCCGCCGGCTCCAATGCGCCGCTGAATGACGAACCGCTCGCCGATAGGCTCGCTGCTGACGGCCATGTCCGGAAGAGATTCAGTATACCCCCCGAGCAAACCCCACATACTTCATGCAGTTATAGTTATTGACTTCAGGAACCTCAGAAACTACCTTAGTTGGCAACCACATCCAATTCACCCTGGTAAGAGGTCCGGATTCAATGGAAGAGAGAACTTTCTTCGAAATCCTTGACCGTTTCGTCGACGACGGATGCCTGGAGTTCGTCCAGGGCGATCGGAGGAAGCGTGTGGGCCGCAACGGCGCCGAGCCCGACGCCGTCGTAAGGATCATGAACCCGCGCTTCTTCAAGCGCGTCCTTGCCCACGGCAACCTCGGCATGGGCGAGGCGTTCATGGACCACGACTTCGAGATGGAAAAGGGAACCGTGACCGACTTCCTCACGGTGCTGGTCCGCAACCGTCTCGACAAACGCCTGGCGCGCGGGCTGAGCCTGCGCACGCTGGCCAGACTGCTCTGGATCCGCTTCTACAACCGCGTGCGCGGGATACGGGGAAACATCTCCGCGCACTACGACTACGAGGACGACTCGCTCTTCGAGATCTTCCTCGATTCGCGCATGGTCTACTCCTGCGGCTACGTCAAAGACCCCGGCGGCACGATCGAAGAGTTCCAGCGCGACAAGCTGCAGCGCATGTGCGAGAAGCTGCAATTGCAGCCGGGCGAACGGCTGGTCGACATCGGCTGCGGCTACGGCGGTCTGCTCATCTACGCCGCCCAGAACTTCGGCGTCTCCGGCAAAGGCTGCACGCTCGGCAAGAGGCACTACGAGCGCGCCAGGGCTAACGTCGTCGCGGCCGGCCTGTCCGACCGCATCGAGATCGAGCTGACGCCCTACGACAAGGTCACCGGCAAGTTCGACAAGCTCGTCAGTGTCGAGATGATCGAGCACCTGCCCCGCAGCGAGTACACGCGCTACGTCGACGTCGTCTCACGCCTTCTGACCGAGAAAGGGATGGGACTGATCCACTACATCGGCTGCACCGAACGGAGCAACGATCACGATCCCTTCATTCAGAAATACATCCTTGCCGCCACCAGCCAGCCGAAGCTGTCGGAGGTCGTGGGCCAGCTCGAGGACCACGACATGGCCGTGCTCGACGTCGAGAACCTCGTCGCGCACTACGGCCCCACGCTCCGGGCCTGGACGAACGACTTCCTGAACAACCACTCGAAGCTCGACGGCAGCCGGTACGACGACCGCTTCAAGCGCATGTGGCAGTACTACCTGGAGTGCTCCGCGGCCGCGGCATTCGCCTCGGCTGGCGCGCTCTACCACGTTCTTTTCACCCGGAACTACCCGCCGTCTGGCCCACCCCTGCAGAGGGTCTGAGGCAATACGGCACAAGGAGGAGATCTCGTGACGACGGAAGCCGTAAACGAAACGATTAAGGGAACGACGAGCGGGGCCGCGAGCGCGACAAAATCCGGCAACGCTCTCCTGAACCTGCTCGACCTCGGGATCACTGACAGCAGCATCGAATTCGTCATCGACGGCGTGTCCCGCCTCGTGGGAAACGCCAGCAAGCCGCCCGAAGCCGTGGTGCGCGTTTCCAATCCCGCCTTCCTCGATCAGGTCCTGATCACCGGCAACCTGGCCCTCGGCGAGGCCTACATGCGCGGCGACTTCAGCATCGACAACGATGACGTGGCCGGCTTCGTCGGCGTACTGCTGCGCAACCATCTCGACGAGCGCCTGCGCAAGCACCTCGGCCTGGCCATGACGATGAAAATGGCTGCCATCCGCCTAGCCAACAAGATACGAGGACGCTTCGGCAACATCCACCTGCACTTCGACATCGGCAACGATCTCTATGAAGCCTTTCTCGACTCGAGCCTCGCCTATACCTGCGGCTACGAAACCGCCGACGGCACGAGCGACATCGAACAGCTTCAATCGCAGAAGTTCGCGCGCATTTGCAAGAAACTGCGCCTGGAGGATGGAAACCGCGTCGCCGACCTCGGCTGCGGATTCGGCGGTCTGCTGATCTACGCCGCCGAGCACTTCGCCATCACGGGCAAAGGTCTGACGATCAGCAAGAAGCAGGCGGAGAAAGCGAATGAGCGCATCGCGCAGAAGGGACTGGCGGACCGCATCCACGTCGAATACGCCAGCTACGAAACCCTCACCGGTACCTACGACCGGATCGTCAGCGTCGGCATGATGGAGCACCTCACCGACGCCGAATATCCAGTCTGCGTCGAGACGATCAAGCGCTCCCTCACGCCGCGTGGCCGCGGTTTGATTCACTACATCGGCTACAACGGACCAAAGAACCACAGCGACCCGTTCACGCAGAAGTACATCTTTCCCGGCGCGCAGTGGCCGAAGTTGTCACAACTTGCCCACGAGCTGGAGCGCAACGCCCTCGGTATCCTTGACGTCGAGAACATGGTGCGCCACTACACACTCACCTTGCAGCGCTGGCTGGAGAAGTTCCGCGACGCCTATCCGCATCTGGATCAGAAGCGTTACGACCTGCCGTTCAAGAGGATGTGGGAGTATTACCTCGGCTGCTCGATCGCGTCATCGCTCTATTCCGAGGTCGCGCTCTACCAGATCCTGTTCACGAACGACTACGCGGCACCGATCCCGTATCAACGCGTCTGACACCCGAATTGGAGAAGACTATGGACGCCCCCATCCTATCCAGTCTGGGCCCCGAGCCCTGGAAAGCCCCCTGGTGGAAACCAGCCACCGGCGAAGTCAGCACGTTCCTCTACGTCCTCACCATCCACGTTCTGGCCATCGTCGGAATCATCCTGTATCCGCTGCCCGGCTGGAGGCTGGGGCTGATCACTCTCGCCGTGGCGTGGGTAGGCGGCATGGGGGTCACGATCTGTTACCACCGTTCGATCGCCCACGGCTCGTTACGGCTGAATCCCGTCGTCCGGCACGTGATGATCTTCTTCGCCATGTTCAACGGCTCCGGCGCACCGCCCAGTTGGACGGCAAACCATCGCCAGCATCATTCCCGCGTCGAGACGCACGAGGACATCTCCAGCCCCTGGATCGGCGGATTCTGGTGGGCACACCTGCGCTGGCTGTGGCAGACCGGCCAGGTTCCGCTCGATCGCTGGTGCCCCGATCTCGACAAGCCCCAGTACCGATTCTGGACGAAGGTGCAGATCCCGGTGGTAATGCTCTCCGTATTCGGGGGGCTGATCTTCGGACCGGCGGCGTTCTTCTGGTTCGGCCCGATCAGGCTGCTCTATGCGCTGCACGCGCAATGCTTCATCAACAGCAGCGCCCACATGCGCGCCGGCCGCAAGGACGGCGAGGACTCGTCGCAGAACCTCACCTGGCTGGGCATCATGCAGTTCTTCCAGGGCGAGAGCTGGCACGGCAATCACCACGCAAAGCCAGCCTCCGCCCAGTTCGGCTGGCGCCCCTGGCAGATCGACTTCGGCTGGTACGCGATCGCGATCCTAGAGAGCCTCGGTCTGGCCACCCAGGTGAGGAGGCCCTCGGCGATTCACGACTGAGGTAGGTCGCTTTCGGAAACGAGGTGGGGAATTCGCCATATCGGTCACTCTTAATGGAGAAGGACTTGACATCTTTTCGACCGAAGGGTCTCCCGGCGGCACATTCGATGCAGCCTGCGGCCACAAAGGGTTACAATTTCAACGTCATGCGAGTGAGGGGCTGATTGACCACGGAAGCGAGCATCATTGATTCCATCGCAACTCTTGAACAGCCGCCCGCAGTTGGCGTCTCGTTTCCGGAACCCTTTCCTGTCAGCCGATGGGAGCCGAAGATTACCGGTGTGGTCCCCGTGGTGCGCTCGGCGATTCTGGTACGTCACGACCCTCCGCTGGCAGAGAAACATCCGGCGCTTGTGAAAGACGTGATCGATCAGGCCTGGAGCCGTTGGGCCGAGACTTATCGAACAGCCATTGCCGAGATGGCTGATGTGCCGGCAGCGGATCTGAGCCTCGATGGACAGGAGACGATTCGGCTGAGATACGACGCAAATACCACCTTGATCGATCTCCCAAAGATTCGGTCGCGGTCCGGATCGGCGAGACTATTCGATTTGCGGAGCTGTGTCGCCCTTTGCGTCGATGAGTACAGCTCGAAGATCTGGACCCGGATCGGCCCGCCATATCCGAGCAAACGCGGCTGGGACGTCGACCATCTGTCGCCAGTATTAGACGATTATCGGTCGCTTGCTCAGTCCTCGAGCGAATGGTTCCTCGATCAGTTCTCCGAGCTGACAAAGGACGTGCTCTCGGGCCATCGGATGAGCCGGGAAGGACTGCTGGAGGTAACAACCATCGGTCTGCGGGTAAGAGGCGACACGCGGAATGAGGACTACTTCGACTCCTGGCTGTTCCACAAGGATGGTCCGAATCTCGATAACGAAGAACTTCGCAGATTCATGACCGAGGCGGTGAACCTCGGGTACGACATTCGTCAGTTGAAGACACGCGAGCCAAAGTCCTTCTGGATGTCTATGCCGATGGCGGTGCAACTGGCAAATGGAGATCTCGCGACGCGCACAGCCCTTTATCTCGTAAGGCCGGTAAACGACATGATCCAGGTCGTGGGAATCTGCCTCGACGATTCACGCCTTGGAGACTTCGCCTCTGAGGTGGCGTTAAAAGTCGCCCGGGTCGTCGCGAACCGGATCTGAGATTCGAGTGATGCCCGACCGTTGGATCGAGGAAGAGGTCGATTCCCTCAGAGCCAGTTTGGACGATACACCGAAGATCAATCCCTTCTCATGGATGGTCGAGACAATCTGCGGCGTCACGATGGTCGACGGCGCCGATGGTTCTTCCCGGAAGAACAGACCTCCCAGATTGCGTGTCGCTCTGGTTTCGATGCCAAAGTTCCCCTTCGAGCTTTGCAAACTCTCGTCGCTGACCGTTGGGACGGCATCTCCCGCCGGGATCGATCCGCGGGCGTGCGCGCGTACGCTGGTCTCATTCAAGGGCGCGGCTCCCGGGCAAATGCTCCGCGCCTTCAACGAGGCGCTGGACGCGGCAATCGAGACCTTCAGGGCAAACGTGATCTGCGTCAGTGAGCTCGGGCTACCGAGCGAGGACATGGTTCCAATGCCCGAGGCCAAGCAACTCGCCTGGCAGAAGAGTCAGGATCACAAGGTCCTCATCGTAGCCGGCAGCGCTCACGACTCGCGGACCCTCTACAACACCGGATACCTCTTTCGGCCCGGCGGCCCAAAGGACGGGCATGGCTTCCACAAGACCGTCAGCGCCCGCTCAGTGGAAGAGTTGATCAGTTCGCCGGCGTCCCGGCGCGTCGTCGCTTTGAACTTTGCCGGCTTCCAGATCGCCGTGATGATCTGTCTGGACATCGCCGACTACGCTTCGATCGCGTCGGTGGTCAAAGTCGCGGATGGCGTCGACATCCTTCTCGTGCCCTGTTACACGCCGAAGTTCGAGGAGATGGTGAGTATCGCCAAGGTCACCAGCAAGGCGTTGCCGGGGATTGTCGCTCTGGTCAATGCGGACCTGCCGGAGTGCACGGCCAAACCGTGTCAAATCGCACATTTCGGGAAGTTGGCCGCGGCCTCCAAAACGAAAAAACTCAAATCCGGGGCGATCATCTCTCTGCTCGATATCGATTGCGCAGAGTTTGAAAAGACTCGCAACGAAATGAAGTCCTCCGAAGATCCGAAGATCAAGAGGATGATGCGGGAGATGGAGACACTGTTCGGCAGGCGCGACATGCCCAGTGTCCGCACTCCCTAACGCGAGCTACAATCTACCTATGCCAGTCATCACCTGTCCTGACTGCGGCCGTGAGGTTTCCACACTCGCTTCGGCTTGTCCGCATTGCGGCCGGCCCTCCCCTGCCGGCTTCGCGCCGATCGCCGCCTCGGCGGCTGCGCCGGCATCCGAGGAGACGCTGTGGAAGGGAACGCCGTCGTGGCGTGTGCTCATCGGGAAGGTGGCGCTCATGATCGTGACCGTGATCGTCATCCCGCTCCTGGCAGGCTTCGCCGCCGGACGCGCTCCCGATGTCGAGATGAGCAGCCGCATCTCGAAGATCGGCTGGTGGATCACCGCGATCGCCCTCGTCGTGCAGATCGTCGGCTTTCTCATCGCCATGATGCGGCTGCAGAGCACGATGTACACGATCACCAACCAGCGCATCCTGATCGAGCAGGGAATGCTGTCCAAGAGCGTCGCCGAGATCGACCTGCGCTACATCGACGATACCCAGTTCTTTCAGACCTTCATCGATCGTCTCCTCGGCATCGGGAACGTTACCCTCGTCTCTTCGGACAAGGCCCTGCCGGTGACGATGCTGCACGGCATAGCCGATCCGCGTGGCGTCCGCGAGATCATCCGGGCCCGAGCCTATCAGGTCAGCCAGCGCCAGGTGTTCACGAGGGCGACGTAAGCCTTAGCCTTGCGACCCCGTTACTTCGAGAGAGCAACCGTCACTCCTGTCGAGCTCCGCCCTTCGTGCCACCGCAAGCCACGGAGCGATGTGGCATGGCACAGACACTCTTGTCTGTGCTCCCGGCCGGAGCCGCCGGCCGTGAGGGCTGCAATTCTCGAGTCGCGCGAGCTCCGCACAGACAAGAGTGTCTGTGCCACATCGGCCTGGTAACTTTGAAACTGGATGCAGGTGGGCACAGACACTCTCGTCGACGCTGACGACCGTGCCCTGCGATCGTAGAGCAGGCATCCTGCCTGCTCCCGATGGGCGTCCTCGCCCGGCGGTGGTTTCGGTCAACATACCGCGTCCTGTACCAGCAACCCGACGGGCGAGGACGCCTGCTCTCCAGTACAATCCTTAACTCATGCGCGTCACAGCGGGATGGTTGCTGCTCGCCATCGTCATCCTTCCCTTCGCGGATGCGATGACGGCTTCACGGATGGCGAGCGATTGTTGCTGCGCGGCGATGGCGAAAGGAACTTGTCCGCTGAAACGGGCCGCCGCACGCGAGTGCGAAGACCATCGCGTCCATTGTTCGATGGGGCAGGCTGACGCGAGCTCCACCGCCCAGCTTCCGCGCTCGCTCGATTCCCGGGAACAGACGACTCTGACGGAGACGTCGTCCCGCGAGCTGGTGCCCTCGAGCGCTCTCTCCTTCGCGTCTCCAGACAACGCACACCTGACTTCGCGGAACCCATCACCCGAGACACCGCCTCCCCGATTCGCCTGAATCTCGTCCTCATCAGACAGTGAGATTCCGCAAGGAGGAGGGGCTCTCATGGTTCATTTGTGCTCGGGCACAGGCGCGCGACGTTTCCCCATTCTCATACTCGTACTCCTGCTGTTCGCCAGCAGCGCCTCCGCCACCATTTTCGGGACGGTTCGCGGCACGGTACGGGATGTCCAGGGCCATCCCGTCGCCGGCGCGGCGGTCACGCTGCGATCACAAACCACGCAGTGGACGCGCGGGGTGAAGGCGGACGCGAACGGCGTGTTCTCGTTTGCCGCCGTGCCGCTCGGTTCCTACGCACTGCAGGTGCGCTCGGCCGGTCTGGCCTCGACGACACGCTCGCTCGTCCTCAACTCGGGGGCCGTGCTGGATGTGCCGATCGAACTACCGGTGGCAACCGTCAGCGAAGAGGTCGAGGTGACGGCCGCGGCGGCCGCAGTCGATCCCCACTCATCGACGACACAGACGACCGTGCCGCGGAAGGCAATCGCCGAGACGCCCGGGGCAGACCTCGCCAACAGTCTGGCCATGATCACCGACTTCGTCCCCGGCGCGTACATGGTCCACGATCAACTGCACGTCCGCGGCGGCCATCAGGTCGAGTGGATGATCGACGGCGTTCCGGTTCCGAACACCAACATCGCCAGCAATGTCGGACCGCAGTTCGACCCGAAAGACATCGAATCGCTCGAGGTGCAGCGGGGCGGCTACTCGGCCGAGTATGGCGACCGTACCTACGCCGTCTTCAACGTCGTCCCGCGCTCCGGTTTCGAGCGCAGCGACGAAGGGCATCTGCTCCTGAGCGTCGGAACTCGGGCCAGTACCGACGATCAGATCAACCTCGGCAGTCATACCGAGCGCTTCGCCTACTACGTCAGCGCCAACGGCAATCGCAGCGATGCCGGCCTGGAGACGCCCATCGCGCGCATCCTGAACGACGGCGCCCGCGGCTACGGCGGCTTTGCATCGCTGATCTTTCTTCCCACGAGCGCCGATCAGATCCGCTTCCTGGCCGCGGCTCGCGGAGATCGCTACGACATTCCCAATGACGAGGAGCTGGAAGCCGCGGGCGTGCGCGACCGCGAACGCGAGCAGGACACGATCGCCAGCCTCTCGTGGGTGCGCGTCCTCTCCCCCCGGGCGCTGCTCACCGCGGCGCCGTTCTTCCACGCCAACGCCGCGCGCTTCGACGGCGGGCCGGAGGATCCCATCGTGACGACGGATCACCGCGCTTCCCGCTACGGCGGGGCACATCTCAGCTACGCCGCTACGGTCGGACGCAACGACGCGCGCATCGGCGCGTTCGGATTCAGCGAGCGCGATTCCACGCTCTTCGGCTTACGGGCAAACGACGGCAGCGGCCTGGCGCTGGCGCAGAACGAGAAGGCCGGCGGAAACGTGGAGTCGCTCTTCGCCGAGGATCAGTACAGCGCCTCTTCCTGGCTCACGGTGAGGGCGGGGCTCCGCTACACACGCTTTCGCGGCAGCCTGCGCGAGTCGGCTCTCAGCCCGCGGGCCGGCCTGTCGATTCACGTTCCCGGTACGACTGCCGTTCTACGGGCCTCATACGGTTCCTACTATCAGGAGCCGCCGCTTTCCACGGTCTCCGGTCCCCTCCTCGATCTCGCACTGCAGCAGGGGTTCGGATTCCTTCCCTTGCACGGCGAGCGCGATCGGCAGGCCGAGGTCGGGATCGGCATTCCCGTGGACGGCTGGATTGTCGATGCGGCGGCATTCCGGACGAACGCCCGGAACTTCTTCGATCACGACATCCTCGGCAACTCGAACATCTTCTTTCCGCTGACGATCGACCGGGCCTTCATCCGCGGCCTCGAGTCGACCGTACAGTCTCCTTCCATCGCCGAACGGTTTCGCGTCCACCTCGCCTACTCACATCAGACGGCCGAGGGAGAGGGCGGTGTGGTCGGCGGTCTCACCGATTTCTCGCCGCCGGAGGAAGGACGCTTCTTCCTCGATCACGACCAGCGCAACACATTGGCCGCCGGAACGACAGCGCAGTTAACGCGCGCTTCCTGGATCGGAGGAAACCTCAACTACGGCTCCGGCTTCATCAATGGCGACGGCCCAGACCATCTTCCGAGCCACGCGACATTCGACCTGGCCGCCGGTGCGCGCTGGAGCGACTGGTCGCTCAAACTGACGAGCGTGAACGTCTTCGACAAACGGTACCTGCTCGACCGGAGCAATACGTTCGGAGGGACGCACTTCAACGATGCGCGAAAGGTGTCGATCCAGGTGGATCGGAGGTTCGGGTATTGAACATAGAGCACAGACAAGAGTGTCTGTGCCGTCTGTGCCACATCGGATGCTGGTACTTGCAGAAGTACTTAGCCCAACCGAGTGGAATATGGGCACAGACGTTTGTGCCACATCGCAGAAGTGTGGAGCTCAACCGAATCGATGTGGCACAGACACTCTTGTCTGTGCTCCCTCGGCAGGATCCTCACCGCCGCACGGAGCGTACGCGCGCGTCGTTGATCCGGACGCTCTGCGTTCCCGCCTTGTAGTGCGCGTCGCCGGAGTAGGCGACCGTCAGCGTGTGCTGGCCGGATGAGACGTTGGTGAGCGTGAAGTCCGCTTGGGAGGAGCCGGAATCGGCGGCCGTGAGTTGGATGCTTTGTGCGGGGATAACGCCGGGCTCGGAGATGGTGATCGTGCCGGTGGGAGCGGCCGCGGGCGAACCGGTTACGCGGACGTGGACCGTGGCGGCCGTGCCGGTCCTGGCGGCGCCGGCAAGGATGGAGGCATTGCCCGTGAAGACAGAGAGGTCCCACGTCTTCGTCATCGGAAGGAAATTGGCGTCGCCGGCGTAGTCCATGCGTACCGAGTTCAATCCGAGGGCTGGCAGATACACCAGAACCTTTTGGGTTCCGGGGCCCGGCGTGAGCGTAGCGCGGCCGAGCTCCTGGCCATTCTCCGTGATCGTCACCAGGCCGGTCGCGGAGGCGCCGGTATACGGGGCGGTGGCGACCGTGGTGAGCGTGAATGCTGCCGGGTTGTCGAACGTCCCACCCTCCTGAAGAAACGTGTTCACCGCCCCAGGCCAGCGAACCTTCGTGCCTGGATTCACGACGTCAACGCTGAGGGTGGTTCCGGCACTCGTGCCGGGGATCAACACGGCGATGGTTGCGTTTCCGGCGCTGACACCGTGAACGACGAAGCTCACCGGCGTGGATTGAGAGATCGTCAGCGTCGACGGCACCGAAACCACCCCGGGCGGAATGGCCGCAATGGTGACGGTCGTCGTGGTCGTGTTCGGTTGGATCCAGACGTTGGCCTGGGAACCGGGCGTGAGGTAAAGGGCATCCATAGCAAGATTGGAGTTGACGATCCATCCCACGCTGTTATTCGCCGGCTGGGGATCGCTCTCGTGGATCGTCGCCGTTGCCGTGACGTACTGCTGGTAGTTGAACCAGCGGTAGTCGAGGGCACGAGCGGTCGCTCCGGGAGCGAGCTGCGGCGGCGGACCGGAACAGAGAATCTGACAAGTGTTGGCGCCGGCGTCGGCAGGCGTGGCGGTGTGGAGAATCTTCATGTTCGTCGCCGCGCGCGGACCGTTGTTCGTGGCGTTGACAAGAGTGTCACCCTGGCCCCAGAGCGAGAAGTCGAGAGCCAGCGCCAAGTCTGCAATCTGATCGTCGTCGTCGATGATGGCGAAGCCTGAGGCCTTCGCCAGCGCCGCGCCGGAGGCGTTGCGCAGCGTGACGAGGAAGGTCTCGTTGTTCTCGGGAATGACGTCGCCTCGTACCGGAACATCGATGTTCTTCGAGGTCTCGCCCGCGGCGAAGGTGAGCGTGCCCGAGACGGCGTCGTAGTCGCTGCCGGCGGTGGCTGTGCCGTCCGACGTTGCGTAATCGACCGTCACCGTCTGTGCAGAGGCTGCCGACAGCGACACCGTGAAGCGCGCGGCCGTTGTTCCCGAGTCGCCCTCGGGCACGCGAATATCATTGATCGTCAGCCGCGGACCCGAGGAAAGCGGAAGTGCCCACAGCTCGTTTCCGGTTGCCGACGTCGTGGCCGTGAAGAAGAGATGATTGCCTGCCCGTACATACTGCTGCGGAATGCTGCTGTCGATTCCGGGCTCCACATCGGCGAGCAGTTTCGTCCCCTCCGGAGTCCCGTCACTCACCCACATTTCTAAACCATGCACAGTGTCGTATGCCGTGAAGAAAGCCATCCCATCGACAGACACCATTTCCGGTGGAGAGAAGGCGAGGGCAGGATTCACATCGCGCAAGAGGTGAGTTCCCGCGACCGTGCCGTCACTTCCCCACACTCCCGTGCTACTCGTGGCATCGAAGGTGGCAAAGACAACCCCTTTTCCGGCCGCCGCGAGAGGCCCGGTTATGTTGGCCGGTAGCGCCTGTGTGCCGGCCGGCGTGCCATCGGTGACCCAGAGCTGACCGTTCGGGTTGAAGAAAACGTTCCTGCCGGCGGCGGCGATGTTGATCAATCCGAAAAAGACCTGTGGAAAGGAAGCCAGAACAATCGTACCGTCGAAGCTGCCGTCGCTTTTCCACAGTTTCATTCCGCCGCTAGCCGGCACACCAAAATAGAGATAGCCGTCGAGGATGGCGGCACTGCCCGTCGGACGTCCGCCGAGGTCTGCGACGACGGGGTACGTTCCCGCGGGTGTGCCATCGCTGGTCCACAAGCCGGTGTCGGTGAAGAACATCACCCGGCCGGCAACGTCGACGAATCCGAAACCGGCTGGGGCGCCCAGCGATACCGCGGGCGAATGCGACGACGCGGAGGTTACCCACAACGAGGTACCAACAGCCGCGAAGATCTTGTCGCCGTCGCCGAAGAGAACCGAGGGAGTGCCGGGGAAGCGGCTTACGAACTCGAGAGCGGGAGCGGTCCCTTCCGGCGTTCCGTCGCTCATCCAGAGCTGGGTACCCTCAATGAAGAAGATCGAGCGGCCGGCAGGCACATAAGCGGTGGCCGTGGTTTCGGTCAGTTTCAACGTCCCCTCGGGCGTCCCATCGCTGCGCCACAAAGACCGCGGCACTCCCCCGTTCGACGTGACCGTCCCGATGCCGTCCCAGGCATTGAAATAGATCCAATCTCCGGCGGCGGTGAGGTTGGCCGGAGCGGATGACGGCGCCGAATCGGCGGCGATATTGGCGACCATCGTTGTCCCCGCGTCGGTGCCATCGCTCTTCCAAAGCTCGTAGCCATTGAGCGAATTGGCGCCGGCGAAGTAGACGATGCCGTCGATATTGGTGAGGCCGTTTGGGGAGACCGAGGGAACGGCGGTGGTTGTGACCTGCCTGGTTCCGGCGACAGTACCGTCGCTCACCCACAGGGTGCGGCCAACACCTGTCATCGCGCTGAAAAAAACGCGATCGCCGACCGCGACGAGACCGGCCGGGTTGCTGCCGTTGGGCGAGCCGCCTTGCGACTGCCCGGGAAAGATGTCGCGCACGAGCGTAGTACCGGCCTCGGTGCCGTCGGTTTTCCAGAGCTCCTGTCCCTCCGCCGCCGTATTCGCCGTGAAATAGGCAACACCGTTGACGATCGCCACACCGCCGGCGTCGGCAATGTAGGGGAAGTAGAGGACGGAATCGCTCGGGCCGGGATTGATGTCGCGAAGAATGTGCGTCCCGGCGGCGGTGCCGTCGCTGATCCAGATCTCCTCGCCATGCTGCGGGTCGGTTGCAAGGAACAGCACTCGGTCACCCAAAGCAGTGAATCCCGATTTGAGGGCGGTCGTCGGGCCGGGCGAGAACTCCATGATCATGTGCGTCCCGGCCTCGGTACCGTCGCTCACCCAGGGCTGGTTGTAATTCGTCTGCGGGTCAAACACGGGGAAGAAAAGCTGGGATCCGGCCACGGTCACGGTGGTGTTCACATCCACCTGTTTCACCATTACCGTGCCGGCCGCGGTGCCGTCCGTCTTCCAGAGCCCGCCGAGAGTGGCAAAGTAGACGAGGTCATTGAACAAGACGAAAGACCCCGGATACGAATCGCTCGGCCCAGGCGACAGGTCCTTGAGGAATCTGGTGCCGGCCGGCGTCCCGTCCGTGATCCAGAGCTCGTTTCCGTCGATTCCATCATCGGCGGAGAAGATCATCTGGCCGTGATAGACAATGCGCTGGCCCGGCGTGGAGCCGCGCGATCCGTTGGATATGTCAGCGAGGAGACGCGTTCCCGCGCTCGTACCATCCGTCGTCCAGAGCTCTTGGCCGTGTACTCCATCGTTCGCGTTGAAGAGCAGCCTGCCGTTGACGTTGACGAATTGAGACGGATTCGATGAGGAAGATCCAACGTTGATATCGGCCACCAGCGCCGTTCCCGCCGCGGTTCCGTCGGTCGACCACAACTCCGTTCCCACCGTTGTACGGGCGGAAAAGAAGATTCGCGAGCCGAAACGGAAGAAGTTGGCCGGAGAGGATGAAGATGGATTGACCGTCGTGCTGGCGTTGATGTCTTTGACCAGGTAGGGGGTCTGCGCGCGCACCGAGAGTGGCGCGATCAGGGTAAGAACGAGTGCGAGACGCCTCATCAGTGTCCCGCGGAGCGCCTGCGGGTCTCGACCAACCGCACCTGTTGGGAGCCTGACTGGTACAGCGCGTCACCGGGATAGTTGATCGTCAGTGTTGGGGATGCGGGAAGGTTCGTGATCGTCGCGCGCGCGATCGACGTTCCGCCGCCGGAGGGAACGAGCGCCACCTGGGCCACCTGCGCTCCGCCGTTGACGACGGACAACACCCCGGTCGGGCTGGCAAGCGGCGATCCGGTGGCATGTACCGTGAGAGTGAACGTTCCCGCGGATCCGGGCACCCGCTCGAGCCCGCCGGTCATCGTTACATCGCCTTGATGGATGAAGACAGTGCCGTTGACCGATTGTGGCTGGAAGTTCGTATCGCCGCTGTATGTGATCACGAATGGAATCTGCCCCAGCGAGGGGAGATAAAACGGCAGCGTCAGAGCGCTGCCTGTGCCGCTCACGACGCCGCGAGCCAGTGCCTGGCCTCCTGCCGTGACGACCACTGTGCCGGTGGCTTTCGCTCCTGTGAGAGGCGCCGTTCCTGAAGGGGTGATGGTTGCCGTGATCGGGAGTTCGAAAAACGTCGCTGAGAAGTTCGTTGTGACCGTGACTCCGCCCGGCCAGAGCGGCTGCGTACCCGGCGCCACAACGGTGACAAGGAGTGGTGCCTGCTGCGCGTCGACGTTGATCGACGAGGCTCCGGGCTTGACGCCGGTCACGGTGAACGTGCCCAACCCCGCGGTTACCTTGGTCAATGTCGACGGCGCGGAGACGACGGTCGGATCGGAGGACGTGACGACCGGATTCGCGGTGGAGATCTTCGCGGTAACCGTGGCCGTTGCGCCCGGGGTGAGAAAGACCGCGTTCATGGCCATCGTTCCGCTGCCGTTGAGCGTCCAGGCGATGGTGTTGTTCGCCGGCTGCGGATCACGCTGCCGTGCCGCAACGGTCGCGCTGAGGTACGACTGTTGGAGCGCCGGCAGATTGTAGTTACTGAATGTGGGTGCGGACGCGCCGTTGGCCAACTGCGGGATCGAACACGCAGTGCAAAGAAACGACGAGAAGCCGCCGGATGGAGTCTCCGTGAATGCCACCGCCACGTCGGTGGCAGTGCGCGGACCGCTGTTCGAGACGTTCGTGGCCAGAGAGAGGCCCGTCGTGCCCTCGCCGAACTGCGCCGCGATGCCGAGATCGGCGATCTGGTCGTCATCCTCGATGATGCCAACGGCCTCGCCCCTGGTCACCTGCGCTCCGCTGACGTTGCGCAGCGTGACATAGAATGTCTCGTTGTTTTCCGGAATCACGTCGCCGTGGACAAGCACGTCGATGGTCTTGGCCGTCTCGCCGGGTTCGAACGTAAGGGTCCCCGACACCGCGTCATAATCCACGCCCGCGGTGGCCGTGCCGTCGGAGGTGACGTAGTCGACGGTGACGGTTTGGGTCGCTGCGGGAGTGAGCGAGACGTTGAAGTGCGCCACGCTCGTCCCCACGTCGCCCTCGGCTGCCCGCAAGTCGCTGATCGAGATCGCGGGCGTGTTGAACTGCAATGCCCACAGCTCCGTACCGGCTGCGTCGGTATACGCGCTGAAGTAGACGAGATTGCCGGCCTTCGTGAAGGACGTCGGGTTGGAGCTCGCGGGGCCGGGATTCAGATCGGCGAGCAGCTTCGTTCCTGCGACGGTCCCGTCGGTGGTCCAGAGCTCGTTGCCATGGTCGTTGTCTGTGTTCGCAAAGTACACGGTCCCGTCGATGCTCACCGGCACGGTCGAATATTGGGTGAGATGCAGAAGGGGCTTGGTCCCGCTCTGCGTGCCGTCGCTGCTCCACAGGTCGTACCCTGTCGTCTGGTCAAAGGTAACAAAGACGATCCGATCGCCAGCGGACTTGAGGAGATCGTTTTCCAGGGGGTCAGCGAGCGACACCTTGGTGAGCTCCGTCGTTCCCGATTCCGTCCCGTCGCTGCTCCAGAGCGATCCATTGATTACGAAGAACGCCCTGCGGCCCGCGGCCACGATTTGCGTTTCGAACGTACTGCTGACCGACAACTCCTTGACGATCGTCGTGCCGTCCGCCGTCCCGTCACTCTTCCATAGCTTGACGTTTTGACCGTCCAGGGCCTGCAGAAAGAAAACCGTGCCGGCAGCGTTCACCAGTTCCGTCGGGTGACGGCCACCGAGGCTCCCGAGGTCGGGCACGATGGCATAGGTGCCGGCGGGAGTGCCGTCCGTGGTCCAGAGGCCGTAGTGAAAGTTGCTAAGTTGCTGCCCGAAGAAGACGTAACGCCCGGCAACCTCGATCAAGCCGGTCGGGTTGTGTGCGCCGAGCGGCATGGCCGCCCCGTCCGGCGCTGCTGATGTCTTCCACAACGACGTATTGCCACCGCTCGGATCGTTAACGGTCGCGAAGGGTGTCACCGAATGAGAAAAACGCTCCACCCCATCCCGGCGCCCCGAAGCGGCGCATGAAGTCGTCCGCCGTGGTCGTCCCTGTGATCGTGCCGTCGCTCACGATCTGCCTCGTCGAGCCATTGTTGAGCGACTCCGTGAAAAAGACGAGCGGGCCGGCCGGCGTCAGCGGAGGGGGACCCTGTCCGGTCTCCCTCAACTTGAACGTTCCCGCCTCCGTGCCGTCAGACCGCCACAGCGAGGACTCGGCGACGCCCGTCGTCGGCGAAATCGTCCCCTCGGTGGCGTTGAAGAACAACAGGTTGCTCGTTGCCGTGAGCTGGAACGGATCCGACGACGGTGTCCTGTCGGCGCCCAGATTGGCGATCATCCGCGATCCCGCGGCGGTGCCATCGGTTACCCATGGCTCGGTGCCGGTCAGCGCGGTCGCTCCGCCGAAATAGATCTTTCCGTTGATCGGCCAGAGACGGGCGTCGAGGCCGAAACCAGGCCCTCCCATCCCGCTGATTACGTGCGTCCCGCTGACGCTTCCATCGGTCACCCAGAGCTGCGATCCAACGGCGTCTTTGCTGCCGGCCCCGACGAAGAGCATGCCATTCATGACGCCAAAGGCGAATGGAAGCGAGGAGTCAGGTCCGGGAAGGAGATCGGCGAAGAACGCCGTTCCCGCGTCCGTGCCATCCGTAACCCACAACTCCCGTCCGTGAACGCTGTCGCTCGCCGAGAAGAAGGCCCGGTTGCCCAACACGGTGATGTAGGCGAACGCGGAGTCCCACATCCCTATGGCACCGGGAACGAAATCGCGCACCATCCGCGTGCCCGCCGCGGTCCCGTCGCTGATCCACATCTCCCGTCCGTGAACGCCGTCATTGGCCAGAAAGAGCACCTGATTGCCGAAGGGAGTGAATCCGAGCGCGAAGAAGCTGTTGTTGAGTGACCCTCCCGCGCCGGGAAGAATGTCGGTCACCATGTGCGTGCCCGCGCTCGTTCCGTCGCTGACCCATGGCTCCCAGCCCGCCGCTGATGTGAAGCCCTCGAAGAAGAGTTGCGAGCCGGCCGCGGCGAGGTTGCGCACGGCCACAACACTGACCACATTCACCGTGCCGGATTCGGTGCCGTCCGTCTTCCAGAGACCTCCGGCGGCGGAGAAGTAGACACTGCCGCCCATGGCCACGAAATAGGCCGGCGATGACGCCGCGCTGCCGGGGCTGATGTCCTTGAGCATGCGCGTCCCGGCGGCGGTGCCGTCCGTCGTCCACAGCTCACGGCCGTTGGTGCCATCGTCGGCACTGAACAGCATCGTGTTCTTGTAGACGATTCGCGAAAGCGGCTGTGAGGACGTCGGCCCGGGATTGATGTCCACGAGAAGGTGGGTTCCTGCGGCCGTCCCGTCGCTCGTCCAGAGCTCGATCCCGTGGTTGACGTCGCGCGCGTTGAAGAGCAGCACGCCGTTGACGACCGTCAGCCCGCTTGGACTGGAGCTGCCGGTGCCGGGAATGATGTCGGCGACCATCGACGTGCCGCCGCTGGTCCCGTCGGTGCTCCAGAGCTCTGTTCCAGCCGCATCTGTCGTGGCCGCGAAAAAGATCCGGTTGCCAAAGGCCACGAACTCCGTCGGCGACGAAGATTTCGTGGCGTTCGAATACGTCGTGTTGATGTCTTTGACGAGATACGGCGTCTGCGCGCGGAGAGGAAGCGACACGACGAACAGCAGGATGGGGATCGTCTTTCGCATAAACGATTGTGGATACCGGTCGGACCGATCCGGCGATGAGGAATTCTATCATCTATGGTCAGAGGTTCGGATCTCCTTCCTCATTACAAAGTAGGCCGAATGACGATTTGTCCACGCCGTGCTGGCGATCAATCACTTCTTCCTGCATGTCTCTTCATCGAACGTCTGCCACTTACCCTCGATCTCCGCCTCGGTCGTGTGCTTGATCTCTCTCGGGCTCTTCCTGACGAAGGTATTGCGCGACGGGATGGTCATACCGGCGACATGCATCGGGCCGCTCCATACGATGGTGGCGCCGTCCCATCCCGTTGATTCCACCATGCTGTGGCCTCCGCCGTTGTCGACCGCGTAGCCGGTGAGCTTCTGCGTCCCCTCGTCATAGCCCCAGAGGACGGTGCCCTGGGCCGGATGAGGATTGTGCAGAGTCTTGTATTCCGTGTAATCGATAGCCAGCCAGAACCCGCGGAGCGCCCAGACGACGTGAATCGTTGCTCTGGTGGCATGCTCCGGTCCCCACGCCGAGGCGAAGGCCTTGCCGTTGCACCGCCAGGTGCCGGCGAAAGACTGCAGATCGGCAAGCCGCGGTGACGGTTTGGGCTGTGCGAAGGCGGACGCAACGACGAGGGCGGCGAGCACGAAGAGATACGGCAGCTTGAGCATGAGATCCCCTTTTCATCGATATAGTACGTCGCGTTTCGGAGCCCATAGATGCTGTCGATACGGTTGATGCGGTTGAGACTCAACCCATAAAGCATCCTGATGCTGCCGGCCAATGCCCTCGTATCATTCTGCGCGCGAATGCGCATCCTCCTCCTCACCCCCCGCCCTCCCTGGCCGCCGATCGACGGGGGGCGCATTGCCATGGGGCGGTTGGCGGAGGGGCTCGTCCATGCGGGGCTGGACGTCGAGATCCTTTCCCTGAATCCGCGCAAGCATCGGGCGGCGATCGCGGCGGCGGCGGTGGGGATGCAGGCGATCGACATCGATACGTCGCGATGGGTCGTGCCCGCGTGGAGGGCGGTGACGGGAGAGGCGCCGTTCGTCGTCGGGCGTTTCGTTTCGAACAAGTTTCGCGAAGCGCTTCGCGCGAAGTTAGGGCTTTTCAAGCCCGACATCGTCCAGATTGAGAGCCCGTTCCTCATGCCGTACGCCGAGGTCGTGCGGGAGGAGAGCGGGGCACGCGTCGTCCTTCGGTCGCTGAATGTCGAGTTCCGAATCTGGGAGGGGCTGGCGCGGAACGAGCGCAATCCTCTGCGGCGGCTGGCGCTTCGCCGCGTGGCGTCGTCGCTGCGCAGGTACGAGGTGCGGCATTTCGACACGCCGGACGCCGTCGTCCCGATTTCGGACGATGACGCCGAGGCCTTTCGCGGCCTCGGGTGTACACGGCCGATGCACGTCGTCCCCTGCGGGATCACGCTCTCTGATCCCCAGCCTAGCGCACCCGAGGCCGGGAGCGTCGGCTTCATCGGCTCGCTCGACTTCCGGCCGAATCAGGAGGCGGTGACGTGGATCGTGGACGAGCTTTGGCCGCGCGTCAGCGGGCGGGCTCCGGAAGCGCGGCTGTCGATCGCGGGCAGCGGGCCGCCTGACTGGCTACGGCGGCGTGCGCGGGGGCAGAACATCGATTTCCTCGGCGAGGTCGACGATGCGCGGGCCTTCATGCAACGGATGTCGGTCGTGATCGCGCCGCTCTTCGCCGGCGGCGGCATGCGCATCAAGGTCCTCGAGGCGATGGCACTGGCAAAACCGGTCGTCGCCACGACGCTCGGCGCCGGTGGAATCGACGTCGAGAACGGGCGCGACATCCTCATCGCCGATGACGTAACCACGTTTGCGGACGGCGTCGTCCGGCTGCTGCGCGAGGGCGATACGGCGAGCAGGATCGGCGACGCGGCGCTGGCGACCGTCAGGGAGCGCTACGACAACGACAGGCTCGCGAAGGGGTTGGTGGGGTTCTACGAATCGCTCGCAACGGATGTCCACGGCTCTGGCGTCCAGCCATCGACGGTGCGTTAGCGGCCGCGAGGAGGGCGATGACGCCAGGTCGCTCCGTTTGGGGTCATGAGCCTTCCCGCGGAACACAGATCCTTGCGCGAAGGGGCACTGCGCCGAGGGGTAATCACCGTTATTGGTGGTCCTGGGCACGTGAACACACAAAAATGGTGAGTTGACGGCCTCGCGGAGTCCGTGAATAGACTTCGCGAGGCCGTGAATTGACTCCGGGAGGTCATGAATTGACTCTGGCAGGCAATGCAATTGACTCCAGAAGGCAATTAATTGACTCTGGCAGGCAATTAAATTGACTCCGGGAGGTCATGAATTGACTCTGGCAGGCAATTAAATTGACTCTGGGAGGCAATGAATTGACTCTGGCAGGCAATGAATTGACTCCGAGAGGCAATGAATGGACTCCGCGAGGCAATGAATGGACTCCGGGAGGCAATGAATGGAATTCCGCGAGTCCGTGAATGGTCGCATTTTGCTCCCGAACGCGACCCTCGTGAACGTTCCGAACGCTCCGTCAATCCTACGTTTGTCTCTGAATCCACCGGGTTTGGAATTACCGCCGGGCGAAACACCTCGAAGCCTGGATTCCCGAGGAGAGCAGGCGTCCCGGCTGCTCCCGACGGGCGTCCTCGCCCGGCGGTTGGGCCGTGGCGCACGCACAAATCGAACCTGAAAACGGGATGTGAAGCTGATCCTGGTTTCAATCCACGGCGCTGTATCGATCTCGGTCCTCCCGCCGGGCGAGGACGCCCGGCGGGAGCAGGCAGGATGCCTGCTCTACGCTCGCCGGAGTGTGTTCAGGGGCTATCGGACAACCCGCTACTTCTCGAAATCCCACGCGACCTTCTTCAAGGCCCGATCGGCGCGCTCGATGAGCTGCAGGATGTCTTTCTTGGCATGGGCCGCGGAGAAGAAGGCGGCCTCGAGCTGCGAGGGCGGCAGGTAGACACCCTCGGCCAGCATGAGGTGGAAGAAGCGGGCGAACTTGTCGCGGTTGGAGCGATTCGCGCTCTCGTAGTCGGTGACCGGCCCCTCGTTGAAGAAGATCGTCCACATCGAGCCGGCGCGATTCACCGTCAGCGGCACGCCGTGTTTCTCGGCCGCTTTTCGGACACCTACGTCGAATTCGCCGGAGCGCTCTTCGAGATCGGCGTAGATCGACGAGTTCTTCAACACGCCCAGCGTGGCCTTCCCCGCCGCCACCGCCACCGGATTGCCCGACAGCGTCCCGGCCTGGTACATCGGTCCCATCGGCGAGACGAGCTGCATCAAGTCGCGCCTTCCTCCGTACGCACCGATGGGCATTCCGCCGCCGATGATCTTGCCGAGCGTCGTGATGTCAGGCTTGATGTTGAACACGGACTGCGCGCCGCCGTAGGCCACCCGGAAACCGGTCATCACCTCGTCGAAGATGAGCAGGGCGCCGCGCTCGGTGCAGAGATCGCGCAGTCCCTGGAGAAAGCCGTCCACGGGCCGGACGCATCCCATGTTTCCGGCCACCGGCTCGACGATGATCGCCGCCACCTCATCGTCGATGGCGTTACGCACGGCATCGAGATCGTTGTAGGCGACGCTGATCGTCAGCTCGGTCACTTCCTTCGGCACGCCCGCAGAGTCGGGGACGTTGAAGGTGGCACCACCGCTCCCCGCCTTCACGAGGAGCGAGTCGACGTGGCCATGGTAACCGCCGTCGAACTTGATGATCTTCTTCCGCCCGGTAGCCGCGCGGGCCAGGCGAAGGGCGCTCATGGTGGCCTCAGTGCCGGAATTGACGAGCCGCACCATCTCGATCGAAGGCACCGCCTGCACGATCATCTCGGCCAGCTCGATCTCGCCGAGCGTGGGCGCGCCGAAGGAGAAGCCGCGCGTGGCGGCCTTCTTCACGGCCTCGACGACGTAGCGGTGTCCGTGCCCGAGGATCATCGGCCCCCACGAGCCGACACAGTCGATGTACTGGACGTTGTCGGCGTCGAAGATGCGCGAGCCGAGCGCCTGGTCGATGAACAGCGGCGTGCCGCCGACACCTTTGAATGCGCGCACCGGCGAATTCACGCCCCCGGGGATGATCTCCTGCGCACGCTGGAAGAGAGCTTCTGAGTTCTTGCCCATGTAGGGGGCGGATTATATGGGGACGCCAGCGCTCCGGCTTAATCCGCAGGCTTGGGAGATGAGCTTCGCCACAAGGTTCGTTCGGCGCGAGATCTGATTATCCGCAGATGGACGCAGATTTACGCAGATGGAGAACGGATGGGCAGCTTTTATCTGCGTACATCTGCGTCATCTGCGGATTCGTTCTCCGCGTCAAGCTCGGATGAATTCGGCTCAGTTGCGGACCACGCCGGTACATTTTGCTGGAGTGGAGAACTAATACGCGTTCTCATGCTTCAGCCCGTGGACCAGCGTCATGAAGAGGATCTTCAGGTCGAGCATCAGCGACCAGTTCTCGATGTAGTAGAGGTCGTGCTCGATGCGGATGCGGATCGAGGTATTGCCGCGCCAGCCGTGGACCTGGGCCCATCCCGTCATGCCGGCGCGCACTTTGTGGCGGAGCATGTAGTGTGGAAACTCGGCGCGGAACTGTTCGACGAACTGCGGACGCTCGGGGCGCGGGCCGACGACGCTCATATCGCCGAGAAGCACGTTGAAAAGCTGCGGCAGCTCATCGAACGACGTCTCGCGGATGAAGCGGCCGACGCGGGTGCGGCGGGGGTCGTCCTTCTCGGCCCACTTCGCGCCAGTGTCGCTCTCGGCGCCGACGCGCATCGAGCGGAACTTGAAAATGTCGAACGGCTTGCCGTCGAGCCCCATCCGCTCCTGCCGATAGAAGACCGGTCCGCCGTCACCGAGCTTGATGGCGATGGCCACGGCCAGCATCACCGGCGAAAAGACGATCAGGGCGACGGTGGCCACGATGAGGTCGAAGCCGCGCTTGAGGAAGCGGCTCCACCCTTCGAGCGGCGTCTCGGAGAGGTTGATCGTCGGCAGGCCGTCGAGATCCTCGACCCGGGAGCGAAGCACCATGAACTGCAGCAGGTCGGGAACGACGTGAATGGCCACGACGCTGCGCACGAGCCGGTCGAGCAGCGCCATCATCGCCTGCGAGGAAGCGTGAGGGAGCGCCACGAAGACGTGGTCGATCTTCTGTTCGTCGATCACGCGCTCGGCCTCATCAATTGTTCCAAGGCAAGCCAGCGCGCCGAGCTTCGACTCCTCGCCATTCCGCAGATAGCCAACGACGCGGAAGCCGAGCTCACGATGGCCGTCGACCCGCTCCACGACGGCGCTGGCCAGCTCACCGCTGCCGGCGATGAGCACGCGGTCGAGGCGTTTCCCCTCACGGTGCCCGCGCTCCACGATCGCGCGCACGATCGTGCGGCCCAGGATCACGAGGACGATCGCGCAGACGAGGAAAATAAAGAGAGTGGCCCGCGAATAGAGAATGTCCGGGCGGCCGGGCCGCACCCACAGCAGCACGCCGGAGAAGACGACGGTGGCCACGATCGAGCCGATGGCCACAGACAGCCACTCCTCGGCCTTCGAGCGGGTCGGGCGAATGCGGTAAAGCCCCTGCACGGCGAAGGCGAGCGGAAAGACGATCGTCACAATCGGCAGGAGCTGTAGGTACGTTTCCACCTCCTGCTGGCCCTTCGTAACGGGGATGACTTTCACGCTGAAGCGGAGAAACCAGGCGCACAGCATGGCCAGATTCGATGCCACGGCATCGTTGATCAGGTAGACGGACGAAAGCGTCCGATGTCGTTTCTCGATCACGCCCTGGCTTGTCCTATGACCTGGCCCAGTTCGGCCAGCATCTCTTTCTGAAATCGGTCACGCGAGAACGTCGCCGCGTGGGCGCGGATGGCCGCGCGGTCCCACGCCCGACCCTCCGTCTCGTCGAGAGCCGCACAAAGCGAGTGTACCGCCGCCGTCGCGAAGAAGGTTCCCGTCGTACCGGGGATTACGGTGTCGCGCACACCTCCCGCGCCGAGAGCCACGACCGGCGTGCCGAGCGCCATCGCCTCCAGCGGTGTGATGCCGAAGTCTTCGACGCCCGGGAGGATCAGGCTCTGTGCGCGGCCGAGGTGATCGATGATCACGTCTCTCGATACGTGCCCGAGGAACTGAACGTTGGGTTCGACAGGGGGTTCGCCAGGGGGTCCGCCACGCGCCCGAAGCGCCGTCAGGAGAGGGCCGCCGCCGATAACGACGAGCCGGCGCCCGCTGGCTTCCGCGGCGTCGATGGCCAGTTCGACGTGTTTGTACGGGACGAGGGCGGAGACGACGACGTGGAAATCGTCCCGGCGGTCGTTCAGAGGCGCGGCGAGAAAGGCATCGTCGACGAACGGAGGGACGACCACGGCGTCGCGGTTGTAGTACGCATGAATGCGCTCGCGTACGAATTTCGAGTTGGCAACGAAACGCGTCACGCCCGCCGCGGTGGCGACGTCCCAGCGCCGCAGCCACGCCGCCAGCGGTCTGGCCAGAGCGCGCTTCAAGCCCCGAGGGAAGTAGTCGTCGAACCTGTCCCATATGTAGCGCATCGGCGTGTGGCAGTAGCAGAGATGGGGCTTCCCGCGGCTGTCGACCCCTTTGGCAACGGCATGGCTCGAGCTAATGATGAGATCGAACCCGCTCAAGTCCCATTGCCGCACCGTCCGCGGAAAGAGCGGAAGGAGAGTGCGATAGTTCGCGACACGCGTCGCCAGCGCTTGCAGTCCCGAGGTGTGGATGGGATGCGACTCGATGGCCGGCGAGACGCTTCCGGGGAAGTGGAAAAGCGTGAAGAGATCCGCCTCCGGCACGAGGTCGAGAATGGCCTCGAGCACATGCTCCCCGCCGCGCATCCCGGTCAGCCAGTCATGAATCACGGCGACGCGGCCTAGGGACGGGCGGTCCTTCATCGCGGATCGTTCTTCTTCGGCGCCGGTGCCGGCGTCGACGCCAGCGGATAGTCACCGTCGGCGGCGCATCGGTCGCAGAGATGGTCGTTTCGAAAGTACTCTTCTTCTTCGACCTCGCCCAGGCAGCGGACGCAGACATGCCTCCCGGTCCGGTCGTTCAGGTTGCGGCGCGGAGGATCGTCGAGCACGCGGCGATGCTATCCGAAGACCTCCTCGATCGGGCCGTATGTTCCGTCTTTGGCAAAGGGAACATATTCGAAGCCGCGGCCCAATGGATCGTCGTGGCGGACGGTCGTGTAGTCGATACCGAGGGCGGAGTAGATCGTCGAAGTGACGTCTTCGGGACGCGCGTCGCGTCCAAGAACGCCGAAGTCCGTGGCATCGGCGCCGGTGGGATCGGTGGCGCCGATGACCCGCCCGCCTTTCACGCCGCCGCCGGCGAATGCGATGGACATGCGAAGGAAGTGATCGCGGCCAGCCTGCGCATTCACGGGGCCAACGGTGCGGCCGAACTCCCCGATGACGACGACCAGGGTCTCATCGAGAAGGGTCTTGCCGGTCACCGAGCCGGGAGCCGCGGCGAGGTCGGTCAGCAACGCGCCGAAGGCCGGGTCGAAACTCTTCATCGGTGCATAGATGCCAATGTTCTTGCTGTAGATGCTCGAATGGTTGTCCCAGCCGCCGAGAGATACCTGCACGAAGCGTGTGCCGCGGCGGGCGGCGATCAGGTTTCTCGCGACGACCAACGAGCCGCCGAAACTGGTGTTGCCGTAGCGAGCGTATTCCGGGGCGGTATAGGCGAAGGTACTGGCAATGTCAGGCGAATCGAAAAGCTCCTTCGCCTGATCGTAAAACCCGCTCATGTCGGACGCGTTCTTCGCCAGGTTGTCCGTCGTGCGATCGGCATCGACCTTCTGGATCAGGTTCCAACGGTCGTCGAAGCGGGCGGCGCCGTCGGGATGCGTCAGCGCGGCCAGCCCGGTCTGCGAGGCCGTGACCGGGAACGGTGCGTAGCGGGCGGGCAGATATCCGGACCCGGCCATCGATTGGTTGATCGAGACGAACCCGGGCAGCACATCCGTGGGCTGCTGATTGATCTGCGCTTCCAGCGCCACGACCGCGCCGATGTGGGGGGCGATCGATCCGGTTGGACTGCCCGGATTGCGGGCGATCTGCACCCATGTCTGCGCGAGCGAGTGAACCGCCGCCCAGGCCAGGCCGTTGCGGACGATGCACACCTTGTCGATCTGACTGGCGGTATTCGGCATCAACCCCTGCGGAACGCGAAACGCGCCGTACGGCGTAGGATTGAAATCCGCCGGCGTCCAGGCCCCCTCTTTCAAATCCCAGGTATCGATATGGCTCGGCGCCCCGGCCATGAAGAGGAGAATGCAATTCCTGGCGGTGTTGCGCAGCACGGGGTTGACGGACTTGACGTCCTGCACGAGGCGTGCGCTCAGAACGGGAGCGAAATACGATGCCACGAGAGAGGTGCCGGCCACGCGCATGAACCGACGGCGCGAGAATCCTTCGCCGAAGACGGGGAACGATCCTCCACGTTCGCATTCACAGTTGTCGTGTTTTCTCATATCGATCGTTCCTCGCCCCTGTCTACTTGAACAGGAACTCGAGCTTGTTCACCAGTGCGAACTGCAGGTCTTCGGTCTTCTTCGTGAGGTCGCCGCTGCCGAGTTGCTCGATGCCCGCCGCCCGCTCGGTCTCGGTCGGGTAGCGCGACAACGTCGTCAGATAGAGCGTGTCCGTGATCGCACCCGGGTCCTTCGTCGCCGAGAGCGTCGTCTGGACTGTAGAGCCCGCGGTGGCGTTGTGTACCCTGCTGACGATGATCGGGTCATTGAGCAGCATCAGCGCCTGGACCGCCGTGCTGTCATCGCTGCGGGGCTCGTCGTCGCGGTTGCCGCGGCCGAATGTGTTCAGAAACACGCGATAGTCGCCGCCTTCGGTCGTGTCGGAAAGCATCATTGCTCTGGGAACGGACAAGATCAGGCTGCTGTTGTTCGAGGTCGTGATCGCGGCACCGACTCCCGTGGCGCGCACGACGGCATCGAGAAGCGCTTCCGCCATCAGCCGCCGCGGATAGTGGCGAGCAAAGTACGGCGTCCATGATTCGTTCCAGACGGTCGGTGCATAGCGCGAGGAGAGCTGGTACGCGTTCGACATCACCATCAGCTTCAGCGTCGCCCGCAGATCGTAGCCATTCGCAGCGAAGGCGGTGGCCAGTTTCGTGAGGAGCACCGGATGAGTCGGTTGCAGCACGGCTCCCGGCGCCAATGTAGAGGGATCCTGCCGGTTGAGATCGTGGTTGTCCGCGGGCTCCACGATGCCGAGACCGAACAGCTCTTTCCAGAGGTAATTGACCGTGGCGCGCGCGAACTGAGGGTCCGCGGTCAGCATGCGGGCGTAAGCCGCGCGGCGCACCTCGCCCGACGCCGGCGTTTCACCGGTCAGGATGAACGCCGGATCGACGACGCTGGCACCATTGACCGGTTGCCGGGGCGTCTTGTTGCCGGAATCAGTGTTGAGGTTGTACGCGCCAGTCGTGTTGTCAGCGAGACTGGTCAGGCTGGCGAGGTTTGAGTTCGTCTGGCTGACGGTAACCTGTGCAAAAAAGGCGGCGTTCTGCCAGAAGTCCATCCGGGTCTTTTTGGCCAGGGATGAGTTGACCTGCTCCAGGTGGCCGAAGCCGTTGTGGCAGGAGAGACATTGCAGCCTCAGCGCGAGGAACTGTGTACCGGTAGACGCGGAGAGGTTGTCGTAAGTGTCCTGAATGGGTCCGTTGGTCTGAATGTCTCGCTTCCAGTAGTCGACCTCTCCATGCAACCCCTCGTCGCCGGTACCGGAAATCAGTTGCCGAACGATCCAGTCGTATGGCTTGCCCGCCTTGATCGAATCATGGAGAAATCGGTAGTAGTCATCGCGGCTGGCCGTACCGATGTTGTTACTCATCGCGACGGAAACGTTCTGCACCAGATCGCCAAGCCACATCGTCCAGCGATCGACGAATGCGTCGGAGGCGAGGAGCTGATCGATCACTTTCTCGCGCTTGTTGGCGCTGGTTTCCGCGAGGAAGGCCTTGACCGCATCGGGTGTCGGAATGGCGCCGGTCAGGTCGAGCGTGACACGGCGCAAGAACTCCGTGTCGCCGGATGGAACGGTCCAGAGAATGCCGTCGCGCACCATCTTTCCGAAGATTTCGTCATCGATGAAGTTCGCCGACTGATACGTGGGCACCGGCGGTCCGCTCGGAGGGAGCACCGCGTGAACTCGGCCAGTCGCGGCCGCGTTGGCCGTGGCGCTCGGCGCTAACGCCTCGGCACGAACTGAGAGCGTGTGCCAGAGGCCGCGCTCGTGGCCGCGCATCTGTTCGGGCCGCACCGTGCAGTCCGGCGCGGCAGGTGCCACACTCTCCTGCGCCAGACCGATCGCCGAGCCGGTGAACGCAATGATCACGACGATGAATACCCGTCCGAGACGCATGCGCGACTCCCTTCTCTTTGCTGAGATGGTTATCTTAAGCTGGAATGCACTCATGTTGTGGTTACAGGAGAAAGAAAATGATCCGCATCCGCAAATCCGACGAGCGAGGGCACTTCGACCACGGCTGGCTCAACACCTACCACACCTTCTCATTCGCCGATTACCACGATCCTGACTTCATGGGCTTCCGCTCGTTGCGCGTAATCAACGAGGACCGCGTCGAGGCAGGCCAGGGGTTCGGCACGCATGGCCACCGCGACATGGAGATCATCTCGTACGTCCTCGAGGGCGAGCTGGGACACGCCGATTCCATGGGAACCGGTTCGGTGATCCGCCCGGGCGAGGTGCAGCGGATGAGCGCAGGCACCGGCGTGATGCACAGCGAGAAAAACGCGTCGGACGAGACCGTACACTTTCTCCAGATCTGGATTCTTCCCGAGCGCCACGGCATCACCCCCGGATATGAACAGAAGGCGTTTCCGGCATCCGAGCGCGACGGGCGTCTCCGCCTTGTCGCCTCTCGCGACGGCCGCGACGGCTCGCTCACCATTCACCAGGACGCCGATCTCTACACCACGACGCTGCGCGACGGCGCCGGCGTGACGTTCGATTTCCGTCCCGACCGCTACGGCTGGCTACAGGTGGCGCGGGGCTCGGTTTCGCTCAATGGCCAGACGCTGAGCGCGGGGGACGGGGCGGCGATCGAGAAGGAGACGAAGATCACGATCACGGGGGATGGGGAGGTGTTGCTGTTCGACCTGAAGTAGTGGATTAGTGGACTAGTCGATTAGTGGGTTAGTCGATCAGAGAGGCGTCATGGCTGGTTGAGTGGGGCTGAGCCCGCATTCCTAATCTACTAATCTACCAATCCACTAATCTACTAATCATCCATGGTCGTCCTCTTCCGCTTCCTCTTCGCGATCTTCACGAGCCGTTTCCGCCGGCCCCTCGGCGTGCTCGACGATTGCGTCATCGCCATGCGGGTCTGGCCGAATGACCTCGATCTCAACATGCACATGAACAGCGGGCGGTACCTCAGCATGATGGACATCGGCCGCGTCGAGATTCTGGCTCGCACGCGCCTGCTGCGGCCCGTCCTCCGGCGGGGATGGCGGCCGATGGTCGGCGCCACGTTCATCCGCTACCGGAGATCGCTCCTGCCGTTCGAGCGCTTCACCGTCCGGTCGCACATCGTCTGCTGGGATGAGAAGTGGCTCTACTTCGAGCACATCCTCGAACGGCGTGGCGAAGTGGCGGCACACGCCTACGTGCGAGGACTTCTGCGCGGGCGGGAGGGGAACGTCCGGCCGAAGGAATTGCTGGAATTGGCGGGAACGCCGGAGCTGGCCTCTCCGGCGATGCCGGCGGAGATTGAGGCATGGCGGAGAATCATTGATCCGCAGATGACGCAGATGGAAGGCAGATAGGATGGCGGCACCTCAATCTGTGTATATCTGCGTCATCTGCGTCATCTGCGTCATCTGCGGATCAGACTTTGGCCTTTTCATGAAGAAGCAAGAGAGAGCGGACAGAATCGGCGAGATCCTCGACCGCCTCTACCCCACCCCGCCCATCCCGCTCCAGCACATCGACCCGTTTACGCTGCTGGTGGCCGTCGTCCTTTCGGCGCAGACGACCGACGTGCAGGTCAACAAGGTGACACCGGCACTGTTTGCGCGCGCCTCGACGCCGGAACAGCTCGCCTCGATGAGCGAGAGCGAGATCCTGAGTTTCATTCGAAGCTGCGGCCTTGCCCCGGGGAAAGCGCGCAACATCCGCGGACTTGCCCGGACCATCGCCGATGAGCATGGCGGCCGGGTTCCCCAGGACATCGAGGCGCTGGAGAGACTCCCCGGCGTCGGCCATAAGACCGCCAGCGTCGTCATGTCGCAGGCGTTCGGCGAACCGGCCTTTGCCGTAGACACACACATCCACCGCCTCGCCGCGCGCTGGGGATTGTCGTCGGGAAAGAACGTGGAACAGACCGAGCGCGACCTCAAGAAGCTCTTCCCGCGCGAGGATTGGGCGAAGCGTCACCTGCAGATCATCTATTTCGGCCGTGAGCACTGCCCGGCCCGCAATCATCCTCTCGATGCCTGCCCCATCTGTTCATGGGCTTCGAATCAGCGCCCTCGCCGCGTTGTCGGTTCTCGGCTGAGGGTGACTTCGCCGCGCAAGGCGACCTCAAGAAAATAAGTTCCAAGTGCCCCAGGTTCTCCACGTAAACCGAAACCGGCGCGTAACGCGAGTTCAACCGACAACCGACAACGCGCCGAAGGCGCAGATAGCGCAATGCGTAAACTCATCCTCATCCTTTTCATCGCCGCGACGGCGAAGGCAGCCGTCAAGGCGGATGACGCCGGCCAGTTCGATGTGCGCCGCGCACCTGCCTGGATCGATCCGATCAGCGTTGACGCGCGCGGCGCGAACAGCAACGTCCGCTCCGGCATCGACGGCCTTCTCGAGGATCACCAGGTTCGCGTCGAAGGAGCCAACGTCGACGAGTACTTCCGGCGCGTGCGCAGGGTGGTAAGCCCGGCCGGCGTGCAGAACGCCTCGGAGCTGAACATCGACTTCGATCCCTCCTATCAGCGGCTCGTCATCCACGATGCCGCCCTCCTCCGGGACGGCAAGCGGATCGATGAGATGGCACGCGATGACGTGCGCATCATCGAGAAGGAAAGCGAGGCCAAGGACGGCATCTACGACGGCCAGCTCACGGCGCTGTTGTTTCTCAAAGACGTTCGCCCCGGCGATGTGCTCGATTACTCCTGGTCGCTGGACGGCTCGAACCCCATCCTCGGCGGCCGCTACGCCGATGAATTCGACTTCGGCGCGTCCGTCCCGACCCGGCTGATGCGCCATCGCGTGATCTGGCCGGCAGGCCGGCCGCTCCACGTCAGCAAGCCCGCGCGCATCGAGCATCACAGCGCAGAGGATGTGTATACATGGGAGCGGCGCAACGTCGGCGCGACCGACGCGGAGGACTCGACGCCAGACTGGTACGACCCCTGGGAAACGGTGCAGGTGACGGAGTACTCGTCATGGAACGAGGTCGCGAAGTGGGCGGAAGGCCCCTTTCGACTCGATGACGCATCCCGCGCGGCGGTGGCAAAACTGGCAGACGAAATCCGCGCATCGCATCAGGGCCGCGATGCCACGATCGTCGCCGCGATCCGGTTCGTGCAGGACGACATCCGCTACCTCGGCATCGAGATGGGACGCGGCTCACACGAGCCACGGCAGCCGGCAGTGGTCCTGGCCCAGCGCTACGGCGACTGTAAGGACAAGGCCCTCCTGCTGGCCGGGCTCCTCCGCGACCTCGGCATCGAGGCATATCCGGCGTTCGTGAACACGAAGCTGCACCGCCGGCTCGATGACTTCCTCCCCTCGCCGTTCCTCTTCGATCACGTCATCGTCCAGGTCGTCGACGGCGGGAAAACCTACTGGATCGACGGCACGCTCTCCGAGCAGGGAGGTACGCTGGCCACGATCGAGACGCCGAGCGACGAGCGTGCCCTCGTCGTCCGTTCCAGCACGAACGCTCTGACGCCGATCGTCATCCACCCCCGAGGCAAGGTCAGCGTCGACGAAGTCATCAGCACCGACAAACAGCAGCGGATGACCCTGGAGGTCAGCTCGACGTACACGGGCCACGACGCGGACGATATCCGCTCACGGCTGGCCGGCCAATCGCTTGCCGACATCACCAAGATTCACCTCAATCGCTACGCGACCGACCATCCGCGGATCGAAGCCCTTGGCCAACCCTCGATCACCGACGACCGTCTCCACAACATCGTCTTGCTGCGCGAGCGATACACCATCCACGACCTCTGGAAGAACGGCTCGTGGACCTACTACCCTAGGGCCGTGGAGCAGCATCTGACACGCCCCGAGACGCTGGTCCGCTCGATGCCGCTGGCCATCGACTATCCGCTCGATGTCACCGAGCGGCTGGTCGTGCGCGGCGGCGCGAATGCGCACGCCGACGAGAACGACACCGTCCTCGACGGCCCGGCGCTGCACTTCGAACAACACATCAGACAGGGGCGCGAGCTGATCATCACCACGACCCTGCGGGCCACGCGGGACGCGGTGTCGGTTGCCGCCGTGCCAGACCATCTGGCCGCCCTCAACGAGATGCGCGACGATCTCGACGTCACCATCGAGCCGCCGCACACCGCCCTCATGCCCTGGGCCGCCGGGATCGCAATGATGATCGTCGTGGGTCTGACCAGCTCGCTCGCCATCCTCCGGAGGAAGAACGTTTCTTAGCGCTGCCGGCCGTGCCCGCTGGAAATAGGCTTTCCTCCATGCATGTTGGTCCGAGCCTAGCGTGACTAGTCTGTACGCGAGCCGTTGAGTGACGATGGTCGCTTCCACGGATCTCCAGGCAGCGTCACCAAACATCGGTATCAAAATCAAAGGAGATTCTCAAGAATGCGCAGCACCGGTACTGTCAAGTGGTTCAACGATGCGAAGGGCTTCGGCTTCATCACGATGGAAGGCGGCGAGGACGTGTTCGTACACTTTTCGGCGATCCAGTCGAAAGGCTTCCGTTCGCTGGCCGAAGGCTCCCCGGTCGAGTTCGACCTCGTCCAGGGCCCGAAGGGGCTCCAGGCGGCGAACGTCACGATCCCTCAGTAAATCCTACAAACAGAGGTTCCAACGAAGGGGCGGCCGTTTGGTCGTCCTTTTCGTTTGTGGGGGTTGTTGAGTTGCTTGGTCTCTCGATCTCGTGGTCTCGCGGTCGCGGGGTCTCGAGGTCGCGGGGTTTCGAGGTCTCGCAGTCATCCGCCGCGAGACTGCGCGACCGCGATACGGCGAGACCAAGCAACTCAGCAACCCAGCAACCATCACGGTACCCTCTCCCCCGGCCGCGCCGGCTTCCCCAGGTCCGAGTAATCGCGCATGAAGACCAGCAGGCCATAGTCAGGTTGATTGCGCGAGAAGCCGGCCACGAGCTGGTCGTTGTAGCGGTCGATGAAGAAATCGAAGGGATCGCTCGGATCGGTGTCGGCCACCTGCATATTTGCGTCGATCATCAACAGCTTTCCCATCCGCAGCGTACCGCCGCGAAAGAACAGCGTGTTCTTTTCCTCGGGATGCGGGAGCTTTAACTCGGGCAGATGACGGCCGGAATCGAAGATCTGAACCAGCTCGTCGCCCTCGATGCGCACGTCGACCAGATGCAACTCGACCTGCGGCGGCGGAAGGGCGCGCTGTGGATCGATGAGCAGATCGTTCCCCTGCGCGGACATCCCGCGCTCTCTTGGCATCGTCAGCATCTTCTCCAGCGTCTCCCCTACTGCTCTCATGAGACTGATGCCGTTGATGCCGTAGGTCTCGATCTTCGTCGGATGGATGCGGATCATCCCGTTGGACGCCGACACATCCGCCCACATCGTGAACCGGATGTCCACGAGCTTGTGGATGACTCCGGTCTGTTTGAGCTGCCCGCCGGCCACCTCGATATGGAGATTACGCAGCGGAGGATCCGGGTAGCCGAAGATGTAGCGATTCATCAGCACATCGAGGCTGGCGCTGCGCATCCCGATCTTCGCCGTGTCGATCTTCATCACGAACGACCGCCTGTTGTCGAGATTCAACGGCGTCCCCGGCGTCTTCGACACCATCTCTCCGCGCATGTGGTGGATGTCGAGATAGGCATCCTCATCGATATGGAACCAGACATTCCGCATCAGCGCCTGCGTCGGCGCCTTTGCCGCCGCCTCGGACGGTGTCGGAATCGGTTTCGTGCCGATCAGCGGGATCTCACTCCTCGCCGGTCCAATCGTTGGTCCCAGCGGCCCCTTCCGCGAACAACAGGCCGGCAGGATCAGAATCGACAACAGGATTGAGGTGATCGTCGTAACGATGGCGATCGGTTTCCAGGGCATGTCGAATGGTTGAGCTGTTCACGAAGGGTGCCTGGATGCGGGGGTCGGGAGTCGGGGGTCGGGGGTCGGAGTTGGCCCTGCATCCAGTCTTACGTTCGCCGAAACAAAGATCCGCTCCGACCCCCGACCCCCGACTCCCGACCCCCGCATACAAGAACTCTCCACACGCCCAGCCGTATGATCCCCTACACATGGACTACGGCATCGAGGTCATCGGCCTTACAAAAAACTACGACTCCTTCGTGGCGGTGAAAGACTTCTCCTTCGCCGTGAAGCGCGGCGAGGTGCTCGGGCTGGTCGGCCCCAACGGCGCAGGCAAGACGACGACGTTGCGCGCGCTGGCCGGTATCCATCCGCCGACGGACGGCACCATTCGCATCTGCGGGCTTGACCTGCGTAATGATGCGGTCGACGCCAAACGCCACCTGGCCTTCATGCCAGACGAGCCGCGGCTCTTCGATTACCTCACCGTCGAGGAGCACCTGCAGTTCGTGGCCCGTCTCTACCAGGTCACCGGCGTGCGCGAGAAAATGGATCCGCTACTCCACGAATTCGAGTTGTCCGACAAGCGGAAAGCGCTGCCGGGCGAGCTGTCCCGCGGCATGAAGCAGAAGCTGATGATCGCCTGCGGCTTTCTCCACGACCCGGACGTCATCATCTTCGATGAGCCGCTGACCGGTCTCGACCCGCTCGGCATCCGCCGGATGAAAGAGTCCATCGTCCGCCGCTCCCAGGCCGGCGCCTCGGTGATCCTCAGCTCTCACCTGCTTCATCTCGTCGAGGAGCTCTGCGACACCGTGGCCGTCATCCAGCACGGCACACGCATCGCCTATGACACGATCGACAACCTGAAGTTCAAGATCACCAGCGGCCGCAACGACCTATCGCTCGAAGAGGCCTTCCTCCGGATCACGGCCGAGGAGACGCCTCCGGCGTGATCGGAACCTTTCTCACCGTTGCGTTCCTGACCCTGAAAAACCGGATTCTGCAACGGGTGCGGCGTCTGCGCCAGCCGCGCTACCTCATCGGCGCCATCGCCGGAGCGCTGTACTTCTGGTACCTGATCTTCAGGCACTCGGCAGGAAACGGCAGGATTCTGTTGAAGACGTTCGGGATCAGCCCTGTCGTCCCCGACGTGGCCAGCGTCGTCGTGCTGATGCTCATGATTCTGGCGTGGGCGCTGCCCGGCGATTCCGGCGGCATCGAATTCAGCGAAGCCGAGATCGCCTTCCTCTTCCCCGCCCCGCTCCGTCGCCGCGACGTCCTGCTCTACAAGATTCTCCGCGCGCAGCCGCAGGCGCTTTTCAGCGCTCTGATCATGACCGTGCTCGGCTGGTGGCGGCGGGGGCTCTTCGTCGGCGTGTGGGTAACGATCTCGGCTCTCTCGATCTACTTCATCATGGTCTCTCTGGGGCGGGCGCGACTGCGACTGCTCCGCATCGGATTCATCCCTCGCCTCCTCGGCGTCGCGGCGATCGTGGCGAGCCTCTTCTGGCTGGCGGTCTCCGAAGTGCGCAATCTGCCGCCCGCAGCGTTTCGAGACGCCCCATCGTTCTTCAAAGCGCTTGACGCGCCCGCCATCTTTCAAAAACCGCTGATCCGGACGATCCTCTTCATCCCGCACTTCTTCGCATACGCGGCCCTCCCGAGCTCGCTGGCATCGCTGGCGCTCTCTTCGCTCGCCGTCATCGCCCTCGCCGTCGCTTTCTTCTACCTCGCTGCCGCGCTCAACGTCTCCTTCGAAGAGGCATCGCTCAGCGCTTCACAAAAGCGCGCCTCGCGCCGGGAGCATGCGGGGGGACGGCGCAGAGGCGCCTCCGTCATGTTCCGCCGCGCGCCGCCGCCGTTCCGTCTTCAGGAGACGGGGCCGGTGGAGGTGGCCATCCTCTGGAAGAACCTCATCGCCCTCATGCGCAACTCCATCGCCTGGGTCGTGATCTTCGTGGCCATGCTGCTCATCATGCTCGGCGTCGCTCTCTGATCGCACGAGCCGGCCGGTGTGATGGCAGTCGGATTCATGCTGATCTGCTTCGCAGGCTTCTTCCCGCTCCTGGCTCCGAATATCTTCGCCAATGATCTGCGCCTCGACATGTCGCGGCTCGAGGTACTGAAAAGCTATCCGATCTCAGGCGACCGTCTCGTGGCCGCCGAGATCGCCGCGCCGCTGGCCGTAATCTCGATTCTGGAGATGCTCTTCGCCACCTCGGCCTCGGTACTGATCGGCATGTCAGGCGAGAGCTCGATGCTCGCCCGGATCGTGGGTACACCGCAGTTCATCGTCACCGTGTTGCTTCTCACGCTGCCGATCTGCGCCGTACAGCTCCTGATCCGCAACGCCATCCCAGTGCTCTTCCCCGCCTGGGCCATGCGCAGCAAAGACGAGCCTCGGGGCTTTGTGATGACAGGACAGCGGCTGGTAGTCCTGGCCGGCAACCTCCTGGTCCTCAGCGTGGCCCTGATCCCTGCTGCCATCGTCTTCCTGCCGTCAGTCTGGGTTGCCCACAGGTATTTCGGCAGCAATGCCGCATTCGTAGGCATCGCCGCGATGCCTGCCGTCGCCGTCATC
This sequence comes from Thermoanaerobaculia bacterium, assembly GCA_035482045.1. Taxonomy (GTDB): domain Bacteria; phylum Acidobacteriota; class Thermoanaerobaculia; order Gp7-AA8; family Gp7-AA8; genus JADGNZ01. The sequence goes on from DATHRD010000083.1 coordinate 44,403, forward strand.
GTCACCGAGGTCTGGTTCGGGGTGAAGGCGCTCGGCGCTCAGTTCGATTTGATCGACATCTCCAACGAGACGGACGTGCTGGTGAGCTGACGGGCAACCAGCGCCAGCAACACGACGAATGTCAACGCGGGCGTGAGATGCGCCACGAGCCGCTCCCACGACCACGTCACGTGCCATGCCACGTCGTACGGCGTCGCGGCGTACGCACCGAGGTAGAAGGCGAACTGCACGAGAAGCGTGACCATGATGAACCGTTCGCGCGTGGCCAAAGTACGAGATGCGATCACGATTCCCACCGCCAGAGCGATCCAGAATAGCGGCTTCCCCAGCGAGGCAGACGACAGCGCGGCGATGATCGGCCGCGGATCGCGCAGATGATCCATGACGCGCGTGATCACGCTGCCGGTCGCGATGTCGGTCGGAAGTCGATGGAACAGACGGGCGATGAGCCAAGGCGCAGGAATGGCGATTGCCGGCCATAGACGGAAGACTTCGCGCGCGCGTCGCGCGCAAACCAACCCCAGCACGACGGCGGCGATGAGCGTCAGTCCCTCGTTCTTCGTCGATGCGGCAAGGCCGAGGAGGATCGCGCCGAGCGCCACGTTGCCGCGTCGGATCAGGAGCAGCGCCGCGGTGGCGTAGGCGACGAACGGCCCTTCCGCGATCCCGATCCACGGCGTGGCCGCGAGCGGCAGGAGTGCGGCGGTGATGAAGGCCGCGGCGAGGCGCGACCGCGTCTCTTCGAGCGCGGTTCCGTGGATGACGAGCAGCAGCGCCGCCGCGAATGCGACATGAACGGCGCCGAGGTGCGCGTCGTTCCAGCCATTGCGAAGGACAGCGATGAAGTCGTACGTCAACGGCAGCAGCAGCGGATAGTCGGGATGGGTGTCGCGCGCGCTGGCGTGAACGAGAAGTTGCCAGTCGATGGATCGGATCTCGAAGAACGCGCGGGCCTTGAAACCCCAGTCGGCGAGGTAATCGAATTCAGGAGACGGCGCGAGTGTGGCAAAGAGCGCGTAGCCGGTGAGGGCGATGATGGCGATCGCGTAGAACACCACTGCGCCCCAATGCAGTGGAACTCTGGTCGCGGGTGGTGCTCGCAGAACCCAGGCGCGCTGCGCCGCAACACCGGCAATCAGCACGAGAGGAACAACAACGATCCCGCGCGACCAGGGCACGAGGCAGAGCATCGCCGCGCAGATTCCAATCCCGAGGAGCATCCCTTCCCCGATCACGCGCGATGCCGGTCCGTCGCGATCGAGCATCCGCGCAAGCGGTACTCCCACCGTAACCGCCAGCGCCACCGCGGCAAGCTCCGCGATCACGGCGTTCTCCGCAGCAGCACGCCGTCGTGTCCGCGCCAGACCTCCGCGAAACCCGACAGGCGCGGCTCGCAGCGATAGGCCGCGATCACGTTGGCCCGCGCCACATTTTCGCCGAGGGGCCGATCATGATCGTCCATCAGCGGCAGAACCGCACGCCCTGTCAGCGGATAGAGAGAGCGCGTGTAAAGATACCAATAGCCCTGATCCCATTTCGAAAACGGGGCGGCGATGCCGATCACATCGCCGGGCTTCGTCCGCGCGCGAACATCGATCATGAGCTGCTGCGATCCGGGCAGCTTGCGAAACGGCAGCACCACCTCGCTGGCTGCGAAACGGGCCCGGTCGATGAGGAAGATGCGGAGGTAAAACGGCTCGAACGCTCCGGCCGCGATGGCGACGGCGGCAACAAGCGCCCAGCGGCGGATCAGACCGCGATCTCCCTCACGTCGCCGTCGACGATCAGCCGCGGCTCCGTCAACTTCTGCACGTCATCGACGCTGACCCCGGGCGCGACTTCGATCAGCTTCAACCCGTGCTCCGTCACGTCCAACACGCAATAGTCGGTGATGATGCGGTCGACGCAGGCCACGCCGGTCAGCGGCAGATTGCAGTTCTGGAGAATCTTCTTCTCGCCCTTCTTCGTGACGTGCTCCATCGTTACGATCAGCCGCTTCGCGCTGGCCACGAGATCCATGGCCCCGCCCATCCCCTTGACCATCGACCCCGGCACCATCCAGTTGGCGATGTCTCCCTGTGCCGACACCTGCATCGCCCCGAGGATCGACAGGTCGACCTTCCCGCCGCGAATCATGCCGAACGAATCGGCGCTGGAGAAGAAGGACGCTCCGGGCAACACGGTCACGGTCTGTTTGCCGGCGTTGATGAGATCCGCGTCGACCTGATCGTCGGGCGGAAACGGTCCGAGCCCCAGAATGCCGTTCTCCGACTGCAACACGACCTCCATCCCCGCCGGGATGTTATTCGCCACCAGGGTCGGCATCCCGATGCCGAGGTTGACGTAGAACCCGTCGCGCAACTCGCTCGCCGCGCGCTTTACGATTTGATCTCTTGTCAGCGGCATTTGTTACCCCTTCCGCACTGTGCGTTGCTCGATGCGCTTCACCCGTTTAGCCACCACCACTCGATGCACAAAGATGCCCGGGGTGTGGATACAGTCGGGATCGAGGTCGCCAGGCTCCACCAACTCCTCGACCTCGGCGACGCAGATCTTGCCCGCCGTCGCCGCCATCGGATTGAAGTTCCGCGCGGTCTTACGGTACTGCAGGTTGCCGAAGCGGTCGGCCTTTTGCGCGGCCACGAGCGAGAAGTCGCCGACGATGCCGCGCTCCATCACGTACATCCTGCCGTCGAATTCGCGCGTCTCTTTCCCCTCGGCGACGATGGTCCCGTAGCCGGCCGGAGTGAAGAATGCCGGGATACCGGCGCCGCCTGCGCGCATCCGTTCGGCCAGCGTTCCCTGCGGCGCGAACTCCACCTCCAGCTCGCCGGCCAGGTACTGGCGCTCGAACTCGGCGTTCTCCCCGACGTACGAGGAAACCATCTTCCGGATCTGCTTCGTCTGCAGCAGCAGTCCGAGGCCCCAGTCATCGACGCCGGCGTTGTTCGAGACGCAGGTCAACCCCTTCACGCCGCGTTTGACGAGCGCATGGATCAGGTTCTCGGGGATGCCGCAGAGGCCAAAACCACCGACGACGAGCGTCGCGCCATCAGCGACGTCGCGGACCGCTTCGTCAGCCGAGGCAACGACTTTGTTGATCATGCGCGGAAGATATCAAAAGCCAGCAATCGTAGCGCCGCCGGCTCGCTGGCGGTCAAAGTCAAAGTCGCCACCGGGCCGGTGGCGGCCCAGCCGGCGAGCCGCCGGCGCTACGGTCCGCCCCACCGTCTGCTACCCTCGCCTCCGATGACTTCCGAGCCATTCGGGTATCGCGCGGATGATGCCCATCCGCTCGGGGTCCGTTTGCTGCGCGAGGCCGGGGCCTTCGCGTTCTTCCTTCTTTTTACGATCGTTCTGACCTGGCCGATGGCCGTCCGCCTGAATACGACGACGGCCTACCTCGGCGATCCGCTGCTCAACACGTGGATCCTCGACTGGGACCTTTACAGCATCACCAACGCCCCGTCGCATATCTACGACGCCAACATCTTCTACCCGAGCAAGCAACCGCTGGCCTACAGCGAGAACCTCTTCGGCATCGCCATCGTCGCGCTGCCTTTCTATCTCCTGGGCTTTACACCGCTGGCCATCCACAACATCGCCTTCCTGCTCGGCTTCGCCTTCTCCGGCTACGGCGCTTTCGTGCTCGGTCGGACGCTGACGAGGTCCGCGGTCGCGGGCCTCGTCGCGGGCATCCTCTACTCCTTCTCGAACTTCCAGACGGATCATTTCGCCCTCCTGCAGTTCGTCTGGAGCGGCTGGATGCCGATGATGCTCGCGGCGCTGCTGCACTACTGGCGGCGGCCGACGATTCGCAACGCCATCCTCTACGGCCTCTGCGTGCTGATGAATGGGCTGACGAACATTCATCACTTTCTCTTCGGGACGACGGCGCTCGTGCTCTCGGTTGCCTTGCTGGCGCTACTCTCAACCCGATTCAAACTGCGCACTTTGATCGGCGCCGCGGCAGCAACGATTCTCGCCGGGGCACTGATGATTCCCGTGCTGCTGCCGTACAAACGCGTTTCCGATCTCTACGGGATGGTCCGCGATCGCAGCACGGTCATGGAAGGCTCGGCCGTCTGGACCGATTGGCTCTCAACGAGTGGAAAGAGCCGCGCCTACGGCGACATCACCGATCCCGCGAACGTGCGAGAGGAAAAAGTCCTATTTCCCGGCCTGATGATGCTCTTCCTCTCCGCCAGCGCACTGCTGATCGACCGGCGCAAACTGCCGGTGGCCCTCGATGCCCAACCTGTCCCGCGATGGCTCCTCCATCTGCTCGACGCGTTCATCGTGATCATGGCCATCGGCACGTACCTCGGCGCGGCGACTGCGCTGTATCGATGGCGGCTCTTCGGCCACACCATCATCAGCATCCGCTCCTCCGATCTGCCGTTCGTGCTCCTGATCGTGGCCATCGTCGCCCGCCTGTCGCTGCAACTTCCGAAAGGGCTGTCCGGCGAGACGCTGCAATCGCTCCGCACCGCCGCGGCACGCTCGCGAATACCGGTCGAGATCTGGGTGATGCTTCTCTGGATCGTCCTCGGCGCGCTCGGCTCGCTAGGTCTTCACGCCGCCCTGCACACGTTCCTCTACAACCGCTTCCCCATGTTTCGCAGCATTCGGGTGCCGGAGCGGTGGGCGACGGTCGCATTTGTCGGTCTGGCCGGCGCCAGCGCATGCGGGGCGGCGGCATGGATCAATACCCGGCGAACGATGATCGGCCGCTGGGCATTGGCCGCGCTGCTGATCGTCCTTTCCATCCACGACGTCCTGCCCATCTTCCGTTGGGAGCATGCCGTCGACGTGGCCGATCCAGCCTACGTCTGGATGCGCGATGCGAAGATGTCCGGCGCCACGCTGGAGCTCCCCGTCAACGAGGGGATCGCTCAGTTTCTCTATCAACTTGGGGCCACGATCCATCACAAGCCGCTGATGAACGGGACATCCGGCTTCGAGCCGCCGCTGCACGCGAAGATCCGGGAGATGGCGCAACAGAAGGAGATCCCCGCCACTCTGCTCCCGTTGCTGGCCGGCAACGGCTGTCACTTCCTCCTCGTCCACGACGACTGGCTGCGCGGGGCGACCGCTCCGACCCACGCCTGGCTGACGCGGGAGATGGCCAGCGGGCGCATCGGCTTCATCCGGCGCTTCGATCATCGCAACGGCGGCGACTACCTCTTCGCCGTGACGCAGAACGTCCCCAACTGGCACGATCTCCGGCCGCCCGATGCGCTCGACGCCGCCGGGTTCACCGATGACGCCGAGCTGCAGCGCGCTCTCCTGGACGAGATGACGTACATGGGGCGCCCCTTCGGCTACGTCGACAAGCCGCACACCGACGAAACGATCGACGGCCCGCTCACCGTCAGCGGATGGGCCCTCGCGCCGAACGGCATCGCCAATGTCGACATCCTGCTGGACAACGGCATGTACCGCTATCACACCATTCCCGCCAACCGACCCGACGTGCAGACGAAATTTCCCTGGTACCCCCGCGTCCGCAACGCCGGCTTCGCGATCACCTTCCCGCATCGCCCGCACAGCGTCCCTCCGTGGACCGACGTGCAGGTGGAGATCATCGACGGCAAGGGGAGGAGAATGCGGCTACCGGACACTCCGATCAACTGGCCATGAGTCCCTGTTGTACCATCGCCTCCGCCGATGAAACGCCTCGCGGTCGCCCTGCTCGCCCTTTCGATCGCGCTCCCGTCGATGGCGTGGACGCGCGTTGCCGACCGCCGGATCGCGGCCAAAAGCGCCGAGCTGGCCCCTCCCGATCTCAAACTGCTCATCAACAAATTCAACGACGAATACCTTCGCGGCATCGAGGAAGCGCAGGCCAGCGAAGGGACCGACATCCATCGCAGCAGGCTTCGGGAGCGCATCGACGCGCAGACGCGCGGCATCGTGAAGATGATCCGCACCAACCAGCCCATGAGCGCCGTCGTCGGACAGCTCGGGAACCTCTGCCATCTCGTCGGCGACGCCAACAACCCGTTCCACATCGGCGATCATGACGCCGCGGCGCAGGCTGACTTCGACCAGTATTTCGAGCGGCGGCTGGCGCGTTTCGCGCCGCTCTTCTACGGCCTCGATCGCAACCTCGTCCTGAGCAGCTATCTCGACCGGATCTTCGCGCGGACGACGCACTTCTCGCCGCTCATGGCCGAGGAGTACAGCCGAGGCAGCGGTGCAACGTTCGACGATCGCTCGACCGCGTTCGGAGTGGCCTCGGTCTGCTACTCCCACGCCATCACCGACACGGTCAACCTCTACTACTACATCTGGAAGGAAGCCGGCGGCAGCGTGCGGCCGCTGAATCGAACGCATGCACATTAAGCGAGCGATCCTCTCCGTCTCGGACAAGAGCGGGATCGTCGATCTGGCCCGCGCTCTTCGGGCCAGGGATGTCGAGATCCTCTCCACCGGCGGCACCGCCCAGCACCTTGCCGGCAACGGCATCGACGTCACGCCGATCGCGCGCTGGTCCGGCGCGCCGGAGATCCTCGGCGGCCGGGTCAAGACGCTGACGCCGAAGGTGTTCGGCGCGATTCTTTTCAACCGCGACAACGAGTCTCACCTCGCCGACGTCGAGCGCCTCGGCATCCCGGCCATCGACCTGGTCGTCGTCAATCTCTACCCCTTCGAAGCGACGATCGCGAAGGAAGGGGTGACGATCGCCGAGGCCATCGAGCAGATCGACATCGGCGGCCCGTCGATGCTCCGCGCCGCGGCAAAGAATCATCGCTACGTCCTCCCGCTCTGCGATCCGTCGCTGTATCCCGACTTCCTGCGCGAGCTTGAGGGCGGCGAGATCAGCGACGACTTCCGCCTGCGCTGCGCCATCGAGGTCTTTCGCAAGACCAGCGACTACGACAAAACGATCGCCAACTTCCTCGACCACCGGCAACCGACAACCGACAACGTCCTTTCGAATCTAATCAAGTTCCAGGACCTCCGCTACGGCGAGAATCCCCAGCAGTCTGCCGCCTTCTACGTCCCGCGCGGCGCGAAACCGTTCGAACAGATTCAGGGGAAGGAGCTGTCGTACAACAACCTCCTCGACCTCGACTCGGCCATGCGTCTGGCCTACGCCTTCGAGACCCCCGCCGCGGCGGTCATCAAACACACCAACCCCTGCGGCGTGGCCAGACGCGATTCCGTCGCCGAGGCCCTGCGAGCGGCCATCGATGCCGACCCCGTCTCCGCCTTCGGCGGCATCATCGGCACGAATGGCGAATTCGATGATGACTGTGCCCGCATCGTCGAGTCGATGTTCCTCGAAGTGATTGTGGCTCCATCGTTCAGCGATGATGCGCGCGCGATCCTGGCGAAGAAGAAGAACCTGCGCCTGATCATCGCCCCGCCGCTTACCACCACTACTGACTACCGTAGTGCCGCCGGAGGCATCCTCGCGCAGAGTGTCGATCGCGTGACTGGCGGAGCACAGACAAGAGTGTCTGTGCCACATCGTGCTCCTGATGTTGCACGGTCATCAGCGAATGGTGAAGGGCCTGGAGGGACAAATGTGGCACAGACACTCTTGTCTGTGCCCGGTGGAACTCCTGATGTGGCCGAGTCATCAGTGAAGAGTGAAGAGCTTGGAAGCACAAATGTGGCACAGACATCAGTGAAGAGTGACGAGCTTGGAGGGACAAATGTGGCACAGACACTCTTGTCTGTGCCTGGTGGAACTTGGAAGATCGTCACCGACCGCCACCCCACCCCCGAGGAGCTGGACGGCCTCGAATTCGCCTGGATCGTCTGCGCCCATGTGAAATCGAACGCCATCGTCCTGACGAACCGCTCGCAGTCGGTCGGCATCGGCGCGGGCCAGATGAGCCGTGTCGACGCCGCGAAAGTGGCCATCATGAAGTCGACCCAGCCCACGGAGGGCACCTACGCCGCCTCCGACGCCTTCTTCCCCTTCCGCGACGGCCTCGACCTGCTCGCCGACGCCGGCATCCGCGCCATCATCCAACCCGGCGGCTCGGTCCGGGACGGCGAGGTCATCGCCGCCGCGAATGAGCGCGGGGTGGCGATGGTGTTCACGGGGGAGCGGCACTTCCGGCATTGATGACTCACGCGAAGGCGCGAAGACGCGAAGCGAAAAGATTCGCGCCTCCTCTTCGCGTCTTCGCGGCTTCGCGTGAGCTGTTAGCCGGCCGTGGCACCGGCATGCTGGACTGCCTCTTCGACCGCGACCGGGAGAGGAGCGAGCACGAAGAAACTCTCAGGGAACAGATAGTCCTCGCCTGATTCGTCGATGACCCGGAGCATGCCATCTTTCAGTGCGTCCGGGTCGGCCACCACCTCATATAGCTTGCGAAGCTCGAGTGAAGCTTCGTTGCCCGTGTTCCGTACGCAAACTGCAAAGTGGATCCGTTCTGCCATGGCTAGTCCAGGTAACGCTTGATCTTGAAATCTCTCTTCCCGATTCCGTGAGCCTCGTACCAGTGCAACTCGGCCAGTCGGACACGGCCGCTGGGCAACCTGACTGACGCGTGCCCCTTGAGCTTACGCCAACGCCCGTCCCCATGCACCTTGTTCAGCCGCCGCAGATCGCGGATCGATCCACCCACGGCGATGACCTCGACTCCTTCGACCTCCGAGATGATCTCGAATTTCACGGCAACGGACCGTAGCACAATAAGAGTCGCTGAAAAACGAAGGTCCGTCACCTCGTGGTTCCTCAAGGTGGCCATCATGAAGTCGACCCAGCCCACGGACGGCACCTACGCCGCCTCCGACGCCTTCTTCCCCTTCCGCGACGGCCTCGACCTCCTGGCTGACGCCGGCATCCGCGCCATCGTCCAACCCGGCGGCTCTGTCCGGGACGCCGAGGTCATCGCCGCCGCGAATGAACGTGGGGCGGCGATGGTGTTCACGGGGGAAAGGCACTTTCGACACTGAGTGTCACGCGAAGGCACGAAGACGCGAAGGGGAGATTGGCGCGTCCTCTTCGCGGCTTCGAGTGAGAATCTGGCGGGACACCTTCTTCGCTACGCTTACTTCACGACACCCATACTGTTTGTTGCTATTCCTTCACCAAAGACAGCTCCTTCTCGACGATGTGTCCGTCCGGCCTGCGTATCTGAAGGACGCGTTTCTGACCAAGTCCTTTCGCTTGTACCTGGATGCGTACGTCGATGACGTTGCTCGCGCACGAGTCAGGGAAGAAGGGGATGCTGTTGTTGAGATACATGAATGAATTGACTCTGTACCAGTTGTTTACTTGCATCGATTCCGTGGCTAAGGTGAAAAAGGGAGGGGGACTGCCGTGCGGAACGCCGAAGGCACCGTTAAACCAACCGATGAAGTAAACAGTACCGTAGAACACCGAGGTCGGTACCGGGTTAGCCCCCGCACCCTCATCGTTGAGCCATAACTCAAGAATGATCTCGTTGATCGATGAGTTCACGGCGTGCAAATAGTCGATGTACGCTTGAATCTGAGTCTTGAACGTGTTGGTGGGAGTGAAAACCAGCGTGTAAGGGGCCGCGATGCCGCCGGACCCCTGATACACCAGCATGTCCTCCAGTTGCGTCGAGTTCCAGGGCGGGCAGCAGGGATCAGGAGGAGTGCATGTCATCTGATACTTCACAAAGCCGTTATCGAAATTCATGTTGTCATCCATTTGGACAACGAATGAATAAGGGTTCGACGCGGTGATGAAAGCGGTAGCGCTGACGGGTGTCCAGGGATCGGTCTGGGAATTTCCACCCGGGAGGTTGATGGACTTTTGGGCGACGATGGTGCCTGACGTGCCGGCGCCCGTCATGAGTGTCACAGATCCAGTCCCGGAAGAATTTGCACGGGTCGAGAACGAACCGCCGAATACCACCTGGCCCGAGCACTGTGGGGTGAAGGTCTGGTAGAAAAAGTTCTGACCTTGGTCAATGTCTAAATAGTGCTGTTTGGTGCCAGCAGGCGTTTGCGGGATTGAAGCGTCAAATTGCGGCCCGTTGCTTCCGTAGAGGCAGGCAACGTTCCCGTCCACCGTGACCACATTGGCTTGACTACCCGTTCCGAGTACCCAGGGCGATATCGACCAACCAATATTGTTTAGGCATGCCGATGGCGGGCTTGATTCGAAGTCGCCGTTCACGAGCACGTTGGTCTGAGCGAAGGCGGTCACACCGATGCACATGGAGGCCGCTATTGCCGCGAGAATGGTTTTCCGTTTCATGTGTTCTCCAGTGGTGGGAGTTGTGTGTCGGTTGTTTAGTTATTAGGATTCCGTGTTTCGTAAGTGAATGAGTGACGGCGGTTATGGCGGTGCGTTTCCAGCGCGTATTGTGACCAACGTCAGGAATGGTAGATGGATGGTAAAATAGGTCCTCGCAAGCCGAAATGCAAGGGCCTATTGCGTGACGTTTCTGTCTACCGTCAAGAGTTGCCGTTTCCATGCGAAATCTGAGAACTTTCCACTAGAAATGGCATGTGCACAGTTGTCTGACTGTTCGGATACAAGAGGAAGCCATGAAGACGCGCATCCAGAAGTGGGGGAACAGCCTGGCTCTTCGCATCCCGAAGGCGCTTGCCGAGGAATCGAATCTCCGCGAGGAGTCGGCTGTCCAGGTGACCGTTCGCGCTGGAGAGCGCCTCGTTATCGCGATCGAGGAGCCGCCACTATGTCTCGAGGATCTCGTCGCGAAGATCACGCCGCGCAACCGACATTCCGAGGTTGAGACGGGGAAGGCCGTTGGCAACGAAGTCTGGTAGCTTCGGGTCATCCCAAACGGGCGACTGAGGAGAGCAGGCGTCCCGATCGGGATAGGGGGGAGCCTCGCGGCTCCGCCCCTCCCACACCACCGTGCATGCGGTTCCGCACACGGCGGTTCGGCTGGTTGAACACGTCAGCTATTGAGCGTTGGACGGCTCGTAGCTGCCGGT
>DATHRD010000084.1:0-29717 GCA_035482045.1 Thermoanaerobaculia bacterium
CCTTCGACAGCAAGACCGCGTCACGCCCGAACAGGAGTCGCGGCTCGCACCGGGGCAGCCATTCACCCCGGACCTTCGCCGGCAAGCTCACTACGTACCGTCGGACCTGAAGCACCGGCTGCCGCCCCCGCCGCCCCATCACACGTACGTAGCGGTGGGCGGACACGTCGCTCTCGTCGACGCGGTCCATCATGTAGTGCGCGACGTGATCCATCTTCACGACCAACACTGAGACCGGGAAAGCAGGCTGCTCCTCCCGCCTTCTCAAGAGGCGGATGCCAGGACTGCTCGCCACCCGATTCACTGTTGGCTCGCATGATCCGGAAAATCCGAATCGCAGCGCTGGTCAGAAAGCCGACCAATTGCACGTGGCAGCGACCTTGTGGCGAGGCACTCCGGGACGTAGTGAGTCACCTCACATCAGCCACTCGAACAAAGCGGATTACGGCATCACCGCTCTCAGGAATTGTCACAACCTGGGGTTCCGTCTTCACCGGCTTGCCTTCGCACTGGATCATGACGCTCCATTTCCCGGGAAGCAGGCCCTGAGTACGAAAGCGGCCATCCACATCGATTGACGAGTTCAGGGTGTCAAACGTCGGCGGTTTCGAAAGGTCTGGAACCATGATGGCCGTGGACTGACCGCCATGACATCCTGGAACCTCGCCGAGAAGCGTTGCACCTGCCTTCAGCGAAATGTCGCCAAGATCCAGGTCGGTAGTCGATGGCCCGATCTCGAATACCCGCTCGGCGGTTGCCGAGCCCCAGCGCCCTCGGAGGCGGTAGCGTCCGGCAATCGCGATTACGACACGGAAGTTGCCGTTCTCATCTGGCGTTGCAAACCGCATCGTGTCCATGAGATCGCCGCTCTTCAGAGCTTGTTGAACTGGCTCGTCGATGCCGATCTCGATCGTCACCGGATCGGTTGGCGAGCCACCGGAAGCGCGCACGATTCGTCCTCTGACAATTGGCCCGCTGGGGAACACGACGTCCAGAGGGACGTCCACCATCGCCGAAACCGTCAGTCGTTCCGTCGTAGCAGCCGATGAGAGGAGTTTCAGAACATAGGTGCCGGGTGCGAGTGTCGAGAGATGGAAGTGGCCGTCGTGCTCTGGTGAACTTGTGACGAGAGGCACCTCTGACAAAAGCGTTCCGTCATCGACAGCAAACACGAGAAGGAGTGCCGATGGATCGGAGAGTGGCTCTCGGTGCGTTCCAACGTAGGGTCGGATGACGAGGCCGCGATCGTGTCGTGCACGGACCTCCGTAAAGGCAGGAGGTGGAGCCAGCGACGACCCTTGCAGCCGTTCGAGCGCGAGGTCCCCGCCTGAACGATCGATCAGGACGTCGCTCCACGATGGTCCTTTCTGCCGCAGCGTGATTGCGACCCAGGGGAGAACCTGAGTGATGGAACCGCCCACCTTCCTGGGACGAATGGCAACGTTACCCTTAGCGATGACGCTGAAGGCGTCTTTCGCTTGGGGTTCCACCAGCAGAACGCGAGCGTCATCGCCACTCGAAAAGGAGAGCACGACTCTTTCCGACATCGGCCCGACTTCCGTGCAGCGGCTCTCCGTAGCGGCCGTCGCGCATGCGAGAGCCGCGGCGACCGGGACTAAGCGGAAACTGCCATTAACGAGGGCCCGCGGTGATTGCTCAGACGCCACGTACAGCGAAAGCGTTGTGCCAGGAGGGGCCTCGACGGATATGTTCCTGAACCGCTTAACGACGATTGGTTTCTGCGTTCGCGCAGGGACTTGGCTCCAGAGGTAAATCGGGCTGCCTTCGAACCTCACCAAGACTCCCCGGTCGAAATCAGCTTGGGGAATCGCCAACGCCGGGCCGTACTGGTACGAGGCCAGCCACGTCCACCGCTTGCCGTCTCGTTGCAGAATGTCAACGCGGCCGCGAGCGCCCGGTGCTACCGGGACATCTGGGCAGCGAATGGCAATGACTCCCGTCGCCGATGGCTGGAGCCCGACAAACCGAGTCCAACCCTCCACCACTGTTCGCGGAGCCGATACCGCGAATGGCTCGTCCGCCATCTGAAGATCGGGCGTCACCGCGAGAATCAACCAGACCAGCGTGAGCAGGAAGGAAATCATGTCGTGCGCTTGCTTTCACGATAGGCGCGGATCAGCTCTTCGCGATCAAACGCCGCCGCATCTTCGTCCCGCCGTTTCCAGGTACCGACACCACCAGCGAGAAAAACCACATCGTCGGCCACGCGAGCTACTTCGTCGAGGTCGTGACTGGAACAGATGACGACTCGATTCGGGGCGTGGGCACGTAACTCAATGTTGAGCGTGTCGCGAGCGTCCGGCTCCAATGCCGTCCATGGCTCGTCCAGCAGCAGGACATCGGGAACAAGGTCTAACGCGATGTCGAGACCGACGCGGTGCAGTTCGCCGCGTGAGAGCCGTGAGAGCTTGCGCCCTCCTTTCGATGCAGGAGGCAGGCCGAGACCTCTCCGCAACTGATCAACGCTCCCCTTCACCGGCAGCAGGTCGAACCCACCGTAGTACAGAGCACGACCGCTTCGGATCAGTCCCGAGTCAGCGCGCTGGAGTCCGGCACTGATTCGCAGCAACGTCGTCTTGCCCGCGCCGTTCGGACCAACGAGCGCGGCGATCCGGCCGGCAGAGAACGTGCCGCTGAAGCCACGCAGAACTTCGTTGTCCCCGTAGCTCTTGCGAATGAGGCTCAGCTCCAACATGGGAACGATGCTGCTCAAGAGCGCTTTCCTCCTAAGTCGGCCCTTGCGAACCAGATGTGCGAAACCAGAAGAGCGCTTAGCCCCACCAGCGCGGCACCGATCAGATAGGAAAGAGGCATATGCTGACTGGTAGCACTCTCAGGCGCTGCGAGAACGGCCAACGCCAAGGCCGGCGGTTTCGGGAGGCTGTTCCCACTCTCGACCTGTCGAAGGATCGCCATCCCTCCAGGCGCGAGCACGAATACAAACCGTGATAATAGCCAGAGAACACCCGCAAAGTATCGCGTCTCCACAAGGCCAGCACTAAAGGACACACCGCCCGTGAACAGGAGCACAGCGACTACTCGAAGAAGTGTATCGGCTAGGTGCCACTGCCCGCAGAGCCACATGACGACGATCGCCATGAGCGACGGGACACCCCACGCGTAGCCGAGCGCGAACCACCATAGTCTCGATCGGGATTCTCCCGCCCCGAACAAGAGATCGAGTTCTCCCCGGCGCGCAGCACTGAGGAGTCCCGTGCCCGTGGCGAGTGGAACGAGGCATAGAAAGAAGTAACCGGCAGATGTATGCTCGCCGTTCGAGCGAAGATAGATAATCCCCGCCGCGAAGGCGAGAAACACAGGAACAAACCAGGTGTTGCCCGCTCCGACGACGTGCACGTACTGGAAACGCGATATGCGCCCTCGGATTTCGTTCATGGTACGACAATCTCTTCCGGAACCGGCTTCCCCCAGGCTGCAACGACGACATCGCCGGCGTTGCTGACACCGATCACCTTACTCCTGGTAACCTCGGTCAGCCAATGCACCGACCGCGCAAACACCGCCGTGGCGGTCTGATGCCCTGCCCGGTCGTATCGATCGGCCCGTCGGCCTTTCAACAATTCGAGTTTCCCCGTGGCTCCGCGAACATCTTCGCGATTGCGCAAAACTGCGAAGCCACCATCCGGCAGAGGGAGAATGTCGCGAAGCGGCAGGGAGTATTCCGTGACGTCGTCCACCGCGCCGTAGATCTCCTCCATTCCAGCTCGCATCTTCGACCGTGAGTAGGCGATCCTGATTTCCGAACGCCGATCCGGCGGCCACACCCGGTGGACAATCGGCGGGCCGATGATTGATGCAACGTAAACGTCTCCCTCGGGAGAGGCTGTTAATATCAGCAGGCTGTTGGCGAGGGAGGTGAATCGTACCGGGGAAGTTCCGCCCATGTACGGAGCGAAGGAGTGACCATCCGTGCTGCGCCACAACTGCACCGCTGAGTTCGTGGCGATAAGGCTCACAGCCCAGACCGCGTCGTCGGTCGCGGCGACCTTTACGACACGAACTGGCAACTCGACAAGTGCATCGAACAGGCCGTCATCGCGAAAATGGGTGAGATAGTTAGATCCATCCGCCACGAGCCATCCCGAGTTCCAGCGCACGAAACCCAAGGGGGTTCGTGACCAGCGATACGGCAGGTTATTGGCGTAATGGAAAAGGAAGGCTCGATGCAAAGGATGCTGGGGGTCAATCGCATAGATTTCGCCGACTGGCGTCATCAAATATGACATCTTCCTTGTGCGAAATGCGTCCTTGAAATCGACTGCAGCCGCGCCGAAGGCGACGGCGATTGCCAGAACAACCGCCGCCGCGCCACTCGTTGGTTTATTCATTCGTTCGGGGCTTCGGGTTAACTGATCGCGGAGGCCAGGACGCAGTCATAATATGACACCCAGCAGTCCGCCTTGCAGCCAGCTGCCGCAAAACTGTCGACTGGCCCGCAGCCTCGCAAACAATTGTTATAGTCGTTGAGGCAAGACCCTGAACCGCCCCACGACGTGCCGATGCTGAAGTCCGCATTGAAGGCTAAATCCTGGGCGGCGCAAGGAACTGCGAGAAGTGCCGCGGCAGTAACGGCGAGCAACAGTATCTTGATGTGTTTCATAACTCTCCCTCTGTCATTTCGCAGCGTTGTTAAGAGGTCGTCCGTGAGTGCGGCTCCACTCTCGTGAGAAGACGCACGTTCGATGAGTGTGGCGGAGCTGGCGGAACTGGAGCCGCACGGTGGTGCCCGATTGATCGGGTATGAGGCGGTCCTCGGAGTCGCCTAAAGGTTGCCATCGTGTAACAGTCTCCCTTTCAAGTGCGACACCTTAGTGGACCGGAAGGACGGTTGTCAATAAGTACTGCATAGTTGTTACCTGAAATGCCAACACAGTACCGGTCGAGAGAGGCTGTAATATGGGTCGTTCCGCCACACGTCAGACCATGTCCACGTGGTTTACCCCTCAGCGGGAAACAGATCGGCTTCGGTGATCGATTCATCCTCGGCGAGATAGCGAACCACCTTCAGGAGGCGCTCTCGGATAGGCCGGCGCGCCGGAGCAATGCCGCGCTGAAGCCGGTTGATGCGCATCCTATTGGTCCCAGCGAGGCGTGCGACGGCCACTACCTCGATCCCGTACCGGATAAACGCGGCTTCCAGGGGCGTGCGCGGTTTCTTATTGCGGACTGTCATCGTCGTCTAACGGAAACAAGTCGTTGGCTGTAACCGACGGATCGTTTGCCAGAAGGCGAGCGGCTTTGACGAAGCGAGGAATGGACTTTGCGGTGGGCTCTGCGTCGCCGAAACGCACCCGCTGCACCTGCTGCATGCTATAGCCGGTCGCCTTGGCAAACCTTACCCTCGCGATCCTCCTGGCAGTCAGAAACCGATCGAGGCGCGTGTTCCCCTGCGAGCGTGGCGGGCGTCTATTCATCGTCATCCAGCGGAAAAAGGTCGTTTGCGGTGACCGTGGGATCATTCGTCACGAGACGCATGCCGCGAACGAGCTTGCGGATACTCGACAGCATCGGCCACGCTTTCCCGATACGCCACAACTGGAGCCGCGCTCGGCACACCCCACATGCCCTTCCGACCCGCGCAGGGCGGAGTCCACGCGCGACGATGAACCGCTCGAGCCTCGTGATGGCGATGACCTGATCGCCGCCGGTCGGTTGCGTACGCGAGCTCGGGACCTCGCGGCTGTGAGCGGGGAGAGAACGTATCTGGTCAATCATTCCGTATTCGCATAACGGCCTTGGGCGACCGCGTGGTGTATTTCGTTGGATGGAGTGTAGAATTCCGGAAGTCCGCGCGGCCCGGTGCAACGTCCAACCACCATCAACAGCGGGAGGGCGCCCTTCAGAAGCAACCGGGACGTGCCGGCCAACCCCGCAGGCGCGCCACGTTGCTCGTCGCAAGCGACGTGGCGCGACCTGCATATCTCTGGTGGAGAGCGGCGGCGCGCGGCCACCCGAAAGGCTTGCTGGTAGTCCGAGTGATCGCACGAGTGGGATTGTAAGCACTAAGCATAAAATGCGCAATAGCACTTACCTGAGGGTTGCGTTCGGTAAGTGCGTCCGCGTAGACTCTGCTGCGCCATGGTAGGCTCATCTGCGATGTCGCCGCAAACGCCCGACCCACCGGACGTCGGGGCCCTCATTCGCCAGTTCCGCAGTGAGCGGCAGATGACGCAGCAACATCTCGCGAATCTTGCTGGCATCCACGCGCAGACCGTCTCCGATATCGAGCGCGGAAAGCATCAGCCATCGGACGAGACGATGGACAGTCTTGCGGCGGCGTTGGGTGTTACGCCTTCGCAACTCGATGCACGGCGGCTCGGAGAGGCGGTCGCGCGCGACGCGAAGACGCTCGTTCAGCGGGAGGCGATCGCGCTGGCGCTGGAACTGCCCGATGCGGATCTGAAGGCGATGATCGCGGCAATGCGAGCACGGCAAGTGCGCCGCTCCAGGCGGGGCGGAGCTCGGCGATGACGGCGAGTGGTCGCTGTCCGGAACTCCAGGCCGTGATCGCCGCCTTTTTCAGCAATGGGGCCAACATGACCAGGGAGGAGCTGGTCGCGGCGAGCGAGGCGCTGCTGCACGCGCAGGAGTGTCCGGAATGCCTGCGCGTCATCGGTGTCGCGAAGAAGTTGGATATCGCCTTCGATGAAGATCCGGATGCGGTTGAGCGCAGCATCGAACGCAACACCGAAGAGATTTTGACGCGACTGCCCGTGCATCGCTGGTCGACCGTCGCAGCCGGCGATCCTTCGATGCAGCACGATGATGTCATCGCCTACCTGTTGAAACGTGCGGACGCCGTTTCGGCCGCAGCAGATGTACGCCGGGCCGTCGACTACGCGGATGCCGCCGCGTCGATCGCCGAGAAAATGTACGCCCGCGGTGATCTTTCGCCCGAGCGGGTCGTCGAGGTGCTGAAAGAACATTCGACCCATCTGCGTGGCGCCAGGATGTACGGGGCATCATTGAGGGTGCTGGGCGTCGCCGAATCGATTGCCCCAGCGACGGATGAACCCAAGCTTCAACTCGCAATCCTGCGACTGTGTCGAGCGATGCTGTTTGCAGATTCAAATGTCTGCCGCCTCGACGAAGCGGAAGCGCTGGCAGTGGCGTGTGAGCGCGATTTTGATGGGCGCGATCCGCGACGGTTCGCCCTCGCAACATTTGTCCGGGCGAGCTCACGCCGGCGTGGTGGCGATGCATTCGGCGCGCTGGCGCTCTTCCGATCAGCACGTGAGGGGTTCGTGGCCGCGGAGGGCGCGGATGCGCTCGATGTGGCGTTTGCCGATCAGTGCATCGCAACCTGCCTCGTCGACCTTGGGCATCAAGTCGAGGCGCGGGAGAGGATCGCGTCAGCGCGCCGCATCTTCACGCAGCAACTTCTCGCCGCGGAGCTTCTGCGGCTCGAATGGCTATCGGGGCGCGCCGATGCCATTGACGGATCGCTCGACGCAGCGATCGCTGCGTTGCATACCGTGGCCAGATCATTCCTGGAGGCACGGCTTCTCGATGAATGGGTAAGGGTCCGGCTCGATATCGTCGCTCTGATCCTCGAAGGCGATCCGGTGTCCGACGTGACCGATCTCTGTGAGTCGATCGCCGCGATGTCAATCTCCCTCGATGAGCGCGAACCGAATCGAAGCCGGCGCTGCACGGCCGAGGCCCTTGAGCACCTCCGGCAGATGGCGCTCAGGCGGTCGGTTACGGCTGAGCTTGCGAAGTATGTGCGGAGCTACATCGCCAGCGCCGAATCAGGTCGCGCCGTGCTATTTGCACCACCTAACACACTGGTGATGTGAAGAAGGGCGAAGGCTACCGTCGCGTAGCCTCCGCGCCCTCACCGCCTGCCGCTCCGGCACTTACGGCTTCGGCGTACCCATTTCATCCAACGCGCGAACGACGCTATTGCGGAATTTCACGAGGATCTGATGGACGATGCCGAAACACCCGTCGTCGCGCTGCGGAGCTGCTTGTACGGGCATCGAGATGGCCAGAACGGACACGACTGCCAAGGCACCAAAGAACTTGCGCATGTACTCCTCCGTTTGCGGGGAGGCCGCGCCACTCAGAAGCGAGGAGGTAGTTTACAGAGTACGGCAAGAGCAGACCATCGAAGCGCGCTCGACGAGACGCGGTGCGGTGTGTTCGTTGCGCAACTACGCCAGCTCTCACGGCTGGATGACACGCAGCGGTTCAGGACGGCCATGAGAGCGCAGATGATTGCTCGGTGCCTGGAGGAACGTGCCTTGCGCAAGCCTGGGGAGGGTCCGATGCAAACAAAACTGCTGCAAGTTAGCGCGTTGCCCTTCCTCGGAAGCAAGAACTGCTGTGCGTTGGCACGTTTGCCCTCCCTCGGAAGCAGAATCTGTTGTCGCATAGGGCCATGGCCCTATGAAGGAGGAGAATTTGCTCTTGGTGTCGTGCAAACCAGGTGTTCTCGAGCCTAATCGCGCTTGAAAAGAGCACATTTTGCTTCGAATGGAGCGCAAAGGTGTCTTTCGCCAGGGCGGTTCGCCTCTCGCAGAAGCGATTTTCCTTTTCGCTGTTACCAAAATTGCTTTATCGCCTTCGCGGTTCAGGTGCGCCCGAGATTGCCGAACCACCTGCTGGCGGTCGTCGCTCACGCACCGCCGCCGAAGCATGGCAAAGAGGATCCAATCGAGCGAGGCTCCGGTCAGGACGCCGACCAGGTACGCGAGCGCGGGGAGATTATGCAGAGGCATGCCAGCCGATGATGGCGTCACGGTAGCCGCTGGCAACGCGAGACCGGTGAACGGTCGCTTTTCTGCAACGAGTGGCCGTTTTGCATCCACCGGTGGAATATCATATGACTCAGCCCGATTGGCGAGGGTTCTGAGACGTATGCGATTCGTGAAGTTGGCGTTGCTCCTGCTCCTGGCGATGATCTTCATCGTCGAGCCGGTGGTGCATACGCATCCGTTCGCGGGTAACGGAAGCGAGAGCGACGGCATCGCCAGCTCGAACGTCTGCGCCATCTGCGCGGTGGCGGCACATCAGATCACCGTCGCCCGCGTCACCATAGCCGCCCCCGCCACGGTCGCCGATCTCGTCATCGCCGTCGCGCCGCTCCAGCAGTCCCTCAGCGGCACACGCCCCCTCGCCTCGCGCGCCCCTCCCGCCGCGTAGTTGCCGTCTCTCGTTTCATCGAAGACGACCTCGCGAGGAGTTTCATGACACCACATCGTGGTGAACAACCATTATTGAATCGGTCCCGGATCCTGGCTGTTGCCCTGCTCGCCATCGCCGCGGCGGCCTCCGCGCAGAGCCCCCAAGCGCTGAGCCTCTCAAGGCAACAGGCCATCGACGAGGCCCTCTCGCGCAATCCCAACCTGGCCGCGGCACGCGCCCAGGTGGAAGAGGCGCGCGCGGGCGTCGTCACCGCCGCCGCGTTCGCCGATCCAACCTTCGTCGCGGACGTGACGGGACAGTCGCACATCATCAACCCGTCGTCCGCCACCGGCAACGACCAGGGCTTCGGGGTGACCATTCCCTTTCCGGGCAAACGCGGTTTGCGGCGCGATGTGGCCACCGCCAGCCTGCGCGCGGCGGAATTCAACGTGACGCTGCTGCGCCAGCAGGTGGCCTCGCAGGCCGCGCAGTCTTACGACGCCATCCTCGTGGCGCTGCGGCACCGCGAAGACCTGGAGCAGAGCAAGCAGCTCGCGTCCGACTTCGTCGAAAAGACCAAGGCGCGCTTCCTCGCCGGGACGGTGGCACGCGTCGACGTCGTGAAGGCGGAGACCGACCTGGCCCAGTCGGAGACCGATCTCTTCGCGAACGAACGCGCCACCGCCGCCGCCCGCGCGTCGCTGAACCGCATCATGGGCAGGTCCGGCGGCGCGCCGCTGGAAACCACCGACACGCTCGAGGTGCCGGGCTCGATCGCGGCGGTCGAGGAGCTGGAGAAGGTCGCCGAGTCGTCGCGGCCGGAGATCGCCAGCCTCCTGGCCCAACAGGAGGGAGCGAAGAAGGCCACGACGCTGGCGCACGAGTTCTGGCAGCCGGACGTCAACCTCAGCGTCACGCGCAACGCTTCCGACGGGTCGCCGACGACGTTCACGACGTCCATCGGCTTCGGCGTGCCGATCTTCTTCTGGCAGCACCAGCGCGGCGAGGTCGCGGCGGCCATCCATCATGAAGAGGAGCTCAGCGCCAACCTCGCCGACATCCACGCGCAGGTGAGTCTGGACGTGCAGACCGCCTACACGAACTCCTCCACCGCGCTGCGGCAGGCGGTCTTCATCCGCGATCACCTTCTACCCGAGGCCCGCGAGGTCTACCGCGTCGCCTCCGTCAGTTATGGTCTGGGAGGCTCTTCCGCGCTCGACCTTCTCGACGCCAAACGGACGCTGCTCGCGGCCGAGAGCCAGTACGTCGACGCCCTCGGCGCGGCGAACGACGCGCTGGCCGCACTCGAGCTTGCCGTCGGCGCCCCTCTGCCGCCGCCAACGCCAGGAGAACAACATCCATGAAAACGCTGAACCTATGCTCGGCCGCGCTGCTCTCCGTTCTCATCCTGGTCACCGCCGGTTGCCAGAACGCCGCCACGGAGAACACCGACACCTCCGCCAAACCCGCCGGCACGCATGCACTGCGGAACGTCCACACCGAGGTCGTCGCGCTGCAGACCTTCCAGAGAACGATCGACACGACCGGCACGGTGGCTTTCAACCAGAACAAGTCGACGCAGGTGCTGTCGCCGATCTCGGGACCGCTGTCACGCATCCTGGTCAACATCGGCAGCCGCGTCAGCCGCGGTGAAGCGCTGGCGCTCGTGGCATCGCCCGATTTCGCGGCGGACATCAGCGCGCTCCGGAAAGCCGAGGCCACCGCGCGAAACACACGGCGGATCGCCACGCTCGACGAGCAACTGTTCAAGAACGACGCGATCGCGCGCCGCGACCTGGAACAGGCACAGACTGACGCCATCAACGCGGAGGCCGATCGCGACGCCGCCGTGCAACAGCTCGTCGCGCTCGGTGTCGACGCGAAGACGATCGGCGAAATCGAAGAGAACAAACCGGTCGAGAACCTCGGCGGCGTGATCCGTTCGCCCATCAGCGGCACGGTCGTCGAGAAGCTGGTCTCTCCCGGACAACTGCTCCAGGCCGCGACGACGCCTACGTTCACCGTGGCCGACCTCTCCAGCGTCTGGGTCATGGCCAACGTCTTCGAGGCCGATCTTCCTTCGGTGCGCGCAGGCGACACCGCCGACATCATCACCGGTTCCGGCCAGACGTTGACCGGCCGCGTTGACTACATCGCCGCGCTCGTCGATCCGAACACCCGCGCCGTCTCGGTGCGCCTCGATGTGCCGAATCCCGGAGAGGTTCTGAAGCGCGATCTCTACGTGCGCGTGCAACTGCACTCGCAGGTGCCGGTGAAAGGGATTCTGGTCCCGGTCTCCTCGGTGCTGCGCGACGACGAGAACCTTCCGTTCGTGTTCGTGACGAAGCCCGACGGGACGTTCGAGCGCCGCCGCGTCGATCTCGCCTCGCGCCTCGGCGACCGGCAGGAGATCCGCTCGGGCCTCACCGCGGGCGAGACGATCGTCGTTGAAGGGGGGCTGTTCCTCCAGAACGAGGAACACTCATGAGCAACCCCGAACCGGAAAGCGTCAACGAAAACGGGAACGACGCGCGGGAGCGGACGGCGACCTCGGTCATCAACAAGGTCGTAGCCGGCTCGCTGCGCCAGCGTTTCCTCATCCTCTTCTTCGCCATCCTGCTGGTCTTCGGCGGCGCGTATTCATTCCGCCGGCTGCCGGTCGACGCCTATCCCGATCTCTCCCCTCCCCAGGTCGAGATCATCACGCAGTGGCAGGGGCACGCCGCCGAGGAGGTGGAGCGGCTGATCACTGTGCCGCTGGAAGTGGAGATGAACGGCATCCCGAACATGACCGTCATCCGCTCCATCTCGCTCTACGGTCTGTCCGACGTGCGCCTGACGTTCGATACCGGCACGGACAGCTACTTCGCACGCCAGCAGGCCTTCGAGCGCCTCGGCGATGCATCACTGCCGGACGGAGTGGCACCCAGCATCGCTCCTCTTTTCTCGCCCTCGGGGCTGGTCTTCCGCTACGTTCTCGAAAGCCCCGACCGCTCGCCTACGGAGCTGAAGACGCTCGAAGACTGGGTCGTCGAGCGTCAGTACAAGGCTGTTCCCGGCGTGGCCGACGACTCCGGCCTCGGCGGTCCGACGATGCAGTACCAGGTGCTGCTCGATCCTGCCAAAGTGGCCGCGGTCGGACTGTCGGTACCGCTGATCGTCCAGTCCCTGAGCGCGAACAACAGCAACGCCGGAGGCGGCTTCTACTCGCAGGGCGGCCAGTTCTACTACGTGCGCGGACTGGGGCGGCTGGAGAAGCCGGAGGACATCGGCAACGTCGTCGTGGCCGTCCACAACGGCACGCCGGTTCTGGTCAAAGACGTCGGCACCGTCGCCATCGGCTCCGCTCCTCGTCTTGGGCAATTCGGATTCAACGAGCACGACGAGGCGGTGGAAGGGGTGATCCTGCTCCGCAAAGGCGAGCAGGCCCAGGTCGTCCTCGACCGCCTGGAGAAGAAGACCGCGGAGCTCAATCACTCCATCCTCCCACCGGACGTGAAGGTCCATCCCTTCTACGACCGCCGCGATCTGATCGCGCTCACCACGCGCACCGTCGAAGACAACCTCCTTCGCGGCATGCTCCTCGTGGTGGTCATCCTGATCTTCTTTCTCTATGACATCCGCACCGGCCTGATCGTGGCGGTGACCATCCCGCTGTCGCTCCTCTTCGCGTTCATCTGCCTCGACCTCAAACACGTGCCGGCCAACCTGCTGTCGATCGGAGCAATCGACTTCGGCATCCTTGTCGACGGCGCGGTAGTCATGGTGGAGAACATCTTCCGGCGACTGGCGCTGAACAGCGAGAGCAAGGAGCCCCTCCCGGTGTCCAGGGTCGTCGTTCTGGCGGCCGCGGAGGTCGACCGGCCGATTTTCTACGCGGTGGCCGTGATCGTGGCAGGCTTCCTGCCGATCTACGCGCTGGCCGGACCGTCGGGCGAGTTGTTCAAGCCGATGGCGGACACGATGATCTTCGCTCTGGCCGGCGCCCTGCTGATCGCGCTGACGCTCCTGCCGGTGCTCTGTGCCTGGATCCTGCGGCGCGGCGTGCGTGAACGGCACAACGTCATCTTCGAAAAGATCCGCCAGATCTACACGGTTGGTCTCGACGCCTCGCTCAGGCATCCGTGGATCGTGACGATTGCGTCCGTGGTCATCCTTGCGACGTCGCTTCTTCTCATTCCGTCGATCGGCGCCGAGTTCATGCCGCACCTCGACGAAGGCTCGCTCTGGGTGCGCGCCACGATGCCGTCGACGATCTCGTTCGAGGAGGCCTCGAAGATCTCGCCGCAGGTCCGGGCCATCCTCCGGTCTTTCCCCCAGGTCACGGTTGTGGCCTCGGAGCTGGGACGGCCTGACGACGGCACCGATCCGACCGGCTTCTTCAACGACGAGTTCTTCGTAGGACTGAAACCGTACGATCAATGGACCGGCCCGATCCGAACGAAGAAAGAGCTGATCGAGGCCATCGGCAAGAAGCTGGAGGCATTCCCGGGCATCGTCTTCAACTACACGCAGCCGGCGGAAGACGCCGTCGACGAGGCGGAGACCGGTCTCAAGAGCTCGCTGGCGGTGAAGATCTTCGGTCCCGATCTCAACATCCTGGAACAACGGGCCAACGCCATCAAGGCCGTTCTGCAGAAGGTGCGCGGCATCGACGAGATCTCGGTCGTACGAGAGCTCGGACAACCGAGCCTCACCGTCACGCCCGACCGCGAGAAGATCGCGCGCTACGGCCTCAACGTCGCCGACATCAACGGCCTCATCGAAGCGGCCGTGGGCGGCGCGGCCGCCACGCAGGTCCTGCAGGGTGAACGACTGTTCGATCTCGTGGTGCGTTTACAGCCTCAGTACCGGCAGACGCCCGATGCGATTCGCAACATCCTCGTGGCCACTCCCGGCGGACAGCAGATTCCGCTCAAAGAGCTCGCCGACATCCGCGAGGCCAGCGGGGCCTCGTACATCTATCGCGAGAACAACGAGCGCTTCATCGGCGTGCAGTACTCGATCAAGAACCGCGATCTGGCTGGGGCGGTCGAGGACGCGCAACGGCAGGTCGCGAAAGCCGTGACGGTTCCGACCGGCTACCGGATGGAGTGGGGCGGCGAGTACGAGAACTACACCACGTCGCGCAAGCAGCTTCAAATCATCGTGCCCGCGGCGATCATGCTCATCTTCCTGCTGCTGTTCATGCTCTACTCGAACATCAAGTTCCCGATGATCACCGTGCTGGCCGTGCTGCTGTCCGATCCCGTCGGCGGTCTGCTGGCGTTGAAACTCACCGGGACGCCGTTCTCCGTTTCGTCCGGCATCGGCTTCATCGCGCTGTTCGGTGTATCCGTGCAAACAGCGGTCATCTTCATCTCCTACGCGAACGAGCTGCGCCGCGACGGACTCGGAATCCCCGAGGCTAACCGCGAGGCTGCCATCATGCGGCTACGCCCGATCATGATGACCGCCCTGGTCGCCGCATTCGGCCTCCTCCCTGCTGCGCTATCAACCGGCATCGGCTCCGACACGCAACGGCCGTTCGCGCTGGTGATCGTAGGCGGCCTGTTCTCGCGCCTGCTGATCAGCGTGTTCCTGATGCCGGCGCTGTACCAGATCGTGGCGAGGAAGAACGATAAGTTGGAGGTGTAGGGGTTCAGGAATGTGTGTAGAATTGGTGTGTAATGACGGCCAACGCACACAACAGCATCGTTCGCGTACAGGTTCTCGTCGAGGAGACGGAGCGGGAAGCGTTCCGTCGAATGGCGGAGCAGGAAGGGAAGTCGCTGAGCGGCTGGCTGCGTGAGAGCGCGCTCGAACGGCTCGAAGCGGCGAAGGCGGCCGCAAGAATCTCTTCTGCTGCTGACCTCAGACGATTCTTCAAAGCCTGCAGTCTTCGCGAAAAAGGGCGCGAGCCGGACTGGCAGGAACATCTGAAGGCCATGGAAGCGTCTCGCGAAACTGGCCGGTCGCATACGTGATCTTCGTCGATACGAACGTCTTCATATATGCGGTGGGGAGGGAACACCCGCTCCGCGAGCGTGCGCGGAGGTTCTTTCTTCAATCGATCGGGCGCGGAGAGCCGTTCGTCACATCCGCCGAGGTAATGCAGGAGTTGGTTCACGCGTACCTGCCAGCCGGACGTCTGGACACACTCGATGCGGCTCTGCTGCTCGTCGAGTCGAGCGTCGCTGAGATCTGGCCGATCGAAGCGGAAGATGTTCGTACCGCGCGAATGCTTCTAGCCCGACATCCAGAATTGGGCTCGCGTGATTTGATTCACCTCGCCTGCTGCCGGCGACGAAATGCAGGATCGATCCAGACCTTCGACCGCGCACTCGCGAAAGCGTTCGCGGAAGAGCGAGAGTGAACCGCTCGCCGCAGCCCAACGCGCCGGAACCGGCGTCGCCGTCTCGGCGCCTCGGCGGCGGGACGCCGCCGAGCCAGCCGGCGAGGACGCCAGCGCTCCGGCCGCGAGCGCTTTCCTTAAGGAAGTGAACCCGCGACTGCGCGACCCCGAAACCACGCAACCGCTCACGGCGCCAGAAACGCCGCGATCTTCTGGTTGACGAACTCCCTGTCGTCGGCGGAGATCCCGATTCCTGCCGGGTGACCCCAGAGAGACGGAACCGGCGTCAGGGTCACGTGCGGGATGAAGCGCGCTTCGTAGCGGGCGTCGGTAACCGGGAAGTAGAGATCGGTCTCCGACGGCATGTAGAGCACCGGGACCTTGATCGAGGCGAGCGCCTTCTCGACATCGCCGTCGAACCCCTTCGTGGCGCCGACATCGTGCCGCTCCCAGGTGCGAGCCTGCAGGATCAGATCGTTCGCGTCGGCGCCGGGGATGAAGTCTTTCCGCATCGTGGAGAGAAACGTGTCGAAGGTCGTCCCCGGCGGTGTCATTTCATGCCAGAGCTCCTTCCGCCACCACTCCTGCGAGAAGAGCCAGCCGGTCCAGATCAGCCCGAAAAGCTCGACTCCCTGTTTGGGCTGGACCGTGTAGTCGCCTCCCTTGAAGGCGGGATCGAGCGCGATCGCGGCGATCTGTGCCTCGAGCCGGACCACACCATGCGGCCAGCACTTCGCGGTGCCGGACGTAGCCACGATCCGGTCCATGAAGTCGGGATAGCTGACGGCCCACTGGAAGGCCTGCTCCGCACCCATGGAGAAGCCGGCCACGGCGCGGAGGTGCGTAATGCCGAGGCTGAGCAGGAGTTGATGTACCGCCTCCACGTTGTCCCTGATCGTGGCCACCGGAAACCGCGGACCGTGGAACGGTTCGGGCGTATTGCTCGGCGACGAGGAGTGACCGTTGCCGAAGAGCTCCGTGGCCACGAGGAACGACTTCGCCGGATCGAGCGCCTTCCCCGGCCCGATCCACGGCTCATACCCGTGAAAGTCCGCCAGATAGTGTGACGGCAGCAGGATGACATTGTCGCGGTTCGCGCTCAGGTGGCCGTACGTCCCGTAGACCACCTGTACGTTCGGCACGGTTGCGCCGCTCTCGAACGTGAAGCGATCGACGACGAAGACGTGGCGCTCGCCCTGAACCGGCGGGGCCGCTTCCTGTGCAAGCGCAGGCGCAGTGAGAATGGCCAGCAGGGCGAATGTCTGGGCGAAGCGTCGAAGGTTGAGCACACTGGCATTATCTCCGCGAAGGAGGGCGTGCAGGCGATGGGCTCAACCATGCTCGCTCGATCGTTTCGCGCCGTCCATCCCGCCGCGATAGCGGCGCAAAGAGGATAGCCAGGGGTGCGCGCGCTTTTTGCGAGCACCCCTGGTAACGAGGTACTTGGTCTTGGTGCCGCGTCAGCGGCACTGGAAATCGCGACGCACCTCGTTTGACGATCTGGTGCCGCTGACGCGGCACGACCCAATAGACATCCGAACCAGGGGTGCTCGCAAAAAGCGCTCGCACCCCTGTCTACCGTCTTGGGCCGCTATCGCGGCTCGTGATGTAGCCTTTAGGCAAACGATGTGCAAAAAAACTTTGCCGGCGTGTCGATTTCCATCCCCGTCGTTCGACGCCTGAGTAGAAAGGAGATATACGACATGCGATTCATGGTTCTGGTCAGGGCGGACAAGAGCACCGAGGCGGGGATACTCCCCAGCGAGAAACTCCTCGGAGACATGATGAAGTTCAACGAAGAGCTCGTGAAGGCAGGAGTGATGCTGGCCGGCGACGGGCTCCAGCCGAGCTCGAAGGGGGCGCGGGTCCGATTCTCGGGGAACAAACGGACGGTGATCGACGGACCGTTCTCCGAGACCAAGGAGCTCATTGCCGGCTACTGGATCTGGCAGGTGAAGTCGAAGGAAGAGGCCATCGAGTGGGTCAAGCGCTGCCCGCAGCCGACGCTGGGAGAATCCGAGATCGAGATTCGCCAGCTCTTCGAGGCGGACGATTTCGGTCCTGCCCTCACCCCTGAGCTGCGAGACGCCGAGAAACGCCTCGGCGCGCAGATGGCCGAAAACGCGAAACAGTAGTCAGGAGGAGATGCCGATGCGATTCAGGAACGCTTTGCTCTGGACGATTCAGGTGCTGCTGGCGCTGATCTTTCTTCTCTCGGGCGGTATGAAGCTCGTCCTGCCGATCGCGGAGATGACGAAACAGATCCAGCTTCCCGGCGCCTTCCTGCGCTTCATCGGCGTCGCCGAGGTGCTCGGGGCGATCGGATTGATCCTGCCGTCGCTCCTGCGCATCCGGCCCGTCCTCACTCCGCTGGCCGCCGCGGGACTGACGATCATCATGATCGGCGCGACGGTGATCACCGCGGTTTACTTGGGCCTCGGCTCGGCCATCCCACCGCTGGTCGTAGGACTGCTCACCACATTCGTGGCCTACGGCCGATGGCGATCCGTTCCGATTCAGCCGGCGGCTTGAACTGAACGTAGAGCACTCAAATCGAAAACCCAGGAGATGAAACGATGCGATACCTCTGTCTATACAAACCGAGCAAACCCGAAGGCGCACCCCCGACGCAGGACGAGATGGCCAGGATGGGGACGTTGATCGAAGAGATGATGAAGGCCGGCACGCTGATCAGCACCGAAGGATGTCAGCCCAGCGCCAAGGGGGCGCGCGTCCGCCTCTCGGGAGGGAAGATCAGCGTCACCGACGGCCCCTTCAGTGAGTCGAAAGAGCTGATCGGCGGATTCGCCATCATCCAGACAAAGTCGAAGGAAGAGGCCATCGAGCTCACCAAGCGCTTCCTCGAAGTGGCGGGGGAAGGGGAGAGCGAGATTCGCCTGCTGCACGAGATGTCGGACTTCGCACCCGCGTAGCGTCGCATTTCTCACACTCTCACTGGAATCGTCGGCACCCTGTACCCCGTCGAGAGCCCTTCTCCCCCGCGGTTTCTTGCGGGGGAGAAGGTGCCGACAGGCGGATGAGGGGGCGGTTCTCGCGCTGAAGTTAATTGTTTTCATGAGTTTCCCACGCCCCTTCATGAAACCAGTCCACTGTTTGGCAAGCTCCAACGGCCCCTCATCCGCCTTCGGCACCTTCTCCCCACCGCTGAAAAACGCGGTGGGGAGAAGGACGCTCGGACTAAAAACTGCGCAATGCGGTTCCACTCGGATGGTGGCCGCGCCGTAGGCAACCAACGCCGCCGGCCGTGCCGGCCTTGCGCCCGCGCGATCGAGATGGTGTGATCGGTAGCCGTGACGGCTACCGACACCCATCGCACGATCGACGCGGTCTGGCACATCGAGTCGGCGCGCATCATCGCCGGGCTGGCGCGCATGGTGCGCGACGTCGGACTGGCCGAGGAACTGGCCCAGGACGCGCTCGTCGCGGCGCTCGAACAGTGGCCGGAGTCGGGCATCCCGGACAACCCGGGTGCCTGGCTCACGGCGGCGGCCAGGCATCGCGCCATCGACCACTTCCGCCGGCAGGAGATGCGCGAGCGCAAGCATGAGGAGATCGGGCGCGAGCTGGAAGCGAGGCAGGAGCGCACCGTTCCGGATTTCGAGGCTGCGATGGATGACGACGTCGGCGACGACCTGCTGCGCCTCGTGTTCGCGGCCTGCCATCCGGTGCTCTCCCCCGAGGCGCGGGCGGCGCTCACGCTGCGCCTGCTCGGTGGGTTGACCACCGCGGAGATCGCGCGCGCCTATCTCCTCCCGGAAGCGACGGTGGCGCAGCGCATCGTCAGGGCCAAGCGGACGCTGGCCGAGGCGCACGTCCCGTTCGAGGTCCCACGCGGTGACGAGATCGAAGCACGGCTGGCCTCGGTGCTGGAGGTCATCTACCTCATCTTCAACGAAGGCTACTCGGCGACGGCAGGCGACGACTGGATGCGGCCGGCGCTCTGCGAGGAGGCCCTGCGCCTCGGCCGCATCGTCGCGGAGCTCGTTCCGAGGGAGCCCGAGGTACACGGTCTCGTGGCGCTCATGGAGATCCAGGCTTCCCGGGCTCGCGCGCGCGTCGGCCCGTCGGGGGAGCCGATTCTGCTGCTCGACCAGAACCGCGGGCTCTGGGATCACCTTCTCATCCACCGCGGACTTGCGGCGCTCGATCGCGCCGCGAAGCTCGGCGGCGCGCGGGGGCCGTATGCGTTGCAGGCAGCGATCACCGCCTGCCATGCCCGCGCCCGCACCGCGGCGGAAACGGATTGGGAACGCATCGCGGAGCTCTATGACGATCTTCTGCGGATCTCTCCCTCCCCTGTCGTGGAGCTGAACCGCGCGGTGGCCGTCTCGATGGCCCACGGCCCCGCGGCGGGACTCGATCTCCTCGATGCGCTGACTTCGGAGCCGTCGCTGCGGAGCTACCACCTGCTCCCGAGCGTGCGCGGCGATTTCCTGGTCAAGCTCGGACGCCTCGACGAGGCGCGGGTGGAACTGGAGCGCGCCGCCTCGCTCACCCGCAACGCCCGCGAGCGAGATCTGCTCCTCAAGCGCGCAGCCGCGTGTTCGCGGGGAGGAGCTGGGCACACCCATAGTCCATGAGTCGACTTCCGGAGTCCATGAATTGACTTCGAGAGGCAATTGAATTGACTCTGAGAGGCAATTAATTGACTCTGGGAGACCATGAATTGACTCTGGGAGGCAATTAAATTGACTCTGGGAGGCAATTAATTGACTCTGGGAGGCAATTGAATTGACTCTGAGAGGCAATTAATTGACTCCGGGAGGCCATGAATTGACTCTGAGAGGCAATTGAATTGACTCTGGGAGGCCATCAATTGACTCTGGGAGGCCATTAATTGACTCCCGGAGGCAATGAATTGACTCCCGGAGTCAGTTAACACTCCCGAATTGGTGGATCGACGCACTCGGGAGGTGCCCGTCGGCGCCGACAACGCACTACGGCTGGATCCATCCCGCGAAGTGCGTCGTCCCGCCGTCGATCTTGATCATCGCCACGGGCTTGATCGGATCGCGATCCGGGCCCATGGTGATGACGCCGGAGACGCCCTGGTAGTTCTTCGTGGCGGCGATCTGGTCGCGGATGGCTTTTCGATCGAGCGAGCCGGCGCGCTTGATGGCGTTCGTTAGCGTGTAGAGCGCGTCATAGCCGAGGGCGGAGTTCGCATCGGGATCCTTGCCGGAACGACGGCGGATCTCGGCCACGAAACGCTTCACCGCGGGACGCGGCTCACCGACGAAGTAATGATCCGAAAAATAGCAGCCATCGACGGACTTGCCGCCGATCTGGATGACGGTCGGCGAATCCCAGCCGTCGCCGCCCACCATCGGAACGGTGATGCCGAGGTCGCGCGCCTGGATGGCGATCTGACCGACCTCGGTATAGAAGCCGGGGATGAAGAGCACCTGCGGATTGGCGGCCTTGATGGCCGTGAGCTGTGGCCGGAAATCGCTGTCGCCGCCGCTGCAGCCCTGCTCGGCCACGATCGGTTGTCACGCGTGGTGAGCTTCGTAACGACGCGTTCGAACAAGGCATGAACAGGCCTTCGGTAGACTCCGAGTCAACCCGAACGGAGCGGTCGCTTGCGCCTTTCCGGCAGCTTGGAACTGGCGGATCCGGCGCGCTCGTCGGTTTTTTTCCATTCGGAGGTGGCAAGTTGCCGTCTCCGATCACTCCTCAGCTAAAGGGGGGGTAGATGAACCGAATTGTCGGGTTCGGGGCTGAGCGCATCGCGTTGCCAGCGACGGCTGGTTACGAAGAGGTCATCGAGCGGCGCATGGTTATGCTTGCGCGATGTCTGAACATGAAAACGACCGTCGCGTTCGTCGGCGCCGGCTGTTCGCTCCCGCTCGGATATCCGGACTGGGACGGACTCACGCGCGGCGCAGCAGCGGCAATGCTGGCAGCGCTCGCATCGCGTCGTGAAACAAGGTATGCAGCGGTCGCGCAGCGACTTGCGCAGGTAGAAACGCGGGCCGTTCTCGCAACCGACGAGTTCCTGGCCATTCTTGGCTTCTGCCAGAGGATCTCGGACAGTCTTAACTCTGATGGCCATGGCGATCCGTACGGCGACTTCCTTACGAAAACCTTCGGCAGTCAGCACTCCATCAACTCCCCGCTGGGGGTAGAGGTCAACCCGTACGCAGCGCTTCTTAAACTCCCAATCTACCGATTCATCACTACGAACTACGATCTCGAGCTTGAATATGCAATCACGCACAACTTCCCGGAGGAACCTGCCGGCTACGGGTTTGCCCAGGAGGTATCGAAGGACTTGCGTCACTCATTCACTCAGGACGACGCCTACATGCTGCAATTGAGCAGCTTCCCGCTGGGTCTGCGCGACCGCACACCAACCGTATTTCATTGCCACGGGCGTTACGACGAGCGCGACTCGATGGTCATTACGGAACAAGACTACCAAAAGTGGTATTTCCGCGCCAGCCCGGAAGGCCAAGCCTTCCGACAGAACATGGAGTTGCTGTTCGGTTCGAATCCGATCTTTTTCGTCGGGTTCAGCATGCGCGACAACGATCTGTTACATGCCTTGCGGATCTTAAATGCGACAGATCCGTCGCAACAGCGGCCTCGCGCGAGAAGCCTCTTCGCACTTCTTCCCAATTCCGGCGATGACCTGGCCGATCGCGACCGCGACGATCTCCTGCACGACAGGTACCGCGTGCATGTCATCCCATATGCTCCCAGCGACGGAAGTACAAAAAGGCCCGTCACGACCTCGGAATGGGGGCGAGCGCTTTGCAAGAAACTGATCGCAGTCCGCAACCGCTCGCTCGAGATTCGTGATGATTTCATCCGCAAACCTGTAATTCGCAAGGTCACAGTGCCAGTGCATCCTCCACAGCCTTATCTTCATTACGCAGTCGCGCGCGACAATGCTGATGACCTAGCGCCTGATCGGACGGAAAGCGAGCTCGCTTACCTTACATCACTCATCGGGCACAAGCGAGTAATCGTCATCTATGGTTACGGCGGAAGTGGCAAGAGCTGGCGCGTCATCGATCTCATTAATGACATCCGTGCCAACCGGCGTGGCGTCGGCGTGGACGGCATTTTCTTCTGGAGTTCCTACTATGCCGATGACTGGCTCACCGGGCTTGAACGCCTACTCGTCTACTTCGGCAATGAGCCGTCGCCGCGAAAGACGCGTATCCAGCGGTTCTCTGAATGCCTGTCGGAACCGCATCTCATCGTGTTCGACGGGTTCGAACGTCTGCTTCGGAGCCATGGTTCCCGCGATGAAGGAACATCCGCCAACCGCGCTGTAGTACAGTTGCTCGAGGCCGCTCTCGCTGGAAGGTCTACGGTCATCCTCACGACACGCGTGATGCCGAGCGCCTTGAAAGGTAAACCCCTTGTCGAGGAATTCCCGATGCGCCGGACCACCACGTCGGAGTTGGCCAAGGGAACCGTTTTCGGGTCAATGATCCACTCCGGGCTGCTGGCGGGCGATGATCTCGCTGCTATCTGTTCGCTATGTGATGGTCACAGTTATGCGCTCGCATTGGCAGCTGCATTCCTTCGCGGCGAGGGCGACCAAAATGTCTCCGAGCGATTACGTGACCTTCGGCGCAAGCTTTCTGACGCGACGCCTGCGCATCGCCTCACCACTATGATCCGCATGTCCGTCGAGGATGTGCAGAACCGCGTCGGCGACCGAGCAAAGGCACTGCTCGCGCGAATTGCCATCTTCATGAGTCCTGTTACTGACGCGATGATGGATGTTTGCGCTGATGGAGAGCCAAATGAGATCGACCGTCAGGCATTGCTGGACGCACGTTTGCTCTTCCGCGTGAGTACGGACCCCGACAGCATTGATGCTCCATCCGGATATACAGTCCACCCAATGGTACGGAATTTCATGTTTCATCACTCACAAAGCGAGAGACTCGACTCGGTGCCGAATTTCAGCCTTTCGGGTTTCACCGCGGGTGCCACTCCTGTCGACCCGGGCTTCCACCCAAGCGTCGAGAAAATTCGCAAGATGTTCAGCTCGATGCACGACGAGGCAGTGAAGGCGCTCGAAGGAGCGGAAACGGCTCGCGCACGGCAGTTGTGTCGCGGTGCCTTTGGCGTCGTGCGCTCCCGAATGGAGGCCAATAGCGTGGCTCGATGGACGACTTATGACGATTACATAGAGTCCTTCGCTATCCCGCTGATAAACCTCATCAAACGTGTTTCTCCTTCGATGTGGGACTATATGGATCGCAGTCATGCAGCGAGTAAGGAGGACAGAGATGGCCCATTATTTGCTGACGAATTAGCGTGGCTGTGGAACGATCTCGGTCTAGCTTTTTACGCACAGGGTTCGATGGCTGATGCACATGCTGTATGGGAAGTCAGTTACGAGATTGATCTGGTCACAGATAGCTACGAAGACGGCGGCCAGTACCTCGTGCAATCGCGCTTGGACATGTGCGGCGTGTTCCTCGAGATGGGGCGGCTCGACATGGCAAGCGAGTATCTCGCTGATACCGAGGACTCGAACCGCTCCTACGGCGACGATGAGTATGCTGGGCGGATAACCGGATACAAAGCATTACTGACACATCTGCGCGGCAACACCGATGAGGCGGACCGGCTGTACGGAGAGGCAGAGAAGCAACTGCACATGGTAGGCCGTAATCTTCGCGGAAGGAGCATCTTTGCGCATCACCACGCCAACTTGAAAATGTCGGTTGGCGATCTAAATGGTGCGGACTCACTCTCTCGCATGAGCAGCGCCTTCGCCTATGAAGGGAGGCATTTCGATTTGATCGCCTATACGCGAATAGTAAAGGGCCACCTGCTGCGCTTGCGGAAGGACTACCTGGCAGCACAACTCGAATACGATTCTGCACTTCTTGAGGCGAGGAGAATCGGAATCAAGCGCCTGGAAGCTGATCTACTTTGTGAACTCGCCCGGCTGGCGCTGGAGGTGGGCGATTGGGAGACGGCGCGGCAGCGCGCTGTAGCGTCGCTGATGATCGCAAACGAGTTGTGGCTCGGCCTCCGCCGCTCCTCCGGATTGGTTGTACTCGGCAAGGCAATGATCGGGGCGCACAACCTCAAGCTCGGTACAGCGTATCTGCACCACGCATATATACTAGCAACCAAGCAGGGCTACCTGCTTCGTGCCTATGAAGCAGAGAAAGAATTGCGCAATCTCGGGGAACCCCTTCCCGAGGTTTGAAAGGGAGAACGGTTATGGTTAGAAAAGACACGATCCCGGAAATCTGGCTCGAAGTATCCAACGTGGCGCTCAATGAAGGAGAGGTCGGCAATGAGCAAAAGATTACAATCGACATCCAGCTTAAGGGCGATGGCGAGGACGATCGGTGGCTTTCCTTCAATAGCGGTGTCGATAAGTTTAAGCCGCTGATGGAGGCGATGAAAGAGAAACGCCCGGTCCTTGCGAAACTCACCCCTGTAAAGATCGGCGGCACGGCCAAAAACCCTGAACTCTCGCTCAGGATAACGGGATTGCGCATATCGTTTTCGGTATCACCGGTGCGTGGTTGAGTACGCCTCCGGCTTGCTCCCGAATTGGTGGATCAACGCACTCGGGAGGTGCCCGTCAGCGCCGACAACGCACTACGGCTGGATCCATCCCGCGAAGTGCGTCGTCCCTCCGTCGATCTTGATCATCGCCACGGGCTTGATCGGATCGCGATCCGGGCCCATGGTGATGACGCCGGAGACGCCCTGGTAGTTCTTCGTGGCGGCGATCTGGTCGCGGATGGCCTTTCGATCGAGCGAGCCGGCGCGCTTGATGGCGTTCGTCAGCGTGTAGAGCGCGTCGTAGCCGAGGGCCGAGTTCGCGTCGGGATCCTTGCCGGAGCGCCTGCGGATCTCGGCCACGAAACGCTTCACCGCCGGCCGGGGCTCTCCGACGAAATAATGATCCGAAAAATAGCAGCCGTCGACGGACTTGCCGCCGATCTGGATGACGGTGGGCGAATCCCAGCCGTCGCCGCCCACCATCGGAACGGTGATGCCGAGGTCGCGCGCCTGGATGGCGATCTGGCCGACCTCGGTATAGAAGCCGGGGATGAAGAGCACCTGCGGATTGGCGGCCTTGATGGCCGTGAGCTGCGGACGGAAATCGCTGTCGCCGCCGCTGTAGCTCTGCTCGGCCACGATCGTGCCGCCGCGCGAGGTGAACTCTTTGCGGATGACTTCGGCCAGACCGACCGAGTAGTCGTTCTTGTTGTCGCGCAGGATGGCCGCGGTCGTGGCCTGCAGGTTGTTGCGCACGAACATGGCAATCGCTTTCCCCTGGTAGGGATCGGTGAAGCAGACCCGGAAGATGTAGTCGCCCTTCTTCGTGACGCTCGGATTCGTCGATGACGGCGAGATCATGGGCACCTTGGCGGCCTGGCAGATCGGAGCCGCGGCCAGCGACTGATTCGAGGAGTTCTCGCCGAGAACGGCCAGCACGTTGTCGCGCGTGATGAGCTTGGTGACGACGGACGCCGCTTCTTCGGCCTTGCCCTGGTCGTCCTCGATGATCAGCCGGATCTTCCTGCCGAGGACGCCGCCGTTGTTGTTGATCTCCTCGGCGGCGAGCTTTTCACCCTGCACCGTGGCCTGTCCGAATGCAGCCTCGGAACCGCTCGACGCGGCGTAGACGCCGATGAGAATGTCGTTCGCGGCCCCGGTGGATTGTTGTTCCGCGGGATGGCAGCCCACGCCGAGAATGGCGGCAACGAGGAGAGAAATCAAAATGATCCGGTTCATAGGGCGCGGAGTTTACCGCTACTTCGACGGCTCCCTCAGACGGTAGATGAACATCGAATAGCCGGCTTTGCCCTCGAGCGTGGCTCCGTTTCTCGCGAGGAACGAACGCCAGTAGTCACGGCTGTCGGCGGCGAGCGTCGCGCCCTGCCACGCCGTGGCACCGATGGCGAAGTAGCGGGATGGCGGAACGTCACCAGGCGCCAGGGCCGGCTCGGCAAAGTAGCCGAGGGCAAGATTGTGGTGACGAATTCCGTAGTATCGCGGATCCGCAGTGCCCGTGTAAACGAGGTCGATGGGATCCTCAACGTGATGTTCGCGCAACCACGCCGAAAGCCGCGGCAAGTCCTGCCCCCAATCGAGATTTGAATCGACAAGACGCGCGAACCCGCGATCCGGACCTCCAGCCAGTTCGTTCATGTACGAGAGATGACGCGACCACATCGGCGCGGGTGCTCCCGCGAACACGAAGAGACTTGCAGTGGCGATCCACGCGATTGCGCAGACCGCGACGATCAGGCGCCGGCGAGGTTCCATCGTTTCCCAAAGAGATGCCAGCGATCCGCACAGTACATAAAGAAACGGGTAGATCGGCAGGATATGGCGGTGGCCGATGTTGACGCCCGACCGGACCGACACGATGAAGTAAATCGCGATCGGCCAGAGCAGAAACGGAAGCAGCCCCGCGGGCTTGCGCCGAACGGCGACAAAAAGCCCGGCCACGATCGCCGCGATCGCCGGGAGCGGCGTCTTGTAAGCAAAGGTCCATAAAAAGTAGTCGCTGAAACCGGTGGTCGAGTATTCGCCGCGGAGGAACGAGTTGCGGACGATCATGCTGTCCTGCAGGATCGCCATCCCGTACAGGTACGCCTCAGGCAGGAGTCGATTACCGGCCGCGAAGATGATGGCCCGGCCCAGCAAGCCAACGGGCGTCGAAGTTCGGGCGCGGCGCGCTTCGGCGGGCGGCGCACCGTTCGGATACTCATCAGAAAGCGCGCGTCGAACGGCCGACTCTTCGACGAACTGCCGTATGGGCGGGTGCCCATCGGTGACTGGACCGTCGAGCCCTCGCTGCGCCAGCGTTGCACGCGCCTCCGCTTCCTCCGACGCCGCATGCTGTGGGTCGGCGGCCATCGAAAAGCGGAACCCATACGCGGCCCAGAGCACGATGTACGTGCTGACGAAGGCGATGCCGATGGCCAGAGCGATCCGTGGCAGTTGGCGGCG
The DNA here is from genome assembly GCA_035482045.1 of Thermoanaerobaculia bacterium. Classification (GTDB taxonomy): domain Bacteria; phylum Acidobacteriota; class Thermoanaerobaculia; order Gp7-AA8; family Gp7-AA8; genus JADGNZ01. The sequence goes on from DATHRD010000084.1 coordinate 27,488, forward strand.
ACCCTGCGTCAGCGCGATCGCAATGACCGTGGGGACGAGAAGCAGCGCCGAGAATTTTGCCGCCTGAGCCAGGCCAAAGCTGAGCGCGAATGCGGCCACGTTCGGCCACGAGAACGTGCGGCAGAGCCGCCAGAACAACCATACGCTGACGAAGATCAGCAGTGACGTCCCGGCATCCGTTGTCACCAGACCGCTGTGGGCGATGAAATTCGGGTCGAAACAGAAAAGCAGCGTCGACAAGGCCGCCGCCCATGGTCCCCAGGCCTCCATCGACCAGAGGAAGATCGCCACCGCCAGCAGGACACCGCACAGCAACATCACTGTTCGTGCACGAAGGAACATCGTCGCCGAGTCGTTCAGAAAATCGCCCGGTGCCAGCGCGGCCGTCGATGGGACGCTGGAGGGCTCCGCTCCAAGGCGCTCCAGAGCCGCATCGCGCACGCCATAGAGCAGATGGTGCGCGTAATACCACGCCGCCATGGGATTGGTTACCGCCATTGCCCACGATTCATTGAGGAGGCCCAGCGTCTTCGATCCATCGGTGGAGCCGCCGCGTTCGTCGGGCCAGACCCGCATCGATCGAAGCGGAATCGCGGCCATCATTTTCAGAAGGGGAGGATGCTCGGGACTCAAACGATAGTCATGCGCCGCGAGAGCGCGCTGGCCGGCCACGAGGTGGACGGTCTCGTCCGTGGTCGGCGACGTGGCTCTGATGTTGCCGAGGGCGAGAACGACGAAGGCGGCGGCCGAAAGAGCCGCGATGACGAACGCTGCCGGACGTTGCGGAGGGGACGGCGCGAGAGCTTCGGCCTGCTTTCGGCGCTTCTGCTTTGCAGGCTTCATGGCGGAAGGAGTGATACAGAGATTTCGCGACGCTGTAAAGCGGGGTTGCGGGGTCTCGCGGGTTGCGGGGTCTCGCAGTGGGGTTGCGCGGTCTCGCGGTTGCGGGGTCTCGCGGTGGGGTTGCAGGGTTGCATGGTTGCTGGGTTCCTGTATTAGCAACCCAGCAACTCAGCAACCATGCAACACGTCAACCGCGAGACCCCGCAACCGCGCAACCCCACTGCGAGACCCCGCAACCACGAGACCGCGCAACCGCGCCGGGAACCCCGCCACACAGGAATATCGCTCACATCACCCGCAGTTTGGCGGACGGCAGCAAAACCAACACCGCGAGACCGCGCCACCCCGAGACCCCGCGACCGCGATACCGAAAGGATTCACCAACTTCATGCAGGCTAACGACATCCGCAGAGGCATCGTCATCGTCTTCAACGGCGATCTCTGCAAGGTGATGGAGTTCAATCATCACACCCCGGGGAACCTCCGGGCCATGGTGCAGGCCAAACTGCGCAACATGCGCACGGGCAACCAGTTCGAGCACCGCTTCCGCTCGCAGGACGAGATCACGCAGGCGTACATCAATCAGCACGAGATGGAGTACCTCTACTCCGACGGGCATGCCCACCACTTCATGAACACGGAGAACTACGAGCAGGTGGAGATCTCCGAGGAAGACCTCGGCGATTCCGCGGCCTGGCTGAATCCCGGCGTCAAGCTGCAGGTGCAGTTCTACGAGGAGAAACCGGTCGGCATCGAGCTCCCGAAGACGATCCGGGTCCGCATCGCCGAGACCGAGCCCCAGGTTCGCGGTGCGACAGCCTCCGCGTCATACAAGCCCGCCAAGCTGGAGAATGGCCTGACCGTGCTCGTCCCCCCGTTCGTGACGGAAGGCGAAGAGATCATCGTCGACCCCAGCGAGAACCGGTATCTGGAGCGGGCGAAGTAGGCCGGTTGTCGGTTGTATGAGGGTGTGAAAAAACCGCCTCCACAGGCAATTTGTCATCCTGAGCCCGCCGCAGCCGCTGAGTGAGCGGAGCGAGCGAAGAGCGGCGGAGGACGGCGAAGGATCTCCAGTGGCACCGGCTGGGGCAGGAGCGAAACTGTGGTTTTCGTGAGGAAGATCAACGACAAACCCCATTTGCGTTTGTGCCCCAGGCAGCGCAACTGGAGATCCTTCGCCGTCCTCCGCCGCACTCGCTCGCTGCGCTCGCTCAGCGGCGGAGCCTGCCCTGAGCGCAGCCGAAGGGGCAGTCTCAGGATGACGCATGTTGAAAGCACGCCCCTTCCTATAAGTTTGGAATCGCCAGAAACCAAACGAAAGGAAGGGACGGCTGCCATGAAAAAAAACGAGGCAATCCATTATCTCGGGTTGGATGTCCACCAGGCA